>NZ_JBNPUK010000002.1:0-798285 GCF_051168135.1 Bradyrhizobium sp. HKCCYLRH2060
AATTTTGAGGTGTCAACCATGTCTCCGAACACCTGTCAGCCATGTCCCCGGGCTGAACAGCAGCGAAGCAATCCAGGGTGGTGTGCGGGACTCTGGATTGCTTCGCTGCGCTCGCAATGACGGAGGCTGAGACTGGTTGCGTGCCACGCAGGCGACTGTCATCGCCTGCGATGGGGCGCGGAAGGTCGGATTACTTCGCGCTCAGCCGCACGCCGAGGCGGCCCGCCAGATCCTGCGTGAACTGCCAGGCGACGCGGCCCGAGCGCGAGCCGCGCGTCGTGGCCCATTCCAGCGCCTCGCGCTCCAACTGATCCTCGGCCACTGCGATGTCGAAATGGCTGCAATAGCCTTTGACCATCGCGAGATATTCGTCCTGGCTGCAGCGGTGGAAGCCGAGCCACAGGCCGAAACGGTCGGAGAGCGAGACCTTCTCCTCGACCGCTTCGCCCGGATTGATCGCGGTGGAGCGCTCGTTCTCGATCATGTCGCGAGCCAACAGATGGCGCCGGTTCGAGGTGGCGTAGAGAATGACGTTCTCCGGGCGTCCCTCGATGCCGCCTTCGAGCACGGCTTTCAGCGATTTGTAGGATGCATCATTGCCGTCGAACGACAGGTCGTCGCAGAACACGATGAAGTGGAACGGTGCGGCACGCAGGATGTCCATCAGCGCCGGCAGGCTCTCGATGTCCTCGCGGTGGATCTCGATCAGCTTCAGCCGGTCGGCCGGCTTGCGCGTGACGTTGATGCTGGCGTGAGCGGCCTTCACCAACGATGATTTGCCCATGCCGCGCGCGCCCCACAACAAGGCGTTGTTGGCCGGCAGGCCGTTGGCGAAGCGCTCGGTGTTCTCGATCAGGATGTCGCGCATCCGGTCGATGCCCTTGAGCAGGTCGATCTCGACACGGCTGACGCGCGGCACCGTCGAGAGCCGGCCGTTCGGATGCCAGACGAAGGCGTCGGCCGCGTTGAGGTCCAGCGCGGGCGTGGCACCCGCATGGGTTGCTGCCAGATGCGCGGCAATCGCTTCCAGCGCACGGGCAATCCGGTCAGCCGTATCGTCGGAGGCGGGGCGGGCAGGACGTTTTGCCGCGATCTCTGGTGGCTTTTGCGCTGCAGGCCGGGTGCCTTTGGCGAGCGGTCCGAGGGCGTTTTTGGCGGGGCTACGGGACGGGGCTTTGGCTGGTTTTTTCGACATG
Source organism: Bradyrhizobium sp. HKCCYLRH2060 (assembly GCF_051168135.1). Lineage (NCBI taxonomy): Bacteria > Pseudomonadati > Pseudomonadota > Alphaproteobacteria > Hyphomicrobiales > Nitrobacteraceae > Bradyrhizobium > Bradyrhizobium sp. HKCCYLRH2060. Next base: position 1,197 of record NZ_JBNPUK010000002.1, read on the forward strand.
CTGCAAGTTCCTGATGGGGCAGCCATATCGGGCCTCGCCGGCTGCCGCAAGCGGGGCGAAATGAAGGGGCGGGGCGCCTTGCTATTGGGACTGCTGCCGCTATATTCCGCGCGAAATTCGCAAGAGGCCGGCCCGCGCCGAGACATGCGTGGTTCGCCGGCTATTCCCGTCTCACCGGGCGCTGCCCACGAGGATCGACCACATGCTGATCACCCCTGCCTATGCCCAGGCCGCCGGCGCTGGCGACACCAACAGCATGCTGATGTCGCTGCTGCCGTTCGCGCTGATCTTCGTGATCATGTATTTCCTGATCCTTCGGCCGCAGCAGAAGAAGGTCAAAGAGCATGCCGACCTGGTCAAGAACGTCCGCCGCGGCGACACCATCGTGACCCAGGGCGGCCTGGTCGGCAAGGTGACCAAGGTCGTCGACGACGACCAGGTCGAGTTCGAGATCGCCGACGGCATCCGCGTGCGCCAGATGCGCCAGATGATCACCGGCGTCCGCACCAAGGGCGAGCCCGCGAAGGCAGACGCAAAGGACGACAAGAAGGACGAGAAGGCCGCGAGCTGATTGCGGCCCGGCCAGATGAACTCCGGCCTTCGCTCTCTAGTGATGTTCTGATTTTTCGGGCCGGCTACGGCCCTTACGGACAAGCTCCATGTTGTATTTCACGCGGTGGAAGGCGCTGGGCATCATTCTCACGGCGCTCGTCGTGTGCCTGTGCGCGGTGCCCAACTTCTTCTCCGAGGCGACGGTCAAGACCTGGCCGGCCTGGGCGCAGCGCCGGCTGGTGCTCGGCCTCGACCTGCAGGGTGGCTCCTATCTGCTGCTCGAGGTCGACTCCAACTACATCAAGAAGGAGCGGCTCGATGCCGTGCGCGACGACGTTCGCCGCACGCTGCGCGATGCCAAGATCGGCTACACCGGATTGGTGAGCCGGGGTGATGGGGTCGAGGTCCGGATCACCAAGGAAAGCGACACGGGAACTGCGATCTCCAAGCTGCGTGATCTCTCGCAGCCGCTCGGTGGGCTGCTCGGTTCCAGCGGCCAGCGCAGCCTCGAGGTCAGCGATGCCGGCGGCGGACTGGTCCGGCTGACGATCCCGCCGGCGGCCATCACGGAACGCATCCGCCAGACCATCGAGCAGTCGATGCAGATCGTCGAGCGCCGCGTCAACGAGCTCGGCACCGTCGAGCCGGTGATCCAGCGCCAGGGCAACGACCGCATCCTGGTGCAGGTGCCGGGCTTGCAGGATCCGACGCAGCTCAAGAACCTGCTCGGGCGCACGGCCAAGATGGAATTCCGCATGGTCGACACCTCGGTGCCGGCGGATCAGGCGATGCAGGGGCGGGTGCCGCCGGATTCCGAGGTGCTGCAGAGCGCGTCGCCGCCCAACCAGCCCTATGTCGTCAAGAAGCAGGTGCTGGTCTCCGGCGGAGATCTCTCCGACGCGCAGACCGGCTTCGACCAGCGCACCAACGAGCCGATCGTCACCTTCCGCTTCAACTCGGCCGGCTCGCGCAAGTTCGCGCAGGCCACGACCGAGAATGTCGGGCAGCCGTTCGCCATCGTCCTCGACAACAAGGTGATCTCGGCGCCGGTCATCCGCGAGCCGATCACCGGCGGCTCGGGCCAGATCTCCGGCAATTTCACCGTGCAGTCTGCCAACGAGCTCGCGATCCTGCTGCGCGCCGGCGCGCTGCCGGCGCCGCTCACGGTCATCGAGGAGCGCACCGTCGGTCCGGGTCTCGGCGCCGATTCGATCGCCAAGGGTGAGCTCGCCTCCTATGTCGGTTCGATCCTCGTCATCGTGTTCATGCTGGTGACCTACCGGCTGTTCGGCGTATTCGCCAACATCGCGGTGGTCGTGAACGTCGCCATGATCTTCGGTGTGCTGTCGCTGCTCAACGCCACGTTGACCTTGCCGGGCATCGCCGGCATCGTGCTGACGGTCGGCATCGCCGTGGACTCCAACGTGCTGATCTATGAGCGCATCCGCGAGGAGCTGCGCGGCGGCCGCAATGCGATCTCGGCGATCGACGCCGGCTTCAAGCGCGCGCTGGCGACCATTCTCGACTCCAACATCACCACCTTCATCGCCGCCGCCGTGCTGTTCTACATCGGCACCGGCCCGGTGCGCGGCTTCGCCGTGACGCTGGGCATCGGCATCCTCACCACGGTCTTCACCGCCTTCACGCTCACCCGCCTGATCGTGGCGGGGTGGGTGCGGTGGAAGCGGCCGCAAAGCGTGCCAATCTAGGAGCTACTGTGACACACTGGGTTCTCATCGGGCTTGGCATCCTGATCGTGGTGCTGACGGTGGTCAGCGCGCTCGGCCTGCTACCGTCGCTGCGCATCGTGCCCGACGACACGCATTTCGATTTCACGCAGTTCCGCCGCATCAGCTTCCCGATCTCGGCGGCACTGTCGATCCTGGCGATCGTGCTGTTCTTCACCCACGGCCTGAACCTCGGCATCGACTTCCGCGGTGGCACCTTGCTCGAGGTGCGGGCCAAGTCGGGCACCGCCGACATCGCCGGGATGCGCGCGAAGCTGTCGACGCTCGGCCTCGGCGAAGTGCAGCTGCAGCAGTTCGGTGCTGATACCGATGCATCGGTTCTGATCCGTATCGCCGAGCAGCCTGGCGGTGATGCCGCGCAGCAGGAGGCCGCCAACAAGGTGAAGGCGGCGATCGGTGATTCCGTCGAATATCGCCGCGTCGAGGTCGTGGGTCCGCGCGTCTCTGGCGAGTTCCTCGCCGTCGGCTTGCTTGGCCTGATGCTCGCGATCGTCTCGATCCTGATCTATCTCTGGTTCAGGTTCGAGTGGCAGTTCGCGCTCGGCGCCATGATCGCCAACGTCCACGACATCGTGCTGACCATCGGCTTCATGTCGATCAGCCAGGTCGACTTCGACCTCACCAGCATCGCGGCGCTGCTGACCATTCTCGGCTACTCGCTGAACGACACCGTCGTCATCTACGACCGTATCCGCGAGATGCTGCGGCGCTACAAGAAGATGCCGATGCCGCAGCTGCTCAACGAATCGATCAACTCGACCTTGTCGCGCTCGATCATCACGCACGTCACGGTGACCCTGGCGCTGCTGGCGCTGCTCTTGTTCGGCGGCCCGGCGATCCACAGCTTCACCGCGGTGATGATGTTCGGAGTCGTGCTGGTCGGCACCTACACCTCGATCTTCATCGCGTCGCCGATCCTCATCTATCTTGGCGTGCATTCGGTCCGAGCCGAAGCGCAGGAGGAGAAGCCGGCGGCGAAGAAGAAGATGCCGTGATTCGAAGGAAGCTTGCCTTCGGATCAGATCCGGAGGCAGCAAGCTGGTCTCGGGCATGACCACTCCGAACGACACTCCGCACTTCCCGCGATCGGCGCCGATCGACGGCTATGGCAAAGGCGGCTTTGCCTTTGCCGGCATGTCGCACCGCGGCTCGCTGTTGTGCCTGCCCGACTCGATCTGGGCCTGGGATGTCACTCGGCCCGGCCAGATCGACCGATATTCGCTGCAGCGCGTTTTCGACGCGGCGAATAGAATCGACACGCTCATCATCGGCACCGGAAACGAAGTCTGGATCCCGCCCGCACCGCTGCGCGCGGCCCTGCGCGGCGTGAACGTCGTGCTCGATGCGATGCAGACCGGCCCCGCGATTCGCACCTACAACGTCATGATCGGCGAGCGGCGCCGGGTTGCGGCAGCGCTCATCGCCGTCCCATGAGCGAGACGAGCGCCAACAGCGACGCCGCGTTCTGTGCAGGCCTTGTCCGCGAGCACGATTTCGACCGCTACGCCTCGACGCTGTTCATGCCACCCGAGCCCCGGCGTGCGCTGTTGTCGCTGTACGCATTCAACGTCGAAGTAAGCCGCATTCGAGATCTGGTGTCGCAGCCGCTGCCGGGCGAAGTCCGGCTGCAGTGGTGGCACGACACGCTGACGGGTCACGAACATGGCGGCGCGGAGGGAAATCCCGTTGCGGCCGAATTGCTGCTCACCGTGCAGCGCTTCGCGCTTCCGGTCGAGCGGCTGACGCGCCTGGTCGATGAGCATCAGTTCGATCTCTATAACGATCCGATGCCGACGATGGCGGCGCTGGACGGCTATCTCGGCGACACGCGCGGCGCGCTGTTCGCGCTGGCCGCGCAGATCATTGCGCCGCCGTTTGCGGACGCCGATCATCTCGCGCACCATGCCGGCATCGCGCAAGGGTTGCTCCAGGTGATCGCGTCGCTGCCGCGCGATGCCGCCCACCGGCAGCTCTACGTTCCGCTCGATCTTCTCGCGCGGCATGGCGTCGGCCAGGAGGAGATGTTCTCCAGCAAGGCGTCACCGGCGATCCAGGAGGTGATCATGGAGCTGCGCGGGCAGGCCCGGCAGCATCTCGATCACACCCTCGAGCTGGCGCGCCAGGCGCCGCCGTCCGTGCGGCCGGTTCTGCTGCCGCTCGCGCTGGTCCGGCGCGACCTCGCGCGGGCCGAGCCCCGCGACGATCCGTTTCAACCGCGCCCCCGCTCGCGCCTCGCGACGCTGTGGACGCTGTGGCGGGCCGCGGGGACGGCGAGTTTTCGCGCGCGCTGACGCCGTCGCCGGCTCAAGCCGAGGGCATCGTGTTCCATAGTGGCGGGCTGTGCAGGAGTCTCGGCATGTCCGGCGGCTCGTGCCGGTGGATCGTGCAGCGGGTGTCCCAGACGACGAGATCACCGGGCCGGCAGGTGTGGGTCCAACTGAACTCGGGCCGTTCGGCAAGCTGCCAGAGATCGTCGAGCAGCGCGTCTGATTCGTCCTGCTCGAGGCCGACGACGTAGGAATGGCGGCGCTGCCCCAGTGCGAGCATCGAGCGGCCGGTATCGATATGATTGCCGACCAGCGGGTGCACCGGGCCTGCGATGACGGTGCGACGGCCGTCATCGGCGGTGTCGGTCGAGAGATGACGAACCTTCAGATGAGCGACGCGGCTGCGCAGCGCCGGCGAGAGCGCGTCATAAGCGGCGTAGAGGCTGCAGAATGACAGTCTGTCGCCCAGCAAGCCGCCGGGAGAGGTGTAAAATAGATCCGCGTGACCGAAGCGGCGGCTGAAAGCCGCCATGTCACGTTCACCAAGACGCTGGCCGCGCACGAGCAGGACCTGGTGCTTGAGCAGCGCGCGCATGAACGAGGCGAACGCCCAATCATCGAAGGATCCGAGATCGACATTGCAGACCTCGGCACCGAGCGTCTTTCCCGTCGGGATGACCTGGATGAGGCTGCTTTCGGCGCTTCGAGCAACGTTGCTTCTGAGACTCACTTGCGTCATCTCCCAAGTTTCACCAGCGCCTGCAAATCAACCATCGTAATTTGTCGCGGGTGTTTCGGCTCGGAGGCAATTCGCGGAAGGATCGCGGCACGATCTGCCGATTGTCGGCACACTCTGCCGCTCTGAGTCGGAAATTGGACGCTTCAAGGCGACGCACGAGGAAATATCCAGCAACCTGCAACTCATTCGCAGGCAATCTGGCGCTTGATCGTGCGGATGTCGCGCGCAAGCGAATCAGTGCGGGCGATTCGTTCCCTTGATCTGGGTCCGATGCATGATTCGCCGCGCATGATCATCGAACGGATCGCGCCGATGCATGGTGCAGCGATTGTCCCAGATGACGAGATCGCCGACCTTCCAGACATGCTCCCAGGCGAATTCCGGACGGGCTACATACGCCCACAATTCGTCGAGCAGTGCCTCCGATTCCGCCAGTTCGAGCCCGACCAGATAGGCGTTGCGCCGGCGGCCGAGATAAAGCATCTGCCGACCGGAATCGGGATGCGTGCAGACCAGCGGATGGATCGCGCCCGGCGAGGTGCGCGGATCATCGGTCGGCGTCACGCCCTGACGTACGAAGCCGCCGCTGTTGTAGGTGCCGTCGTGCTTGATCTTCAGATCCGCGACACGGCGCTTCAGTTCGAGCGGAAGCGCGTCGTACACGGCATACATGCTGCAGAACGAGGTGTTGCCGCCGGCGGGCGGAATTTCCAGCGCGTAGAGCGCGCTCGCGATCGGCGGCGTGTCGAGATACGACATGTCCGTATGCCACACCGCTTCGCCGGCGCCGAGGCTGCCGATCGCCTCGCCATTCACCTTCACGTTCGAGACGATATAGATTTCGGGCAGACCGTCGACGAAGCGGCGCCCGTTCTCCTGCACCGGCGCCCAGTCGAGATCACCGAAGCGGCGGCTGAAGGCGATCAGGTCCTGGTCCGTCAGAGCCTGGCCGCGCACCAGCAAAACGGAGTGCGTGTGAAAGGCGCGGAGCAGGGCGCCGAAGGCCGCATCGTCGAGATGCCTGAGATCGACATGTCGAATCTCCGCCCCGAGTTGCCGGCCAGTCGGGATGATCTCGATGCTCGACGACCGAGAGATTGTCGCCGCGCGGGTCTCGACGTTCATTGCCAAATCCTCCCAAACGACATTGCAACCACAGGATACAATGGCCGGGCCGCGAAGTCTCGTCCGCTCAGGCCGAAGGCAGCTTCAGGTCGGCCTCGAAATTGAACCGGTCGCGCAGGTTCTTGCGCGAGTCCAGGATGTCCTTGAGGAAGGCGCGATCACTGTCGCTCGTGAGCATCGGCTCGATCAGGTCGATCTGGTTCATCGCGACCAGCTGCAACAGCTCGGTGCGTGGCCTGCCGCTGGCGTCGCGCGGCAGGGCATGCACGACCTGGATGTGCTCCGGCGGCTTCGGGCCCTTGGCTGAAGCAAGCTCGTTCTGCAACTGGGTTTCAAGCGTAGGCTGCTCCCCCTCGACGAACGCATACAGCCCGACGCCGGTTCGGCGGTCGGCGAAGGCGACGATCGCGGCATCGCGCACGGCCGGGTTCTTCCGGATCATATCCATCAGCACCGGCGCATCGTTGACGAGGCGCCGTCCACCCCCCTCGCGGTCGGTGAAATTGAAGATGCCGCGCGTGATCGCGCGATACACCTTCTTGCCGGTCATCAGCCAGATGCGCGCGAACAGCGATTTGCGTGCCAGGATCTTGCGCTCCTTCGGCGTCAGCGCCTCGGGCGCGTAACTCCGCTTGTGCTTGAGCAGGTGACGCAAATCCTCATAGGCCGCGATCCGGAACAGGCGGCTGCGGCTGTCGAAGCAGGCGGCCAGCTGAAAGTCCGTCACGTAGCTATGGCCGTCGTGACCGACCAGCCAGTTCTGCTCCTTGGCGAGATCGTTGTGCGTGATTCCGGCGCGATGCAGCCGGCGCATCATCCGCTTGGCCGAGCGGAAATAGGCGACGTTGCCGTGCGGCTTGGCCAGATGCAGCGCCACGCCATTGATGAAGCCGCGGACCAGCGCGCGATCGCCCGCCCACAGCAGATCGGGGCCGGCGTTGAGCCCCCTGGCGCGCGTCAGCGCCTTGCGCTCGCGCGCGAACAAATGCCGCGCCAGCACGAACGACCACCACGGCACCTCGTCGAGCCGGCGCAGCACCGCATCGACTTCGCCGGCCTCGCTCTTGAAGCGGCCGCGCTCGACGGTCGAGAACACGTCGCGCTTGAGCAGCACGCCTTCGCTCCAACGTGCCGCCAGCACGGCGGAATCAGTCTTCGGCAAACTCATGGGGCTCTCACGCAGCGGCCGCGACGCGCAGGTGCTCGGCGATCCAGCGGTCGAGATCAGCCAGCGCGCGGGCGCTCATCGCCTGCTTCTTCGCCACCGTCTTCTCGTTGCCCTTCAGCCGCGTGCCGTCCGGCTTGCGGGTGGGGGCCGCCGCCAGCGGCGGGAACAGGCCGAAATTGATGTTCATGGGCTGGAACGAGCGCGTCGCGCCGTCGATCGTCTCGATGTGGCCGCCGGTGATATGGCCGAGCAGGGCGCCGAGCGCGGTGGTTGGCGGTGGCGGCAGCAGATCGGCGCCGCGCACCTCGGCGGCGGCGTAGAGGCCTGCGATCAGGCCGATGCTCGCCGACTCCACATAGCCCTCGCATCCCGTCATCTGGCCGGCAAAGCGAAGCCGAGGTTGCGCGCGCAGACGGAGCTGCGCATCGAGCAGCTTCGGCGAGTTGAGGAAGGTGTTGCGATGCAGCCCGCCGAGCCGCGCGAATTCGGCGTTCTCGAGACCGGGGATCGTGCGGAAGATCTGCTGCTGCGGGCCGTATTTCAGTTTCGTCTGGAACCCGACCATGTTGTAGAGCGTGCCGAGCTTGTTGTCCTGGCGCAGTTGCACGATCGCGTAGGGTTTGACGGTCGGATTGTGCGGATTGGTCAGGCCGACCGGCTTCATCGGACCATGGCGCAACGTCTCGTGACCGCGCTCGGCCATCACTTCGACCGGCAGGCAGCCGTCGAAATAGGGCGTGTTGGTCTCCCACTCCTTGAAGTCGGTCTTCTCGCCGGCGAGCAGCGCCGCGACGAAGGCGTCGTACTGCTCCTTCGTCATCGGACAGTTGATGTAGTCGGCGCCAGTGCCGCCCGGACCGACCTTGTCGTAGCGCGACTGGAACCAGGCCTTGGACATGTCGATCGTGTCCTTGTGCACGATCGGCGCGATGGCGTCGAAGAAGGCGAGCGCCGTCTCGTCGGTCAGGTCACGGACGGCCTCGGCCAGCGGCTGCGAGGTGAGCGGACCGGTGGCGATGATCACGTTCTCCCAGTCCGCCGGCGGCAGGCCGGTGATCTCGCCGCGGCGCAGCTCGATGCGCGGATGGCCTTCCAGCGCGCTTGCGACGGCGACCGAGAAGCCGTCACGGTCGACGGCCAAGGCACCGCCGGCCGGGACCTGGTTGGCGTCGGCGGCCCGCATGATCAGCGAGCCAAGCCGACGCATCTCGGCATGCAGGAGGCCGACCGCGTTATTGGCCGCGTCGTCGGAGCGGAACGAGTTGGAGCACACGAGCTCGGCCGGCGTCGCGGTCCGGTGCGCCTCGGTCATGCGGTCCGGCCGCATCTCGTGCAGCACGACGTCGACTCCAGCCTCGGCGAGCTGCCAGGCGGCTTCCGAGCCGGCGAGGCCGGCACCGACAATGTGGACGGTCTTCGAAGGTGATTTGGAGCCTGTCATGCGCGGGACAGGTAGCGCTTTTCCCGAGCGCTGCAAATGCGCCAGTGAGGCTCGGCGCGAGAAAGCGGGCGCGTGTGTCGCCGTGTGCGAACCACCCGAAAACGGCAACGCCCGCAGCGAGGCGGGCGATGTCCGGTAGAGATCGGAAGAGTGCTGATCAGCCGTTGTAGTGACCGGCGGCAACGCGCGGGATGTCCGAGCGATCGAGACCGATGTCGGCGAGTTCGCGATCGCTGAGCTGCGACAGCTCGGCAACGTTGCGCTGATACTCACGGAACGCCTGAACCATGCGGATGAGCGAGAGCAACATGAGAAATCTCCTTTAGTTCGCGATTCAGTTCTTCGTTGGAACTTCATCGTTGAAATGAACATAGAAGGGAATGTTGCGATGCGGAAGCGTGAATGTTGCGATGCAGCTAACCCCTCGGCGCATAGCTTGAGTAACGCTTGGGTAAGAATCGGGCAGGGCGCCCAGCCGCTGAGCGAATTGCAAAAAACCACGTATTCATGCGGTTTTTCAATCGCTCGTTCGGATTGCCGGATCGCGTAATGCCAACTGCGATGCTGGACAAGTTTTGGAGGTGCCCGCCCGGCCCGTACCTCGCGAAATGCATGGGTTGATAGAATGAATATAAATTCATTATTTTGGCTTTACCTGTCGAATGGAAGGCTCGCCATCACGGATCGCTCGCGGCGATTTCATTTCGTGCCATCTCGCGGAAGGTGCGACAAAGTGTCGCGGCATCCGGCAATGATGCCGATGCCGCCGCACCAGCGAGGAAGAACAATGAACAAACTGTTTGGGGCCGCGCTCATCACTGCGGCAATCGTGGCGTTCGGTCCGGCTCAGGCCGCGCGGATGCATGGCGCCGGCTGCAGCGGGGCCAACCTGGAAAAGACCGAGACGGCGATCGAGGCCATGGCCGACGGCGACGCCCGATACACGGCGCAAAAAGAGATCGCGGCGGCGCAGGACGCGCTTCTGAGCGGCAAGATGGGTGCCTGCAGCATGCACCTGACCAGGGCGATGCAGGCCGGGATGAGCAAGTAGCGGGCGTATCACAGCATCATCGAACGAACGGCCGGTCGCGATGCCGCGATCGGCCTCACTCTCCCTCTTACGGCGCCCGCGCCAGCTGGGTCGCGAACGTCGCGATCGTCCGCGCATAGACCTCGCTCTTGTTCCACTGCTGGATGACCGCAAAATTCGGGCCGCCGGGCTCCCAGTCCTTGCCCTTCTGCCAGCCATAGCCCTTCAAATAGTTCGCGGTGGAGGCGAGAACGTCGGGCGCGCTGCGGATCAGGTCGCGCCGGCCATTGCCGTCGAAATCCACGGCATATTTGATCCAGGACGACGGCATGAATTGGGTCTGCCCGATCTCGCCGGCCCAGGCGCCGTGCATCTCGGCCGGTTGAAGGTCGCCGCGGTCGACGATGCGCAGCGCATCCAGCAACTCGCCGCGGAACTGCTCGGCGCGGCGGCAGTCATGGGCCAGCGTCGCGAGCGCGCGGATGGTCGGGAACTTGCCGACGTTGACGCCGAAATCGGTCTCGAGACCCCAGATCGCGACCAGCACCTCGCCGGGCACGCCGTAGCTCTGCTCGATCCGCGACAGCACCGAGCCGTATTGCTTCAGCATGTTGGAGCCGCGGGTCAGGCGCGGCGGCACCATGCGCCCGGAGAACTCCTCGAAGGTCTGGCTGAACACCTTCTGACCGCGGTCGCGGTTCAGCACGCTCTGGTCGGGCGTCACGCCCGTCAGCGCCGCATTGATCGTGTTCTGCGAGATGCCTTTGGCCGCCGCTTCGGTCTTGAACTCGGCGAGCCAGCCGTCGAAATTGCCGTTGCCGCAGGGTACCGCGGCATGCGCTGGCGCTAACAGGGGGGTGAGGGCAGCGAGACAGGCAAGAGCGGAAACGGCGAGAACGCGAGCAATCATCGAAACACCTGGACGGCAATGGATTCAAAAGGCGTTGCTGGGCGTGCTCCATGTCGGGCGTAACCGCGGCAGCAGCAAGGCCTTTCGATCACATTGGCGTCGGATTTCGTGAGCGCCGCCACACTCTGCGGCCACTCGACGCGACCGCCGGCCTGGAGGCCGGCGGCAGTGAAGATTCATCGCGGCGTCCTCACATCTGGTCACGCGAGCGCCATGGGAACAGGTTCGCCGGGAAATCCGCCGCGGGCTTGGAGCTGCGGGGGGCCGGCGGCACGATCCGGGCGGCGTCGGGATGGATCGCGATGGCCTCACGGTAGAGATGCCAGGTGGCGTGGCCGAGCACCGGGATCACGACGGCGAGGCCGAGGAAGAACGGGATCGTGCCGGCCACCAGGAGCACTGCGACGATGAGGCCCCAGGCCGCAACCGGAACTGGATTCTTGGCCGCCACGCGCAGCGAGGTGACCACCGCTTCGAGCGCGCCGGCGTGACGGTCGAGCATCAATGGGAAGGACACGATGCTGAGGCACAGCGCCAGCAGCGCGAACAGGAAGCCTGCGCCACAGCCGACCGCGATCAGCCACCAGCCTTGCGGTGTGGTGAAGACCCGCTGCAGGAAATCGCTCACACCGGTCGCGCCGCCATAGCCGAACACTGCGACGTAGATCGCCTGCGCCGTCGCGACCCAGGTGACGAACAGCGCGAGGAGCAGCGTGCCCAGTCCGAGCATCGAGCCGAACGACGGCGACCGCAGCACCTCCAGGGCGTCCCAGGCACTGGTGTCCTCGCCGCGGTCACGGCGGCTGCTGAGCTCATAGAGACCGAGCGCGGCGAACGGGCCGAGCAGGGCGAAGCCCGCCGCCAGCGGAAACAACAGCGGCACCACCGCATAGCCGAACACTGCGCGCGCCAGCACCAGGCCGAGAACGGGATAGATCGCACATAGCATCACGGCGTGACTCGGCACCGCCTTGAAGTCATCCCAGCCGAGCCGGAGCGCGCGCATCAGGCTCGACATGTCGATCGTACGAATCGTCAGCTCAGCCGCGACCTCGTCTGCCGCCCGCACGTGGGAGGCAGCATTGCTGTGGTAGGTGGCCATCGTCGTGTGCTCCCTCAACTTGCGTAGGGCGCTTCCCAACCACGCAGGCGGGCTGCGCTTCTCGTTGGAACAAGTTCGCGGATGGCCAGACGCGACGAACCTCGGGGCGGCCATTCGCGAACGGAAGTCATCAGGATAGTGCCAAAACAGGCTGCGCCTACTCACGCCTCGGTGAGGGCTGTGAATGTCGCAGTGCATTAGACTGGAACGCTCACGCAGAAGCTGGAGCATGGTCCAATAAAGTCGTTCCGCCGTCATTCCGCCTTGGGTAAGCTTCACATTGGTCGCCGTGTTCGCGTTTGGCAGGCCACGGCGGTGGCGGGGCGGCTCCGACGGGCGTCTCCGCAACGGAAGGCCGCCGGCCGAGTTCTTCTTACGATCACCATCCATTGGGAGCCATTGATGAGCGTTTTCGGAAAGATCATGGGCGCGATTTTCGGCCATCATGCCGAGGCGGCACCGGCCGGCGGCAGCACGCCCGCCGCTGGTGGTACCGCGCCGGCAGGCGGCGCGGCCGCGTCCCCGACGGCAGCCCCGGCTGCTGCGCCGCAAAATGTCGATGTGGCTGCGATCGTCGACAAGGCGGCGGCTGCCAAGCACGAGAAGCTGGAGTGGCGGACCTCGATCGTCGACCTGATGAAGGCGCTCGACATCGATTCCAGTCTCGCTGCGCGCAAGGAGCTCGCCAAGGAGCTCGGCTACAGCGGCGACACCAACGATTCCGCCAGCATGAACGTGTGGCTGCACAAGCAGGTGATGAGCAAGCTCGCCGCCAATGGCGGCAAGCTGCCGCCGGAGATCAAGCACTGAGCTTGCGCCGCTCACGGCAAGAACAAGAAAGCGAAAGGCCCGCCATCGTGCGGGCCTTTGTCGTCTCGGATCGCGTCGAGCGCGAGGCTGCGCCAGCGCCTCAGACGTGGACGAAGCCGGCGCGTTCCCAGGCCTCCGCGTGCAGCTGGTCGCGCTCGAAGCCGATGTCGCGCAGCGTGCGCTCATCGAGCTGGTCGAGATAGGCGAGCTGGGTGCGGTAGTGAACGTAGCGCTTGAGAACGTCGAAAATGGCTGTGATGAACATGTGCCTCTCCCCATGGGTCTGGTTGCTTGTTCGGCGGGGGATTGCTGATCCATCCAGGTAGCCATTGCGTTAAAGCGCACCGTCCAATCGTCTCGCCCGGTAATTCCACGGCCCATCAGGCCATGAGATCCCGATTCTCCGGATGGTCACGGAGGTAGTCGGCGACGAAGCTGCAGCCCGCGATGACCTTGCGGCCGTCGGCGCGGATCAGCGCGAGGGCGCCTTTCACGAGCTGCGAACCGATGCCGCGGCCGCGCAGCGGTAGCGGGGTCTCGGTGTGGGTGATGATCACCCCCTGCGGCGTGGCCCGGTAATTGGCAAACGCGACGTGGCCATCGATGTCGAGCTCGAAGCGGCTCCCGGCCTTGTTGTCACGGACATCAGTCATGCGTCTCTACTTTCTCTCTACTTTCGCTTGGGCTTCTCGGTGAGTTTGAGGAACTCCACCAGCATCGCGCGGATCGACCACGGCTTGCCATCGACGGCGCCCCGGATGTCGTCGATCTTCCATTGGCCGGCCTCGCGCACGAGGTCGTAACGGATGACGTCATCGGCCTGTTCCTTGCGCTCGGTCCGGTGGCCGCGAATGCTGACCGCGACGGTTGCCTTGTCGCCGTCCTGCATTTCCGGCGTCACCTTGAACGAGGCGACATCGGGATCCTGCGAATTCGTGACGGGATCGAAATCGATCGCCCCGACCTCACCCTTGGGCGTGCGGGCGTCCATCCTCGCCCATTGGGCGGCCAGCGACTTCGACAGATATTTCGCGCGCGCCGCCTTGTCCTCGATGATGAAGGTGCCGCCATCCTCGCCCTTGCCCTTGGCGACGCGGGTATAGATCGCGGTCATGATGCCGACGGGCTCGTTGGAAGAAGACGCCTGCGCGTGCAGCGGAGAAGCGGCGAGCACGCCAGCGAGGCCGAGAAGCAGGAAGCGACGATCGATCATGGTTGTCCTCAAATCAGATTCGGCGCGCGGTGATATGAAGAAATGCGCGGCCGGCCACGGTTTGTCGCGCGGCATCTGCATCCGTTCGAAACACGCCACCGCATGGGTGCGATGGGGAGGCCGGCCTTGCGAGGGCGAGCAGGACCGGGATAAACAGGCCCAAAGGTATCGGGCGGCTGAGATCGCCTGAAGGATCGATCGAGGGGATGCTTCCATGGGTCTGTTCGTCAGCTGCAGCGGCGCGAGAGGTTGTCGATGACACCGGCACCCCTGCGGATGTCCCGCCGCGTGATGAACCTCGCGCATATCGTTACGCAAAATGGCCGCCGGCTTGGCGATCGCGTCGGCTTCGTCTGGGGCGAGAGGTCGTGGACCTGGCGCGAAATCGACGCGATGGTCTCGGCGCTCGCGGCGGCGCTGGCCGAGCGGGGGATCGCCAAGGGCGATCGCATTCTGGTGCACTCCAAGAACTGCGAGGAGATGTTCGTCTCGATGTTCGCCGCGTTCCGGCTCGGCGCGGTCTGGGTGCCCACCAATTTCCGACTGATGCCGGACGAGGTCGCCTATCTCGCGACCGCCTCGGGCGCCAAGGCATTTCTCTGCCATGGCGATTTTCCGGAGCATGCTGCGGCGGTGACGACCACGGAGTTCACGTGGCGCATCGGCGAGGGCGGCAGCTTCGGCGCGCGCTCCGTGGCCGACGCCATGCAGGCGCATGCGGGCGCAGAGGTCGCAAATGCGGCCGTCGAGCACGACGATCCCTGCTGGTTCTTCTTCACCTCGGGCACCACGGGCCGCTCCAAGGCGGCGGTGCTGACCCATGGCCAGATGGCGTTCGTCATCACCAATCATCTCGCGGATCTGACGCCGGGCACGACAGAACACGACGCGTCTCTCGTCGTGGCGCCGCTGTCGCACGGCGCCGGCGTGCACCAGCTGATGCAGAGCGCGCGCGGCGCCCGGACGGTGCTGCTGCCGAGCGAGAAGTTCGACATCACCGAAGCCTTCCGCCTGATCGAGAGGCATCGCGTCAGCAACCTGTTCACGGTCCCGACCATCCTCAAGATGATGGTCGAGCATCCCGCGGTCGACCAGTTCGATCATTCTTCGCTGCGGCATGTCATCTATGCCGGCGCGCCGATGTATCGCGAGGACCAGAAGCGCGCGCTCGCGCGGCTCGGCAAGGTGATCGTGCAGTATTTCGGTCTCGGCGAGGTCACCGGCAACATCACGGTGTTGCCGGCCGCGGCGCATGAGGAAGAGGATGGACCGGAGGCGCGGATCGGCACCTGCGGCTATGAGCGCACGGGCATGCAGGTCTCGATCCAGGACGATCAGGGGCGTGAGCTCAAGCCCGGCGAGACTGGCGAGATCTGCGTCATCGGACCGGCCGTGTTCGCGGGCTACTACGACAATCCGGAGGCCAACGCGAAGGCGTTTCGCGACGGCTGGTTCCGCACCGGCGATCTCGGCCACATGGACGAACACGGCTTCGTCTACATCACCGGCCGCGCGTCGGACATGTACATCTCCGGCGGCTCCAACATCTATCCGCGCGAGGTCGAGGAAAAGATCCTGACGCATCCGGATATCGGCGAGGTCGCCGTGCTTGGCGTGCCCGATCCGGTGTGGGGCGAGGTCGGCGTCGCCGTCTGCGTCGCGCGCGAGGGCGCGGCGGCGCCGAGCGAGAGCGCCATCGCCGGCTATCTCGCGACCAAGCTGCCGCGCTACAAGATGCCGAAGCGGTTCTTCTTCTGGGACGCGTTGCCCAAATCGGGCTATGGCAAGATTCCGAAGCGTCTGGTGCGCGACGAGCTCGAGGCGCGCGGCCTGCTCGATCTCACCAGGCAGGACTGACGCGTGATGCGATCCATCATCCAGCCCGGCGCGCCCGTGGCCGACCGCATCCAGTGGGTCGCGGCGCGCGGCCGCGCTTTTTCGTTCAAGCTGGAGCAGGGCCTGCCGCTGCTCGAAGCTGCGCGCCGCGGCTTGGCGGCCCAGGGCTTTGCCGGCGGCGTGCTCGACATCAAAGGCGGTGCGCTCGGCCCGTTCGCCTATGTGATGCCGGCGCTGTCGAAGACGGCGGACCATGCCGCGTTCTACAGCGAGACCTATCGGCCCGCCGGTGTGACGCGCCTGTCGACCGCGACGATGACGCTCGGCGTGCGCGACGGGGCGCCGTTCTTCCATTGCCACGCGCTGTGGACGGAACAGGGCGGCCGCGCCGGGGGAGGGCACATCCTGCCGGAAGAGACCATCGTCGCCGAGCCGTTCGAGGTCGAGGCTTTCGGGCTCGATGGCGCGATCTTCACGGCCGCGCCTGATCCCGAGACCGGCTTCAAGCTGTTCGGCCCGGTGGCGGCCGCACCAAGCGGCGCCACGACGGATCGCCGCGCCTTCGCGTTGCGGCTGCGGCCGAACCAGGATTTCGCCGGCTGCCTCGAGGCGTTCTGCCGGGCGCAGCGGATCAGCAAAGGGCGCATTCGCGGCGGCGTCGGCTCGACCATCGGGGCGCGCTTCGAGGACGGCGGCGTCGTCGAGCCGTTCGCGACGGAGCTGACGATCACCGCCGGCACGATCGCGCCCGGTGACGACAGCCTTGAAGCCACTGTTGACGTCGCGCTGGTCGACTACACCGGAGCACTCGCGCAAGGCCGCCTCGTCCGCGGCGACAATCCGGTGCTGATGACCATGGAGCTGGTGCTGGAGGTCGTGGCGTAGCGGTGGTGCGGCGGTGGCCGATGCGGCCGCGATGTGCGAGATTGCCGGGGATGTCACCGAGGTTGTGAAGGCGTCATGGCGAGGAAGCAACGCGAGATCCGGCTGCCAGCCCCTTATCTGAAGCGGCTGTGGCTCGATCCGGCCAAGATCTCCGATCGCGCCGCCTATCCGTTCTGCCTGCCGTTCCTGCAGGATGAGTTCGAGCTCAGCTTCACGCGTGCGATTACGATCATCGTTGGCGAGAACGGCACCGGGAAGTCGACCCTGCTCGAAGGCATCGCAGCGCTCGCCGGCTATGACGAGGCCGGCGGCGGCAAGGGTTACATGCCGGTTGATCATGGCCGCGCGGTGGAGCGCATGGGCGGCGCACTCGCTGCCGCGCTGCGGGCGAGCTGGCTGCCGAAGATCACGCAGGGCTGGTTCTTCCGCGCCGAGAGCTTCTTTTCGGTGGCGCGCTATCTCGACCAGGCCGCACTGGACGATCCGCTCGGCGGGCCGCCGCCGGACTTCCTGTCCCACTCCCACGGCGAGGGCTTCCTGCGCTTCTTCGACGAGCGCTGCCAGCGCCAGGGCATCTACATCTTCGACGAGCCGGAATCGGCGCTGTCGCCGGCGCGGCAGATCGAGTTTTTGAAGCTGATGCGGCGGATGGATGACTCCAGTCATTGCCAGGTGCTGATGGCGACGCATTCGCCGGTGCTGATGGCCTATCCGGGCGCGACTCTGCTGCGGTTGACCAAATACGGGTTGGAGCCCGTCCGCGTGCAGGACACTGATCATTTCAAGGCCATGCGCGAGTTCTGCAATGATCCGGACGGGTTCGTGCAGGCGGTGTTCGCGGAGTGACGGCTCCGGACGACTCTGGATTGCTCGCCGTGACTGGCCATGTGACACCGATCTCGCGATGCCCCGGCATCCGAGCTTTGACATTCATTCCGCCCTCCCAGGTGAGAGGGCGCAGGGAAGGCCGGGTGCAGGCCGCACCCATGGCCCGCCTGCGAAAAAAATGCAGGCGGCAGGAACCACAGGATTGGCCGAACAACCGGCCTTCCCTGCGCGACGGTTTACGACTTATACGCGCTCTCCTCGGTGCACCGGGCTTTCTGGCCACCGTCATCGGCGCGACGCCCTGAAAGGCATCGACACCCATTTGACCTCAGCGTCGGGAGGTCAGGACCACACGATTTCGCCGTCCGTCCCGCGACCCGTCGTCTTGCGCATCAGCACCGGGCCCGTGACGTCCATCGCATCCCGCCCTCCACGCCCGTGACGACCGCGAAGCGTCCCTCTCGTGAGGACGGGACGCATGCAGGAAAACAGAAATTCTCTAAAAACGAAATAAGAATGTTTTTTGCGGCAGGACTGGACAAGCGTGATGCCGCTGATCGCGTTCGGAAATTTAGCTTTTGCGCGCACGGCTGTTTTGGTGTCAAAACGGCCGCGTCGTAGCTCGGCCATGTGCGCGGCCTGCCCGTCGGGCGACTCAGGGCGCGACGGCAGCGAAGGAAGAGGGGGGCAGCATGCCGGAGCAGACCCACGGCCACGACAAGCTCGAACGGGCGCTGCTGGCCCTGGATGATCGCGCCATGGTGCTGGAGGAGCTCGACGGCTTCATCGCCGGCCTGCTCGTGCTGCCTGAGCCGATTCCGCCGGGCGAATGGTTCGCGGCGGCCTTCGGGCTCGGCAAGGGGCATCGCTCCGTCTTCTCCAGCATCGACCATGCCAATGAGGTGCTCGGGCTGGTCATGGACTATCACCGGGAGATCGCGCTGACGCTCGCGCAGCATCCGGAGCAGTACCAGCCGCGTTTTCCAATCGACGCTTTCAACGGCGACGTCGTCTGGGAGCTGTGGATCGACGGTTTTGCGGCGGCCGTGGACCTTCGCCATGAGAGGTTCAAGGCTTATCGGCAGGTCGACGGGGAGGTGGGCGAGGCGGCGCTGCGTCTGATGGTGGCGATCGAGCTGGCGCTCGACGACGATCGTGCCGAGAACGCCAAGCTCGACCGCGAGGCGCCGGCTGATATCCGCGAGGCGGTGCTGACGCTGTATCAATACCGGCAGAGCGGGCCGCCGGTGCCCACGTCGACCAACTTTGCCCGGCAGCCCAATCCGTTCGCCTCGTTCGGCAAGACCGGCCGCAACGACCCCTGTCCCTGTGGTTCCGGCCAGAAATACAAGCGCTGCTGCGGCGCGAATTGAGGCGGCCACGACACGGTCTTTTTTGTTGCAACAATCCAGTGCGGTGCAAAGATAGGCCTGTCCGCGCCGGATGCGCGGGCCAATGAAAGTGACCGAGGAAACGAGATGAGGATGGTGTTCGGCAAGGCGCTGACGGCAAGGACGGCGCTCGCGATCGCGACGACGGCCCTGACAATCACGACCCTGACGATGGCGGAAGCGCATGGGCCCACCCGGCGCAAGGTGCAGGAGCACGTGGAGATCAACGCCGCGCCCGCCAAGGTGTGGGCCGTGATCGGCAACTTCCAGGACATGAGCTGGCTCGGCATCGTCGACAAGACCGCGGGCGACAAGGGCAACGAGATCGGCGCAACGCGCAAGCTGACCCTGAAGGGCGGCGCGACCGTCGACGAGGAGCTCTACAAATACGACGCCGAGAAGATGAGCTATTCGTATCGCATCACCGCCGTCGACGTGAAGGTGCTGCCGGTGACGAACTACTCGTCGACCATCGCGGTGACGCCGAGCGCTGACGGCAAGGGCAGCGTGGTCGAATGGACCGGCGCGTTCTACCGCGGCTTCCCCAACAACGACCCGCCGCCGGAGCTGAACGACGAGGCCGCGGTCAACGCGGTGAGTGGGCTCTACAAGGGCGGGCTCGAGGGCCTGAAGAAGAAGGTGGAGGGCGGTAGCTGAAGGGGCGGATTGGTAGTTAGGGATCGATGATGTCGCCCAGCCGGCACTGCGCTCCCTCTCCCCGTTCTTACGGGGAGAGGGTTGGGGTGAGGGGCAGACGCACGGGAAGTGCTCGTGGAGAGACCTGTACCCCCTCACCCGGATTGCATCTGGCGATGCAATCCGACCTCTCCCCGCAAGCGGGGAGAGGTAAGCACCGAGTCCGCTACTCTGCCACCAGTCCTCTCTCTCATTTTGGCCGAGCCCTTCTGTTCGCAGTTGTACTCGCCCTTGGCACCGCAGCTCACGCCGAGGAAGCCTTCGTCACCAATCAGCTCAGCGACGATCTGACGATCGTCGATCTCGCGACCTCGAAGCCGGTGGCGACGATTCCGATCGGCGGCAAGCCGGCCGGAGTTGCCGTCGCCGCCGACGGCCGCTTCGCCTATATCGCGAGTCCGGACGACAAGACCGTCAGCGTCGTCGATGCTGCCGAGCGAAAAGTCGTCGGCCGCATCGAGGTCGGTGGCGGGCCGCTCGGCATAGCGGTGACGCCGGACGGTTCGACGGTCTACGTCGCCGACTGGTACAACGCCGCAATCCGCGTGATCGATGCGAAGACCCGTAGCGTGAGCGGCAGCATCACGGTCGGCGCCTCGCCGTCGGGGCTTGCGGTGACCCCCGACGGCAAGCTGCTGCTCTCCGCCGACCGCGACGACGACATGGTCTCGGTGATCGACACGGCGACGCGCCAGCGGCTCGCGACCATCAAGGTCGGCACGCGGCCGTTCGGTGTCACCATCGACGCCGAGGGCAAGCGCGCCTACACGGCAAATGTCGCCTCCAACGACGTCTCGGTGATCGACCTCGCCGGGCGCCGCGAGATCGGCCGGGTCAAGACCGGCTTGCGGCCCTATGCGGTGGCGCTGGCGCAGGGCAGGGGCTTCGCCACCGACCAGTATGACGGCACGGTCAGCGTGTTCGACCTGGCGAGCCTGCAGCCGCTCAAGCGCATCAGTGTCGGCGACTATCCGGAGGGCATCGAGGCGACCGCCGACGGCCAGCGCGTCATCGTCGCCAATTGGGAGAGCAACATCCTGAGCGTCATCGACGTGGCCGCGCTGAAGGTCACGGGAGAGATCAAGGTCGGCGACGGTCCGCGCGCCTTCGGCGCGTTCCTGCGGCGGTGAGGCGCTGGGCACGGACTGTAGCCCGGATGAGCGCAGCGATATCCGGGTTCTTCTGCGACGCCGGCGATGACCCCGGATGTCGCTGCGCTCATCCGGGCTTTGACGAGGCGCTCACAAAGACGCGGGCAGGTATCGAGGTTCGTCATTGTCCCTGCATCCCGGCGCCGATGCAGGCTACGGATCTCGTCCGGCATGCACGACCAGCCGCTCCACGATCTCCTCCACCCGCGTGAACAGCATCTCCGGTCGCTGGTCGCGCAGCGCCTGCTCCGCGGCATAGCCCCATGTCACCGCGCCGAAGGCAATGCCGGCGGCGCGCGCCGCCTCGATGTCGCGGGTCTCGTCGCCGATCGCGATGGCCCGGGCCGGGTCGACGCGCAGCCGCTTCAGCACGCGGCGGAACTTGCGTGCCTTGCCGAACACCGAGGCCGAGCAATCGAAATCGGCGAACAGACCGGCGCGCAATCCGAGCTTCTGCCGCGCGTTGGCCTCGCTGTCCGACGAGACCAATGCGAGCGTCGTGCCGTTCGCGGCAAGCGTGTCGAGCATGATGTCGACGCCTGCAAACAGCGGAATGCTTGCGGCATGCGCCGTCTTCAGGCGGCGCACGTGGCGCGCGATGAAGGGCAGCTTCCAGCGCGGCACCTGGAGGAAATCGAGGATCTCGCGGGTCGAGGCATGGCGCAGCCCGTCGATGTCCTCGTCCTTCACCTGGCGAAAGCCGAAGCGCGCGGCGACCGCATTCACGTGGACCCGAAACCACGGGAAGCTGTCGGCGAGGGTGCCGTCGAGATCGAAGATGACGAGAGAATATGGCATCGCGCGGGGTAAGCGTGGCGAGGGGCTGATGATCGTCGAGGCGTGTCGTCCTGCGACAGCCCTGCGCCATAGCAACGGGAGGGGCGGGGCGCAATGAGACGCGACCGTTGCGTCTCGCAGCGCCATGGCGACGTTAGATGATCAGGGGGTGAACATGTTGTGATGTGCACCTGGAGATGACGCGGTCTATGATCCCGGTGCGCCGGCGGATCAGGGTCTGCCTGCCCGATTTGATCGAAATTGTTTTCATCATTCAAGCCAGAGAGATTTCACATGGCCCTCAACAAGGTGGCTGCAGCCTATCTGTCCTACTTCGCCTATATCGACGACGCGCTCGATGCGGTTCAGCCGAGCGATTTCGTGACGATGCTGAAGTCCGTCCCGTCGGGCGCGGCGAACGGTCCGTGGTCGCTCGTCTGGGGCCCGGCGGTCAACAACGGCGTGCTCGCCTATGTCGCGCAAGGCAGCGACGGCAGCTATGCGCTGGCGTTCCGCGGCACCGATGTCGACGGCTCGGTTGCCGGCGCCTTCGAGAACGTGCTCGCCGATGCCGACGCGGTTTTCCAGGTGCCGTGGCTGTATCCGCAGCAGGCCGGCGCGCCGCTGCAGATCAGCGCCGGAATCAACGACGCGCTGGCGCTGGTCATCGCGCTCACCGATCCCACGACGGACCTGTCGCTGCTAGACTATCTGCGCGGCCTCGCGGCCAAGCAGAACCTGCAACTGATGGTGACCGGGCACAGCCTCGGCGGCGCGCTCGCTGTGGCGGCGACGGCATGGCTGCAGGATCAGCTGCCGAAGCTGAACTCGTCGCTGAAGTTCACGCTGTGGCCGCACACCTTCGCTGCTCCGACGATGTGGAACGCGGGATTCGCGGCGACCTTCGCAAAGAGCTACACCTATTACGCGGCGGTCAACAGCAACGACATCGTGCCGATGGGGTGGGCCAACCTGAACGGGATTCTCGGCACCTATCCGCCGCCGGCGCCTGTCCTGAAGGACACCAACTACTACTCGATCTACAAACCGCTCGAGTGGCTCAGCGCATCGATCCCGACCTATACCGCGATTGCGCCGAGCAATCCGGACCTGTTCACGATCACGCCGATCGTCGAGGCGAACGACTCCTGGACCGCGGAAGCCGGCTACATGCATTCCATGCAGCTGCAGTATTTCCCGCATGCGACCGGCACGAAGGCGCCGCCGCTGCCGGGAGTCACCAAGACCGGCGTGGCGCGGCCGCGGGCGGTCGCCGTCGCGGCTTGAGCGTCGCAGGGGAGCTTTTGCGGGGCTGGGTTCGCTCAGTCCTGCAAGGGGCTCGGTGCGGCGGCCAATCAACCTTTGATCACGATTTTTGTGAGTGTGCGCTGCAGGAACGCCTTGCGCGGTGCGGTGGTTGACCCCGCACAGAAGCAAGGAGAGAGACATGAAACGCACGATCAAGATGGCCGCGCTGGCCGGAGCCACGCTGGTGATCGGCACCGCCGCTGCGTCCGCGCAGGGCTATGCCCGTTTCGGCGACTCCATGGCCTGGGTGCCGCCGGCGCAGACCACGGATTCCGAGCCGGTGTATGGCGCAGCGCCGGGGCCGGCCTACGCGCCGGGTCCGGTGGCTGGCCCAGTGGCCTGGGGCGGCGGCTACAACGGCACCAACCATCCGACACCGGGCTCGACCCAGGGCGATGTCGGTCCGTCTGGCAACAACAATGGCACGCTGACCGGCGTCTATCGTCAGTGGTAGTCGCTTTCAGAGCTTTCAGATAAGTCAGCGTCAAGTTGACGAGCCCGCCGCCCGGACACGAGCGGCGGGCTTTTCTTCCGCAGTGAGCCGCTAAGATACAGCCGCGTTGGATCATTTGATCGCGGCAATGTGAGCGAAGCGTTGTGTCGCAGCATTGTCTTGACCTGCCGCGGAACCGCGGGGGTCCTCACGTTGTTTGCTCCGCGATAATTAGGAACGAAGGAGCAAGTTCATGACACGCATGTTTGGTTTGGCGGCTTTGACCGCGGTCACGCTGGTCGCCGGCACCGCCGCCGCATCAGCCGGCGAGTACGGCCCCGGCGGCTACGGCTATGGTGGCCAGGTCACCAGCACCTATGCCTACCGCGATTCCTACGCCTGGGCGCCCGGACCGGTCTATGAGGAAGGCTACGTCGCGGTTGCGCCGGGCGAGTATGACGGCCCGGGCTGGGGTGCCGGCTACAACGGCACCAACCACCCGACCCCGAGCTCGACCCAGGGCGACGTCGGCCCAAGCGGCAACAACAACGGCACGCGCAGCGGGTATTATCGCTGGTGAGTTGAGTTGGTAGAGCAACGATGAAGCCCGTCGCGCTTGGCTGAGCGGCGGGCTTTGTCGTTGCGTTACAGGGGGGAGACGATAGGCTGGGTAAGCCTTGTAACCTCGAAGTCCAGCGGACCCGCGCATGAAAGTCATTCCGCCGTTTCAGCTCGTCCCTGAACCGTTGGATGACGTCGCGCGCGAAATGCCACCTTTCAAATGGGCGCCAAAGCCGATCGGACGCAGGCACCGGCTCGGTGGAAGCCCCGATTTCATCCAGGGTGATGAATGGCCGACCTGCAAGACCTGCCGGGTCAAGATGACGTTCTACGGTCAACTCGATTCGATCAATGACGAGATATGTATCGCGGATTGCGGGATGATCTACGTCTTCCTGTGCTTCGATTGCTACGCGTCGGAGTCGTTCGTTCAATCGAACTGATGTACGATCTAGGGTCCGTGCAAGCAGCGACCTCTCGCATGGCGCACGAGCCCGTCGTCCCGACCGTCATCGCGAGGAGCGGAGCGACGAAGCGATCCAGAGTCTCGCGCCCGGCTCTGGATTGCTTCGCTTCGCTCGCAATGACGGCGCGACGGAACTACTCCGCCGCCTCGCTCGCGGCGCCGCGGCTGCGCTTCTTCGGCTTGGCCGACTTCTCCAGCACCGGCTTCAGGAACCGCCCGGTGTAGCTGCGCGGGGCCTTGACGATGTCCTCGGGCGGGCCCCAGGCGACGATCTCGCCGCCGCCGTCGCCGCCTTCGGGGCCGAGGTCGATGACCCAGTCGGCGGTCTTGATGACCTCGAGATTGTGCTCGATGACGACGACCGTGTTGCCCTGCGCGACCAGCTCGTGCAGCACCTCCAAAAGCTTCTTGACGTCGTGGAAGTGCAGGCCGGTGGTCGGCTCGTCCAGGATGTAGAGCGTGCGGCCGGTGGCGCGCTTTGACAATTCCTTGGCGAGCTTAACGCGCTGCGCCTCGCCGCCGGACAGCGTGGTGGCCTGCTGGCCGACATGGATGTAGTCGAGGCCGACGCGGCGCAAGGTCTCGAACGTGTCGCGCACGCGCGGCACCGCCTTGAAGAATTCGGCGGCCTCCTCGACGGTCATGTCGAGCACGTCGGCGATCGACTTGCCCTTGAACAGCACGTCGAGCGTCTCGCGGTTGTAGCGCTTGCCCTTGCAGACATCGCAGGTGACGTAGACGTCGGGCAAAAAGTGCATCTCGATCTTGATGACGCCGTCGCCCTGGCAGGCCTCGCAGCGGCCGCCCTTGACGTTGAAGGAGAAGCGGCCGGGCTCGTAGCCGCGCGCCTTCGATTCCGGCAGGCCGGCGAACCATTCGCGGATCGGCGTGAACGCGCCGGTATAGGTCGCGGGGTTGGAGCGCGGGGTGCGGCCGATCGGCGACTGGTCGATGTCGATGATCTTGTCGATGTGCTCCAGGCCCTCGATGCGGTCGTGCGGCGCCGCCGCCTCGTTGGTGCCGTTGAGCTTGCGCGCGATCGCCTTGTACAGCGTGTCGATCAGCAGCGTCGACTTGCCGCCGCCGGACACGCCGGTGATCGCCGTGAACAGGCCGAGCGGAATCTCGGCCGAGACGTTCTTCAGATTGTTGCCGCGGGCGTTGATCACCTTGATGGTGCGGCGATGGTTCGGTGGCCGCCGCTCGGGTACCTCGACCTCGAGCTCGCCGGTGAGATATTTGCCGGTCAGCGACGCCGGATTGCGCATGATCTCGGCCGGCGTGCCCTCGGCGACGATGTTGCCGCCATGGGTGCCGGCGCCCGGGCCGATGTCGAGCACATAGTCGGCGAGGCGAATGGCATCCTCGTCATGCTCGACGACGATCACGGTGTTGCCGAGGTCGCGCAGCCGCTTCAGCGTATCGAGCAGGCGGGCATTGTCGCGCTGGTGCAGGCCGATCGACGGCTCGTCCAGCACATAGAGCACGCCCGTCAGCCCCGAGCCGATCTGCGAGGCCAGGCGGATGCGCTGGCTCTCGCCGCCGGACAAGGTGCCGGAGGAGCGCGCCAGGGTCAGGTAGTTCAGGCCGACGTCGAGCAGGAAGGTCAGGCGGTCGCGGATCTCCTTGAGGATGCGGGTGGCGATCTCGGTCTGCTGCGCGTTCAGGGCCTTCGGCACCTCGGCAAACCATTCGCCGGCAGCCTTGACGGAGAGATCGCTGATCTCGCCGATGTGCTTGCCGCCGACCTTGACGCACAGCGCCTCGGGCTTGAGCCGGAAGCCTTTGCAGCCGGCGCAGGGCACGTCGTTGAAGTACTTGCCGAGCTCCTCGCGCGCCCATTCGCTCTCGGTCTCGCGGAAGCGGCGCTCGATGTTGGTGATCACGCCCTCGAACGGCTTCTTGGTGTCGTAGGCGCGAACGCCGTCCTCATAGGTGAACTTGATCTCGTCGTCGCCTGAGCCGTGCAGCAGCGCGTTCTGCGTCTTCTTCGGCAGGTCCTTCCACTTGGTGTCGAGCGTGAACTTGTAGAACTTCCCCAGCGCGGTCAGCGTCTGCAGGTAGTAGGGCGATGACGACTTGGCCCACGGCGCGATCGCGCCCTTGCGCAGCGTGACGTCCTTGTCGGGGATCACGAGGTCGGCATCGACGTGCTGCTCGACGCCGAGGCCGCCGCATTCCGGGCAGGCGCCGTAGGGGTTGTTGAACGAGAACAGCCGCGGCTCGATCTCGGGGATGGTGAAGCCGGACACCGGGCAGGCGAACTTTTCGGAGAACAGGATGCGCTCCGGTCCGCTCTTGTCGTGGATCTTGGCCACCTTCTTCTTCTCGTCATGGCCGGGCTTGACCCGGCCATCCATCTCCTTCGAAGAGGATGGATCACCGGGTCTCGCGCCTTCGGCGCGGCCCGGTGATGACGAGGAAGGGGCTGCATCCGCGAACTCGATCACGGCCAGGCCCTCGGCGAGCTTCAGCGCGGTCTCGAAGCTCTCGGCGAGGCGCTGGCCGATGTCGGGGCGCACGACGATGCGATCGACGACGACGTCGATGTCGTGCGGGAACTTCTTGTCGAGCGTGGGCGCCTCGGCGAGCTCATGGAAGGTGCCGTCGATCTTGACGCGCTGAAAGCCCTTCTTGAGATATTCGGCGAGCTCCTTCTTGTACTCGCCCTTGCGGCCGCGCACGACCGGCGCCAGCAGATAGAGGCGGGTGCCTTCGGGCAGCGCCAGCACGCGGTCGACCATCTGCGAGACGGTCTGGCTCTCGATCGGCAGGCCGGTCGCGGGCGAGTAGGGCACGCCGACGCGCGCCCACAGCAGGCGCATGTAGTCGTAGATCTCGGTGACGGTGCCCACCGTCGAGCGCGGGTTCTTCGAGGTCGTCTTCTGCTCGATCGAGATCGCCGGCGACAGGCCATCGATCTGGTCGACATCCGGCTTCTGCATCATCTCGAGGAACTGGCGCGCATAGGCCGACAGCGATTCGACGTAGCGGCGCTGGCCCTCGGCATAGATGGTGTCGAAGGCGAGCGAGGATTTGCCGGAGCCGGACAGCCCGGTGAACACCACCAGCCTGTCGCGCGGGATCTCGACGTCGATGTTTTTCAGATTGTGCTCGCGGGCGCCGCGGATGGTGATGGCCCGCAGGCTCGACTGGTTGGCTTGCGCGCGCTGCTTGGCCTTGAGCACTTCATCCATGACGATCGTCCCACGGCGCGAGACCGCGCCATTGTTGCAGGCGCGTTCTGCCGGGAGCCGGCCATCGGACGCCAGAGGGAAAAGGTATCGTCGGAACGTAGGAAGAACGCGGCCGGATTTCCAGTACCGTCAGCGAATCATCAACAATGCGCTCAGGGAATGGCAGCGATTGGCAGGAGGCTGCCGGTTCCGTCCGGCCCTGTGCGCGATCCCGCAAAGAAAAAGCCTCCGCTCTGGCAGAGCGGAGGCTGTGTGCGTTGGCCCGGAGGCGACGTTCTTAGAAGTGGTAGTTGATGCCGACCTGACCGGAATGCACGTTGAGCGTGCCGGTCGCGAGCGTGCCGAGGCCGGTGAAGGTGTAGCTCTCGCCACCGAAGCTCTTGTAGAGGTACTCGCCCTTCAGCGACCAGTTCGGGGCGAACATGTACTCGACGCCTGCGCCGACGGTCCAGCCCGAGTGGATCTTGCTGTCCGAAACGGCGACGCCGGGAGCCGTCAGCGAGATGCGGTTGTCGGCCCAGGCGTAACCGCCGGTGGCGTACAGCAGGGTCGGGCCGAAGGCGTAACCGATGCGGCCACGGACCGTGCCCCAGTCACGGATCTTCGATTCGGCGGTCACGCCAAGCGCGCCGACGGAGGCATTGATGTCAGCCCAGGCAGCATCGGCCTCGAGGCCGAACACGACAGCACCCTGCTGCCAGTTGTAGCCGACGGTGCCACCGGCGAAGCCGCCCTTCATGGCCGCAAAGTCAGCATCCTCATTGGCGTAGCCACCCATCGCACCGATGTAGAAACCGGTCCAGGTCTGCACCGGCGCGAGAACCGGGGCCTTGGTGTAGGTCGGGCGTGCGGCGAGATCAGCGGCGGCAGCGGGAGCGGCCAGGGCGGCCAGGGCCACGGTCGCGAGCAAGATCTTCTTCATTCCAGTCTCCAGTTTATTCCTCGAAGTCCGCATCGCACCGATAAGCTTACGCACGAAACAGACTCACCCGTTCAAGTTGACGAGGTTCCTATAGCCCGGTTCCGTACGGATTACCGTCACCCTGAAGACACACTCGCGGCCAAACCGCGTTTTTACGGCCCAGTTCCAGAAAGCCTATGTTACTCAATTGCTTGGTTCCGTGTGTGGCGAGCCGGCACGGTGGTATCGATGCAACAAAAAAGGCCGGCTTTCGCCGGCCTTTCTCGGAACCTGTCGGTTGCAGGTATCAGTATTTGGCAATGACCGGGCCGCCGAAATGGTAGCTGAGGCCGACCTTGACGGTGTGGACGGTGTCCTTCCACTCGGAGCGGTTGGTCGCGAAAGCGCTGTACTGGATCGCGCTCTTGCCGAAGTCGAGATAGTTGTACTCGAGCTTGGCCGACCAGTTCGGGGCGAACATGTATTCCGCGCCGGCGCCGACCGTGTAGCCCCAGCGGGTGGTGGTCTGGCTGAAGACGTTGCCCGGCACGCCGTCGTAGCGGTGCTGCAGTTGGCCCACGGCGGCACCGCCGCTCACGAAGAACAGAGCGGGACCTGCGGCGTAGCCGAGGCGGCCCTTGATGTCGCCGAAGCTGGTCAGCTTGGTGAAGAAGGTGTCGCCCACGCCGGCATTGACCACTGCGGAGCGGCCGTTGATGTCGGCCCAGTGATAGTCGCCTTCGAGGCCGAACACGACGTTGTCGACCTGCCAATTGTAGCCGAGCACGCCGCCGACGAAGCCGCCATTGGTGTTGTAGTTCTGGGTGCCCAGGAAGCCCGGCGCATTGAAGCGGCCAAGGAAGGTTTCCTTGCTGGTGCCCCAGCCGCCGCCGCCCTGGATGCCGGCGTAGAGGCCCGACCAGCTCAGGATCTGCGCGACCATGGGCGGCGCCTTAGTGTAGGGCCGTGCCGCCATGTCGGCCGCCGACGCGGACGTGGCGGCCGCGACGCCGGCGAGGGCCGTCGTGATCACAAGCAACTTCTTCATCAAATTCTCCCCCGGGAGGTTGGAATGACAAGCGATGGGCAAGTCATACACAGGGCATCCCGGAGACGCTGTAACGCGCCCGCCACAGAAACGAAAAAGCGTTATAAATCATATATTTAGCACAAAAACGCCGCGACGCTGCCGGGCTGTTGACACGAAAAAGGCCGGCGTGGAGGCCGGCCTTTCCGAATGCGTGCGAGTGGCGGCTTTTTTCAGTAGCGGGTGCCCATCGGCGCTCCGAATCGATAGTTCACTCGGACGGTCGCCATGTCGATGTCCTGCTTGATGGTGTCGACGCGCGACAGCACGGTGGCGGTGGCCGGGAAGCTGATGTCGCGCGAGCCCATGAACAGGTGGTCGTACTCGACGGCGACCGACCAGTTCGGCGCGAAGCCGAACTCGACGCCGGTGCCGACGGTGCCGCCCCAGCGGGTCTCGCTGGCGGAATCCAGCAGCGTGCCGACCGGGAAGGGCGCAGCCGCATTCGCCGTGCCGGTGTATTTGTTGTGGGTGACGGCCGCGCCGCCCTTCACGTACCAGAGCACGTTGCCCCAGGCATAGCCGACCTGGCCGGTGAACAGGCCGATCGCATCGGTCTTGGTGGTGTTGGTGATGCCTGCAGCCAGCGCAGCCGTGCTCGCGTTCGACGACTTCAGGTCGGTCCAGTCGCCCTGGGCCTCGACGCCGAACACCCAGCTCGCCGCCTGCCAGCGATAGCCGACCTGGCCGCCGATGAGTCCGCTCGAGGCATTGTGGCAGCCTTCGGACTGGGTCGGTACGACCGGCACGCCGCCGACGCGATTGAGCGTCCAGCAGTTGTGGCTCCAGTCGGCGCCGCCATTGACGCCGAGGTAGAACCCGGCCCAGCTCGGCAGCGGCGTGACATAGGCCGGCGGCGGCGCCTTGCTGTAAGGGCGCGTCGCGAAGTCGGCCGCGGAGGCCGGCGCCAGTCCCAGCGCCGCTGCTCCAGCGGTCAAGATCAAGGTCGTCTTCTGCATTCGTCTCTCCCCAGTCCCATAACTGTCCTCGCACCGGATCCCTCCGATCCGGGCCCACGCGAAGGTGGCCTGTGGCTGGTTGTAGGAGAGACTGCTTTCTAAACTCGTGATCGGCAGCAGGTGTGCGGCGGGATGTGTCGAACGTGCTTAAGCGCGGGTAAAGATCGCGGCCGTCGCGCCGATCGTGGAGCTGTCCCGAGGGCACGCATGGTGAGCGCCTGGCGCGTCAGGCCTCGAGTGCCAGTCTTCGAGCGCGCCAGTCTTCGAGTGCCTGTCCTCGAGGGTCAGTGCTTGGAGACGACGGGACCGCCCCAGCGATAGTTGACGCGGACCGTCGCCATGTCGACGTCCTGGCCGACCGCATCGGTCCGGCCCGCGGCTCCGCCGGGAACACCGGAGAAGCCCAGGGTGCGGTTGCCCATGAACAGGTGCTCGTATTCGGCTGCGACCGACCAGTTCTTGGCGAAGCCGACCTCGACACCGGTGCCGACCGCAGCCCCCCAGCGCGTGGCGCTGGACTGGTCGAGAGCCGCGCCCGTTGCCGTGGCGAGACCGTTGTACTTCTCGCTTGCGACCGCGGCGCCGCCCTTTACGTACCAGAGCACGTTGTTCCAGGAATAGCCGACCTGGCCCGTGAACACGCCGATGCCGTTGATCTTGGTCTGGTTGGTCACGGCCGGGGCGAACTGGCTGGTGTTGCTGCCCTTGAGGTTGGCCCAGTTGCCCTGACCTTCGACGCCGAATACCCAGCCGCCAGCCTGCCAGCGATAGCCGATCTGGCCGCCCGCCAGCGCGCCGGTCGCATCGTGGCAACCCTCGGCGTTGGTCGCAGCGACACCTGCGAAGCTGACCTTGTTGGTCCAGCAGGTGCGGGAGGATGCGCCGCCGGCGTTCAGGCCGACATAGAAACCACTCCAATCATAGATCGTTGTGATCATCGCAGGCGCTTTGGTGAAGGTGCGCGCGGGCAGATCGGCAGCGATGGCCGGCGCAATCCCCAGCGCCAGCGAAGTTGTCGCCCCCAGCAACAGCCTTCTCATCGCATTCCCCAAACCAAGTCCGACGCCCGCACGCACGCTCTCACCAACGCCCACCCGCCGGACCTTGATAGCCCCTTCCGCCGTAAAAAGCCGTCACCCAAAGGACACAACGGCTCGGCAAGTACCGGTTCTGGCACGCAAAAAAAGGCCGGCGCGAGGCCGGCCTTTCGACATATTCGCTTTTGGCGTGCGATCAGTAGCGCGACATGCCCGGACCACCGAAGTGGTAGGAGATGCCGGCCTTGACGGTATGGACGGTGTCGCTCCACTCCGAGCGGTTGGTCGCGACCGGGGAGTACTGGATCGAGCTCTTGCCGAAATCGAGATAGTTGTACTCGACCTTGGCCGACCAGTTCGGAGCGAACATGTACTCGGCACCGGCGCCGATCGTCCAACCCCAGCGCCAGTCGTTCTGCACGAACACGTTGCCGGGAACGCCATCGTAGCGGTGCTGCAGATCGCCGACGGTGGCACCGCCGCTGACGAAGAGCAGTGCCGGACCCGTGGCCCAGCCGAGCCGGCCCTTGATGTCGCCGAAGCCGCGCAGCTTGGTGAAGTAGGTGTCACCGACGCCGGCGTTGATCACGGCCGAGCGGCCGTCGATGTCCGCCCAGTGATAGTCGCCCTCGAGGCCGAACACGATGTTGTCGACCTGCCAATTGTAGCCGATCACGCCGCCGGCGAAGCCGCCTGTGATGTCGTAACGCTGCGTGCCGGCAAAGATCGCCGTATTCGGCGCACCGAAGAAGGTCTCATCGCTGCGGCCCCAGCCGCCACCGCCCTGCAGACCGAGATAGAAGCCGGCCCAGGTCGGAAGCGGAGCGGGCGCCATCACCGGGGCCTTCGTGTACGGGCGGGCGGCGAGATCGGCGGCTCCCGCCGGCGTCAGCGCCCCCAAGACCATCAAGCTGACAGCTCCAAGAAAAATTCTTTTCATCCCAAGTCTCCCGCTTTGGGCGTCTCCAAAATGGTCCCCGGAGACGCACGTCTGTGAAGTTGGTGCGACCACGCTTGCGGCCCCAATCCGTCCTCAAATATACGCGATTCAACCCTGGATACCGTCTCCCAAAAGCCACAGGCGGGGAGGAAGTGGGGCGATGTAAGCTGATGAAAGTTAATCGCTTTTTCGTGATTGACGGAACTTTTTCGCGGTTCCATTGGGTTCCATCGGGTTCCTTGGAACTCGACGCACGGTTGTAGACACAGGCGCGCGAACAAAACTGGAACAATGGCCGTCCGCCTGCTATATGTGGATAAACAATGGACGAGGCGGGTGGACCGCGCGGCAACCGTATAGGGTCCGCCGCGAGAGGAAGGGTTAGCCACCGGACGCCGTGAGGCCGGTGTGGACGGCCGGTCCGATGATCGAGAACCGCGGGAGAGTGGTGATGGCGGGTAGTGTGAACAAGGTGATTCTGGTCGGCAATCTCGGCAAGGACCCCGAGATCCGGCGTACGCAGGATGGGCGGCCGATCGCCAATCTGAGCATTGCGACGTCGGAAACGTGGCGCGACAAGGCGACCGGCGAGCGCAAGGAAAAGACCGAATGGCACCGTGTGGTGATCTTCAATGAAGGTCTCTGCAAGGTCGCCGAGCAGTATCTGAAGAAGGGCGCCAAGGTTTACATCGAGGGCGCGCTGCAGACCCGCAAATGGACCGACCAGAGCGGCGTCGAGAAGTACTCGACCGAGGTCGTCCTGCAGGGCTTCAACTCGACCCTGACGATGCTCGATGGCCGTGGTGGCGGGGGCGGCAGCTTCTCCGATGACATGGGTGGCGGCGATTTCGGCAGCAGCGGTCCGTCGATGGCGCCGCCGCGCCGCGCGGTCGCTTCGGCCGGCGGTGGCGGACGCAACAGCGACATGGACGACGACATTCCGTTCTGAGCCGCCTGCGTCCTCGGTCGATACAAGGTGGCTTCCGTCCGTGTCGGGACGGGAGCCGGGGCGATCACCTCGGGTCTCGCATTGCAGGCGATCGCGCGCGTCTGACGTTTCGTTCGCTTGAGCTGTGCGTAACCTGACCACCGGGGTGTTGCATGAGCTTCGCACCGCTGCTCGCCGCCGAGCCCGCCGTCCTGCTGCACGCTGTCGCCGCGATGACGGCGTTCGCACTGGGGCTGGTCCAGTTCGCAGCCCCGAAAGGGACCTTGCCGCATCGAACGCTCGGCTGGATCTGGGTCACTCTCATGGCCGCCGTTGCGGCCAGCTCGTTCTGGGTTCACACCATCCGGCTGGTCGGTCCCTTCAGCCCGATTCACCTGCTGTCGCTCTATACGCTGGCCGTGCTGCCGGTTGCGGTGTGGGCTGCGCACCGCCATCGGGTGGGGCCCCATCGCCGGGCCATGATCACGCTGTTCTCCGGCGCCCTCGTGATTGCCGGACTGTTCACGCTCATGCCTGGACGGATCATGCACAAGGTGGTCTTCGGCCCATAGCCAAACAGGGTTCCCGGAGCCTGCCATGGGCGGCCGCGGCAACCGGTTAAGTCCCTGGAAAGGCGAGCAGAAAAAGCGCGCTCCGAACCCCCTTGGGGGTGGCTAGCGGCAGCGCCATGCGCTATATGATTCCAAGCGATTTTCGCGTGTCAAAACCGACCGGTATCCCCTTTGTCCGATAAAGAAGATGAGAAGCCCGGCGAGCCGGGCGGACCTTCCGACATTCGTCCCGTTTCCATCCTCGACGAGATGAAGCGCTCCTACCTCGATTACGCGATGAGCGTGATCGTGTCGCGAGCGCTGCCCGATGCGCGCGACGGCCTCAAGCCCGTGCACCGGCGCATCCTGTATTCGATGTACGAGCAGGGGCACACGCCCGACAAGAAGTACGTCAAGTCCGCGCGCGTGGTCGGCGACGTCATCGGTAAATACCATCCGCATGGCGATCAGTCGATCTACGACGCCATGGTGCGCATGGCGCAGGACTTCTCGATGCGCGTGCCGCTGATCGACGGCCAGGGCAATTTCGGCTCCGTCGACGGCGATCCCCCCGCGGCCTATCGATACACCGAAGCGAAGCTCGCCAAGTCGGCGATTCCGCTGCTCGACGACATCGACAAGGACACCGTCGACTTCCAGGCCAACTACGACAATTCCGACAAGGAACCGTCGGTTCTTCCGGCCAAATATCCGAACCTGCTGGTCAATGGCGCCGGCGGCATCGCGGTCGGCATGGCCACCAACATCCCGCCGCACAATCTCGGCGAGGTGATCGATGCCTGCATCGCGCTGATCGACAATCCCGCGCTCACGATCGACGACCTCATCAACATCATTCCAGGGCCGGATTTCCCCACCGGCGGCATCATCCTCGGCCGCGCCGGCGTCCGCTCGGCCTATCATCTGGGCCGCGGCTCGATCATGATGCGCGGCAAGGTGACGATCGACACGATCCGCAAGGATCGCGAGGCGATCATCATCTCCGAGATTCCCTACCAGGTGAACAAGGCGACGATGGTCGAGCGCATCGCCGAACTGGTGCGCGAAAAGAAGATCGAAGGCGTCGCCGACCTGCGCGACGAAAGCGACCGCGACGGCTACCGCGTCGTCGTCGAGCTGAAGCGCGACGCCGTGCCGGACGTCGTGCTCAACCAGCTCTACAAGTTCACGCCGCTGCAGACGAGCTTCGCCGCCAACATGCTGGCGCTCGACGGCGGCCGCCCGCAGACGATGACGTTGAAGGACCTGCTGACGATCTTCGTCGCGTTCCGCGAGCGTGTCGTCACGCGCAGGACCAAGTTCCTGCTCAACAAGGCGCGCGACCGCGCTCATATCCTGGTCGGCCTTGCCGTGGCCGTCGCCAATATCGACGAGGTCATCCGGGTCATCAGGACGTCGCCCGATCCTGCGACCGCGCGCGAGGCGTTGATGTCGCGCGACTGGCCGGCGCGCGACGTCGAGGCCATCATCACGCTGATCGACGATCCGCGCCACCGTCTTTCCGAGGACGGCACCATCCGGCTGTCGTTCGAGCAGGCCAAGGCGATTCTCGACCTGCGCCTGCAGCGCCTGACCGCGCTCGGCCGTGAGGAGATTTCCGACGAGCTCGACAAGCTCAAGGTCGAGATCAACGACTATCTCGACATCCTGCGCTCGCGGGCGCGGGTACAGGGGATCATCAAGGACGAGCTCGCCGCTGTTAAGGCGGAGTTCGGCACGCCGCGCCGCACCGTGATCGCCGAGCAGGAAGGCGAGGTCGAGGACGAGGACCTGATCCAGCGCGAGGACATGGTCGTGACCGTGTCGCATGCCGGCTACACCAAGCGCGTGCCGCTGTCGGCGTATCGGGCGCAGCGCCGCGGCGGCAAGGGCCGCTCGGGCATGCAGACCCGCGAGGAGGATTTCGTCAGCCGGCTGTTCGTGGCCTCCACGCACACGCCGGTGCTGTTCTTCTCGTCGCGCGGCCAGGTCTACAAGGAGAAGGTCTGGCGGCTGCCGATCGCGGCGCCCAACGGGCGTGGCAAGGCGCTGATCAACATCCTGCCGCTGGAGCAGGGCGAGCGCATCACCACCATCATGCCGCTGCCGGAGGATGAATCCTCCTGGGCCAATCTCGACGTGATGTTCGCGACCACCGGCGGCAACGTCCGCCGCAACAAGCTGTCGGATTTCGTCGACGTGCGCCGCTCCGGCATCATCGCGATGAAGCTCGACGAGGGCGAAGAGATCGTCAACGTTCAGATCTGCACCGAGCGCGACGACGTCCTGCTCACGGCGTCGGGCGGGCAGTGCATCCGCTTCCCCGTCACCGACGTGCGCGTCTTCACCGGTCGGACCTCGATGGGCGTGCGCGGCATCGCGCTCGCCGGCGGCGACAAGGTGATCTCGCTGTCGATCCTGCGCCATGTCGAGACGACCTCGGACGAGCGTACGGCGTACTTGAAGATGCGCCGGGCGATGTCGGGCGATGCTGCCACCGAGGAGCCGGTCGAGGCCGAGGGCGAGGAGACGGCCGCTGGCGCGATCCAGCTGTCGCAGGAACGCTATGTCGAGATGTCGGCGCAGGAGCAGGTGGTGCTGACCGTCTCGGTCAACGGCTACGGCAAGCGCACCTCGTCCTACGAGTACCGCACCACCGGCCGCGGCGGCAAAGGCATCGTCGCGATGTCGGTCAACAACCGCAACGGCAAGCTCGTCGCCTCATTCCCGGTCGAGGATGGCGATCAGATCATGCTGGTGACGGACAAGGGGCAGTTGATCCGTTGCCCCGTCGACGGCATCCGCATCGCGGGACGCTCGACGCAGGGCGTCATCGTGTTCGACACCGCCGATGATGAGCACGTCGTTTCGGTGGAGCATATCGGCGAGGAGGCCGAGAACGGCAACGGGAACGCTGACCAGGCGAATGGCGAATAGGGCGTAGCGAATAGCGGACGACGCAGGTCTTTCGCTGTTCGCCTCACTGCGTCCGCTCGACCGAGACCATCCTGGCCTCGCGGATGGTTCCCCGGGTTCCGGCGCTGCGCAGGCAGCCCGCCTCGAAGTTGGGCCAGGCCTGCTGCGAGCAGTCGCGGCCGATCGGGCGGATGTCCAGGCGGTCCGCCTTGGCCAGCGGACGCGGCACGCTGGCTTCGACCTGGGGAGCGAAGCCGGGCAGGAGGGTGATGCCGGCAGCCACCAAGCCGGCTGCTGCGACTGCAGATAGCGCTTTGATCATGACGGTCCCCTGTCTGGGCCGTTCGGCCCGTGTTCGTTAACGATTTGATAACCAGGTCGGGTTTCGAGACGTCTTCGCGGGACGGGCGAATTGGTTTCGTCTCGGCGCGAGCGTGTTTCATGTCGGATGTTCCGACGAAACAATCGCGGTAGCCGACCACGGTTCCGGCCCATCGGCGTCGCACCTCATTCCATCGCAATGCAGTCTCTCGGCCGCTCTTTGCCCATCACAGCCACGCCAGCGTGCCTGACGGCGGCTTGCCGGCCTGTTCCGGGCGGTATAGGACGAGCGCATGCAACGCATTGCGCTCTATCCGGGCTCGTTCGATCCCGTCACCAACGGCCATCTCGATGTGGTCCGGCAGGCCGTCCACCTCTGCGACCGCCTGATCGTCGCGGTCGGCGTGCATCACGGCAAGAAGCCGCTGTTCTCGACCGAGGAGCGGCTGGCGATGGCGCATGAGATCTTCGGCCCCGTGGCAGCCGCGGCGGGCTGCAGCTTCGAGGCTTCGACCTACGACAATCTGACGGTCACGGCCGCGCAGAAGGCCGGTGCGATCATGATGATCCGGGGCCTGCGCGACGGCACCGATTTCGACTACGAGATGCAGTTGGCCGGCATGAACCAGACCATGGCACCGCAGGTCCAGACGGTGTTCGTTCCAGCCTCGGTGGGTGTCCGTCCGATCGCAGCCACGCTGGTTCGCCAGATCGCCGCCATGGGCGGTGAGATCTCGCATTTCGTGCCGCCGTCGGTGGCCGAAAGTCTCAAGGCCAAGTTCAAGTGATCCTTCAGGCACCGGCCGGTTCCGGCGGTGCCTTCCTCTCCACATCGTCTCATGTCATCGGAGTTGCCATGATCCGCGCGCTCGCTTTCGTCTTCGCTCTCGTCTTCGCATTGCCGGCGCTGGCCCAGTCGCTGCCTGCCGGCCTCGACAAGCAGAATGCCCTGGTCATCGACACCACCAAGGGCCGCATCATCATCAAGCTGCGCACCGATCTGGCGCCACAGCATGCCGAGCGGCTGAAGACGCTGGCGCGCGAAGGCTTCTACAACAACGTGCCGTTCCACCGCGTCATGGACGGCTTCATGGCGCAGACCGGTGACGGCCAGAACTTCAATGGCACCGGCGGCTCGAAGTACCCGAACCTGAAGCAGGAGTTTTCGAGCACGCCGTTCAAGCGCGGCACCGTCGGCATGGCGCGCCGGGGCGATAGCGTCGATTCCGCCAACTCGCAGTTCTTCATCTGCTTCGGCGATGCCTCCTTCCTCAACGGCCAATACACCGTGATTGGCGAGGTCGTGCAGGGCATGGACGTCGTCGACAAGCTCAAGAAGGCGCCTCCGGGCTCCTCGGGCGGTGCCGTCACCGATCCGGACAAGATGGTGAAGGTTCAGGTCGCCTCGGACATCAAGTAGAGGCAGAGCAGGGGGACACCCGGGTCTCGCGCCCGGTTCCCTCGGGCCTTAAGGAACCTTTTGCCACGTCGCGGCGGCATGCCGATTCTGCCGGCCCGCCACATCGACAGGGCCGGTGGCTTCAGCTTTAAACGCATTGGGTCTATTCTGGACCAGCATCGCGGGCCTCGTCGTGCTCGGATTGCCGTCAGGAGGGGTGACGGCCGCACATGGGAAGGCGCCGCGACATTTCAGACCCAGGATTTGCTTTGTCCTGACCCCCGTCAATTCTACCAAAACCGAGAGACCAGCATGGCTGTGACCGAAAATACCTTGATCCTCGAGACCACCCAGGGCCCCGTCACCATCGAGATGCGTCCCGATCTCGCGCCCGGCCATGTCGCGCGCATCAAGGAGCTCGTCCGCGAGGGCTTCTACGACGGCATCGTCTTCCACCGCGTCATCGACGGCTTCATGGCGCAGACCGGCTGCCCGCAGGGCACCGGCACCGGCGGCTCCGGCAAGAAGCTGAAGGCCGAGTTCAACGCCGAGCCGCATGTTCGCGGCACCGCCTCGATGGCGCGTGCGGCCAATCCAGATTCAGGCGACAGCCAGTTCTTCATCTGCTTCGACGACGCCCGCTTCCTGGACAAACAGTACACGGTCTGGGGCAAGGTCACCGAGGGCATGGAGAATGTCGACAAGATCAAGCGCGGCGAGCCGGTGCAGAACCCGGACAAGATCGTGAAGGCCTACATGGCCTCCGACGCGGCGTAACCAACGACCCTCTCCATGAACACGCCTCTCGGCGTGTTCATGGTCGGTGTGCAGTAGCGCCCTCGGCTTTTGACCCTCATGGTGAGGAGCGTGCGCAGCACGCGTCTCGAACCATGAGGCCACAGTCGGGCCTCATCCTTCGAGACGCGATGACGCGCTCCTCAGGATGAGGTTTTCGACGGTCGTTCCAGAACGACGATGCGCACAGACCTCTTCGACTTTCAGCTGCCCCCCGAAAACATCGCGCTGCGGCCGGCGAGCCCGCGCGAATCCGCGCGCATGCTGGTGGTGCAGGGCGATGGCGTGCTGCGCGACCGCACGGTCGCCGACCTGCCGGACTGGCTGGAGCCGGGCGATCAGCTCGTCGTCAACGACACCAAGGTCATCGCCGCTCAGCTCTCAGGACGCCGCATCAGCCGCGAGACCGAGGCGAAGATCGAGGCGACCCTGATCAAACGGCTCGACGGCTCGCGCTGGCAGGCGCTGGTGCGGCCCGCCAAGAAGCTCGCGCCAGGCGATACGATCCGTTTCGGCAACGAGGGCAAGGTCTGCCTGCTCGGCCATCTCGATGCCACCGTCGAGGCCAAGGGCGAGGAGGGCGAGCTGACGCTGTCCTTTGTGTTTCATGGGCCCGCGCTCGACCAGGCGATCGCCGATCTCGGCCGGCCGCCGCTGCCGCCCTACATCGCCGGCAGGCGGCCCGCAGACGAGCAGGACGCGACCGATTATCAGACCATGTTCGCGGCCAAGGAGGGCGCGGTGGCGGCCCCCACCGCCGGACTGCATTTCACGCCGACGCTGGAACGGCGGCTGCGCGAGCGCGGCGTCGGGCTGCAGCGCGTCACCCTGCATGTCGGCGCCGGCACCTTCCTGCCCGTGAAGGTCGATGACACCGAAGGCCACCGCATGCATGCGGAGTGGGGCAGTCTGACGCCTGAGACCGCCGCTGCGCTGAACCAGGCCCGCGCCCAAGGCGGCCGCATCGTCGCGGTCGGAACGACGTCGCTGCGGCTGCTCGAGAGCGCGGCGCAGCCCGACGGCACGATCGCACCATTCGAGGCGGAGACGTCGATCTTCATCACGCCCGGCTATCGCTTTCGCGCGGTCGACATCCTGATGACCAACTTCCATCTGCCGCGCTCGACCCTGTTCATGCTGGTCTCGGCCTTCGCCGGGCTCGAGACGATGCAGGCGGCTTACGCGCATGCGATTCAAAGCGGCTACCGGTTCTATTCCTACGGCGATGCGTGTCTGCTGTTCCGCCAACCGGACGAGCGGGTCGTCGAGCCGTAGAGCGCAGAAACGTAGGGTGGGCAAAGCGGCGCCGAAGGCGATGCGTGCCCACCGTCCATCACCCGCTTTCGCGGGTGATGACAGTGTTGGCGAGGAGGGTGCGTGGCCGCCTCACGCCATGGCCTGCTCCGGCAAGAGCTCGGCGATCTGCACCGCATTCAGCGCAGCGCCCTTGAGCAGCTGATCGGCGGCGACGAACATCGCGATCGAGTGACCTGACGGATCGGACAGATCCGTCCTGATGCGGCCCACCAGCACGTCGTCCTGGCCGGAGGCGTCGACCGGCATCGGGAAGTAGTTCTTCGCGCGGTCGTCGACCACGCGCACGCCGGGCGCGGTCGCCAGGATGCGGCGGACGTCGTCCTCGGTGATCGGCTTCTCGCATTCGAAGGTGATCGCCTCGCAATGCGCGCGCAGCACCGGCACGCGGACGCAGGTGACGCCGACGGCGATCCCTTCATCCTCGAAGATCTTGCGGGTCTCGTTGATAACCTTGGTCTCTTCGTCGTTGTAGCCGGTGTCGGGATCGATGGCGGTGTTGTGGCTGAACAGGTTGAAGGCGAACGGGTGCGGCATCACCTTGGGCGCATAGACCTGGCCGTTGAGGCTCGCGCGGGTCGACTGCACCAGTTCGTCCATCGCCGCCGCACCGGCGCCGCTGGCGGCCTGGTAGGTCGAGATGATCATGCGCTTGATGCGGTTCTTCTGGTGGATCGGCCACAGCGGCACCAGCGCCGTGATCGCCGCGCAGTTCGGGTTGGCAATGATACCCTTGTGGTCGCGGATGCGGCGGGCGTTGATCTCCGGGATGACCAGCGGAACGTTCGGGTCCATCCGGAAGGCCGAGGAGTTGTCGACCACCACGGCACCGGAGCGGACCGCAATCGGCGCAAACTTCTTGGAGATGCCGCTGCCGGCCGAGAACAGCGCGATGTCGACGCCTTCGAACGAGCGCTCGTTGAGCTCCTCGATCACGATCGTCTGGCCACGGAAGGTGAGGGTCTGCCCGGCCGAGCGGGCGCTCGCCAGCGCCTTGAGCTTGCCGACGCGGACATTACGGCGGTCCAGGGTGGCGATGAACTCGGCGCCGACGGCGCCGGTGACGCCGACGATGGCAATGGTGGGATCGTGAGGCACGTCTTCAAGTCTCCGGTTGGAATCTGGGCATAAAAAAAGCCCCGGACCTTCATCAGGCGGGGCTTCGGTTCGAAGATGGTCGCAATCGAGTTCGACTACGCGCGCACGCCTCCCGAGGCCCGCAAGGGCTTGGTGGTTTTCGTCGTGCGTTTGGTCGAGGTCGACATGGCGCCGGACCATAGGGGCGGCCGGAACCGCCGTCAACGGCCGAAAGGCACCAAAACAGCGCCATCGCGGTTGAATCGGGGGCGGTCCTGACGCAATAAGCCGGCCATGAGCTCCTCCGTCAGCGACCTTCCCAACCATTTCGAACTGCTCGGCACAGACGACGCGGCCCGTACCGGCCGGCTGACGACTCCGCACGGCGTGGTGCGCACCCCGGCCTTTATGCCGGTCGGCACCGCTGGCGCCATGAAGGGCATCCACTGGCGCGACGTCCGCGAGGCCGGCGCCGACATCGTGCTGGGCAACACCTATCACCTGATGCTGCGGCCAACGGCAGAGCGCATCGCCGCCCTTGGCGGCCTGCAGCGCTTCACCGGCTGGGGCGGTCCGATGCTGACCGATTCCGGCGGCTTCCAGGTGATGTCGCTGTCGGGCTTGCGCAAGGTGACCGAGCAGGCGGTGACGTTCCGCTCGCACATCGACGGCGCGAAGATCGAGCTGTCACCGGAGCGCGCCATCGAGGTGCAGCGCCTGCTCAACTCCGACATCGCGATGCAGCTCGACGAATGCGTGCGGCTGCCGGCCGAGCGCGACGATATCGAGCGCGCGATGCGGCTGTCGCTGCGCTGGGCCGAACGCTGCCGCCGCGCCTTCGAGAAGGCGCCGGCAGGCTACATGCTGTTCGGCATCGTGCAGGGCGGCGATGTGCCCGCATTGCGCGTCGCCAGCGCGCAGGCGCTGGTCGAGATCGGATTCCACGGCTATGCGATCGGCGGCCTGGCCGTCGGCGAGCCGCAGGCGGTCATGCTCGAGATGATCGAGGCGACCGCGCCGGCGCTGCCGGCCGACCGTCCGCGCTACCTGATGGGCGTCGGCACGCCTGACGATCTCCTGGAGTCGGTCCGGCGCGGCATCGACATGTTCGACTGCGTGCTGCCGACCCGCAACGGCCGCCACGGCGTCGCCTACACGCGCTTCGGGCCGGTGAACCTGCGCAACGCGCGTCATGCCGACGATGACAGGCCGCTGGATGAGGAGAG
Organism: Bradyrhizobium sp. HKCCYLRH2060; assembly: GCF_051168135.1. NCBI lineage: Bacteria > Pseudomonadati > Pseudomonadota > Alphaproteobacteria > Hyphomicrobiales > Nitrobacteraceae > Bradyrhizobium > Bradyrhizobium sp. HKCCYLRH2060. The sequence continues at coordinate 44,282 of NZ_JBNPUK010000002.1, forward strand.
CCCGTGGCCGGCGGCGCGCAGCTATGCCCGCGCCTATCTGCATCATCTGATCAAGGCGGGCGAGGCACTCGGCGCGACGCTGCTGTCGGAAATCAACATTGCCTATTTCCAGCAATTGATGGCCGGGATGCGCGAGGCGATTGCACAGGGGCAGTTCACGGAATTCTACGAGCGCACCAAGGCCGATTGGGCGCGCGGCGACATCGCCTCGCGCGCCGGCTGACGGCCGCTTCAGGTGAAGGCCGTCAGCTTGTTGTGAGCCCGGCCCTGTGCGCCGGCCCTCATGAAATTGTGCTGATCATGCACTGCCGACCGGCTCGATGGCCGACGGTTGCGTTATCCTCGGCCATCGAACGGCCGTGACATCACGTCGCGGAACTCTCTCGCCCTGGGCCGTTCAGTTGCAGACGAAGCGGCTTTTCACGGAGTGCTTGGTGACGAAGCCATAGCCGCAGGTGTCGCAGGTCCAGAGATAGCTGATCGCATTGTCAGCCAAATATGCCGACGCCTCCGCGGCAATCATGGAGTCGGCGCAGACCGGGCATGTCGGCAGATCGCAGCCGCGGGGATTCGGGCGGGCGGTTGCGGTCGACACGAGATCAGCGAGTGCTGACATATTGACCTCCTGGACGATCTCTTTGTTGGCGATCTCTGCTTGAACGACGTCAATTTCGAAACGGGTCGATTTCGAACAAGTCGCGTTCGAACGGGTCTATTTCCGACGAGTCCAACTTTCGCGGATATCAAATCCGTCACACAAAGAGTTTTGTCTGGGTGGTCTGTTCTTATATCTATTCTACAACGGCGCTGTCGTTTGGCACGAACGCCCCGATTGTATCACTCCGAAGATGACATCTTGCTGATGTCCGCCCGGGTTGCAGTCGACCTGCACCGTGAATCTTCATCCGGCTGAAATCAAGCATACACCGAGTTTATTGACCTTGTCGCAACACAAATGCGTTGGTTTTTCGCAATTTAGCCACGACTTGTTGTGCGCCGCGATCGTCCTAAGATCGCGCAAACGTGCTTGCGCAGCGCAACAGGCTCGCTGAAGATGGTCAGAAGCGTTGTCGACGTCGCGCGGGGCGCGCAGAGGAGTGATTTCATGGAGTCGTCAGCACAGCGTCCAGGACGCGGGCGCGTATTTGATTCAATTGTCGACGCGTTCGGCAATACGCCGATTGTGCGGTTGCGAAAGCTGCCGGAGCAACATGGAGTCAAGGCGACCATCCTCGCCAAGCTGGAATACTTCAATCCCGCCGCGAGCGTGAAGGATCGGATCGGCGTCGGCATGATCCTGGCGATGGAGCAGGCCGGCGTGATCAAGCCCGACACCGTGCTGATCGAGCCGACCTCGGGCAATACCGGCATCGCGCTGGCCTTCGTCGCGGCGGCGCGTGGCTACAAGCTCAAACTGGTGATGCCGGAGTCGATGTCGGTGGAGCGGCGCAAGATGCTCGCCTTCCTCGGCGCTGAGATCGTGCTGACGCCGGCGTCGCAGGGCATGAAAGGCGCCATCGCCACCGCCGAGGAGTTGTTGCGGACGACGCCGAACTCGGTGATGCCGCAGCAGTTCAAGAACCTCGCAAACCCGGACATCCATCGCCGCACCACGGCCGAGGAGATCTGGAACGACACGGCGGGCAATATCGACGTGTTCGTCGCCGGCGTCGGCACCGGCGGCACCATCACCGGCGTCGGCCAGGTGCTGAAGTCGCGCAAGCCCGGTCTCAAGGTCGTCGCGGTCGAGCCGGAGGAGAGCCCGGTGCTGTCGGGTGGGCAGCACTCGCCGCACAAGATCCAGGGCATCGGCGCCGGCTTCGTGCCGGACATTCTCGACCGCTCGGTGATCGACGAGATCGTCAAGATCAACAGCACCACCGCCATCGAGACCTCGCGCGCGCTGGCCCGCACCGAGGGCATTCCCGGCGGGATCTCCTCGGGCGCGGCGATTGCAGCCGCGATCGAGATCGGCAAGCGGCCGGAGAGCGCGGGCAAGACGATCCTGGCGATCGTGCCGTCGTTCTCGGAGCGCTATCTGTCCACCGCGCTGTTCGAGGGGATCTGATCATGGCCGACCAGCCGCGGCGTCCGCGCACGCTCGCTGACGCCCGTACCGAGGCCGAGGCCGCGTTCAAGAAGGTGACCACCAAGCCGGTGGAGGCGCCGCCGAAGAAGGCGGCGGTTCCTGGTGTGCGCGAGCAGGTGACGTTGCGGATCGACCAGGACGTTCTCGAGCACTTTCAGTCTCAAGGGCCGGGCTGGCAGGACCGCATCAACGCGGCGCTGCGCAAGGCGGCAGGGCTCTGAGGGGCGGCTGCATTCTAACGAACAAGCCCGGAGCTCGTGCTCCGGGCTTTTTTACGGGGGAAAGACGAAGTCGCTTACCGGCGCAGCGCGCTGCCGAGCACACCGCCCATCATGCCACCGATGAAGGCGGCGCCGGCGGCGTTGCCCGAATTGTCCTGCGGCGGCGGATTGCGATAGACCGGCGCACCCTGAGGCGGCGGGCCGCCGGCAGCCACGTTGCCGGCCGGCTTGGCGCGGCGCGGCCTGGCCTCGTCGCCGACTGCGGCGGTCGCCGGCGCGGGCTGCGGCTCTGCCAGCAGCGCCTTGTGCTGCAGCTTGGTCAGGAATCCAGTCGACGGATAGCCTCGGGCCGCCTGCCAGCGCTTCACGACGCCGCGGGTCTGGTCGTCGAACACGCCGGTCATCCTGGTGTCGAAGCCAAGACCGGTCAGCCGCCGCTGCACGTCGCGGCGCTTGGTCTTGTCGAGGCCGATCTGATCCTCGCTGACCTGAGTGCCTTCCTCGGTGTAGGTGGCGGGATCGACGCCCTTGGCGACGTTGCGAGTGGCGGTGTTGATGGCGCCGCTCTCGATCGCGGCGATGCGCGCCATCGCCAGCGACTTGAATTGCCCGTTCGGGTAGGTCGAGAGATAGGCGTTCAGCTCTTCCGGCTTGTTGGAGTCCTTCACCGAGCGCCAGAATTCGAGCTCGGCTTCGCCTGCGGTCACGGTGGCCGTCGCGACGGCCGGCGTCGTCCCGGCCGTGGCGGCCGTTGCAGCAGGGGCCGCCGCCGGGTTGAGGTAGACGGCGCCGATCAGGTTGGTATGCCCCCAGGGCAATTGGCCCTTGCTGGTCTCCTCATTGACCTGGGCGCGCACGGCGGTCATGGCCTGCTGGATCTCGATGCCGGGCTGGGCGATGTGCGAGATCAGCGCGCGGGTGAACGGGCTGTTGGCGCCGGCCTCGCCGTCGAGGGCGGTCTGGCCCGGGCCGGTGGCGAACGCGATCAGCGTACCCTCGCCGGACTTCATCTCGGCCAGGCCGGTCTGCACCGACACGCTGCGGGTCGGCGAGTTCGACTTGATCTTGGCGGCGAACGGATTGTCGCGGCAGGCATCGAGGAAGACGAGCTTGACCTTGGCGTCGCCCATCGTCTGGTCGAGCGTCACGTCGATGTTGATGGCCGAGCCCAGCTTGACGTCCATCTCCGATTTCAGGTCGGCGTCGACCGGCAGCAGGTAGTTGGTGCCGGCGATCGCAATGCCGTGTCCGGCGTAATAGAACACCGCGATATCGGCGCCCTGCGCCTTGCGACCGAAATCGAGCAGCTTCTCGGTCATCTTGTCGCGGGTGAGATTGGTGCCCTCGACGACGTCGAAGCCGACGTTGCGCAGGGTGGCCGCCATGGCCTTGGCATCGACCGGCGGGTTCGGCAGTTGGGCCACGCTCTTATAGGCGCCGTTTCCAACGACAAAGGCGACCCGGCGGTCGGCCTTGGCGGCTTCAGCGGTCAGCACCACGCAGAGCAGGGACAGGGCGACGGTGAGATAGCGCATCAGGAGATCCCCCAACGATCAAGCGAAGCGTTCACTGCAGCATTTGTCGCGGATCGGCGCCAAAAGTCTTGTTCCCGGTCAAAAAATCACGCTTCCGCCATAAACCAGTTCGCGGGTGTTGCGCCAGATCCACGACGATCGCGTGTAGCGCGGCGGTTCCGTGATCCGGGTCACGCCGCTTGAGGGGATGCTCGGCGCCTCAGGTCCCTGCCGAACTGCCCATCGGCACCGGCCGAGGCTGCGGCGGACGCAGGTTCAGCAGGTTTCCGGCGAGAATCAACGCCGCGCCGACCACGGTCAATCCGTCGAGACGCTCCGCATAGACCAGCCAGCCGACGGTGGCGGTCAGCGGAACGCGGAGAAAATCCATGGGCACCACGATGGTGGCGTCGGCGTAGAGCAGCGCGCGCGCCATGCAGAAATGCGAGAAGGTGCCGCAGAGGGCGACGAGCAGGATCCAGCCCCAGGCGGTGACCGATGGCGGCGTCCAGAATACGAGCGAAGGGATGAGGCCGGCGACGGATTGCACCACCAGCATCCAGAAGATGATCGACACGGTGGGCTCGGTGCGCGTCAGCAGCTTGACCAGTGCGATCGAGATACCGAAGCCGACCGCGGCGGCCAGCGCGATGAGCTGTCCCGGATTGATCGCCCCGGTATCCGGGCGGACGATCACGACGACGCCGACGAGGCCGAGCCCGATCGCCGCCAGCTTGAACAGGGTGATGCGTTCGCCGAGGAAGGCCGCCGCCAGCAGTGCCGTCCAGATCGGCATCGTGAACTCGATCGCCACCACCTGGCCGATCGGGATCAAGGTGAGCGCGAAGAACCAGCCCAGCTGCGCGCCGTAATGGACGAGGTTGCGCGCCGCGTGCTGCTTGAGCCGCGAGGTGCGCAAGGTGGCAAAGCCGCCGCTGAGGGCGATGACCGGCGAGAGCATCACCAGGCCGATCAGGCAGCGCAGCTCCATCAGCTCGAACACGTTGAGCTCGCGCATCGCTTCGCGTCCGGCCACCGCCATCACCAGCATCAGGCTGAGCCAGCCCGTCATCCACAGTGCGGCAATCAGTTTCGAAGCGGGACGATTCATGCGGTGGCGGGGAGAGCGAGGACGGCGGCGAAGGCGGGCTGTATCACCTCGCGCGCAGAGCAATGCAAACGAAATCAACGGTGCAGCGCACCAACGCCGCTGCAGGCTTTGCTCGCGACGGACGCGCGTCATCGAGAAAAACGTGGAGTGTGGCTGTGTTTCGTCCTAAAGCGACCGCCGCGATACAGCCCGCGAACAGCACAACACAGTCTAAGGCAGCCAGAGACAAGACATGACCGAACGCGCCGCTTCAGCCGACTTCGTGACCGCCTTTGCCACTGGCTGGCCGGAGCGGGAGCCTCATCTCATGGTGCTGTCGCTGACCACCCATAAAGGTGTGCAGGACTTCGCCATGACGCGGGAGCAGGCGCTGCTGGTCGCCAAGACCATCAAGCGCACCGCCGCGCAGCTTGCTCCGCCGCCGTCCGCAGGTGCGGTCCCCGGCGCCGGGCGCGGCAGTTGATCGGGATCACCGCGACAGTGAAATGTTGGCTGCGCGGAACTGGCTGTCGGCCCGGATCGACACGGACTGCCTCTTGCCGCGGGTGGCGAGCGCGATGTTGGCGTTGAAGCCGGCGGTGGTCGCGAGCAGCTGGAAGTTGCCGCCGCCGCCACGGCCCTGCAGCACGCCATTGATGCCGCGGCTGGTCTCACTCCAGGTTCCCGAGATGGCCGAGCCCTCAGCGATCACCTCGGCCTGCAGCCCGAACTTGTAGGCATCGCTGGCGCAGGTCAGGACGAGCGTCATCCGCGGTCCCGAGACGCCGTAATTGGCCCGGCACCGGATGCGCTCGGTTGAGCCGTCCTCGAGGGCAACCGTGCCGCTGCCGCCCCATGTTCCGGCCATGCCCGTGAAGGGACCAGGGTCGGCATGCCCCGGCGAGGCGGTCACGCCCGCCGTCAAAACAACGGCGGTGGCCGCGACCCGCCGCACCATCTTCAGGAGCGTGTGCGCGCCGTTACAGGCGCGAAGCCTGCCAGCGGCCGCTGCAGGGGATGCCTGCCGAGGCGCCGTTCCACTTGCCCGAGCCAGAATTGCCGTTGAGCTGCCCATTCGCATATGCGCCATTGATGGAGACCTTGACGAGGCCTTCGCGTCCAATCGAACCCGACACATTGGCGCCAGCCGCAGAAATCTTACCGTCTGCGACGATCAAGGTCGAGCTGGCCGTGGGCTCGCAGCTGCCACTGTTGGTGACGATCGTCACCTGCCACTGCCCGTCATAGGGCGACTGGGCGAATGCGGGGGCGGCCGAGCTGCCCACCAGGATCGACGCGGCGAAAGCCATTCCAATGCGGTCGAGACGCATGAATCGTTGTCCCTCAAATGTCGTTGATCACGACCTTATTTGGAAGAATTGTGACGAAAATTTGCCGCAGCGCCACAACGGATTTTTATCGAGCAATTTCAGTCCATTAACGATTAATGCGGAACCCGGCTTGGAGGCATTCGGGCGGCATTGTGCGCAAACTGCGCCTTCGCCCACGGCATGAGCGGGCGAACGCCCACATCTTTCCGCTGACCGCCCATGCTGCCGTTCGCAGGGCACCGCGAGGGCGCCAGCGGGGAGGATGTCCACAACTTATCAGGGCGATGCGATCAGATGCTCAGTGCGGGGTGAGGCTGGGCGCCTTGGTCGCGAACTGCTCGTCCTGCGGCTTGGCCGGAATTGCGCCGGTCGCCTTGGCCGATTCGACGACATCGCCGAGCAGCTTGAGCCCGAGCGGTGCGAGAGCGCGCTCCCACAGCTCGCGCGCGGTCTCTCCCTTCTTGACGAAGCACCATTCCTGGGCGGCGATGGCGCCCGCATCCATGCGGTCGGCGAGGTGATAGATGGTGCCGCCGGCGATCGGATCGCCTTCCTTGATGGTCCACTCCACCGCAGCGATGCCCCGGTGACGCGGCAGCAGCGACGGATGGTAGCCGATGCCGCCGAGCCGGGCGGCTGCGACCGCCTCGTGAGTGACGCGGGCGTGGCTATGCGCCGTGACGATCAGGTCCGTGCCGGGGGCGATCTCGCCGGCGGGCACGACCTTCGGATTGGCCTGGACCACGACCTCGATCCCGGCCGCCCGCGCCGCGGCTGCAAGCCGGTCCTCGCCATCATGAACGACGACCCGCGCGATCTCGATTCCTCTCTCGCGCAGCATGTTCAGTGTGGCGACACCGAAATGGCGGGAGCCGACGAGAGTGATGCGCATGGCCAGGGATCTTCCACGGTTGGGGGCTGGATCCGGTCGGAGGCTCTGACCGGGCGAAACGGGTCAAACCAAGCCTTGGCCTCCAGGTCAAGCGCCTGCTGGGCCGTCGTCACAGTCTGGCTTCGTCCGGCCGCCGGAGGCGCTGTGGGACCCAAACGGGAAAGGGGAAGGCCGCTCCGAGCCGGAGTTGGCGGGGCCCCTCACGCCTATTGGCGCGCCGATCGCCGTGGTCGCCATCAACCTGGCCGCCATCAAGATGCAGGCCGAGACGACCGTGGCGGATGACACGCCCTCGTCGGTACCGGCGGCGGCCTCAGATGAACCGGGACGTCAGGACAGGTGCCGGAAATTCGCCTATAGGTTGTGTATAGACCGGTGCTGCATCACGGCATATTGCTCGACACAGCTCAACTAAAGGCGCCGAGCTATCAACTGTACTGATGAGGACAACCGAAGATGCCGCTCCTGTCGGCTCAACGGGCGCGATCTGGTCGGTCTTCGAACGCAATTTCCTGGACCCATGGCTGAAGAGGTCAGCGAACTTATGGTTGTGTTATCAGTTGGCGCGTCTGCGTAGTAAAACTGACGCTTCTGCGTATGACGAATATAATTTCTTAAAGGCCCAGGAGCACAATGCTCGAGCCGCTCCGCCGCGCGGCCGGATAGCCGGGTGCCGCGCCTGTCACCGATCCCTGGGCAACAGCACCCGGTTATTTGCCGGCGGTCATGTGGTTTCCGGCGGCGGAAGGTCGATGCCGAGCGCCGCGCACAGCGGCCCAAGATGTTTCTCGTAGCGGCGCCAGCTTCCGATCGAGCGGCGGTAGATCGGCTCGCGCACCTGCATCAGGCTCGCCGTGCGCACCATGCGCTCGGTGCGATGGAAGTCGAGGCAGGCATCCTCCCAGTCGAGCCCGCAATGGGCGAGCACGCGGCGCGACACGCCCTCGAGGTCGTCGACCAGATCCTCGTATTGAACGTCAATCAGGATGCCGGGCGGTAGCACCTTGTGCCAGTGTTCCATCACGCCCTCATAACCCCGGTAGTAGTGGCCGAGTTCGGTCAGGTCGTAGGCGAAGGGCTGTGAGCCTGTGAACAGCAGCGAGTAGCAGGATATGCAATTGTCGAGCGGGTCGCGCCGCGCGTTGATGATCCTGGCGCGCGGGAACGCCGCATGGATCATCCCGACGAACAGGAAGTTCAGCGGCATCTTGTCGACGATGCGCTCGGCTTCGGGCGCCAGCGTCCGAACGCGGGCGGTGTACTCCTGACCGATCTTCGTCATTTCCTCGGGTGGCAGCAGCGTGATCAGATCGGGATACGCCGGAACGACCTTCTGGCGGTTGGCGCATTCGCCGACGAGATCCTTGAAGGTCTCGAGCTCGCCCGCGCCGAAGACCTTGGAATGGCTGGCCAGCACCTGCTCCATCAGGGTGGTTCCGGAGCGCGGCATGCCGACGATGAAGATCGGGGCCCAGGAATCGTCGCCGTGCCCTGCAACCATGCGAAAGAACTCGGGCGTGAAGCGCGTCGCGACGTTTTTCATCATGCCGAGCCGCTGCTCGGAGTCGTAGTCGAAGGTCTTGCGCTTGAGGGTGTTGGCCTTGTGCAGATGCGAGAAGGCCAGGTCGTAGTCCTTCAGGTCGGACAACGCCTTGCCAAACGCGAAATGGGCTGCGATCTGCTTCTCCTGGTCGAGCTGGTCGACGCGTTCGATCAGCTGCCGTAGACTCGGAAGCCGGCTGTCGTCCGGCTTGAACTTCGACATGTTCGCGAGATTGAGGTGGATCGGCGCGTCGTCCGGCGCCAGCTCCAGGGCCTTCTGGAACGCCGCCGTTGCCTCCTCGAAACGGCCGAGCGCCTGGTAGGCGACGCCGAGATTGTTGTAGGAGCCGAAACGCTCCGGCTTGATCTTGATGGCCAGCAGGTTCTGCTCGATCGATTCCTCGAGCCGGTTGAGCTCGAGGAAGGCGTTGCCGAGATTGCCATAGGCGTCGGCATAGTCGGGCCGGCTCGCGATCGCCCGCTTGTAGTGCTCGATGGCGCGCTCGCGATGGCCCTGGCGCAGCAGCACGTTGGCGATGTTGTTGTGGGTCTCGGCATGCTCCGGGCTGAAGTCGAGGACCTTGAGGTAGTGTTTCGCTGCCTCGATGTCTTTTCCTGTCGTGTAGAGCAGGTTGCCGAGTGCGAAATGCGCATCGAGGTGCTGCGGCTTGTTGTCGATCGCCCGCCGGAGCAGGGCCATCGCCTCGTCGATCAGCCCCTGGTTCTGGCGAACCATGGCGAAGGCGTAGAGGATGCCGGGGTGGCTCGGCGCCAGCGCGAGTGCCGTCTCGTAATGCTGTACGGCCGTCTCATAGTGGCCGGCGGAGGCCTCGACGGCTCCGATGCTGCCATGGGCCTCGGCGGATTTGTCGTTCACCGCGACCGCGCGCACGAAGAAGTCCTTGGCCTCGTCGAGCCGGTTGGCGGTGGTGCAGATCATGCCGAGTCCGACCAGCGCGTCGAACTGGTTCGGCTGCCTCGCCAGGATCAGGTTGTAGATCGTCTCGGCATCCTTGGAGTCGCCGCGGCCTTGCAGCCTCTTTGCCACGGCAGCGGCGCCTTCGACCAACGTCTGCAACGATCCGGCCTGCTGCGAAGCGAAGGAAAGCGATGCTGTTGTCGGCGTCACCACGGGCGGGGCCACGTTCACGGGCTGGGGCGGCTTGGCGCCCGCGATCGCCTCGGCAATGGTCGGCCGCACGGCTTCGCTGCCGAGCGCATCGAGCAGCGGCTTCAGCCGGTCGCCATACATCCGCCAGCGGCCGACCGATCCGGAGAACAGCGGCTTGCGGACCTGGACCAGGCTGGCCGTGTTCACCGGACGCTCGTTCTCGTGGAACGACAGGCAGGCGTCATCCCAGTCGAGCCCGCAATGCGCCACGATCTTGCGCGCATGCGCATCGAAGTCACGCACCACGTCCTCATACGCCACCTCCAGCATGACGCCGTCCGGCAGCACCTTGCGCCAATGACCCATCAGGGCATCGTAGGCGCGGTAGTAGCGGCCGAGCTCGGCGAGGTCGTAGGCGAAGGGCTGCGGCTCGGCGAACAGCTGCGTGTAGCAAGACAGGCAGGTGTCGATCGGATTGCGCCGGACGTGAATGATGCGCGCATTCGGTAGCGCGAGATGGATCAGCCCGGCGAACAGGAAGTTCGACGGCATCTTGTCGACGATGCGCTTGGTGTCCGCCGGCAGGTCGGTGAACCGCTCGAGATAGGCGCGCGCGAGGGCCTCAATGTCGGCGTCGGACAGCTTGGCGAGCATCTCCGGATAGTCGCCGCGGGCACGGTCGGTGAACAGTCCCGCGGCGGCCGCGAAATAGTTGACCTCGCCGGCGCCGTGCACGGCGGAATGGCTGGCGAGGAGCTGCTCGACCAGGCTGGTGCCGGACCGGGGCATGCCGATGACGAACACCGGCGCCGGCGATGGATCGCCATGGCCGGCGCGCGCCTGCAGCATGTCCTTGGAGAACACCGCGCGGATGCGCTCGATCTGGCGCAGCGTCTGGTTCTCGTCATAGTTGATGCGGCGGCGCTCGAGAGCATTGCCGGCGTTGAGGTGGACCAGCGACCGTTCGCCGTCCTTGATGTCGGCATAAGCCCGCCCGAGGGTGAAGTGCAGGGCGATGCGCGCATCCTCGGTGAGCGTCTCCGAGTTCGCGGTCAGATCCTGCAAGGGCGCCCAGCGCGCGTCGTCGACCGCGAACGGCTTGACCACGCCGTAGTTGAGGTGCGTGCCGATACTGCGCGGGTTGACAGCCAGGGCGGATTCATACGCGAGCGCCGCCTCGTCGAGCCGTCCCAGGATCATCAGCACGCCGGCGAGATGGTTCATCGTCGTCGCGTCGCGGGGATCGTGGGCGAGGGCCGTTCGATAGCTTGCGACGGCGTCCTCGTAGCGCTTGACGTCGCGCAGCGCATCGCCGCGGTTGCGGTGGGCGACGGCATAGTCGGGGCGCCGGCGCACCGCCTCGGCGTAATGCGCGAGCGCCAGGTCGTGCTTGCCGCGCGATTGCAGGGCATTGGCGAGATTGTTATGGGCCTCCGGGAAGTCCGGCCGTTCGGCGATGGCGCGCTCATAATGGAAGATGGCGGCAGGGACGCTCTTCATCTCCAGGTGCAGATTGCCGAGATTGTAGTGCGCCTCGGCGAGATGCGGGCTCAGGGCAAGGGCCTGCTGATAGGTGCGGATCGCGGCATCGAGCTCGCCGGCGGCCTGCTGGCAGCCGCCGATGTTGAGCAGCACGACCGGCGCATTGGGCTGGATCGCGAGCGCGCGCGTGTAATGGACAATGGCTTCCGAATGCCGCCCGAGCATGCGGCAGGCGTCGCCGAGGCTGGCGGCGGCCGCGGCGAAATCCGGCCGCGCGTCGAGCGCGGCCTCGTGATGCGCGAGCGCGCGCTCGTACTGGTCGAGGCGCTGCAAGGCAAAGCCGAGCGCCTGGTGCGCGTCGGCGCTGGTCGCGTCCGCGGCCAGCACCAGCTCCAGATGCCGAACCGCGCCGCCGGGGTCGCCAAGGCTGGTGAGCACGCTGCCGAGCAGCAGCCGGGCGTCGGTCGAGGTCTCGTCGAGCGCGACGGCGCGCTGCAGATGCGCGCTCGCTTTGGCGAGATCGCCGAGGCCTGCGAAGGTCTTGCCGAGCGACAGGTGCAGATCCGCGGCATCACCGGCTTCCTCTGCGGCCTGGTCGAGCAGGGCGCGTGCCTCATGCGCATCGCCAAGCTGCAGGCGGACCGCGGCGAGGCTGCACAGGGTGCGGAAATGACGGGGCTGAAGCGAAAGAACTTTCCGGTAGGCCTGCTCAGCGATGCGCAAGGCTTGATCGCTGAGCGCGGCCGCCGACGGCTGTCCGCCGTCCGACGCTGTGGGGACGAGGCGGGGGCGGAAGGCGACGGCGTGCTCGTTCATGATGGCAACTTGCTGAATGTTCGACGAATGCCGTTGTCGAGGCGGATTGAAGCGAAACGGAGGCTTAGACGAGGCCGATCGCAAGCGGTCGGCTAGAACCCTTCGAGCAGTGCATGGAATTTGTCCGGCCACGTGCAGCGTCGATGGCCGGTGCTGCCACAACGCAACGAGCCGGCGTAGACCCAAGGGTCTGCGCCGGCCAATGTTGGTCAGGTTGCCGAGGGCGTCAGCCCCACATGTGATGCATCGCGTGGTGGTGGGACATGTCCGGACCGCTCGATGCGGCTGCAGCGGTTGCGGCTGGCGCCGCCGCGGCCGCCGCCGTGTGGTGGCTGCTGTGATGGCTGTGGTGGCCGCCGCAGTGATGGGTCGTGGTGGTGTTGTTGTCGCCGCCGGTGGTTCCTCCGCCGGCCGTTCCACCGCCCGTCGTGCCGCCTCCGGTCGTCCCGCCACCCGTGGTGCCTCCGCCGGCAGTGCCGCCTCCGGTGGTGCCGCCACCTGTCGTGCCACCTCCGCCCATGCCGCCGCCGGGCGTGGTCGTGCTCGCAGGCGTTCCGCCCGTGCCGTTGGCGATGTTCGGCGTGGCGCCCGCCGGCATACCGGTGCCCTGGGCAATGCCATTGACCGCCGTCGCCGTCACGAAGCTCGTCGCGGACGTGACGTAGGCCGATCCGCCGATCGCGATATTGTTGCCCGCGATGTCTCCGGCATTGCCGATGTAGTTCGCGGCGGCAGCCTTCAACATCGCCTGATCGGTCGCCAGGGCGGCACCGGTGTCACCGTTCATGATGCCCATCAGGGCCTTCGTGGCCATGGTGGTGTCGGACTGCAGAGCGCCGGCGGCGAGCTCGTCGTCGAAGCGTCCCTTGAACACCGCGCCCTGCGCCGCATCGAATGCCGCACCGAAGTTCTGGTAGTTGGTGATCTGGTCGATCAGGGCCTGCGACGCCGTCCCCGTTCCATTGGCGACCGCAACCAGCTTCGCACCCAGCGTGTTGCCCTCGGCGAGGAAGTTGGCCCAGAAATTGGTCTGCGCCTGATTGTCCTGGAACTTCGTGACCGTGCCGGTCAGGCCGCCGGGCATCTCCGAGAAGCCGCCGCCGTGTCCCGGCATGCCGGTGCCGCCCGCCGCGGCGTTGAGGGCCGCGTCGTTCTGGAACACGTCGATCATGTCGACGATGTTGTCGGCGGAGCCGCGCAGCGCCGTCGGGCTGGCCATCGTTTCGGCGACGTTGTAGTTGTTGATTTGAAGGTTTGCCTGGCTGAGCAGCGTCATCAGATGCAGCGTCGTCGTCTGGGCATCGACAGCGGTTTGACCTGCTTCAATCGCAGCGAGCTTCGCGGGATCGTTCAGGATCGCTTGGAGGCCCTGCGCCACGGCCGTGAAGTCGGCTTGGACCTGGTTGATATTGTTGGCGCTCATGCCGCCCAGCGAAAGGTCAGCGACGGCATTGAACACCGTTCCGATGGCGGTCAGGTCGCCCGCGGCCGCTGCAGCGAGATTGGTGGCGCTGTCGTTGCCGGCGGGAAGGCTCTGGAACGCCACATCCATGGCACCCGTGTTGGCCAGGAAGGGAACGTTGTTGAGCGCGGCCGAGAGATGCGCGTCACCCTGGATCTGCGCCAGGATCTGCATCTGCACGTTGTGGATGGTCTGGTCGGCTTCGGCGAGGGTCGCCGGATTGGTTGTGTTCGGCGCCGCGTTGATCAGCGTCGTGATCTCGTTCGAGACCTGGGTGAGCACCGCGGTGTCGGTCGCGTTGAGCGTAAAGGCCTTGCCGCCGATCGTGACGTCTCCGGGATTGGCCAGCATCGCGTTGATGTCGTTCTGCACGGCATGCAGGTCGGTGGTGTAGCTGCCGAGGAACGGGTTCGAGTTGCCGCTGTTCTGCGGCGTCGACCACAGGCCGGTCGAGATGCGAACGGCGTCGTTGAAAACGACGCCGGCCTGCACGAGGTCGGTCGACAGGTTGAGCGCCGAGGCGCGAACCAGCAGGTTGGACGTGCCATTCGCCAGCGCCGTCGGGTTGAAGGTATTGGCTGCCATTGATCATCTCCCCAAGTTTCAACCCGGCGTCTGCTGCTTGGCGGTTCGGCAGCACGCGGGCGTTGATCGGGCTGAGACATCTCGTTCACCTCCTCGCGGAGCGGGCGAAATGTCGCAGCCTCAGAGCACCTGGGAATTATTTGCTCCAATGGGGCCAAAAGAAGCGCCGCGGAGTCCTCAAATATGATGTTGTTCGGGCAAACGACGATTGTCGCAGCCGGGTCACGGCCGCGCTCGGAAGCGTACTAACTCCTTGAATTCCGTCGTGGCATCCTTGCAACATCACCGCTCAGCGAAGCTTCGATGCACGGTCCAGACAAGAAGTTGCCCCGATCTTGCGGCTGGTCGCCGATCTCTCCTTAGAAAAGTTCCAGCGTAACGAGGGTTCACAGTGCGGAACGGAACATGCATCTTTGCTGATCTTCAGAGGCTTCCTTTCTTCAACGCGTGTCGTCTCGCCCGGCTCATCGTCCTTCTCATTTCCCCCGGGAGCACTGCGTGAGTTGACCTCATCTGCTTGCTCCCGGGTATCCGATCCGCAGCAGCTGCTGCGGCTGCCTCATCAACCCCACATGTGATGCATCGCGTGGAGATGCGACATGTCGGGACCGGCAGCCGCGGCCTGGTTCGTATGCGCGCCCTGGCTGTGATCGTGATGATGGTGATGATCGCTGTGATGCGCGGCGTTGCTGCCGTTGTTGGCCGTGGTACCTGTCGACGTGCCGCCAGCCGCCGCTCCGCCGGTCGACGTGCCTCCGTTCGCCGCGGTGCCACCGGCTGCCGCGCCACCGCCGGCGGTGGTTCCTGCCGCAGCTGTGCCGCCAGTGCCGTTGGCCAGGTTCGGTGTCGCGGTGACCGGAATGGTGCCGTGCGCGGTGCCCTTGATGGAGGTTGCCGTCGAGACCGTCGTGGCCGTCCCGACATAGGTGCCGCCATTGACGGGAATGTTGTTGCCTGAGACGTCCATGGCGTCCGCCGCGAAGCCTTGGCCTGCCGCGGCGATCATCGCCTTGTCTGCCGCAAGTGCTGCGCCGGTGTCGCCGTTGAGGATGCCTTGCAGGCCCTTGACGGCATGGGCAGTGTCAGCTTCGAGCGTGCCGCTGAGCAGCTCGTTGTCGAACCGACCCTGGAATACGGCCCCCTGCGCGGCGTCGAAATTGGCGCCGAACTGCTGGTAGTTCTGGATCTGCGTGATCAGGGCCGCGCTCGCCTGCGCACCGCCGGTCGAGATCTTCTGCAAGGTGGCGTTGATGGTGTTGGCCTCGGCCAGGAATGCAGCCCAGAAATTCGTCTGCGCCTGATTGTCCTGGAATTTGGTGACCGTGCCGGTCAGTCCACCCGGATCTTCGGCGAAGCCGCCGGAATGGCCGGCATTGCCGTTGCCGCCCGCGGCCATGTTGAGGTTGGTGTCACCCTGGACGATGTCGATGATGTCGAGCAGATTGTCGGCCGTGCCGCGCAGCGCCGCCTGATTTCCCGTGGTCGCCGCCGCGTCGTATTTGTTGAGCTGCAGGTTGATCTGACCGAGCGCGGTCTGCAGGTGGATCGTTGTCAGCGCCGCCGCGTTGGCGGTCTCGCCGGCCTCGATCTGCGCGAGTTGAGTCTTGTTGTTGAGGATGGCCGTCAGGCCCTGCGAGACCGCAGTCAGATCGGTGTTGACCTCCTGCAGGTGCGCCGCGTCGATGCCGCCGGAGGCGAGCTCGACCACCTTGTTGAAGACGAGGCCGACGTCCTTGAGGCTGGCGCCAGCGGTCGCCGCAGCAAGGCTCGCCGGATCGTCCGCGCCGGCGGGCGAGGTCTGGAAGGCGATGTCCTGGCCGCCTGTGTTGGCGAGGAAGGGCACATTGTTCAGCGCGTTCGCCAGATGGGCGTCGTTGTGGATCTCGCCCAGGATCTCCTGCTGGAGCGCATGAATGGTCTGGCTGGCGGCAGCCTGGGTGGTGGCGTTCGCGAACTGCCCCGCCGCCTGCAGCAGCGTCCCCAGCTGACCCTCGACGTTGGTGAGGACTGCCGTGTCAGTGGCGTTCAGTGCGAAGGTGTGTCCGCCGAGCGTGACCTGACCTGGATTGGCCAGCATGGCGGCGATATCGGTCTGCACCGCCGTGATGTCGGCCTGATAGCTGCTCAGGAACGTCGGCGAGTTGCCGCTGTTGGCGAGGCTGAACAGGCCGAGCGAAGCGCGGACCGCATCGTTGAAGACGACGCCGGCCTGCACCAGATCGGTCGAATGCTGAATAGCAGTGGCGCGAGTCAGCAGGTTCGACGTGCCGTTGGCGAGCGCGGTCGGACTGAAGTTGACTGGCGTGGCACCACCGCCGCTGCTCGGCGGCGTCGAAGTGGTGCCGCCGGTGCCGTTGGCGATGTTCGGGGTCGCCGTCACCGGGATCGTGCCGTGGGCGAGGCCGTGCACCGAGGTCGCCGTCGAGACCGTGGTGGCCGTGCCGACATAGGTCGCGCCGCCAATCGCGATGTTGTTGCCGGAGACGTCCATGGCGTCAGCGGCGAAGCCCTGTCCGGCGGCGTTGATCGCCGCCTTGTCCGCCGCGAGAGCCGCGCCGGTGTCGCCGTTCAGGATGCCCTGCAAGCCTTTCACGGCGGCCGCCGAGTCGGCTTCCAGCGTGCCGCTGAGCAGCTCGTTGTCGAAGCGGCCACGGAAGACATTGCCCTGGGCGGCGTCGAAATTGGCGCCGAACTGCTGGTAGTTCTGGATCTGCGTGATCAATGCCGCGCTGGCTTGCGCGCCGCCCGTCGAGATCTTCTGCAGGGTTGCGTTGATGGTGTTCGCTTCGGCCAGGAACGCGGCCCAGAAATTGGTCTGCGCCTGATTGTCCTGGAACTTGGTGACCGTGCCGGTCAATCCGCCGGGATCCTCCGCGAAGCCTCCGGCATGGCCCGGCATGCCGTTGCCGCCGGCTGCCATGTTCAGGTTGGCGTCGCCCTGGATGATGTCGATGCTGTCGAGCAGGTTGTCGGCCGTGCCGCGCAACGCAGCCTGATTGCCGGTCGTTTCCGCCTTGGCATACTGGTTGAGCTCGAGGTTGACCTGTCCGAGCACCGTCTGCAGATGGATGGTCGTGAGCGCGGCCGCGTTCGCCGTTTCGCCGTTCTCGATCTGTGCGAGCTGGGTCTTGTTGTTGAGAATGTTGGTCAGACCTTGCGAGATCGCGGTGAGGTCGGTCGTGACCTCCTGAAGATTGCCGGTGTGGATGCCGCCGGAGGCGAGGTCGACGACCTTGTTGAAGACGAGGCCGACATCCTTCAGCGTGTTGCCTGCGGTCGCTGCGGCCAGGGTCGCCGCATCATCGGCACCGGCCGGCGTGTTCTGGAAGCCGACGTCCTGGCCGCCGGTGTTGGCGAGGAAGTTGACCTTGTTGAGCGCGCCGGACAGATGCGCGTCGCCGTTGATCTCCTGCAGGATCTCCTGCTGGACCGCGTGCAGCGTCTGATCCGCGGCTGTGATCGTCGCAGCATTCGTGGTCTGCGGTGCGGCCGTAAGCAGCGTCGAGATCTGCGCCTGCACGTTGGTGAGAACGGCGGTGTCGGTCGCGTTCAGCGTGAAGGCCTGGCCGCCCAGGGTCACCTGGCCGGGATTTGCGAGCATCGCCGCGATGTCGTTCTGCACGGCGTGGAGATCGGTCGTGTAGCTGCCGAGGAACGGGTTCGAGTTGCCGCTGCCGGCCTGCGAGAACAGGCCGAGCGAGGCGCGCACCGCATCGTTGAACACCACGCCGGCTTGGACGAGGTCGGTCGACATGTTGAGCGCTGAGGCGCGCACCAGCAGGTTCGACGTTCCGTTGGCCAGCGCCGTCGGGTTGAAGGTGTTATTCGCCATAGATCATCTCTCCCCAAGTTCATCCGACGCCCGGCAGGGCCCCGTACCGAAACTGGCCGGACGATGCGGAAGCGCATCGGCCCTGCGTCGGACGTGATGCGCCGCGCCTCACGCCCGTGCGCCGCTGTGTCGCGCGTTCTTCTGACGCGCGCTACTTTGTCGCACCTCGCTATATGCTCGGAGCAATCGGGCCAAAAAAGGCGTGGGGGAGTCCGCAAATATGTTGTTCTCGGGACATCGCGGATCTGTGACAGATGCGCCGCGATCGCGTGCCAAGTGATTGATTTCTGGCGGCAAGCAGCAACTGCGCGGTGCGGCGACCGGGCGCGAATTGCATCTTGTCGTCAAGATGCTGCCTGCATCTCGCCGGTGAGTGGCCGGTCTCCAGCGATCAGACGCAGGGTTGGTCTGATGCTGTCAAGGCTGCCCGGCGACGCGGGCGCGCGGCATTGTCGCAGCGCCATCGCTGGAAAAACGCCACGATGGATTGTCTGTCGGGGGAGTTAGAGGCAAAGGCGCCTGGGCGTGTCGGCCGACCTCGCCGTGCGCCGTTCAGGACGGCGGCGCGGCCTGGCGCTGCGCCAGGAGCGCAGTCCTGATCTTCTGCAGCAGTGTGGTGTAGAGCTGATTCCAGGCCGGGTCATTCTGCCCGTTCGCGTCGAGCCCTTGCTTGGTCAGGCCCAGGCTGATCCGGTAGACGGCGAGGGCGCCGTCGATGTTGCCGAGCGGAAGGAAGGCATCGCCCAGACTCTGATAGGAATTTGCAAGCGCCTGCTGCAGCGACGGGTCGTTGGCGATCGTGTTGGCGAGATGGGTGATCAGCGCGGTGTTGGCGCGACGCTGCTCGAAGGCTTCGGCATGGCGGCCCTGGGCGGTGAGCACATCCGCCAGCAGAGCGTGGCACCAGGCGAGGTCGCGCTGAAAGCTGAGATTGCCGCGATGGGCCGCGGTCAGCTTCCGGATGATGGCGAGGCTGGCGGAATAGGCGGCATGCGCAGCCTCGAGGTTTCGCTGAACGAACAACACGGCGCCGATGCGGTTCAAGGCGACCGAGAGGTTGCGTTGAAACCCGGCGTCGTCCGGATTGGCTGCGGTCAGGTACCTGACGATGGCGATGCTCTGCTTGTAGTTCTGCAACGCGTCCATGAGATCGCTGGCGGTGGCTGCGCGATCGCCTTCCGCGATCCCGGCGGCAGCCTGATCCAGCAGCCTGCCGGCGGCGACCGTGACGCCGACCGCAAGGCCCCCGCGGGCGACATCGCCGCGCGGGCGTTCCAGCAGCGCGGCGAGCGCGACTGGCTCGTCGCTCTCCACGGATTCCGGCGCAGACTCTGCTCTCGAGGCTCGATCCCGATCAAAGGGCGCAGGCGGCGCCTGCTGCTGAGAGGCGCGCGGTTGCGGACGCAATCCCCGTCCGAAGCCGGGAATTCGGCGCAACATGCCCTCGACCTGCGCGGCCGTGATCAGGCGCGTGCATTCGAACTGCCGGGACGTGCCCTGCCATCGCGGGCACCACAGAAAGTCCTCATGGTCGAAGCGATGACGGGCATCATTCCAGCAACTGTTGCAGGCGTGATGGTTGATGACCCGATAGGGGGTCGCAAACTCGTTGGTCGGGTGGGTGAAGCCGCTGATAAGCACGACCGGAGTGCCGACCGCCCAGGCCAGCCATGACAGCCCCGAGGAAAGGCCGATGAAGAACGCGGCGTGCTTGAGCCAGCGGGCGCGCTCGGGCAGCGGCCGGTCGCCGGTCTGATCCTCGGCTTCGGCAGGAATCTGCGTTCGGAAAGCGCCGTGGCTGCGCTCCGCGGTCTGATCGACGCAGATCACGCGATAGCCGGTCGCGCGCAGGAAGGCCACGACGCTCTGCCAGCCCTCCGGATTGTTCCAGTGCTTGCATGCGGTCGTCGCCTGCACGGCGATGCAGACATAGGGGTCCTCGATGGGACGGCTCTCTTCGCTCAACGCGACGCGTGGCGGCTGCTCGGCCGGATCGACGCCGAGAATATGAGCTGCTGTCCGATGCAGACCGACCTGCCGGAAATCACAGGGATGATGCACGAACTCGGCATCGTCGAAGAACAGCGCGACCGAGTAGGTCGCGTAGTATCGCTCCGCCTGGACCGTGTCGTGGCTGAGGAACGTGATGTCTGGGTAGGCGGCGCGGAACAGCGGGATCAGCGGCTCGCCCATCGCACAGCTCAGGCGGCATCGATGCAGGTCCTTGAACTTCACCACATAGCTCATCCAGCCGATGATGTCGCCGATCGTGCCAACCGGGAATTGGATCAGGACGTCGCGGTCGGTGGCGTCATAGTCGTGGCACAGCAGCAGCTCGGGCCCTGACCACACTTCCAGCCTGAACGGGACGAAGTAGCGCTTGCTGCTGTTGACGTGCCCAGAGCGCAGGTCGATGTCGAACAGGACGTTGGCGGTCTCGAGATCGCTCAACCGGACGCGCCAGGCGTGTCCGGTGTCGGGCAGCATGACACGACAGCCGTCGTTGAAATCGAAGCGCAGCCCTTGGGGACCCTCCTGGGTCGGCATGGCCGCTGGCGGTGGCAGTCGCGGCTTGCGTGCCTGATCAGACGCCTCGGTGCGGGCGCCGGGCTGGGCGGACGGTAACGCACTCGTCGGCACCATCGCCGGGTCCGAGGTGCGGAGAAAATTTGCAACGTTCATGTTGAGGTGCCGACGCGGTCTGCGTTCATTCGTGAGCGATGGCGCCGACCGCGGCGGTTCGGTCTTGTTACTCCACGAAGGCGCGGCGCCACTGATCGAGAACCGGCTTCATCAGATAGCTGAGCATCGTCCGGCTGCCGGTTTGAACGTAGACTTCGGCCTGCATGCCGGGCATCAGGTTGACGTTGCCGAGCCGCTTGCGCTCCTCGTCGGATAGCGTGATCCTGACCGTGTAGAAGGTAGAGCCGGTTCGTGGGTCATTGGTGATGTCAGGCGACACGAACGAGACTTGGCCGCTCAATTTCGGCGTGGTGCGCTGGTTGAAGGCGTTGAAGTGGACCATCGCATCCTGCCCGGTGTGGACGTGATCGATGTCCTTGGGCTGGACGTGCCCTTCGACCTGCAGTTCGTCCGAATCGGGGACCAGCTCCATGACGGTCTCACCCGGCTTGATGACGCCGCCGATGGTGTGGATCGCGAGCTGGTGGATAGTGCCGGAGTTCGGCGCGCGCATCTCGATGCGATCGAGCTGGTCGCGCGCGGCGACGCCCTTCTCGACCAGATCGCCTTCCTTGGCCTGTGACTCGCTGAGATCCTTGACCACCTCGCTGCGGAAATCCTGATCGATCTTGACGGTCTGGAGCTCGGCTTCGCTGATCTTGGACCTCGTCTCCGCCACGCTGGACACCAATTGGCCGCGTTCACCGTCGATTCGAGCGGCTTCCCGCTGCAGCGTAGTCAGTCGCGTCAGTGGAACGAGCCGCTTGTCATAGAGCTCCTGCACGCCGGCCAGCTCGCCCTTGATCAACTCGATCTGCTTGTTCTTGGATTCGAGCTGGGACTCCATGCCGCTGATCTCGTTGTTCAGCTGGACGATGCGGCCCTGCAGCAGCTCCTTCTGGCTCTTGCGGGTCGTGGCACGGGCCTTGAACAGCGCGTTCTCCGACGCGATCACGGTGCGGACATTCGGATCGTCCTGACGTGAGGTCAGAGTGGACGGATAGTCCGGCTGATCGAGACCGTCACGCTCGGCCGAGAGCCGTGCAATCTTGGCGCGCTGCTCGTTCAATTGCTTGGTGATCGCCTGGAGCTGGGCTTGGCTCTGCGTGGCGTCGAGCCGCACGAGCAGATCGCCCGCCGCGACGCGCGTGCCGTTGTCGACCTTGATTTCCGCGACAATGCCGCCTGTCGGATGCTGAATGGCCTTCACGTTGGATTGCACCACGAGATTGCCGGGGACCACGATCGCGCCGGCGAGCGGCACGAGGGTCAGCCAGCCGCCGCCGAGAACGGCGGCGACAAGCAGCACCCGCAAGCCGAGACGCAGCTCGTTCTCGAACATGCGGCTGACGCGCGGCACCAGCGATTCGTCCGAGCCGTCGTCGAGATCAGCCGCCGTTCCTTGCGTCGCAATGAAGGTCATGCCGGTGGTCAAGGCCGTGCCGGCGGTGCCGACCAGGCGGCCGACCCGGGTTTGCGGAACGACGGGCGCATGCGCCAGGCGGGCAGGGAGGTTCTGCTGTCCTATCGGTCGCGGCGCACCGACGCCGAAATTGCCGTCGCGCCGCGCATCCTGCAGGTCGAGCACGGGCGCCGAATTGCCGCCCGCCACGCGTGCAGGCGGATGGCGCGGCGGCGGCGATAGCTCCGGCTCGTAGCCACGCATCGGTGCGGGCTGCTGCCAGTCCATCTCGCGGATGCCTTCACCGCGGCGTGCCCGGGGCGCCTGGGCACCGAGACCGAACAGCGACAGCGACGCACCGAGGGCGCGGCCCATGGTGCTGCCCTTTTTCTTCGAGCGCGGCTTCGGCCTGCCCTGCGACGGCGGCGGACGCCGGCGCTTCTTGCCGCCGTCACGTGCACCGCGGCGTTGTCGCGGGTCCTCGTCGGAGCCGTCGTCGAATGCGCCCTGCAGCCGCTGCAGCTCGAGGATCAATGCGTCGCCCTGCGGACCGACCGCGCGAGTCTTCGGTCGTACATAGTCGTCGTCGTCGAACGGCCTGAAGTCGTTGATGTGTTTCATTGATCAAGCGCTTTCTGCTGGGGCGGCGCGACGAAGCGAGCGGGCGTTCGGATTTGGCGCCGCTGCGGGAGCAGCAACCCTGGGCGGAGCGGGGGCATGCGCGACGGCAGGTCCCGCGGCCTTGTTGGCCCCGGCGACTCGGGCAAAGATCTCCTGGCAGGGACCGAATGCGATCGCCTTGCCCTCGTACAGCACCAGCGCCATGTTGAGCGCATTCAGCGCGCTGGGACGGTGCGAAATCACGATCACGATGCTCTGGTTCTGCTGCCGCATGATCTGAATGGCGCGGCTGAGCGCGTTCTCCCCGTCGGTGTCCAGATTGGCATTCGGCTCGTCGAGGACGATGAGAAACGGATCGCCATACACCGCGCGGGCCAGACCGACGCGCTGCCGCTGACCGGCCGACAGCGACATGCCGCCTTGGCCGATTCGCGTCGAATAGCCCTCCGGCAGCCGCAGGATGATGTCGTGCACGCCGGCGATCTGCGCCGCCTTCAGGATCGCATCCGAGCTCGCATTCTCGTCGAAGCGGCAGATGTTGTCGGCGATGCTGCCATCGAACAGGGCAACGTCCTGCGGCAGGTAGCCGATATGGCGGCCGAGATCCTCGTTGCTCCATTGGTCGAGCGCTGCGCCGTCGAGGCGGACGGATCCATGCTGTGCAGGCCAGATGCCGACCAGCGCCTTCGAGAGCGAGGTCTTCCCGGAGGCACTCGCGCCGAGCAGCGCCAGACCCGTGCCTGCCTTGATCGAGAACGACACGTTTTGAACGATCGGCCGATCGGTGCCCGGCGCGGTGACCGTCAGCTCCTGTACGGTCAGCTCGCGGAATGGGCGGGGCAACGCGACCGGCGGCGCTTCCGGCCTGGCCGTGGCCTTGCAGATATCACGCAAACGCGCGATGCCCTGGCGCGCGGCGACCAGCTGTTTCCAGCTGCCAAGTGCGATCTCGATCGGGGCGAGCGCGCGGCCCATCAGGATCGACGAGGCCATCATCACGCCGCCGGACGCCTGTTCGGAGACGACGAGCGCCGCGCCGATACCGAGCATGCCCGACTGCAGGATGAAGCGCAGCACTTTCGCGGCGGCCCCGAGATTGGCGTAGACATCGCTGGCGCGAATATTGTCCTTCAGATAGCGCTCGTTGACGGCGTTCCAGCGTGCCGAGAAGCGATCCAGCATTCCGAGCGCGCGAATCACCTCGGCATTGCGCTGGGTGGCATCGGCGAGAACCTGCCGCGCGGCGCTCGTGTCGCTGGCGGATTTGCTCGCCTGACGCGACAACCGGTCGGTCACCAGCGTCATCGAGATGATTCCGGCCGTGCCGATGACGGCCGTGATGCCGATCAGCGGATGAAACAGAAACATGCCGATCAGGAAGATCGGTATCCACGGCATGTCGAGAAAGGCGGTTGGTCCCATGCTCGACATGAAGGCGCGCAGCTGGTCGAGATCGCGCAGCGGCTGCTGCATCAGCATCGGCTTGGTGCCGCGCAGGGGCAGGGTGGCCAGAGCGTGATGAATCGCGTCCTGCAGGCTCGCGTCGAACACGGTCGCCACCCGGCACAGCATGCGGGTGCGCAACGCGTCGAAATAGCCCTGAATCAGATAGACGGCCAGAATCATCACCGACAGGCCGACGAGCGTGGCGAGATTTTTGCTCGGAACGACGCGATCATTGACCTGCATCATATAAACCGAGCCCGAGAGCATCAGGATGTTGATGACGCCGCTGAACACGCCGATGCCGGCCATGCGCTTCACAGCCTGGCGCAACCCGCGCGTCACCGGATCGTCGCTTCCCGAGAGAAGGTCGTTGAGGGCAGCCGCGGCTTTCGTTCTCGGGCGCTCTTGAGCCAGACTCATCCAGGCGCGTCTCCCAAAACACAGTGCTTCACTCCGCGCTATTGACAGTCGATACCGACGATTTTCCGGCAACAATTGGACATGTGGGCAATTCCGTCGCAGCGTCGCGGGCACACGACCGGCGCGAGACGCAATGCGCCGGGTCGGCTCTGAAAAGTTGTGGCGTCGTTCGGAGCGATCGGGTCTGTGCGAAATCTGTCCGCGATCGTCGATGGTTGCAGCGTGATAACAGCCATCGGCACGCGACGCGCGTCACACATTCGTCCGTCTATCACCTTGGTTCCGTACTCATTGGTCGCGGTCCGGGCCGAATGACGCCACGAAGCCGAATAAATCTTCCTGCGGTGCAACGCACAGGCGTTGTCATCTCGATCATGCGGTATTCGATGATGGTGCGGAGAACGATCATGATGGCGGCGGCAACACGAGGACATGCGGCCCCGCGCACCAATCCAGGACGTGCAATCAGCTCGGCCAGGCATGGCGGCCGACGATGTGTTCTATCATCGAACGTGCGGCCGCTGTGGAACCAGTGACCCGTCAAGCATCGGGCGCACGAGATCAACATCAGCTCCAGGGAGGACCAAGCAGATCAGTCCGCGTGCAATCCGAGCAACTCGTCACCGGCTCGGGCCACGGCAGTTGATCAACCATAGGCGTGATCCAACCGGTCACGCTCAAGCGTAGCGGGGCAACGATTGGGTGCAGAACGGCGCCGTAACGCCGAAGTCGGACGAAGTTGCTCACTTAGTAAAGCGTATCCGGGGGACGACAAAGTTGCTGAACGACATCACCATCGAGACGCGTGATGCGGGAATGGATTCGGGTCGAGGGGCGGCCCGCAGGAGTGAATACTTCATCATCCTGCGCCGGATCGGTCCGCTGAGACGAAATACGGTCGCCAGGTCGGCGGTAAATCGCGCCGATCGCGTGCGCGCAGCTCTGGAGGCGCACGCATGAAGATCCGCAAGACCGACTATGGAACGATCATCCTGCACTGGACCCTGGTTGGGGCCACTGTGATCGCGTTCTTGACGGGGCTTCGCATGGCGACCGAAGCGCCTGGACACGCGTGGATCGCCAACAATCTCGACTGGCTGCTGCCCCGGCACCGGACCTGGACCTGGCACATGCCGGCTGGGGTCGTGCTCGCGAGCGTCGCCGTCGCCTACATGATCTATATCTCGAAGTCGGGGCTCGGTCGCCGCGTCACCATCGACAAGATGCGCTTCAAGGGCCTGCTCGGCCGCCGGCCGGCGCGGCTGGGCTCGATCAGTGTGATGCTGCACTGGGTGCTTTTCATCTCCATGGCGATCCTGATCGTCACCGGAGGCATGCTCTTCTTCGGCGTGGCCTCCGGCTACGTCACCATGATGATCCACTGGTACGCGACCTGGGTGATCCCGGCCTTCGTGGTGCTGCACGTCCTGGTTCATTTCAGCATCGGCGGAAAGATGCAGCTCTATCGCGTGTTCCGGCCGGCGCCCTTGCCGCCGCCGCCGCCGAAGCTCGATCCCGTCGAACTGCTCACGATGCTGGTCGAGCAGTCGGAAAAGCTGGAGGAGGCGGAGGCGCCTCCGAAGCGGCCTGCGCCGGCCGCGCGGCCTGCAGCGCGTGAGCCGATGCCGGCGCCGCGGCGCATGGAGGAGCCGCTGCGGGCACGTTCGGAGCCGCGGGTGCCGCCAAGCCGCATGCGTCCGCCGCCGGCACCTGCCAAGGGCAAATCCCGTCGCCGCAATCCGAGCTTCCAGTCCAACCCGTTCATGGTCGCGATCGCCGCGGCCATCGTGATCGGTTCGGCGATGTTCGCCGCCGACTACTACGCCGAGGACACCGTCACGGTGTACCGAATCGCGACATCGGATGCGCCGACGCTTGACGGCGATTCGTCGGATCGTGTCTGGCGCAACATCCAGCCGCACATGGTGACGACCAACCAGGGCGACAATTTCGACGGTACCGGCGAATCGCGCGTCTGGATCAAGGCCGCGCATGACGGCACGTGGGTGTATTTCCTCGTCATCTGGGAGGACCCGACGCGGTCGCTGAAGCAGTTGCCGCTGATCAAGAAGGCCGACGGCTGGCATCTGCTGCAGAACGGATTCGACAAGGGCGACGAGAACGACTTCAACGAGGACAAGTTCTCGCTGTTGTTCACGACGCTGCCGATCACCCTGGCCGCGGACCGAACCTTTCACATGAGCTCGCAGCCGATGCCGGACAAGCCGCCGACGCTGTCGGGTCGCGGCATCCACTACACGCCGGCGCCGAATCTCTATGCCGACGCCTGGCTGTGGAAGGCGACGAGCGGCGGCCCGACCGGATGGATGGATGATGATCATTTCGGTCCGCCTGCAGAACCCACGCCGGATCAGGTCAAGGGACTCACGCCCTACAAGGGCGGGTTCGCACCGGATCCGGGGACCGCGAACTATTCCGACAATTTCGTGATCGACAGGGAGGCCGCAAGACTGGGGAATCGGGGCGTGAGACCGAAGCGCCTTCCGAAGGACGTCGCCGCGATGACCGCGGCGATGGGCGAGATCAATCTCGATCCGAACATCGGCGAGAGCGAAGGCGCACGCTGGTTCATGACCGAGGCCGAATCGGTGCCGTATTCGGCCGAGGCGGATGCCCAGACGCCGATCGGGACCGTCGTGCCCGGTGTGCTCGTCAGCGGCGAGTTCACCGGCGATCGCGCGGACATCCGTTGCGCAGCGCGTTGGGCCGCGGGCCACTGGACGCTCGAAATTGCCCGCAAAATGGACACGAAAAGCAAGTACGACGTCCCGATCAAGAACGGTGTCTTCATGCGAGTCGCTGCGTTCGACCACACCCAGATCCGACATACGAGGCAGATCCGGCCGATGCGACTTGAGGTGCAGTGATGGGTAAGATTTGCAAAATCCAGTACAACAGGGAAACGTTCTACGCGAATGTGGGCGATATCCTGCTCGACGGCGCCATCAACAGTGGCGTGGATCTGCCCCATGACTGCCGCAGCGGAATCTGCGGCTCCTGCAAGGTAACGGTCGTCGACGGCAAGCTGTTCGGCGGGATGGAAGGCGACATGGCGCATGCGTGCCAGGCGCGTGTCGTGTCCGACCTCAAGATCATCACCGAGCCCGTGCCGGATACGGTGACGATGAATTGCGAGGTGGGCGATCTCGTGCGGCTCGCGCCCGACGTCGTCGGCGTCACCCTCGAGATGCCGAAGCCGCTGCGATTCTTCCCCGGGCAATACGCCAAGGTCCAGTACCGCGGTTTTCCGACGCGCTGCTACAGCCCGACCTATCCGATGGTCGGCGCGCCCGACAGCCATTTGCTGTATCTGCACATCCGCATCCTGAAGGATGGCCTGGTGTCGTCGGCGCTCGGCCGCGACATCCAGGTCGGCCATCGCGTCAAGCTGACGGCGCCGCTGGGCACCGCGTTCTTCCGACAGAAGCATCGCGGCCGGATCATCCTGGTGGCGAGCGGCACCGGCTTCGCGCCCATGTGGGCGATCGCTGTCGCCGCCATCACCGAGAATCCGAAGCGCGAGATCGTCTTCATCGTCGTGTCGCGCACCTTGCAGTCGTTCTACATGCATCAGGCGTTGTGCCGCCTGGCGCGCTTCCCGAACGTGAAGATCATTCCGATCGTGTCGGAGCCGCAGAACGTCTCGCCCGCGATTCGCAGCGGCCGGCCGACCGAACACATGCCGGAGCTCACGCCCAACGACGTCGTCTATACCTGCGGCGCGCCGGCCATGACTGAGGCGGTCGCGAAGATGTCACGCGCGGCCGGCGCGAAGTGTCATTGCGATCCGTTCGTGTCGTCGGCGCAACCTTCGGAGACCCGCGGCGGACTGATGGATCGTCTCGCCGGATGGCTCGACAGCCAGCGCGGCCGGCCGGCGATGTTCCAGCCGGCCGAATGACATCGAGGAAGCCACGGCCCGTGGCCGCCTCGCGAAAGTCTAGCCGGCCACGAAGCTGAGCAGGGTGCCCGTCGCTGACGCCGGCGGAACAACGAGGCTCGCGCCGCTGCGCACCGCCGCCGCGCCAAGCGCCTTTTCCGTCGTTGCGAGATCATGTGAAGCCAGCACCAGGCCGGCGCCGCCGCGCTCCGGCAGGCCGGCGAGCGACACGCCGGGATAACGCGCTGCGAGCTGCTCCCGGGTCAAGAACACGAAATCGGCGCGATCGCCGCCCGAGGTCACGGTCACGGCGCCGTCGGCCTCGGCTCGCCCGTCGCGATCGATCAGGCGCGACAGATGGGCTGCGTCCTTGGTCGGATCCGGCGTCACGATCAGGGCCTGCTTCAGCTGCTTGGCGGCGTTGGCATGGCGCATCAATTCAGGAATCCAGACTGTTTCGCGCGTCTTGTGCTGGCATGCGAAGATGCGCAGGCCGCCCGGAGCCTCCGCGACCGGCCATTGAAACACCCGGAATTTCGCTGCCGAGATGGAGCCGTCGGGCAGGGGCACCGGCCGTTCGAAATCGATCGGGCCAATCGGCTCAAAACCCTTGGCGCGGATTTCCTCGGCGCCGGCCGCCGAGTCGATCGCGGTGAAGGCGATGCGCTCGATGCCTTCGCCGCGCTGGGCGAGGAAATTGCGGGTCGGAACGTTGTGGTCGGTCTCGGCGAGGATGCCGAGCAGCTCGATGTAATCAGGATCGAGCATGATGGTGTAATTGCCAGACCCCATCTTGGCGCTGTGCGTCCCGCGCGGAGACAGCGTAAAGCCCAGCCGCTTCCAGGTCTCCGCCGCCGTGTCGAGATCCTTCACCACGACGACCGCGTGATCGATACCGATGACATTCTTGAGGGCCACGCGTTTGTCTCCTTGCAGCGAAGTTGGCATATTGGCGGCCGAACTATGCCCAATCGACCCATGCGCCGCAACCGGCGCGGATGGGCGCTCGGCGCAAGGCAAGACCGTCTTCCTGGAGGGCGGTCGATCAGCAGGGATGAGCTGTTCACGATGAGCATGACGATGGAAAACGTTCAATGGCCGCCGTCCTTGTGGGCTGCGCAGACCCCGTCTGGACCTGACCTGTCCGAGCTTCAGGGCAGTGTGCAGGCCGATGTCGTGATCATCGGCGGCGGCTTCACCGGATTGTCGACGGCGCTGCATCTGCGCGAGGCCGGTGTCGATGTCGCGATCGTCGAAGCCATGGAGCCGGGCTGGGGCGCCTCGGGTCGGAACAACGGCCAGGTGATCCCGACACTGTCGCGCCCGGATCCCGAGGATCTCATCGCCCGTCACGGCGCCGCCGGCGAGCGCTTCGTTGCGATGCTGCGCGACAGTGCCTCAGCGCTGTTCGAGACCGTCAGGCGCTACGGCATCGACGCCGAGCATGAGCAGGCCGGCTGGGTCCAGCCGGTGCATACGCCCGGCCGCATCAAGATCGCCGAGCGCAGGTTCAAGCAGTGGTCGAAGTTCGGCGCGGAAGTCGAGCTGCTGTCACGCGACCAGACGCGCGACATGCTCGGCTCGGATGCATGGCATGGGGGCTTCTGGAACAGGACCGGCGGTCACATCAATCCGCTGGCGCTCGCGCGCGGGCTGGCGCGAACCGTGCTGAGCCTGGGGGGCCGCATCTATGCGCGCTCGCCGGCGATCGATTTCGAGCGGCGCGGGAATCGTTGGATCGTCCGCACCGCGCAAGGCGAGGTGTCGGCGCGCGCGCTGGTGCTGGCGAGCAATGCCTATAGCGGCGAGTTCTCCAAGGCTCTCGCACCCGAGATCGCGCATGAGGTGATGCCGGTGCTGTCCTGGCAGATGGCGACGCAGCCGCTGTCGGACAATGTGCGGAAGACCATCATCCCGGCGCGGCAGGCGATGTCCGATACTCATGGTGAGCTCTATTTCGCCCGCTACGATGCGAGCAACCGCCTGGTGACGGGCGGCGCCGTGATCGGTCCCGGCAACAAGTCCGAGCGGCTGAAGGCGAGGGTCGCCGAGCGCCTGCAGCGCCTGTGGCCGCAGATCGGCGAGGTCCGGTTCGACTATGTCTGGAATGGCTATGTCGGCATGACCACGGACTACATGCCGCGAATTCACCGCCTCGGTCCCGATGCCTATGGCTGGACCGGTTGCAACGGCCGGGCAGTCGCACTGACGATCCCCCTCGGTGCGGAGCTTGCGAAGGCGGTGCGCGGCGTGCCCGCGAACGAGCTGGCCTTGCCGTTCACGGAGCCGGTCACCATTCCGGCGCACGCCCTGCTGCGTCCATTCGCGCCACTGATGCTGCTCCTGTACCGGTACCGCGACGCGCGCGAGATCGGCTAAGACGTGGGATGTTGGGTCCGGGCGAAGTCGCCGCCCGGAATGGCCTCCAGCAGCGCCTGCGTATAGGCATGCTGCGGGTTGCCGAACACGTCGTGCGTGGGCCCATGCTCGACGACGACGCCGTCCTTCATGACCGCGACCAGATCGCAGATCTGGGCTGCGACCCGCAGGTCGTGCGTGATGAAGATGATCGACAGGTCGAGCCGTTCGCGCAGGCTGGTCAGCAGCTTCAACACCTGCGCCTGAACGGAGACGTCGAGCGCGGACACCGGCTCGTCCGCGACCAGCACCTTGGGCTTCAGCGCCAGCGCGCGCGCAAGCCCGATGCGCTGGCGCTGACCTCCGGAGAACTCATGCGGAAAGCGGTCGGCGGCGGACGGGTCGAGCCCCACCAGGCTGAACAGCTCGCGCGCCTCGGTCAGCGCCTGCGCTCGCGCGGTGCCGTGCACGATCGGTCCCTGCGCCACCAGCTCGACCGCCTTGCGCCGCGGATTCAACGAGGCGAACGGGTCCTGAAACACCATCTGCATCTGCTGGGTTCTGTTTCTGACCTCGCTGCGCGAGAGGCGTGCCCAGTCCTCGCCGTCGAGCAGGATCGTTCCTGTGTCGGGGTCGATCAGGCGAATGATGCAGCGGGCGAGGGTGGATTTGCCGGAGCCGGACTCGCCGACGATGCCGAGCGTTGCCCCCTTCGGCAGTGAAAGCGAAACGTCCCTGATTGCATGGGTAGTGCGCTCGCCGCGGCCGAGGAAGCCGCCGGTGCGATAGGTCTTCGAGATACCGGAGATGGCGAGGATCATCTGGTCCGATAATCTGCGTGCCGGAGGGGCCGCCACGGGTGGCACCGCAGCGATCAGTTGCCTGGTGTAGTCATGCTGCGGCCGTTGCAGGACATCCGCCGCCGCGCCCTGTTCGACGACGCTGCCATGCTGCATCACGACGACGCGGTCGGCGATCTCGGCGACGACCCCGAAGTCATGCGTGATGAACAGCACCGCCGTCCTGCGCCGCTGCTGCAGCTCTCGGATGAGCTTGAGGATCTGGGCCTGCGTCGTGACGTCGAGCGCCGTCGTCGGCTCGTCGGCGATCAGCAGCTTCGGATCAAGCGCCAAGGCCATGGCGATCATGGCGCGCTGGCGCTGGCCGCCGGACAGCTCGTGCGGATAGGCCTTCGCCGCGCGCGGCGGATCGGGAATGTTGACGTCGGACAGGAGCGACAGCACGCGCGATTTGATCTCGGCTTTCGACAGATCGGTATGGATGTCCAGCACCTCGCCGATCTGGTCGCCGATCGTGCGCAACGGATTGAGCGCGGTCATCGGCTCCTGGAACACCATCGCGACCTCGGCGCCACGCATGCTGCGCATCTCTGCCGCCGTGGCGGTGCAGAGATCGCGCCCGGCAAACAGGATGCGTCCGCCGTCGGTGCCCACACCGTCGGGCAGCAGCCGCATGATGGCATTGGCCATCATCGACTTGCCGGAGCCGGATTCTCCGACGATGCAGACGATTTCGTTCTCGGCGACCGAAAGCGAGACCTCGGAGATCGCATGCGTGCGGTCGGCGCCCTTCGGCAAACGCACGCTGAGGCGGTCGACGGTCAGAATGGGCTGTGCGGGACTCATCGCTGTTTCAGCCGGGGATTCAGTGCGTCATTGAGCCCCTGGCCGACCAGCGACACCGCGAGCACAGTGACGAGAATGGCGACGCCCGGGATCGCGGAGACGTACCACTGCACGCGCAGCACGTCGCGCCCGAGCCCGATCAGGTTGCCCCAGGAGGCGACATTGGCGTCGGACAGCCGTAGGAAGGCGAGCGCGCTCTCCAAGAGGATCGCGACCGCCATCACGACACCGGCATAGACGATCACCGGCGGCAGCGCGTTCGGCAGGATCTCGCGCAGGATCAGCTGGGTGTCGCGCATGCCAAGGGTGCGGCCGGCCTGGACGAATTCGCGGCTGCGCAGCGACAGGAACTCCGCCCGTGTCAGCCGGGCCGGTGCCGGCCAGGAGACGATGCCGACGGCAATCGTCACCGTCGTCAAAGTCGAGCCGAACACCGCGACCAGGACCAGCAGCAGGACGAAGTTCGGCAGCGTCTGGAAGGCTTCGGTGATGCGCATCAGGATGTTGTCGACCCAGCCGCCGTAGTAGCCCGCGAGCGCACCGACCAACACGCCGATCGCCACGGCAATGAGCGTGGCGACGCCGCCGATCAGGAGCGAGATGCGGGCGCCGTAGAAGATCTGGGCGGCGATGTCGCGGCCGGAATTGTCGGTGCCGAGCAGGAAGCGCGGATTGGCGAGCGGCCAGATCAGGGGCCGGCCGGCGAGCGCGAGCGGATCGCGTGGATAGAAATAGCCGGCGCTGAGCGCCATGCCGATGACGATCAGCAGGAGCACGAGGCCCAGGACGGCAGCGGGACTGCGGAAATAGCGTTTGACCGCGTCCATGCGCTAGCTCTCCGCCGTGATGCGCGGATCGAGCCGCGCGTAAAGCAGATCGGTCACGAAGTTGACGGCGATCACGAGCAGCGCCGAGACGAAGACGATGCCGAGCAGGGTGTTGAGGTCGCGCTGGACGACCGACTCATAAGCGAGACGTCCGAGGCCGGGCAGCGAGAACACCGTCTCGACCACCACGGAGCCGCCGAGCATCGTGCCGGCCTGGAGTCCGATCAGCGTCACCATCGGCAGCAGCGCGTTGCGCAGCACGTGGCGGGTGACGATGCGGGTCTCGTCGAGGCCCTTGGCGCGCGCGGTGCGGACGAAATCGAGGTTCAGGACCTCGAGCATGGAGGCGCGCATGATGCGGAGATAGATGGCGAGGAAGATCAGGCCGAGTGTCAAGGACGGCAACACCAAGTGTCGTGCGATATCGAGCACGCGCCAGACGCCGGTCGTGACCGCGCCGATATCCTCGAAGCCGCCGGCGGGCAGCCACTGCAGGTAGATCGAGAACACGACGATGGCCATCAGTCCGAACCAGAACGACGGGGTGGCATAGAAGATCAGGCCCACCGTGGAGATCAGCGTATCCGGCCAGCGGTTGACGCCGCGCGCGGCGATCACCCCGAAAACAAGACCGAAGAAGAAGGCAAAGGACAGCGCCGATGTCATCAGCAGCAGCGTCGGTGGCAGCCGCTCCAGGATCACGGCAGCGACGGGCTTGCCGTAGATCGCGGAGAACCCGAGATCGAGACGCACCAGCCGCCACAGATAATTGGCGAGCTGCATCGGGACCGACAGGTCCAGTCCATAGAAGCGACGCAACTCGCGAGCGGTGGCGGCATCGCCGCCGCCCATCTGCGCCATCATCGCGTCGACCGTATCGCCGGGCGCGAGTTGCAGCAGCAGGAAGACGCCGATCAGGATCAGGAACAGGGTGGGGATCGAGGCGGCGAGCCGCCGCCCCGCAAGGCTCAAGATGCGCATGGCCTCATCCTGACGGATTCCGGCTCAGGCGGAAAGCCACAGATCGTGCCAGCTCGACGATCCCCAGCGCGGCGTGTTCGAGTGGTTGCGCGCCTTGGCCGTGATCACGGTGACGAAGATCTGCTCGATCGGCATCCACACCGGCAGCTCGGTATTGGCCTCGCGCACGAAATCGGCATAGAGCGCCTTGCGCTTGGCCGGATCGACCTCGGTCGCCGCGTCATCAATGATCTTGTCGATCTTGGGATCGTCCCAACCCCACTGGTTGGTCCACGGCGCGCCCTTGGGCTGGCCGGAGCGATACCAGACCGTGGTCGAAACCGCGGGGTCGTTGCGGTACTGGTGCCAGCCGGTCGCGAGATCGAAGGCGTGCTCGTCATAGACCTGCTTGAGAAAGCCGCCGCCATCGTTGCGCACGATCTCGATCGCGATGCCGACCTCGCCCAGCGATTGCTGAAGGAAGGTCGACCACAGCGAGATGTCCTCACCCCACGGCGCAGGCAGCAGCCGCAGCGAGAAGCGGGTTCCGCCGGCGCCGGGCTTGTAGCCGGCTTCGTCCAGGAGCGCCGCCGCCTTGGCCTTGTCGTAGGGATATTGCGGCGTATTGGCGCCGGGGTAGAAGTCGGTCGAGGTCGACGGGATCGGACCGGTGCCCAGCTTGGCGAAATCGCCGAGGAAGTTCTCGATGAAGAAGGGAACGTTGATCGCATGCGCGATGGCACGGCGGACCTTCACGTCCGCCAGCTCCTTGCGGCGAACGTTGAACTCGAGCGTGTTGGTGCGCGCGTTGCCCTCATTGCCCTTGGTGGACACGATGAAACGCTTGTCCTTGCCGAGCCGCGCCATGTCGGAGATCGTCAGGCCCGAGAACGGGCTGTAGTGCAGCTCGCCGGCCTCCATCTGCGCCGCCGCCGCGGCCCGGTCGGTAATCACCTTCCACACGATGCGGTCGAGATAGGGTGCGTTCGGCCGCCAGTAGTCGGCATTGCGCTCGGCGATGATATACTGGCCGCGCTCGTACTTCACGAATTTGAACGGACCAGTGCCGATGGGGGCGAGGTTGGCGGGGTTCTGCCTGATGTCGCCGCTCTCGTAGATGTGCTTGGCCGAGACGTAGCCGAGATCGGGCAGGGCGCGCAGCAGCAGGTTGAGCGGCATCGGCCGCTCGTAGCGGAAGATCGCGGTTTGCGGATCTGGCGTGTCGACCGCAGTCAGGAACAACTGCAGGGTCGATCCGTAGTTGAGGATCTTCTTCCACATGTTCATCGCGGTGAAGGCAACGTCCTCCGACGTGAACGGCTTGCCGTCATGCCAGGTGATGCCCTTGCGCAGCTTGAAAGTGACGGTCTTGCCGTCCGGCGTCGCCTCCCAGCTCTCGGCCAGCACGCCGACCGGCTGGCCATTGGCGTCGAGGTCGACGAGGTTCTCCTGGATCTTGCCGCCGATGATGTAGACACCGGTCGAAGCCTGGAGGCTCGGATTGAGCTGGCGCTGCTCGGCGCCGTAGTGAACGTTGAACACGCCACCCTTGCGCGGCGTCTCCTGGGCGAAGGCGCGGAATGGATTGACCACGTTCGCTGCGATGGCAGCGGAGGTCAGGAGGGCGGTCCGGCGGCTGATCTCGAAACGGCTCGAATTCATCAAGGTCTCCCGAAGGCCAAGCGGGACGCTGGCCGATGGTGCAATCGGGGCGAAGATTACGCGGATCGCGGGTCCAAGTCATTTGCGAATTGCCATGCAGTTCTGCGGCATTCTCGTGTGGCCCATGCAGCCGGCGGCACCGTGGCATACATTGCTCGTATACGAACGAATGGGAGAAGACCTTCGTCGACAAGGCCCTGAATGTGGTGGGGATTGCCGGCGGCGATTGAGCGACCGGAAGCAACTTTGACGTGGCGCCGCAGAGAGCACGCTATCTTAAGTCGGCGTCCCGCGTCTGCATTCGATCGGTAGCCGCAGCACGAATGCGACACCGGTCTGGCTCGGCCGCAGCGAGATCTCGCCGCCATGGTTTGCCATGATGGCGCGCACGATCGCCAGCCCCATGCCGGTACCGCCGCTGTCGCGCCGGGTCGTGAAGAAGGCGTCGAAGATGCGGTCGCGGTTGTCAGGCGAGATCGGATCGCCGTCATTGCTGGCGATGACGATCAGCATCTCCTTGCTCTCCTCGGCCTCGAGGCGGATGCGCCGGGCGCCATGCCGGACGGCGTTGTCGACGAGATGCGTGAGCACGATGAGCACGGTTTCGTTCGGCAATGTCGTGCTACGTTCGACGGGCCCTGATGTCTCGATGACAACCGACGGGAAACGCGATCGCAGCGTGCCGACGGCCTCGGCGATGCTACCGGCCTCGACCGCCGACACCGTCTCCGCCCGTGCCAGCTCGCGCAAGCGCTGGGCCAGTGCCGCGAGGCGGTCGGCGCCGCCAAGGATGTTGGTGAGGAACGTCTCCTGCTCGGCGCGCGTCAAGGTCTCAGAAGGGCTGGCCAGAGAGTCGAGCAGCAGCTCGGCTGCGCCCTTGATCGAGGTGAGCGGTGATTTGAGTTCGTGGGTCAGATGCGCGGAAAAGCTCCTGATGTAGTTGGAGCGTTGCGCCAGTTGCTCGGCCATGGCGAAGAAGTGCTCGGCGAGCTCCGCGAAGTCGCGGGTGCCGTAATGGGCGAGCGGACGGAAGCCCGCGGGATCGTTGCGTCCGATCCGGCCGGCGCGATCGACCAGCTCGCGCATCGGGCGCGTGATCGTGCGCGCCACGATGAGGCCGACCAGCAGCGTCGTGAGGACAATGGTGGAGCCGGCCGCGATGAACTTGCCGCGCTCCTGATAGAGATGCTCGAAGATGTTGCGCGGCGTGCGCGAGGTATAGATGACCCCGGCGACGTGATCGTCGACGATCACGGGCATCGCCGAGAACACATGGACGCCGACGCCGCGGCTGATCGAATAGATCGGTGGCGGGGCCTTGTCGGGAATGCGGATGCGGAGCGCGGCGCTGTAGCGTCCCTTCAGGGCGGCGGCCACCTCGTCGATATGGGCGAGGGATTTGCCCATCTCGTCGCGGCCGGCGATCACGACGCCCTGGGGATCGAGTACGCGATACCCGGCCAAGGTGACCTTCTGCGTCTCCCTGACGATCGGCAGCAGGCGCGCGCCGATCGCGACGTAGGCCGGATCCGCTGGATGGACCGCATCGCGTGCGTCGGGCCGGCGGACGAACAGATCGTTGGCCAGGAGATCGAGCAGGGGGCGAATCGGCGTCACCTCGTCGGAGGCATCCGGACGTGACTCGGGCGGGATCTCGGCGCCGAGCGGCACGCCGGCGGCAAGGCGCGCGGAAACCTCCTCGGCAAAGACCGCCGCCAGCACGCGGCTCTGCGCGATCAGCTCCGCCTGTGTCTGGCGGATCAGCTGGTTGTCATAGATGCGAAAGAAGAACAGCCCGACCAGCGGTAAGGTGCCGACCAGCGCCAGAACGCCGAAGACGATCTGTCCCAGCGACGGCCGCCATTTTGCCTTGGGCTTGGGTGCGATCATGGGGCGCCGCAGCGGCCGAGCCGGAAGCCGACGCCATGCACCGTCTCGATGGCGTTCTCGCAATGCGCGGCTGCCAGCTTGGCCCTGATGTTGCGGATGTGGCTGTCGATGGTGCGGTCGGAAACCTGGATGTTGAGCTGATACGCGGCGCTCATGATCTGCTCGCGGCTGAACACGACGGCAGGGCGCGTCATCAGCGTGCGCAGGATGCTGAATTCCAGGGCGGTAAGTGTCAGCGGCGCGTCGCCGAAGCGCGCCAGATGCTGCTGCGGGTCGAGACGAAGCCTGCCATGCGCCAGCTCCTCCGGTTCGGGCGCACGATCCGCCCCACCGGATGAGACCCTGCGGAGAATGACGTTGACGCGGGCGACGAGCTCGCGCGGACTGAACGGCTTGGTCACGTAGTCGTCGCCGCCGATCTCGAGCCCGAGAATACGGTCGATCTCCTCGTCGCGCGCCGACAGGAACAGGATCGGCACCTGCGAGGTCCGGCGAATCCGCCGGCAGACCTCGAGGCCGTCGTACTCCGGCATGCCGACGTCGAGCACGATCAGGTCCGGACGGTCTTCGGCGAACCTGGCCAGCGCGGCGCGGCCGTCGGCGGCTTCCTTCACCGCCATGCCGGCCTTGCTCAAGGCCACGCGCAGGACCTCGCGGATATGCGGGTCGTCGTCGACGATGAGGATTCGGGGAGACACGTGCTTTCCTCCGCGGCGAGGCATCAGCTTGGTTTCTGCGACACGGGATGTGTATCGAGATAGCGCTGCAGGCGCCAGCCGCGAAAACTCCAGGATCGCCAGGACGCCATGCTGCTTTGCTGTTGCGCGAGGAGCCGATCGCGGTCGCTCGCCAGTCCCCGGTCCGTCGGTCGCAACAGCATCGCCCGCTCGATGGCCGGCAGCGCCTCTGGCCCGAGCCAGACGAGATAGGAGCCGTCGATGAGAGGGCCGCTCTGCCCCGCCTCACGACTATGGGAGACATTGAAGTCTGCGATCGGCCGGTCGAAAT
The DNA here is from genome assembly GCF_051168135.1 of Bradyrhizobium sp. HKCCYLRH2060. Taxonomy (NCBI): domain Bacteria; kingdom Pseudomonadati; phylum Pseudomonadota; class Alphaproteobacteria; order Hyphomicrobiales; family Nitrobacteraceae; genus Bradyrhizobium; species Bradyrhizobium sp. HKCCYLRH2060. The sequence goes on from NZ_JBNPUK010000002.1 coordinate 83,072, forward strand.
TGATCAGTGCACAGCCGTAAATGGTCGCCGAGAGCACCAGGATGTTCATGCGGACGAGCCACGCGTTGGACTTGGCGAGAGCGATCCTGAGCACGATGAGGATCAGGCCGATCGCAACCAGGATCATCCATATCAAGGCCGCGATCCGCCAATAGGTCAGAGCATAAGTCTCGATATACATGTGAAGCCGTTGGATCGAGGATACGACCAGCATCACGTTCTGTGCCACCCAGAGATAGACCAGCGGCCGGACCAATCGCGACTCGTTTGCCGTCGTCTCGGAGCGGACGGCGACGATGACGAAGGCCGCCGCGAGCAGCGCTGTGACGATCAAGGGATAGGCGCCCCGGTGCGCATAGGCTGCATAGGTCATGCCGTCCGGAAGCGCGGCATGTCCCCACAGATAGGCGCCGTCGAGCGCCGTCTGGAGAGCAAACAGGACGTTGAACAGGATCAGCGCCCGAAGCACCGTTTCAGGGCCGAGCACGGTCGCCAGGATTGACGGCTGATCGGGTTCGCTTTCGATCGGCGGGCTCCAAGTCTTGGTCCGCTCGCGCCAGCGAAGATTGATGAACGGCCAGACCATGGACAATGTGACGAGCCAGAAGATCGCGCGCCCCATCGTGAGTTGGGAAGCGACGTGCTCGGGACTGAGAACGGCGAACCAGCGCTCAATGACCGGATTGGCTGCCGCGAACAGAGCCAGGAACACGCAACCGAGTGCCAGCGGGATGCTCCAGACAAGGAGAGTTCGCATGACCATGTTCGTGCGTAGCGTCACGATCGCATCCGGTATCAGCCGAAACGGTCCGATGAGCAGCAATTGCCGTGCGGCGATCAGCGGAAGCCGGAAGCCGCGCGCGGATCGGTTGGTCGCCAGCGCGACGGCCGACAGCGTCGTGAGCAGCAGGACAGGAAAAGAAAGCAGGTTCAGGTCCTCGATGGCGGGAGCCAGGCCGGCACCGAAGAGAACTGCGGCTCCGACCAGACGGCCTCGATTGGTCTTGGCGAGGTTGGCAAGAACGCTGGCGGAGGCGAGCGCGGCGAAAAACAGCGGGAATGCCAGGCCAATCGGCCGGCCGTCGTACAGCAGCGGATCGGCGAGGCCGACGAGGCCTGCAGCGATGGCGAATTTGAGCCACATGGAATCGGGCGCGACGGGTGCAGCCGTCGGCTCGGCAAGGGTGGTCATGGAGGAATCCTTGGTTTGGGTCATCGCTCGGGCCGGAAGGCACAAGCCGATGAGCCCAGCATGACGCCTGCCTATGCAGCGGCTCACGAGGGGATCTGCAGCATTTCAGGATTTGTTTGCAGATTTGGTGCAGACGCGATTCTGCTGCTGGCGCGGGCGAAACGTGATTGTTACGCAATGGCCGTCTTTCCCCTGGGATGATCGGCTGCACACATGCTTGGACGTATCAGGACCGCGGTTCTCTGGATCCTTGCTCTGCTCTTCATTTTCGTCACGCTGAACAGCAACGAGCCCTATCTGGTTCGGCTGCGGGGCAGCGGCCATGTGGCCCTGCTCCTCATCGGGCTTGCTGTCCCGCTGCTGCTGATGCTCGGCGGCCGGTGGCGGCAGGGGGCCGCCGGACGCGCGCTCGTGCTGGCATGGTGCGTTCCGCTGATCATGCTGACGTCGACGCAGTTCATGTTTGCCTGGCGCAAGTACGAGACGTTCCGCACGCCCCCCGACGTGGCGCGTCTGCTCGGCCGGCATTTCATCGTCGGCTACACGGCCGTGGGCGACGCAGCCGCGTTGGCGCGGCAGGGGTTGATCGCGGGAGTCTATGTCACTCACCACAACGTCCGTGGCCGGACCGAGCCGCAACTCCGTGCCGAGATCGCGCGGTTGCAGGACGCGCGCCGGAGTGCCGGGCTGCCGTCCCTGCTGGTCGCGGCGGATCAGGAGGGAGGCGCCGTCGCGCACCTGTCTCCGACACTGCCGAACATGCCCGGCCTCGCCACGCTGGCCGATCTGCCGGCCTCGCGGCGCGCGCAGGATGCGTTCGCGATGGGGCGCGCCCAAGGTGAGGCGCTCGCGGCTGCCGGCATCACCTTCAACCTGGCGCCTGTCGTCGACCTTCGCCCGAGCTGGACACGCAATCGACTGGACTTTCACACCTTGATCGGCCGCCGCGCGATCTCCAACGATCCCGCCGTGGTTGGCGACATTGCGCTCGGCTACGTCCGCGGCCTGGAAGCAAGCGGTGTCCGCGCGGCCGTCAAGCATTTCCCTGGTCTGGGGCGCGTCGCAGCCGATACGCATCATTTCTCGGCACAGCTCGGCACACCGGCAGATGTCCTAGAACGGTCGGATTGGAGGCCATTTCGACAGGTGCTGCAGGGCTCGCACGCGGCGATGATGGTCGGTCACGTGACGGTCGATGCGGTCGATCCGGAGCGGCCTGCCTCACATTCCAAAGCCGTGCTCGAGGGACTCATTCGCGGCCGCTGGAACTATCAGGGTGTGATTGTGACGGATGATCTCGTGATGGGGGCGATCTACGGCCGCGATCTCTGCAAAGCTGTCGTGGAGGCTCTGAACGGCGGTGCCGATCTGTTGCTGGTGGCCTATGACGGCACCCAGTTTCATCGCGTGCTGGCCTGCGCCAAGGAGGCTCTGGCGCAAGGACGCATCGACCTCGATGCCCTCAGCCGAAGCGATGAGCGGCTGAAGCGCTGGGCGCCGGCGGTTGACAGATCAGAGCCGTCGAATGTGTCCACGGTTCTGCAAGAGACTGGAGCCGAGCATCAGAAAATCGTCGACTGAAGGGCAGGACAGCGCGAGTCCTCAGCGCGGGCCGTTGCCGGTCCAGTTGCGCCAGGCGACATTCGAGAGGCTTCTCAGGTCGGTCGCCAGCGGGCGTCGTACTTGTTTGTCGTGCTGGGCAATGAGGTGCTCGGACTCGCGTATCTTGAGCTGGAGTTCCGCGACCTGCCGCTTGGTGTGTTCGAGCGCCTTCGCATCGGCGCTCTCGCCCACCGTGAACCGCGCCGTCTCAATCTGCTTCAAGGCAGCACGATTCTTTTTGAGCTGGGCGCGATGCCAGGCAACCTTGCTGTCACTGTCCGCAACCATGGTGGACTCCCGCGAAATGCCGCGAAGACTAAACGACCGATTTCTGATTCGCGACAGCCTAGGCCCGGCATCGGCAACATCGGAATACCGATCTGCCGAATCATCGTCTCGATGACTTGAACTTGGCCAGCTCAATCCAACCTCGCGGCGCGTCTCATCTCATCGATCAGTTCGGACGCTTCAGCCTTCGTCATCTCCGCTTGCGTGGGGGCAGGGCGACCGGCCTGCTCGCTGAGCGTCTTCAAGCAGGACGCGTGGGCATCGGTCATCGGATCGGCTCCGGAACCCCAGTCCTCGGGTTCTTTCTGCAGCCGTTCAGCCATGGGGCTTTGCCGTTCTTGGCGGGCTCAATGCGCCAGCTTGCAGAATGTTCCCATTTTGTTCTATGGTGTAATGATCATCGTCTGAGGGGGCTCCATGCGCGATCTCGATCTGGTTCGAGCCGAAATCGACCGTCTGCGCCTTCAGGTCGGGCGGCAGCGTCGCGAAATCGTGCAACTGCGGCGGGCCGGCGTGCCGGCGGCGGCGGCCGAAGCGCTGTTGCAGCGGATGTTGGGAACGCTCGAGGGACTGCGGCAACAACGCGAGCAGCTCAAGCTGGAAGAGGCGAGCAGGCTGCCTCCCAGGCAGAGAGGGGCCCGGCACGCATGACATTCCGGCGACAAGGTCGAGCGATCCGCTGCTCGTCGGTATTCAGCTCGCCGAGACGGCCACGGCGGGTCCGAGCCCGGTCATGAGGAGGTCCGCGTCCTTGGCTTGGGCAGCGAGGGCAAAGGTTGGTCGGCGGTCCCGTGCCCCTCGCCAACATGGGGCGTGTGAGCTTCGGGCAATACGATGTCCGGCGGTACGGCCGTCAGCTCTTCCGGAGTGGCCTCGCATGATTTGATCTCGAAATTGTTGTCCAGAATTTTCTCGCCATGCGTGCCGAACGTGATGAGATCGGCCTGTTCCGCGGCCTCCCAGACCTCGCGCTCGGTGCGAAACGGGCGGGTCATCTGTTCGTCATTCTCAAACAATGCGTAGGGCACGAGCGCCTCCAGATTGCGATCCGCCGACGCAGCGATGCCGTGCCGCCCGACGCCGCCCATCCATTTCAAGGCAGGGACGTCCAACAAACTGCGGCACGTGCGGGCTGGTTCCACCCCCGGGAGAGCGTCAAGCGATTGACCAGTTGTGACGGTCCTCGCGCTTTCCAGGTGGAACATGCCTGCCAGCGGGAGGTTGCCCGCGGTGCGAATGGCCAGGAGAGTTCAATGGATATCAAGGGAAAGAAGATCGCGATCCTCGCAACCAACGGGTTCGAGCAATCCGAGCTCGAAGTGCCCCGCGATCGCCTCAAGCAGGCGGGCGCGACCGTCGAGATCGTCTCGCTCGCGCCGGGCGAGATCAAGGGATGGAATGAGAAGGATTGGGGACGGCCCGTCAAGGTCGACAAGACGTTGGACCAGGCTTCTGCTGCGGACTACGACGCCGTCGTGCTGCCGGGCGGCCAGATCAATCCGGATCTGTTGCGGCTCGAGCCGAAGGCGCTGCGGTTCATCAAGGAGATCTTCGAAGCCAAGAAGATCGTCGCGGCGGTCTGTCATGCGCCGTGGCTCCTGATCGAGACCGGCATCGCCAAGGGGCGCAAAATGACGTCGTACAAATCGATCAAGACGGACGTTTCCAATGCCGGCGCGCAGTGGCAGGACGCGGAGGTCGTCGTCGATCAAGGCGTGATCACCTCGCGCAATCCCGGCGATCTGGAAGCTTTCAGCGCCAAGATCATCGAGGAGGTCAGGGAAGGCCGCCATCTCAAGCGCAGCGCGGCTTGAAGCTGAGATCGGAAGCCGGGAGAAATCCCGGCCACCTCAGGAGGGACAGGCCCAGCGCCCGAGGGGTCGAACGCTGGGCCGCAGTCCACACGGAGTGCCTCCAGCGAGATGGGGGAACGCCGCCAGAGGCACGGACATGACTCGCGGCGGGCTGGGTCGTTCCTAATTCCTATGTTCGGCCCTTCGCCCGCGTGACTTCGATGATAGCCTCGCAAGGTTCAGTGAGGAATCGGAACTTCGCTGCTCATCCCGGGTTTGCCGCTTTTGACCAGGCCGCGGAGATGCGTCGTGAGCGAGAAGGCAAAAATCCAGGACTACAAATCTCCGGCTGGCGGTTGGGGGTCGGTGCACGCGGTCGCGAGCATCCTGACGCAGGAGGAGGTGACGCTGCTCGGCAGCGAGATCCTGCTGAAACAGAACAAGCCGGGCGGCTTCATGTGCGTCAGCTGCTCCTGGGCCAAGCCGGCAAAGCCGCACCCGTTCGAATTTTGCGAGAATGGCGCCAAGGCGACCGCGTGGGAAATCACCGGCAAGACCGTCGGACTGGAGTTCTTTGCTCGGCACAGTCTGACAGAGTTGCGAGGCTGGTCGGATCATCAGCTCGAAGAGCAGGGGCGTCTCGCTCATCCCATGCGCTACGACGCTGCGGCGGATCGCTATGTTGCCGTGAGCTGGGACGAGGCCTTCCGCGACATCGGGGCGGAGTTGAACAGGCTCGATCCACGGTCGGTCGTGATGTACACGTCGGGCCGGGCCTCGCTCGAGACGAGCTACATGTATCAGCTGTTCGGCCGGATGTACGGCACCAACAATTTTCCCGACAGCTCCAACATGTGCCACGAGTCGACGTCGGTAGCGCTGCCTGAGGTGATCGGCGTGCCCGTCGGCACGGTGCTGCTGGAGGATTTCGACAAAGCGGATTGCATATTTTTCTTCGGCCAGAACACGACGACGAACTCGCCGCGCATGCTGCATCCGTTGCAGCGGGCGGCGCAACGCGGCGTACCCATCATCACCTTCAACCCGCTGCGTGAGCGGGGGCTGGAGCGCTTCACCGATCCGCAGAACCCGATTCAGATGGTGCTGACCGGCGGGACGCGGATCAGCACGCAATATCATCAGCTGCGCGTCGGCGGAGATGGGGCGACGCTGCTCGGATTGTGCAAGGCGGTCATCGAGGCGGATGACGCGGCGGTCGCCACGAAGAGCCCGCGTGTGCTGGATGTCGCCTTCATCGAGCAGCACACGTCCGGCTTCGAGGCCTTTGCGACCTTCTGCCGGCAGGCGTCGTGGAGCGATATCGAGCGGTCTTCCGGCCTCGAGCGCGCCGCCATTCTGGAGGCAGCCAAGGTCTACGCGAACTCGCACGCTGTGATCGCCAATTACGGCATGGGAATTACGCAGCATCGGCATGGCGTCGAGACGGCCAAGATGATCGTGAATCTCCTGCTGTTGCGCGGCAATATCGGCAAGCCCGGGGCCGGCATCTCGCCTGTCCGCGGCCATTCCAACGTGCAGGGTCAGCGCACCGTGGGAATCTCCGAGAAGACCAAGCTGGTGCCACTCGACAAACTGGCCGATCTCTATTCCTTCGAGCCGCCGCGATGGGACGGTCTCAGCACGGTGGATGCCTGCCAGGGCATCATCAAGGGCGACGTGAAGGGCTTCATCAGTCTCGGCGGCAACTTCCTGCGCGCCGTCCCGGAACGTTCGCTGATGGAGCCGGCGTGGTCGAAGCTGCGGCTGTCTGTGCAGATCGCAACCAAGCTCAATCGCAGCCACATCGTCGCAGGCGAGGTGACCTATCTGCTGCCGTGCCTCGGCCGCATCGAAATCGACCGGCAGGCCAGCGGAGATCAGGCGGTCTCGATGGAGGACTCCACCACCTGCATTCACGGCTCGCGCGGGCAGCGCCAACCCGTCGCCGAGACCCTGTTGTCCGAACCAGCCATTGTCGCCGGTCTCGCCAAGGCCACCCTGAAGCCAAATCCGCACGTCGACTGGGATGCCTGGGTGGGCGACTACGCGCGCGTCAGAGACGCGATCGAGCGGACCTATCCCGAGCAGTTCAAAGACTTCAACAAGCGCCTGTTTGAGCCCGGCGGCTTTCCGCGGCCGCTTGGCGCCCGCGAACGCAAATGGAAGACGCCGACCGGCAAGGCGAACTTCACCGTGCCCAAGGCGGCGCTCAATCCTCCGGAGGAAGGCAATGGCGTGTATCAGCTGATGACCTTGCGCGCCGACGGGCAGTTCAACACCACCATTTACAACGAGGACGACCGGTTTCGCGGCGTCACCGGAGGCCGTCAGATCGTCTTCATGAACGCGAGCGACATGGCTGATCTGGGCATCAAGCAGGGCGAGCCGGTTCGGCTCTCGACCGAGGCCGATGACGGCGTGGAGCGCTCGCTGGGCGGGCTCCAGGCAGTGGCGTTCGACATTCCGCGCTACAGCGTTGCGGCCTACTACCCCGAATGCAACGGATTGATTCCGCTATGGCACTATGCGGAGGGCAGCAAGGTGCCCGCCGCCAAGTCGATCCCGGTCCGGATCTCGCGCGACATGGCCTGAGCTATCCGGGGCGGTCAGCCCGCAGCCCGTTGTCGTGCGTCGTCCGGCGCCGCCGTTGCGCAAGGGCTCGTGATCTCCGGCGGGGTCGCGCCGGGGCGGAGCGGGACGACCAGCCGGCACACCAATCCCTCTGGACGCCAGTCGAAGGAGGCGCGCCCACCGAGCTGGCTTTCCACACTGGCCATCAGGCTGCGCGTGCCGAAGCCGCGCGAGGTCGGTGCGCGCACCAAGGGACCGCCGGTTTCAATCCAGATCAGATCCAGGCGCTCATCCTCGATGGTCCATTTGACCGAGAGATGTCCGGAGCGGACCGACAGCGCGCCGTATTTGGCCGAGTTTGTCACCAGCTCGTGCAGCGCCAACGCCAGCGTCTGTGCGGTCGCAGGCTCGAGTTGCAGCTCGGCACCGTCAAAGGCGACCTGGCCGCCCGGTGCATAGGGTGCAAGTTCTTCGGCCACCAACCTGCTTATCTTCGCACCTTCCCAGCTTGATAGCGAGAGGATGGTGTGAACGCGGGCCAGTGCGCTGATGCGCCCCTCTACCGCGTTGACATAGGTCTTCACGCTGTCCGCCTTGGTGAGCCGCACGATCGACTGGGCCAAGGTCAGCGCATTCTTGGCACGATGATCGACCTCGCGGGTCAGCAGGTTCTGTCGTTCCTCGGCGCGCTTGCGCTCGGTGATGTCGATCGTGACCCCGCTGACGCGGATCACGCGGCCAGTCCTGTCGGTGGTCGCCGCGGCCGTTCCAACGCACCACCGCTCTTCGCCATCGGGCCGGTTGATCCGGAACTCAGCCTCATACGAAGCCGTGCCACGGCTGAATTCCGCGACCACCTGGCGGGCGCGCTCGGCATCCTCCCGGTGCAGCAGCGCCATGATGTTCACGGTGTTCAGCTCGAAGTTCTGCGGCGTGACGCCGAAGATGCGGTACTGGCCCTCGTCCCACATCCAGTCGCCATTGACACCGTCCCAGTCCCATGAGCCCATCCGACCGGCCGCGATCGCCATGCTCCGACGCTGCTCGCTCTCGACGAGCTTTGCTGTTGATCGCTCAAGCTCGGCCGTGCGAGCCCGTACCCGGTCCTCCAGCTCAAGGTTCAGATGTTCGAGCTCGCGTGTCTTGCGATAGAGCTCGGCAAAGACCTTGATTTTGGCGCGCAGCACCTCCGGCACGACGGGAACCGGCACGTAATCGACGGCGCCCATCTCATAACCACGCAGGCGATCGAAGTCGCTTACCTGGATGGCGGAGATGAAGATGATCGCAATCTTCTGGAACCTCGGATGCTCACGGATCATTTGCGCCAGCTCGAAACCGTCGAGCTCAGGCATGCAGACGTCGACGAGGATCACGGCGATCTCGTTCTTCAACAGAATTTCGAGCGCCTCGCGACCAGAGGTGGCGACTACGAGGTTTTCGCCGAGTTCCTTCAGGATGACCTCGTAGGCCAGCAGCTTCGCGGGCTGATCGTCGACCAGGAGGATGTTGACCTTCGCATGTTCCATCATGATGAGCCGTTCAGCGGTGCAGCCACATGCGAATCGCAAGAAGCAGCTGCTCGGTGTTGACGGGTTTTGCCAGATAATCGGAGGCGCCAGCTTCGAGACACTTTTCACGGTCTCCCTTCATGGCTTTCGCGGTCAACGCGATGATGGGGAGCCGGACGAAGGCGGGGTTTTGCCTGATGACGCCGATTGTCTGATAACCATCCATCTGCGGCATCATGATGTCCATGAGGACGATCGCGATTGCAGGATTGCTCTGCACCAGGTCGATCGCTTCGCTGCCGGTGGTCGCCGTCAGCACTTTCATGCCGCGGCGTTCCAGCACGCTGGAGAGAGCAAAGATGTTGCGGGCGTCGTCGTCGACCAGCAGCACCGTCTTGCCGATCAGATCCTCGTCGGAACTGTTCAGCTTCTCGAGCATGCGCTGCTTCTCGAGCGGCAGTTCCGTAATCACACGGTGCAGGAACAACGACGTCTCGTCGAGCAGCCGCTCCGGCGATTCCACGCCCTTGACGACGATGCTCCGCGCCATCGTATGCAGTTCCGCATCCTCCTCGGCCGACAATTCCCGCCCGGTGAAGACGACCACCGGAACGCTCGACAAGAATTCGTCGGAGCGCAATTGATCGAGGACGTCGAACCCGCTCATGTCGGGCAGCCGTAGATCGAGAACCACGCAATCGCACGGGGCGCTACGCAGCGTATCGAGCGCCGCAGCTCCCGTATCCGCCGCGATGATCTCGATGTCGTCGTGATCCAACAGCTGGCGGATGCTGAGCTGCTCGGCCGCGTTGTCCTCGACGATCAGCAGCCGCTTGCGTCGCGGCTTGGCGTATTCCTTGATCTGCGACAGGGCCGCGCTGACGCCTTCTGTTGTCGTGGGCTTGCTGACAAAGGAGAAGGCGCCACGCGCCAAAGCGTGCTGGCGATCTTCGTCGAGCGTGATGATCTGCACCGGGATGTGCCGCGTCAGCGGATTGTGCTTGAGCTGGCTCAGAACGGTCCAGCCGAGCATATCCGGCAGGAAGACGTCCAGAGAGATCGCGGCTGGTTGATACTGCTTGGCGAGATCCAGCGCCTCGGCGCCGCGGCCGGCGATCAGGACCTTGAAGCCCTTATCGCGCGCGAGGTCGATCAGGACGCGCGCGTAGTGTGGATCGTCCTCGACCACGAGCAGGATCGTATCGCCGGGTTCGAGATCGAGACGATCGTCCGGCGGAGGCTCGATCCCGCGCTCCGGCGCGGCCGCCTGCTGCAGGGCTGGAGGCTGAACGTAGGGAACGGGCGATGCGGGACTGACGCGCGGCGTCGTTGCGGGACCTGAATATTTGAGCGGCAGGTAGAGCGTGAAGGTGCTGCCTTTGCCGGGGGCGCTCTTGAGATGGATCTCGCCGCCCAGGAGGTTGGCGAGCTCGCGGCTGATCGCGAGCCCGAGACCGGTGCCGCCATATTTGCGGCTCGTGCCGGCATCCGCCTGCTGGAACGCCTCGAAGATCAGCTTCTGCTTGTCTTGCGGAATGCCGATGCCGGTGTCCGAGACCTCGAACGCGATCACGGCCGGCGCAGTGTTGAGCACCGGATGTTCTGCGCTCCATCCGCCGAGCGCCGCAGACACCTTCAAGCGCACCCCTCCTTCGGCGGTGAACTTGAAGGCGTTCGAAAGCAGGTTCTTCAGCACCTGCTGCAAGCGCTTGGAATCCGTGACGATGCTGCGGGCCAGGTTCGGGTCGACGTCGATGTTGAAGGCGAGCAGGCGGTTTTCTGCCTCGTGGCGGAACGGACGTCCCACGGTATCCAGGAGGTTGGTGGTGAGGATCTCCTCGGCATCGACCGTCACGGTGCCGGACTCGATCTTGGAGAGATCGAGAATGTCGCTGATCAGATTGAGCAGATCGGTGCCGGCGCCATGGATGGTGCGGGCGAACTCGACCTGCTTGAGAGTGAGATTGCCGTCCGGATTCTCGGTCAGCTGCTGGCCGAGGATCAGGATGCTGTTGAGCGGCGTGCGCAGCTCGTGCGACATGTTGGCGAGGAACTCGGACTTGTACTTGGATGTCAGCGCGAGTTCGGTCGCCTTTTCCTCGAGCGCGCGGCGGGCCTGCTCGATCTCCTGGTTCTTGCGCTCGACCTCGACGTTGCGCTCGGCGAGCTGTTGCGCCTTCTGCTCGAGCTGTTCGTTGGTCTGCTGCAGCTCGCGCTGCTGGGTCTGAAGCTCCGCGGCGAGCTGCTGCGACTGCTTCAACAGTCCCTCGGTCTGCATCGTGGCTTCGATCGAATTGAGCACGATGCCGATGGAGTCGGTGAGCTGCTCGAGGAATGTCATCTGCGACGTCGTGAATGGGCTGAGCGACGCCAGCTCGATCACCGCCTTGACCTGGTTCTCGAACAACACCGGCAGCACCACGAGGTTCTTCGGGACGGCGCGGAGCAGGGCGGAGCCCACGGGGATGACGTCGGCTGGGATCTCCGAGACCAGCCGCTGGCGTTTGTCGATCGCGCATTGCCCGATGAGGCCCTCGCCGAACTGGACATGCGTCCGGTGAGGATAGATGCCGTCATCGGCGTATGAGGCGAGCAGGCGCAGCTGTGGCGCGGACTCAGTCTCGACCTGATAGATCACACCGCGATGGGCGTTCACCAGCGGCGTCAGCTCGGTCAGCAGCAGGCGGCCGACGGTGGTCAGGTCGCGCTGGCCCTGCAGCATGTTGGTGAACTTGGCGAGGTTCGTCTTGAGCCAATCCTGCTCGGTGTTGAGGTCGGTGGTGAGCCTCAGATTGGTGATCATCGTATTGATGTTGTCTTTGAGCTCGGCCACCTCGCCGCGGGCATCGACCTGTATGGAGCGGGTGAGATCGCCCTTGGTCACGGCCGTCGCGACCTCGGCGATAGCGCGCACCTGGGACGTCAGATTGGCCGCGAGCAGGTTGACGTTGCCGGTCAGGTCCTTCCACGTGCCGGCCGCGCCGGGCACGTTGGCCTGACCGCCGAGCCTGCCCTCGACGCCGACCTCGCGGGCCACGCTCGTCACCTGGTCGGCGAAGGTCGCCAGCGTCTCCGTCATGTTGTTGATGGTGTCGGCGAGCGCTGCGACCTCGCCCTTCGATTTGACCGTGAGATTCTGCTTGAGATCGCCGTTGGCGACGGCGGTCACGACCTTGACGATGCCGCGGACCTGCTCGGTCAGGTTCGCGGCCATGAAGTTCACGGTATCGGTGAGGTCTTTCCAGGTGCCGGCAACGCCCGGCACCTGCGCCTGTCCGCCGAGCTTGCCTTCGGTGCCGACCTCGCGCGCCACGCGCGTCACCTCGCCGGCGAAGGCGTTGAGCTGATCGACCATGGTGTTGATGGTGTTCTTCAGCTCGAGGATTTCGCCCTTCACGTCGACGGTGATCTTGCGCGACAGGTCGCCGCGCGCCACCGCGGTGGTGACCTCTGCGATGTTGCGGACCTGCGTGGTCAGGTTGGCCGCGAGCAGGTTGACGTTGTCGGTCAAATCCTTCCAGGTGCCGCCGACCCCGGGCACAACGGCCTGGCCGCCGAGCCGGCCCTCGGTGCCGACCTCGCGCGCGACGCGCGTCACTTCGGCCGCGAACGAGCGCAACTGCTCCACCATCGTGTTCAGGGTGTCCTTGAGCAGCAGGATTTCGCCGCGCACGTCGACCGTGATCTTCTTCGATAGGTCGCCGCCGGCGATGGCGGTCGCGACCTCGGCGATGTTGCGGACCTGCGCGGTCAGGTTCGAGGCCATGAAGTTGACGCTGTCGGTGAGGTCCTTCCAGGTACCAGCGACTTCGGGCACCTCGGCCTGGCCGCCGAGCTTGCCTTCGGTGCCGACCTCACGGGCGACGCGCGTCACTTCGGACGCGAAGGCGTTGAGCTGGTCCACCATCGTGTTGATGGTGTTTTTCAGCTCGAGGATTTCGCCCTTCACGTCCACGGTGATCTTGCGGGAGAGGTCACCGCGCGCCACGGCCGTGGTCACCTCGGCGATGTTGCGGACCTGAGCCGTCAGATTGCCGGCCATCGAGTTGACGCTGTCGGTGAGATCCTTCCAGGTGCCGGCGACGCCGGGGACGTTGGCCTGGCCGCCGAGCCGGCCCTCGGTGCCGACCTCGCGCGCCACGCGCGTCACCTCGCCCGCGAAGCGGTTGAGCTGATCCACCATCGTGTTCAGCGTCTCCTTGAGGCTCAGGATCTCGCCGCGGACGTCCACCGTGATCTTGCGCGACAGGTCGCCGCCGGCGATGGCGGTTGCGACCTCGGCGATGTTGCGCACTTGGGCGGTCAGATTGCCGGCCATCGAGTTGACGCTGTCGGTGAGGTCCTTCCAGGTGCCGGCGACGCCGGGCACCTCGGCCTGGCCGCCGAGCTTGCCGTCGGTGCCGACCTCGCGCGCCACGCGGGTGACTTCGCCAGCAAAGGCGTTGAGCTGGTCGACCATCGTGTTCAGCGTCTCCTTCAGTTGAAGGATCTCGCCGGAGACGTTGACCGTGATCTTCTTCGACAGGTCGCCCTTGGCGACGGCGGTGGCGACCTCCGCGATGTTGCGGACCTGGCCGGTCAGGTTCGAGGCCATCGAGTTGACGCTGTCGGTGAGGTCTTTCCAGGTGCCGGCGACTCCACGCACCATGGCCTGGCCGCCGAGCTTGCCCTCGGTGCCGACCTCGCGCGCCACGCGCGTGACCTCGCCGGCGAAGGCGTTGAGCTGGTCGACCATCGTGTTGATGGTGTCCTTCAGCTCCAGGATCTCGCCCCGCACATCGACGGTGATCTTCTTGGACAGGTCGCCATTGGCGACGGCGGTCGTCACCTCCGCGATGTTGCGGACCTGCGCCGTCAGGTTCGACGCCATCGAGTTGACGCTCTCGGTGAGATCCTTCCAGGTGCCGGCAACGCCGAGCACGTTGGCCTGGCCGCCGAGCCGACCGTCGGTGCCGACCTCGCGCGCGACGCGCGTGACCTCGCCGGCGAACGCGTTGAGCTGGTCGACCATCGTGTTCAGCGTTTCCTTCAGCTGAAGTATCTCGCCGGAGACGTTGACCGTGATCTTCTTTGATAGATCGCCGCTGGCGATGGCGGTCGCGACGTCAGCGATGTTGCGCACCTGGGCCGTCAGGTTCGACGCCATGAAGTTCACGTTGTCGGTGAGATCCTTCCAGGTGCCGGCAACGCCCGGCACCTGCGCCTGGCCGCCGAGCTTGCCCTCGGTGCCGACCTCGCGCGCCACGCGCGTCACTTCGGAGGCGAAGGCGTTGAGCTGGTCGACCATCGTGTTGATGGTGTCCTTCAGCTCCAAGATCTCGCCGCGCACGTCGACCGTGATCTTGCGTGACAGGTCGCCGCGGGCGACCGCAGTGGTGACGTTGGCAATGTTGCGGACCTGGGCGGTGAGGTTGCCGCACATCGCGTTAACGGAATCGGTGAGGTCCTTCCAGGTGCCGGCGACGCCAGGAACAATGGCCTGGCCGCCGAGCTTGCCGTCGGTGCCGACCTCGCGGGCCACGCGCGTCACCTCGGAGGCGAACGAGCGCAACTGGTCGACCATCGTGTTGATGGCCTCCTTCAACTGCAGAATTTCACCGCGCACGTCGACGGTGATCTTCTTCGACAGGTCGCCATTGGCCACCGCGATCGTCACCTCCGCGATGTTGCGGACCTGGCCGGTGAGGTTGTTGGCCATCGAGTTGACGCTCTCGGTCAGGTCCTTCCAGACGCCCGTGACCTCGGGAACCTGGGCCTGGCCGCCGAGCTTGCCCTCGGTGCCGACCTCGCGCGCCACGCGCGTCACCTCGGAGGTGAAGACGCTGAGCTGCTTGATCATCGTGTTGACGATGGTCGCCGACTGCAGGAACTCGCCGCCCAGAGGCCGCCCATCGACGTCCAGCTTCACGGTCTGCAGGAGGTCGCCTTGGGCCACGGCGGCGACCGCGCGCGTCACCTCGCGGGTGGGCCATAGAAGATCGTCGATCAACGTGTTGATCGAGCTCTCCATGTCCGCCCAGGAGCCGCTGGCAATGCCGAATCGCACGCGCTGGCGCGTCTTTCCCTCCCGTCCCACGACCTGGCCGACGCGTTCGAGCTGCTGCGCCATCCGCTCGTTGGCTGCAATGATCTCGTTGAACGTGTCGGCGATCTTGCCGTCAATGCCGAGATAGTCGCCGCTCATGCGCACGGAGAAATCTCCGGAACGCATCGCCTGGAGGACACGGAGCAGATCCTGGCTGGCATCGGCCGCCTCGGCTCCGTTGCCTTGGCGACCAAACCCTTGGCGCAGGGGCATCGGACCGGCAGCAGAATCGACATCGCTCATCAAGTTCCCCCGTGGCAGACCGCCTGCCAGCAAGAATCCGAGATTCGTATAGCCGGCGGCATACAAGCCGCCGCAACTATCCAAATCAAGCCGGGACGCCGATTTCTCAGGCTTATGGAACCGGCTTCTGCTGGCACAAGCACCTCAACTCCCCTCCAGCAAAAGGGTTCCAAAGGATTTAACTGCCAACGAGGACGGCCATTTCCATGGAACAACGAAGAGACGCCGTCGGAGAACCGCGGGTCGAGATCGGTAGCTCAGTCGCCGCGATGGCCTCCGAAGGCACGATGGGGAATGGTGCGGGAGACAGGAGGAGGTCGGATGGCGCTGCAATGCGCGCCATGTTCCATCGAGCGCAGGGCGAATATTAATATCATGTAACAGAGTTGCACCGCTCCGCCGCGTCTACCAACTCATTGGGATGAAACAATCAGATCTTTTCAGAGAGAACGCAGACAACTGTCTTCAGCTCGCGGAGCGCGCCGACGGAGAGCCGGCGTTCCGGCGCTATCAACGGATGGCCCAGGGCTGGAACGCCCTCGCCCTCCAGCAGGATTGGCTCGATGGCGAGATTGCGCCGCTCGGAGAGCCCTGGACTGCGCTGCCCAAGTAACAAATCCGAATGGAGGAGCGTCCCATGACACCCCGCACCGTTCTCATTGCACTGCTGACGGCCTTCGGCCTGGCATCGGCCGTCGCCGCGTTCACGACGATCCGCCAGGTGCATACGGAAGCGTATTCGCTGCCGCAGCCCATCACCCGCATCTGAACCAGCGGCAGCATCAAAGCTGCCGATCCGCCAGAGGATCCATAGACCTGTCCATCGGCGTAGGTCGCTTTTGCAGCCGCCAATTGTACATGGATCGATCCGAGCTCCGCCGGCTCGCCGGTACGGCCCAGCGGGGTCTGGCCGCCGCGCGTCCAGCGTCTCCATTTCAGCTCCGCCGGAGACCTGAAGCGGGGTCCAGGTTGGCCGGGAGCGACGGCGTTACGAGTACCCTTCGGCCCGGCTGCTTGGCCAACGACTTTACGTAGTTCGTTGGCTGATCCCGGCTTGACGTGAGGGCAGGCGGCCTTGATGATCCAGAACGGGGCATGAATGTTGGCCTTCATGGTTGCATCGAAATCTTCGGAAGAGACGTCCCGGATCGACTGACGCGTCTGCTGCCGCGACGATGTCGAGTCCGCCGAGCGCTTCGATGGCCTGTTGCACCAGCCGCCGGCAGAACTCCTCGTCGCGCAGGTCGCCAGTGATGGCGACGGCCTTCCGCCCTCCCGCCCGGATCAAGGCGATGACCTCCTGCGCATCCGGCTCTTCGGTTGGGTCGTCGCTCGGCGCGTTTCGGCGAGGGCGTCAGTGCGTCCCATGCAGCAGTCGCTCCCCGGTGATCAGCGCCTTGCGCCGGCGAGGGCCTCCGAACTGCGCTGAGCCGGGTGACGCGGTCGATTCTGCGACGTGTTGGCTCAAGGAGGGAACGAACAGGCGTAGCCGGCGTCGTTACGGCGCGAACCGCGGCCGCGTCGGCGCTACCCAGCTCGGCGCGCTTGGATCACCGACAGAAGGAGCTATCCGATGACGCAGCCAAGCCAAGGCATTGTCAGGACTGAACGCGGCGAGGACCAGCCCGCCGACAAGGAGCGTGCGCAGCGGGTGCATCAGACTACATCGCCGGATGCGCCCTCGCGCGAGGCGACGCGGCATCCTTCGCAGGATCGCAAGCAACACAGCGGAGACTTGGATTCGGACTGAGCGTCCGGCGGGACTTGGGAACAGCCGGTGACGGTCGAACGTTGCCGATCCATTGGCATGGGAGGATCACATGACATCGATGCTCGATGAACGCGAATATGGCAACCTGATTGGAAGCGACAAGGTCGAAGGCACGGCCGTCTATGGCGCCGACGACACCAAGATCGGCACCATCGAACGCGTGATGATCGACAAGCTGAGCGGGCGGGTCTCGTATGCCGTCCTGGGCTTCGGCGGCTTCCTCGGGCTTGGCAATGACCACTACCCGTTGCCCTGGCAATCCCTGAAGTACGACACGCGACTCGGCGGCTACGTTACCGGCGTGACCGAGAATCAGCTGCGAGGTGCGCCGAAATATTCCGACGAGCGTGAGTGGGACTGGGGCGATGCCGGAGCAGGGCGCAAGGTCGACGACTATTACGGCGTCCAACTCGCTTAGGACCGCCGAACCCGTTCATTGCGCTGTCCAGGCCGTTGACGAACCTCGCACGTCGCGGCCATGTCAGCGCTCCCCGATGAAATCTCAGGCGGCCGGCGGCTGAGCGCTGTTTTCGGCCGCCGATCCAGCCATCATGCTGCGGCGGCTCGACAGCCAGATCGGAATCTCGCGGTAGCAGGTGCCTTTTTCATTCATCTCTGCGACCGTCCACCGGCTCGGATGCCGTTCCTTGCCGACGAAGACCCAGTCGTCGGCGGCAGGTGGCGGCTCATTCGGCCTCGTCCTCAGCCATGCCGAACGGGCTCCTTTCGGCAAGCGATCCTGCTTCATCTGATAGAGATCATATACTGGTGAACGCATGACGCTACTCGTCCTCAAGCAACCGCAATTCTCAACACCCTCAGCGTGTCGCGTCGTCGCGGCGGAATTGTGGGAGCGACGCGGCCAGGCTGTGCAAAAGCACGATCAAGCCTGTGATGGACGGTCTCTTCCATATTCTTCGCATGACACGCGTATCGCTGCGAAAAAGGCGACGCGCGGGGCCGTTCAATAACCCCGCGAGCCGGGACCGGCGCCGATTGCGTCCGGCAATGAAGAGTACCAGCCCGCGACCGGCGGACTGATCAAATCAGAAGAAAGCGTAGCTGAGATCGAGACCGTAGGTGGCGTGGAGAATGAAGCCAAACGCCGTGGCGCCGCAGAGCATCAGGATCGTGCGCAGCTTCTCGGAGTCGATACGAGTCTCTTCGAGATGGGTCGGGAGAGCCTTGATGAGTGTTGTCATTGTGGGACCTCTGTACGCGAAACGAAGACGGAGAGTGAGTTATGAAAAGTATATCTGAGGTTGTTAGATCCCGTTCTGGGGACGTGGTTTTTGTAGAGTCCCAGAAGAGTTCTAATTGTGAAAGAGGAACCCAGCATCGTGCAGTTTTTGGGGCAAAGTTGCGGAAAGTAAATGATCAGTAAATTAAATCTGAGGTTGATATTAGTTGCGTACAGTATTGTTGCACGTCTTGGCTGCTGAAAGAAGTTGCCAAGTTGCGGCGACGCGGCGCCGCACGTTTTTAAGCTTAATTCCATCGGGGAAGCGGTTTGAGTGTTCTCAGCCTGTGCGGCCCGCTGGCCGATGAGCAGTGTCCGAGCCACGACGCCAATGCGGTTGCAAAAGCAACTCGAAGTATAGAGGCGGCTCACCTCGACCTCGGCCAATTTGTGACGCGGCGTTAACGGCTATGGCAATGTCGCCACTCGCTCGCCGGCTTCTTTAGCATGACTGGTATCATGTGAGTGGTGACGACGGAAGCCGTTCGCTGAAATCTCGCAGGTGGGTGTGCTCATCAAACAACAGCCGCATAATCATCGAGCAGGGATCGCACGGGCGTCTCGTGTCGAGCCCAGTTGAGGCGCCAGCGTGATGGGCAGTTCATGGATGATGGAGGAAGCGCGCGTGGCATGCCCGCCCTCCGGTGACGGCATGGACGGATGCTGCGCGTTCTCGCTGCCCTGTCGAGCTTCCGATCACCGGTCCCATCTCAGTACCGGGATGTCCCGACCGGCCGCCCTCCTGATGCGAAGCGGATGACGCCGCAGGCGAATGGGAGCCGGGCCGCGCCCGCGATCCTCCAGCATCCCGCATGATGGGCCCCTGAGGTGCGGCAATTCGGATACACCAACCATCAACGGTATTTTCGTGTGTTTCTGCACGTTGCAATTCATTTGGCGGTATGTCAGCAGGTAACCTGTTAGGGCGAACGGCCCGCCCGGGCTGCCAGCATGACGCGTGCAAAGGTTTTAGAGTACCGTTCGGACATCGATTGGCTGCGCGCCGTCGCCGTGATTTCGGTCATTGGATTTCATTACGAGTTGCCAGGCTTTGGCGGGGGGTTTGTCGGGGTCGATATCTTCTTCGTCATCTCCGGCTATGTGATCTCCCGTCTCATCTGGACCGGCATTCAATCCAATTCCTTTTCGTTCATCGCCTTCTACGAACGAAGGGCGCGGCGCCTGCTTCCGGCGCTCTATCTGATGATCGTCGTCACCGGGATGGTCGCGTGGTTCTTGGCGCCTCCTGGCGACTACCGGATGTTCTTCGGAAGCGCGATCTCCACGGTTCTGTTTTCGTCAAACGTCTTCTTCTGGTCGCAGACCGGCTATTTCGATCTGCCAACGATCGGGAAGATTCTGATCCACACCTGGTCATTGTCGGTGGAGGAGCAGTTCTATTTCCTGTTTCCGGTCGTGACATGGCTCTGGAGCCGGCTGTTTCCCGACCCAACGTCGAAGCCGTCACTCGGGCTGGTCATCCTCGGAACGGTCGCGCTGTGTGTGCTCGACGAGCTTTGGATCAAGCAATCGCCCTCGACCGCCTTCTACATCGCCCCGCTGCGGGCCTGGGAGTTCTTGATCGGAAGCATTGCGTTTTTCCTGCATCGATGGTCACCGGTCAGAGGCGAGACGCGCCTGGCTTTCGCGGCCTTGGGCTTGGTCTCCATGCTGCTCGCCGTGGTCACCTTCCGCGCAGAGACCCGCTTCCCGGGATTGCACGCGCTGATCCCCTGTGTCGGTGCTGCGGTCTACATCGTCGCGTTCAATCAGGAGCAGGGCAGACCCAGGCTGCCATTCAGCGAGATCGGAGCATTCCTCGGTCGTCTGTCCTATTCGCTCTATCTTTGGCACTGGCCGGTTTTCGTCCTCGGCAGGGCCGCGCTGCCGCTGGATGTTGCGACCTCAGCCGCCGCTACGGCTGGACTCCTACTGTGCTCGCTGCTGCTGGCCTATTTCTCCTATGTCATCGTCGAGCGGCCGGCGCGCGCGCGAACCGTGTGGGTCGGCGTGCGTGGCCCACCGGTGATCGCGGGCGTTGCCGCCGTCCTGGTTGCGGTCGGAATTCACGGCGTCGCGCATGACGGCTACGCCGATCGCTTCCCGCAATCACAGGCGCGAATGCTCCGGTACGATTCCCGGACGATGGAGCCGTTCTATCGGGCGCATAGCTGCTTCTTGCAGCCCGATGAGCCGGCATCGGCCTACGATTTCGAGGCGTGCCTGAAGCCGGCTGCAAACAAGCGCAACATTCTGCTCGCCGGCGACAGCCTTGCCGCGCATTATGCCTGGGCGTTGCGCAGCTACCTATCGTCCGATGCCTACCATCTTCTGCAGCTCACGTCAGGGGGCTGCCCGCCGTTTGTCGAGCTCAAGCTGCGCAGCTCGCGAAACTGTAACGACGTCAATCAGCTGCTACGCGATCAGATCAGGGCGCACCGCTTTGACGCCATCATTCTTTCCGGCAATTGGCGCGCCTATCTCGAAACTTATGGCCAGCCCCCCGCACGGCGCGTCGACGGTTATTTGAACGCGCTGCTGGTGGTCGCTCAGGAAACGGGAGTTCCAGTTCTGCTCGTCGGTCCCTCGATCGAGTTTCCAGCTCCCTTGGCGTCGACGTTGTTCAACCATGAGCAGACGCACGTCCCGATCGGCAATGCGCTGATGCCGAAAGATGCGTCGTTCGAGGCGGACGATCGTCTGCGAGAGATCGCCCGCGCGTATCCGCTCGTTCAATACGTTTCCATTCTCGGCACGATTTGCAGCAAGAGGCGTTGTCCGCTGACGATCGACGCGGAAACACCGATCGTTTGGGATACCATCCATTTCACCCCGGAAGGCTCGAGGTTCGTCGTCTCGCAACTCGCTCCGCAACTGGATGCATTCTTGCAGAGACTGGAGCAGCCCTCCGGGGCCGGGACGAACGAGATCCTGGCGGGTGACGGCCCGACGGCAACCCGGAACCCCGCTCCGTCCCGGATTCAATGATGGGAAGCGACCGAGCACGGGACCTGCGGGAGCCATGAACTTCGGCGAGTGTCGTGCGTTCCCCTGCCGTTGATGTCGGACGTTGCCTTCGCGCGGCCGTGAAAGTGGTCCAACGTCATCGGTTTCTCAAGCCGTTCGGGACGACACACATGAATCCGATCATCAAGGCGATGGCAGTGCTTGCGTGCGCCGCCTGCTGGAGCACCGCCGCGACAGCCCAATCGGTGCGCTGGAACACCTACAGGATCCCGGAGACCGGCACCTCGGTCGACATTCCGGTCTCGATCTTCAGGGACACGGCGGGCCAACCCGAGGGCTACGGCCAACGCTTCCAGACTGCCGACGGCCGCGCCAATCTGACCGTGCAGTCGATATCCAACAACGCGCAGGAGTCACCTGCGCGGTTCCTCGCCAGGAAGAACCCGCCGCCGAACATCCAATACAAGCGCGTCACCTCGCGCTTCTTCGCGGTGTCGAGCTATAAGGGCGACTACGTCTGGTACAATCGCTGCAACTTCGTTGGGGGCTATGTGCACTGCGTGCTGATCAACTATCCCCGGGCCTGGGAACGCGATTGGGACGGCATCGTCACCCGTATCAGCCTGTCGCTGAACCGGAGCTGAGCGGGGCGCCTTTAACGAAGTCTTCGGCTGGCGGCTTTGATCCACCTCAATGATCCCGTCGGGCTCCTCTGAATAAGCTTCGGCTTCATTTCAGCCGCCGCTTACAGACGAGCCAGCCCTACATGGCCGCAGCGTCCTTCACCGTACGGGCCCAAAGCGCCAGCGCGATCGCCACCATCAGGTGCCGCAGCGCGCAGGACGCGCTGCTTACGGCCAACGCCTATCTGCGTCTCGGCGCCGCCTGCGTCAGCATTGAAACGCCGGGCGGACAAAGCATGAGCCCGGATCGGCTCGATGCGTTGCTCAACGAGGCCGGTGGGCGCATCGGCTTGTGAAGCCGGACGGTCCAGCGGCCACCAATTTTCCCTGACGTGATCGTGGCGCCTGCGGAGTGGGCTTCTGAGAGCCTGTCCAGGTCAGGACGAGGACGCCTCCATGCGGTCGTCGGGCAGCGCCGTCGGCCACGAGACGTCCGAGATGTAGGGGCCGTACAAAACGTCCTGGCGCCGCTGGTAGATGATCGTGAGGGCGACAACGGCAATGAAACAGATTGCGGTCAAAATGGCCAATTCAAACATGATGCAACTCCATCGCCCCAGACGTGGCGGATGAAGGGCGCCGGCGTCAAATGGAAGCCGGCGTTAAGCTGAAGAGGAAAGCTTAATGCGCGCGGGTCATCCTGCGTCGCAGGCTGCAGGCGAACATCTAAAGCAGAACCGCTGGGCCCGCGCGGCGGAATCGCGGATCGCGAGTCCTGCCGTTTGGCGCGTACTACTCAGCGACGGTCGATTGATCGGTATCGAGCTCCGGAAACATCGCCCGGCAGCTCAGGCAATAGGACTCGAAAATGAAGCTCAGCAACGTGGACATCGGTAACCCCCATCAGTCGACGTGATGCTCGGCAACATGCCGGGGGTCTGTTTCAAGACGACTTCGTGCGCCCAGCGAAGTGGTTTCGATCGGAGCCAGGAAAGCTTCGCGGTCATAGGACATGGGCGCGCGCACGCTCCTGAAGATGAAGTTGTTGCAATAGTCCTTCCGCTTCCAGAACCATTCGCCATCGGCGCGCTGATGGATTTCCGGGTCGAAGGCAGACAACGGAAGCAATCTCCCGCGGCTCAGGAATTGGCCCTGATAGCCGAGACCCCGCAGGAACAAGAATGTCTCCTTCACCCTGTCGAGCGTCGCCAGGCGGCGGTCGCACTCGACCACGATCAACGGCCGGCATCGGCGCAAGGTGCGCTCGGCGCCGCGCAGCACGTCGAGTTCGGCGCCCTCGACGTCGATCTTGATCGCAGAGACGTTTCCGATGTCAGGGAGATAGTCGTCAAGCGACGTCGTCTGCACCTGGATCGCCCTCGAGGTCTCGGCGGGCCGGAGCAGCGAGGCCCCGGGCTGATGCCCCTCGGGAACGAACAGGGTTTTCCTGCTGGAGCACGAATAGACGGCGCGCGGTTCGACCACGACATTGTCGAGCGAGAACCGGGAACAGAGCCGCGCCAATCGCTCGGCAAGATCCGGCTGGGGCTCGAAGGCGACGACCCGCCCCGGCGCCGACCACCGTGCCAGCCAGTAGAGAAAACTGCCCTTGTTGGCGCCGATGTCGCAAACGATGTCGCCGCGCCGGATGTGACGCCGCAACTCGGACAGCTCCGTCTTGTGGTCGCGGAATCGGGACCGCAGGATTCTGACCAGAAACCGGGATGCCTCATGCTTCGCCAACCGAGCCTCCCAACGCCATGGCCACGCGCCCGGCAAACGAAGGCAAGCCTAGTGGCGCACGCCCTGTCGCTCACGGCGATGCTTCGAAATGAACGAGCGGCGGGGCGCCACGATGGCGCTGGCGTGGCGATTGGCGATCCCAGCAGGACTCGAACCTGCAACCCGCGGAGTAGAAATCCGCTACTCTATCCAGTTGAGCTATGGGACCGTCGTCGCGAGACGAGCATCGCCGGGTGACCATCCCAAGATGAACGTCCGGAGGATGAGCGTCATGGGATGGGTGCCGGAGGGCGACGTCCGGCCAGCGCGCTTTCCATAGCACGGGTCATATGAAAAATCTTCCGTTTCGCCAAGAGCGGCCGAACCCGACGGAGGCCCGGGGAGACCAAGCGGAGGCGGAGGTGGGTCTATCGCCCCATTTGCGCGTCAGCGGCGTCGGATCAGCGGCCGCCGCGGCTTGTCTGTATGCCATGTCCCGTGAATTGCCCGTCGATGAACAGATTTTCCTGTCGCATGTGCATGCCGATGATCGCGCCTGCGACGGGCCGCTCAGCGGTCCACTGCAACCTTTGCCATCAGTCCGTCACCATTTCGCGTCCATTCTCGCCACGAATCGGCCAAACACGGACATCCCTCCGCTTGTCCCGAACAGCCGCCGAAATCGCCGTCCAAGGAGCTGCCCCATGATCGGTCTGGTCCGCGCCGCCGTCCTCTGCGCCATCATGGCGCTCGGTCTTGCTTCTGCCCACGCCGCCGACAAGGCGTTCAAGCGCGACGACCTGGCGGATGCCGCAATCAAGCTGGAGGCGCAGATCAAGAGCGAGGCGGGAGCGGTGAACAAGCCGCTGGCGACCTTGCGCACGGACGCCGACGCGGCGCTTCGCCGGAACGACCTGCGCACCGGGCTGCAGATCCTCGGGCAGATCGCCACCGCGGCGCCGGATGATTCCGGCAACTGGCTGCGGCTGGCGCGCACTGTGTTGAACCAGATCAAGCCGGCCAACTCGTCGGAGCAGACTTTCCTGCTCGAGCGCGCCTCGACGGCGGCCTACATCGCCTATCAGCGCGCCGGCAATGCCGGGGAGGAGGCCGACGCGCTCGCGGTGCTCGGAAAGACCATGGCCGAGCGCAAGCTGTGGCGTCCGGCGCTGGATACGCTCAGGATGTCGCTCGAGCTCCGTGAGGTCGCCGACGTCCGCGGCCAGTATGAGCGGATGCGCGACGAGCACGGCTTCAGGCTGCTCGACTATACCGTGGATTCGGACTCGGCGAGCCCGCGCGCCTGCTTCCAGTTCTCCGAGGATCTGGCCAAGCGCACCGACTTTTCGCCCTTCGTGGCACAGGCCGGCAATGACAAGCCGGCGCTGACCTCGGAGGACAAGCAGCTCTGCGTCGAGGGACTCAAGCATGGCGAGCGCTACAACATCAATCTGCGCGCCGGCCTGCCCTCTAGCGTCAAGGAGAGCCTGCCGAAATCGGCCGAGTTCAATATCTATGTCCGCGACCGCAAGCCGTTCGTGCGCTTCACCGGCAAGGCCTATGTGCTGCCGCGCACCGGGCAGAAGGGCATTCCGCTGGTCAGCGTCAACACGCCCGCGGTCAATATCAACGTGTTCCGGATCGGCGACCGCAACCTGATCAACACCGTCATCGACAGCGACTTCCAGCGTCCGCTGTCGAGCTACCAGCTCACCGATCTCGGCAACGAGCGCGGCATGAAGGTGTGGAGCGGCGAGCTGTCGACCGCGATGACCCTGAACCAGGACGTCACCACTGCCTTCCCGGTCGACCAGGCGCTGAGCGACATGCAGCCGGGCGTCTATGTGATCACGGCCGCGCCGAAGGGCCCGAACAGCGGCAACAGTGACGAGGACAGCGGCGGCCAGCTCGCGACGCAATGGTTCATCGTCTCCGATCTCGGCGTCGCCGCGTTCTCCGGCAATGACGGCATTCACGTGTTCGTCAATTCGCTGGCCTCGACCGATCCGGTCGCGCGCGCCGAGGTGCGGCTGGTGGCACGCAACAACGAGATCCTGGCGACGCGCAAGACCGACGACGCCGGCCACGTGCTGTTCGAGACGGGCCTGGCGCGTGGCGAGGGGGGGCTGTCGCCGGCGATGCTGACCGTATCGGGCGAGAAGACCGACTATGCCTTCCTCAGCCTGAAGACGTCCGCCTTCGACCTGTCCGATCGCGGCGTCGCCGGGCGCGAGGCGCCCACGGGGCCAGACGCTTTCGTCTATTCCGAGCGCGGCGTCTACCGCTCCAACGAGACGGTCTACCTCACCGCGCTGCTGCGCGACGGCAAGGGCAACGCCATGACCGGCACGCCGCTGACGCTCGTCGTCGAGCGTCCCGATGGCGTCGAGTTCCGCCGCGCCGTGCTGCCGGATCAGGGCGCTGGCGGCCGTTCGTTCAGCGTGGCGCTGAACTTGGCAGTGCCGACCGGGACCTATCGCGTCCGCGCCTTCACCGATCCGAAGGGGACGGCGGTCGGCGAGACCACGTTCATGGTCGAGGACTACGTCCCCGAGCGGCTGGAATTCGACTTGTCCTCCAAGGACAAGCAGATCAAGGCTGAGACTCCGGTGGAGGTGAAGGTCGACGGCCATTTCCTCTATGGTGCGCCGGCCTCCGGCCTGCAGCTTGAAGGCGACCTGCTGGTGACCACGGCCTCGGAGCGGCCGGGCTTCCCCGGCTATCAGTTCGGCGTCGCCGACGAGGAGAGCGCCTCCAACGAGCGCACGCCGATCGAGGGGCTGCCCGAGACCGACGACAAGGGCGCGGCGACCTTCCTGGTCAGCCTGCCGAAGCCGCCGTCGTCGAGCCGGCCGCAGGAGGCGCAGATCTTCGTGCGCATGGCCGAGACCGGCGGCCGCGCCGTCGAGCGCAAGCTGGTGCTCCCCGTGGCGCCCAAGGCGGCGCAGATCGGCATCAAGCCGTCGTTTTCCGGCAAGAGTGTCGGCGAGGGCGACAAGGCCGAGTTCGAAATCGTGTTCGTCTCGCCCGAGGGGAAGACGCTAGCGCGCAATGGCCTGCGCTATGAGCTCCTGAAGAT
Source organism: Bradyrhizobium sp. HKCCYLRH2060 (assembly GCF_051168135.1). Taxonomy (NCBI): domain Bacteria; kingdom Pseudomonadati; phylum Pseudomonadota; class Alphaproteobacteria; order Hyphomicrobiales; family Nitrobacteraceae; genus Bradyrhizobium; species Bradyrhizobium sp. HKCCYLRH2060. The sequence goes on from NZ_JBNPUK010000002.1 coordinate 109,759, forward strand.
CGAGTCGCGCTATCAATGGTACCGGCAGAACTCCTATTGGGAGTATGAGCCGGTGAAGTCGACCAAACGCGTCGGTGACGGCGACGTCGCAATCGCTGCCAACAAGCCGGCGCGGCTGAGCTTCCAGCCGGAGGCCGGACGCTATCGGCTCGACATCAAGTCGGCCGAGGCCGACGGTCCAGTGACGTCGCTGCAGTTCGACGTCGGCTGGTACACCGAGGGCAGCGCCGATACGCCTGACCTCCTGGAGACCTCGCTCGACAAGCCGCAGTACCAGTCGGGCGACACCATGGTGGTGACGGTGAATGCGCGCACCGCTGGCAAGCTCACGGTCAACGTGCTTGGCGACCGGCTGCTGACGACGCAGACCACCGAGGTCAAGGAAGGCACCAACCAGGTCAAGCTCGCGGTCGGCAGGGACTGGGGCACGGGCGCCTATGTCGTGACGACCTTGCGCCGTCCGCTCGATGCGGCCGCGCAGCGTATGCCGGGCCGCGCGCTCGGCGTTGCCTGGTTCGGCATCGACAAGTCGGCGCGCACGTTGAATGTCGCGCTGACACCTCCGGCACTGGTGCGGCCGGGCTCGGCGTTGAAGATCCCGGTCAAGATCGGCGGCCTCAATCCCGGCGAGGACGCCAAGATCGTCATCGCGGCGGTCGATGTCGGCATTCTCAACCTCACCAACTATAAGCCGCCGGCGCCGGACGAGTATTATCTCGGCCAGCGCCAGCTCTCGGCCGAGATCCGCGATCTCTATGGCCAGCTGATCGACGGCATGCAGGGCACGCGCGGCCAGATCCGGTCCGGCGGTGACTCCGGCGGCGCCGAGCTGCAGGGCTCGCCGCCGACGCAGAAACCGCTGGCGCTGTATTCGGGCATCGTCACCGTCGGACCGGACGGCACGGCTGAGGTCAGCTTCGACATTCCGGAGTTCGCGGGCACGGCGCGCGTGATGGCGGTGGCGTGGAGCGCGACCAAGGTCGGCCGTGCCAACATCGATGTCACCGTGCGCGATCCCGTGGTGTTGACCGCGACCTTGCCGCGCTTCCTGCTGTCGGGCGACCGCGGCACGCTGTCATTCGACGTCGACAATGTCGAGGGCGCGCCCGGAGACTATGTCGTGGCCGTGAAGGCGAGCGGTCCGGTGAAGGTCTCCGGAAATGCCAATGTGACGTTGAAGCTCGCGGCCAAGCAGCGGGGCTCATCGACCCTGCCGCTGGACGCCTCGGGCACCGGCACGGCGCAGCTCGACGTCGACATCAAGGGGCCGAACGGGCTGAGCCTCGCGCGGCATTATCAGCTCGACGTCAAGCCGGCGACGCAGGTGCTGGCGCGGCGCTCGATCCGGACGCTGGCCAAGGGCGAGAGCCTGACGCTGACGTCGGACATGTTCTCCGACCTCGTGGCGGGCACCGGCACGGTGTCGCTGTCGGCGGGACTGTCGACCGCGCTCGACGCGGCGACGATCCTCAAGGCGCTCGACCGCTACCCGCACGGCTGCTCGGAGCAGATCACCAGCCGGGCGATGCCGCTGCTCTATGTCAATGAGCTCGCGGCCGGCGCGCATCTGGCGATGGACACCGAGGTCGATCAGCGCATCCGCGACTCGATCGATCGCTTGCTGGCGCGGCAGGGCTCGAACGGCTCGTTCGGCCTCTGGTCAGCCGGCGGCGATGATCCCTGGCTCGACGCCTACGTGACGGACTTCCTGACCCGCGCCCGCGAAAAGGGCTTTGCGGTGCCCGACGTGCTGTTCAAAAGCGCGCTCGACCGCGTCAGGAACTCGGTGGTCAATGCCGAGGAGCCGGAGAAGACCGGCGGCCGCGACCTCGCCTACGGCCTCTACGTGCTCGCGCGCAATGGCGCGGCGCCGATCGGCGACCTGCGCTATCTCGCCGACACCAAGCTCGGCAACCTGGCTACTCCAATTGCCAAGGCGCAGCTCGCAGCCGCGCTCGCGCTGGTCGGTGACCGCGCCCGCGCCGAGCGGGTCTATGGCGCCGCCGCCGACAGCCTCGCCCCGAAACCGGTGCTGGTGTTCGGCCGCACCGACTACGGCTCCGACCTCCGCGATGCCGCCGCACTGGTGTCGCTGGCGGGCGAGGGCAATGCGCCGCGCGCGACCTTGACGCAGGCGGTGGCCCGCGTCGAAGCCGCGCGCGGGCTCACGCCGTACACCTCGACGCAGGAGAATGCGTGGATGGTGCTGGCGGCACGGGCGCTCGCCAAGGAGACGCTGACCCTGGACGTCAATGGCCAGGCGGTGAAGCAGGCGCTGTACCGCAGCTACAAGGCGACGGAGCTGTCAGGCCAGCCGCTGAAGATCACCAACACCGGCGAGGCGCCGGTGCAGGCGGTGGTTTCGGTGTCCGGCTCGCCCCTGACGCCGGAACCGGCCGCCTCGAACGGCTTCAAGATCGAGCGTGGCTACCACACGCTTGACGGCAAGCCGGCCGATATCAGAACCGCGAAGCAGAACGACCGTTTCGCTGTCGTGCTGAAGGTTACCGAGGCCAAGCCGGAATATGGGCACATCATGGTGTCGGACTATCTGCCGGCGGGTCTGGAGATCGACAATCCGCATCTGGTGTCGTCGGGAGACAGCGGAACGCTCGACTGGATCGAGGACGGCCAGGAACCGGTCAATACCGAGTTCCGCGACGACCGCTTCACCGCCGCGCTCGACCGCGCCGCGGATTCCAAGTCCGTGTTCACGGTCGCTTACGTCGTGCGCGCGGTGTCGCCCGGCAAATACGTGCTGCCGCAGGCCTATGTCGAGGACATGTACAATCCGTCGCGCTATGGTCGGACCGGGACGGGGTCCGTGGAGGTCCGCGCGGCGAAATGAGCGAGGCTGGAACGAGCGGTGATGGGCGCAGGACGGAGCCACATACTCCGTCATGCCCGGGCTTGTCCCGGGCACCCACGCTGCCTCCGCACGACGTGGATGGCCGGGACAAGCCCGGCCATGACGGGAGGAGGGGGCGGGGCGTCAAACGGCTGTTGGTGTGTACGCTCCTGTCGATCGTTGCAATCGTTCTCGCACTCACCGCCTACGCCATCTCCCTCGGCCCGCTGCCGCTGCGCGAGGCCGAGGCGCTGTCCACCACCGTCGTCGACCGCCACGGCAAGCTCTTGCGCGCCTATGCGATGGCGGACGGGCGCTGGCGGCTGCCGGTCAGCGCGAAGAAGGACGTCGATCCGACCTATCTGAAGCTGCTGTTCGCCTATGAGGACCAGCGCTTCTACGACCACCACGGCGTCGATCCACGCGCGCTGGCGCGGGCCGCGATCCAGCTCGGCTCGCATGGCCATATCGTCTCCGGCGGCTCGACCATCACGATGCAGCTGGCGCGGCTGCTGGAGCCGCGACGGCAGCGTTCGCTGCACGCCAAGCTCAGGCAGATCGTGCGCGCGCTTGAGCTCGAGCATCAGAAGAGCAAGGACGAGATCCTTGATCTTTATCTGACGCTCGCGCCCTATGGCGGCAATCTCGAAGGCATCCGCGCCGCCTCGATCGCATATTTCGGCAAGGAGCCGAAGCGGCTGTCGCTGGCAGAAGCGGCCCTCTTGGTGGCGCTGCCGCAGTCACCGGAGACGCGCCGGCTCGACCGCCATCCCGAGGCCGCTCGACGCGGCCGGGACCGCGTGCTCGACCGCATGGTGTCGGAGAACGTGATCTCCGCCGAGGACGCGGCGCAGGCGAAGGCGCAAGCCGTGCCTACCTTCCGCAAGCCGATGCCGATCCTGGCGCCGCATGCCGCCGACCAGGCCTCGGCGGCCGTCAAGGGTCAGCCGATGATCCGCCTTACGCTGGATGCCTCGCTGCAGAAGGTGCTGGAGCCGCTGGCGCGCGATCGCGCCATCGCATTGGGACCAAACGTCTCGGTCGGCATCATCGTGGTCGACAATGACAGCGGCGACGTGCTCGCCCATGTCGGATCGGCCGACTATTTCGACGAGAAGCGGGCAGGGCAGGTCGACATGACTCGCGCGGTGCGCTCGCCCGGCTCGACCTTGAAGCCGTTCATCTACGGGCTCGCCTTCGAGGACGGCTTCGTGCACCCGGAGAGCCTGATCGAGGACCGCCCGGTGCGCTTCGGCTCCTATGCGCCGGAGAATTTCGACATGACGTTCCAGGGCACGGTGCCGGTGCGCAAGGCGCTGCAACTGTCGCTGAACGTACCGGCGATCGTGCTGCTGGACCGCGTCGGCGCCAGCCGGCTGTCGTCGCGGCTGAAGCAGGCGGGCGGCAATCTGGTGCTGCCGAAGGACGAGGCCCCGGGCCTCGCCATGGGCCTTGGCGGCGTCGGTGTGACCCTGCAGGACCTCGCCCAGCTCTATACCGGCTTTCCGCGGCTCGGCACCACCAGGCCGCTGCGCGAGATCATGACGGCTGACGGTGCGCAGGATAACGCCCGCGAGCCGATGCGGCTGATGGACTCGGCGGCCGCCTGGCAGGTCGGCAACGTGCTGCTGGGGACGCCGCCGCCGGAAAACGCAGCCCGGAACCGGATCGCCTTCAAGACCGGCACCAGCTACGGCTATCGTGACGCCTGGTCGGTCGGCTTCGACGGCCGCATCACGATCGGCGTTTGGGTCGGCCGGCCCGATGGTGCGCCGGTGCCCGGCCTGATCGGCCGCGTCGCCGCGGCGCCGATCCTGTTCGACGCTTTTGCCCGCAGCGGCAAGCTGCCGGCGACACTGCCAAAGGCGCCCAAAGGGGCGCTTGTCGCCAGCAATTCAAAGTTGCCAATGCCCCTTCGCCGGTTCCGGCCGGTCGGGGAATTGGTGCGGACCGGCGCAGAGCAGGCGCCGCACATTCAGTTCCCGCTGAATGGCTCCCGCATCGATGTCGACCGATCCGCGGGACGCGAGGCTTCGGTGATGCCGGTGAAAGTGTCCGGGGGCGTGCTGCCGCTGACCATGCTGGTCAATGGACTGGCCGTCGGCGAGATCGACAGCCGGCGCCAGCGCCTGATCGATCCGCCCGGGCCGGGCTTTGCCCGCCTCACCGTGATCGATGCCACGGGCGCTGCGGACACAGTTGTGGTCAGAATCCAGTGAGGGTTCGCTAAGCGGTTGTCGGCATGGCGGTTTCAGCGTATTCGGAACCCCATGGTCGAGACCTATGCCCGCCCCCGTTTTGGAGAGCCGCGCGAGCCGAAGAACCTGGTCAATCCAGGCAATCGGCTGGTGCGGATGATCGATGCCGTCACCGTGAGCCACACCAGGGCGGTGGCGTTCCTGCTCGTCTGCGGGCTGCTGTTGTTCCTGCCGGGCTTCTTCACCATCCCGCCGATCGATCGTGACGAGGCGCGCTTCGCCCAGGCGACCAAGCAGATGGTCGAGAGCGGCGATTATGTCGACATCCGCTTCCAGGACGACGTGCGCTACAAGAAGCCAGTCGGCATCTACTGGTTGCAATCGGCTGCGGTCGAGACGGCGTCGGCGATCGGGCTGCCGCGTGCGCAGCTCCGCATCTGGGTCTACCGCATTCCCTCGCTGATCGGCGCGATCGGCGCGGTGCTGCTGACCTATTGGACCGCGCTCTCCTTCGTGACACGGCGCGGCGCGGTGTTCGCCGCCCTCCTGATGTGCTGCTCGGTCCTGCTCGGGGTGGAAGCCCGGCTCGCCAAGACCGACGCGATGCTGCTGTTCACCGTGGTGGCCGCGATGGGCGCGCTGGCGCGCGTCTATCTGTCGTGGCAGCGCGGCGAGGATCCGGTGCATCCGCCGTGGGGACCGCCTGCGATCTTCTGGACGGCGCTCGCCGGCGGCATCCTGATCAAGGGCCCGCTGATCCTGATGTTCGCAGGACTGACGATCTTGGCGTTGGCGATCATGGATCGCGGCGCCGGCTGGCTGTCGCGTCTGCGCCCTCTGTGGGGGCTGATGTGGATGCTGGTGCTGGTGCTGCCCTGGTTCGTGCTGATCTTCCTGCGCGCCGGCGACACCTTCTTCGCCGATTCCGTCGGCGGCGACATGCTGAGCAAGATCGGCGCCCAGGAGTCGCACGGCGCACCGCCGGGACTTTATCTGCTGCTGCTGTTCATCACCTTCTGGCCGGGCGCGCCGCTGGCCGCAATGGCAGCCCCCGCGGTGTGGCGCGCGCGGCGCGAGCCCGGGGCGCAGTTCCTCCTGGCCTGGCTGGTGCCGTCCTGGATCGTTTTCGAGGCGGTGCTGACCAAGCTGCCGCACTACGTGCTGCCGCTGTATCCGGCGATCGCCATCCTGACCGTGGGCGCGCTGGAGCGGCGGGTGCTATCGCGCTCGTGGCTGCGCCGCGGCGCCGCCTGGTGGTTCGCGATTCCCGCCATCACCTCGGTGGTGGCCGTGATCGGCGCCATCATCGTGACGCACCAGCCGGTGTTCCTGGCCTGGCCATTCGTGGCGGCGTCGCTGATCTTCGGCCTGTTCGCCTGGTGGCTCTATGACGACGGCCGTGCCGAGCGCTCGCTCTTGAATGCCGGCGTGGCGGCGATGTTCCTGGCGTTCGTGGTGTATGGCGCCGTGCTGCCGGCGCTGACGCCGCTTTTTCCCAGCGCGGAGATTGCGCGCGCGCTGCGCAACGTGGTCTGCGTCGGGCCGAAGGCGGCGGCGGCAGGTTTCCACGAGCCGAGCCTCGTGTTCATGACGGGAACCTCGACCCAGCTCACCGACGGTTCGGGGGCGGCCGACTTCCTCAACCACGGCACGTGCCGCTTCGCGCTTGTCGAGCAGCGCACCGAGCGCGCCTTCGTGCAGCGCGCCGAGGCGATCGGGCTGCGCTACAACGTCGCCAAGCGGATCGACGGCTACAACATCTCGCAGGGCCGCCCGGTCTCGATCGCGATCTATCGCTCGGAGGGCACCGAATAGATGTCGGCGCCCGACACCTCTCCGTCTTCCTCCGGCTATGTCTCGCAGCTCGCGCTGGTCGGCAAATTCTCGCTGGGACGGCTGGTGCGCCGGCCGCAGACGGCGCCCGATGCAGCGAGCCGGCAGCGTCTATGGCGCGAACTTCTCCTGCTGATTGGCATCGGTTTGGGCGCGATCGTGATCCTGATGGTTGCCTTCGATGCCTATGAGATCGGGTTGATGCCCGCCCGCGGCACCCCCAGCATGTGGCCATGGCGCATCGTCACCGAGTTCGGCCAGGATGAATACGTGCTGGGTCTGCTGGCAGTCGGCGTCATCGTGACGATCCTGATCGCGCCGCTATGGCCCGAGGCCACGCGCAGCCGCCTGCTGAATTTCGCCACCCACGTTCAGTACGCCTTCTTCGCGGTGCTGGGCTCGGTGCTCGTGGCTCAGGTGCTGAAATACATCATCGGCCGCGGCCGCCCCTTCGTCGGCGGCAAGGCGAATGCCTTCAACTTCGACCCGTTCAACGGCACACCTGCCTATTTCAGCATGCCCTCCGCGCATGCGGTGACGGCCTTTGCGCTGGCCTTCGCCGTTGCCGCCGTCTGGCCGCGATGGCGCGTTCCCGCGTTCATCTATGCCGTCGTGATCGCCCTGAGCCGGCTGGTGCTGCTGGCCCATCATCCAAGCGATGTGGTCGCCGGCGCCGTGGTCGGATTGGCCTGCGCCATGCTGGTCCGCTACTGGTTCGCAGCCCGGCGGCTGGGTTTCCGCCTGGGCAAGGACGGCCAAATCGTACCGCGCTAAAGGGGTTGATAGGCGGCCCCAAGCCCCATAAGAAGCCTCCGCCGCAGCGCCCGGGGCAGCAACCGGTCCAGTCACGCCATTACGAGTTCTCATCTTGTCGACCGAAACCCCCGTTGCCGTCTCCATCGTCGTTCCCGTGCGCAACGAGGCCGGCAATATCGTTCCGCTGATCACCGAGATCGCGGCGGCGCTCGATGGTCTGTGGTCCTACGAGATCATCTACGTCAACGATGGCTCGACCGATGACACCGCGCAGCGGCTCGCCGAGGAAATGGCACGGCGGCCGAACCTGCGTGTGCTGCGGCATGAGAAATCGACCGGCCAATCGGCTGCGGTTCGTAGCGGCATCCGCGCGGCCCATGGCGCCATGGTGGCCACGCTGGATGGCGATGGCCAGAACAATCCCGCGTTCTTGCCCGACCTCATTGCCGCGCTCGAAAAGGGCGGTGCAGGCGTCGGCCTCGTCGCAGGGCAGCGCGTCGGCCGCAAGGATACCGGCTTCAAGAAGCTACAGTCGCGGCTGGCCAACAAGATCCGCAATGCGGTGCTGCATGACGGCACCCGCGATACCGGCTGCGGCCTCAAGGCGGTCCGTCGCGACGTGTTCCTGATGATGCCGTATTTCGATGGTCTGCACCGCTTCCTTCCCGCCCTGGTGCGGCGCGAGGGCTACGACATCGCCTATATCGACGTGATCGATCGTCCCCGGCATTCGGGCGTGTCGAACTACGGGTTCTTCGACCGGCTGTGGATCGGGATCATGGATCTCGCCGGCGTGTGGTGGCTGATCCGCCGCAAGAAGCCGACGCCGGTTGCGATCGAGGTGAAGTCATGCTGATTCAATTCGGGCAGGCGTTCAGCAACTATCTCTATGACATCTTCGTCGCCAAATTCGATTTCTGGCTGGTGTTCGGCCTTGCCGCCCAGCTGGCCTTCGCCGCGCGCTTCCTTGTGCAGTGGATCGCCAGCGAGCGCGCGGGCAAGAGCGTGGTGCCGATCGCCTTCTGGTTCTTCTCGATCGGGGGAGGGCTGATGACGCTGATCTACGGTCTCGTGAAGCGCGAGCCGGTCATCATCTTCGGCCAGCTGCTGTCGAACATCATCTACGTCCGCAACGTGATGTTGATCTTCAAGAACCGCCAGCGGGAATCCCAGACGCTGAGCAATTGATCGGGGCCGTCTTCAGGTTCACAGGGCGGATGTTCGCTGGCGCAGGACAGGCATTGCCTCTCCCATCGCAGTTCGCGCCCAGCTCTCTCCGCGCCGAAGGCGCTTCGGCCCCGGCGCGGGCATGCGGAACAACCGGTTCGTAGCGCCGTCCTACGCTCAGCGCGGCAGCGGCTTTGCAGAGGATGCGGGCAGGGCGACGGTGGCCCCGCTGTCTGCCGCCTCGCTGCGGCGGCTGGCCGCTTCGCCGGCCGCGTCCAGGACGGGATAGGCGACCGAGCAGATGTGGGAGTGGATACGCCTGAGGTCACGCAGCACGTCGAGATGCAGTGAGGTGGTTTCGAGCGTCTCCGAGCGGCCCTCGCGCAGACGTTCGAGGTGCCGCTCGGTCGCGCCGAGCTCTGCGTTGCGGAGCTCGGCTTTCTGATCGAGCAGTTGGTGGGCTTGCTGCGCATCGCCGGACATGAAGATGCCGAACGCGACGCGGAGCGCCTCCATGATCTGGCGGTGAAAGGCCTGCAGCTCGTCGGCGCCCTCCGCAGAGAACTGGAACCTGCGCTTGATCTTCTTGGTCGCGAGCTCGCTCAGGTTCTTGTCGATGATGTCGCCGATGTGTTCGAGGTTGATCGCGAAGGAGATGATCTCCATCGCGCGCTTGCCCTCACGGTCGTCCAGGCTGCCCCGCGTCAGCTTGGTGATGTAGAGCTTGATGGCTTCGTCGAGCCGGTCGACGACATTGTCCGCGCGTGACACCTGATCCACGAGGCCACGGTCGTTGGTCATCATCGCGGTCATGACATTGCGCAACATGGTCTCGACCAGATCGCCCATTCGCAGCGCCTCGCGCGCGGCGTCCGCAAGCGCCAGCGACGGTGTCTCCAGCGCGGTCTCGTCGAGATAGCGCGGCTTGGCCGGATCGACCTCCGCCGGGCGGTCGGGGAACAGTCTGACGAGCAGCTTCTCCATGACGCCGAGCAGGCCGATGAACACCACGGCCGTGCCGAGATTGAAAGCCATGTGGAACTGGGCCGTCAGCTTCGACAGATCGGGCTGAAATTGCTGCAATTGCGCTGCGAGCGGATGCAGGAACGGCGCGATCAGCGCGACTCCGATGACACGGTTGAGGAGATTGCCGACGGGCAGGCGATAGCTCGCCGGGTTGTCACGGCGCGCGCCCTCGAACACCGGATTGACGGCGCTGCCGAGATTGGCGCCAAGCACGAGCGCCAACGCGGCATCGGCCGTGATGAAGTGCGCATAGGCCAGCGACATCACCAGCAGCACGCTGGCGACGCTGGAATGCACGATCCAGGTGACGACGGCGCCGAAGATGATGCACAGCGTGACATCGGCCGTGATCGCCTGCATGAACACGCGCATCGCCGGCGCTTCTTCAGCGGGCGCCAGGGTGTCGATCAGGATGTGCAGCGACAGCAGCATCAGGCCGAGGCCAATCGACACCCGCCCCAGGTCCTTGATGCGCGATCGCGGCCCGCTGCGGAACGCCACCAGGCCGAGCACGAACAGGATGGGGGCGATCGCCGCCACGTTGAACGACAGGACCTGCACGATCAGCGTGGTGCCGATATTGGCGCCGAGCATGATCGCCAGCGCCGGGATCAGGCCGACCAGGCCTTCCGCCGCGAAGGAGGTCGTGATCAGCGCGGTCGCCGTGCTGCTCTGGAGCAGAGCGGTCAGGCCGAGCCCGGCGGCGAGGGCGCTGAAGCGGTTACGCAGCCCCCGCGATAGCAGCAGCCGGAGATCCGGGCCGAAGGCGCGAAGAATGCCGCTGTGGACCATGTGAAGGCCCCACAGCAGCAACGCCACGCCGCCCATCAGATCGAGCAGAACCATGATTTCCGTTCGTCTCCGCGACCTCTGCCGCGAAGGCTACGCCCAATCGGCTGGGGATCAACGCTATTTTGTCGGCCCTGCGTGCCTGATCGCAGGGCGTTCCATGGGCTGCCCAAGATGTGGCTAAGATGCGTTGAACGCCGCAAAGCCTCGGTCGAGATCCTCCTTGAGATCCTCCACATTCTCCAGGCCGATATGCAGACGCAGCGTGGGGCCGCCGGGCGCCCAGGTGGTGGCCGTGCGATAGCTCGCGCAGTCGAACGGAATCGCCAGGCTCTCGAAGCCGCCCCAGGAATAGCCCATTCCGAACAGCGTCAGCGTGTCGAGCATCGCATCAACCGCGGCTTGCGGCTTTGGTTGCAGCACGATGCTGAACAGGCCGGAGGCGCCGGTGAAGTCCCGCTTCCAGATCGCATGCCCCGGATGGCTCTCCAGCGCAGGATGCAGGACCTCGATCACCTCGGGGCGGGCGGCGAGCCAGCGTGCCATCTCCAGGCCGGACCGATGATGCTGCGCCAGCCGCACGCCGAGCGTCCGCACGCCGCGCAGCGCCAGGAAGACGTCGTCCGGCCCGGCGCAGACGCCGAGCAGGCGGATGCCCTCGGAGATCAGCGGCCACGCCTTCGCATTGGCCGAAATCGTCCCGAACATGATGTCGGAGTGGCCGCCGATATATTTGGTGGCCGCCTGCATGCTGACGTCGACGCCCTGATCGAGGGAGCGGTGGTAGAGCGGCGTCGCCCAGGTGTTGTCGTCGATGACGAGTGCGCCATGCGCATGCGCAACCGCCGCAATGGCGGGGATGTCCGGCATTTCGAACGACTGCGAGCCGGGCGCCTCGACCACTACCGCGCGTGTATTTGGTTTGAGCAGTTGCTCAATTCCTGTGCCGATCAATGGGTCGAAATAGGTCGTCTCGACGCCGTAGCGCGCCAGCATGCCGTTGCAGAAATTGCGGGTCGGGCGATAGATGCTGTCGCAGACCAGCACGTGGTCGCCGGCCTTGAGCACCGACAGCAGGGTCGTCGAGATCGCCCCGAGACCTGACGGCGCGATGCCGACGCCGGCGCATTGCGGGCCCTCCAACGCCATCAGCGCCTGCTGCAATGCCTTGGTGGTCGGCGTGCCGTGGCGGCCATATTGGAATTCGCCGCGGTGTGCATGCAGATCTTCAGCCGTTGGATACAGGACCGTCGACCCATGAACGACCGGAGGATTCACGAATCCGTGCTGCGCTTTCGTGTCCCGCCCCGCCGTGACCAGCCGTGTCTCGACGTTTTGTCGCACCGCCGCAGCGGGGTCGTTCGATAATGCCATTCGCGTGTCTTTTCTCTTTGAGCCTGCCGGGATAGCTGGAAATCAGGCTGCACTGCGGTCGTTAATAACAGAATGCAGAACAGGCCCGTCAACCCCTTGACCCGGACCGCCAGTCGTTCTGTGATGCCGGCGCAATTCGATCGCTGCACGTTGAGGGGCTTGCCGCGATTCCCGCTTCATCTCGCATGCACGGCTCCGTTGTGCATTGCGTGCGCCAGATTCTTGGTATGGCGTTTGCAAAGGCGGATTCAGGTCGGCCCCATCTTCGCGCTGAGATTTCATCGCTCCCCAAGGACGACCGCGAAAGGCTGTATTTATGAAACGCGTCACTCTGGCTCTCACTCTTGCTCTCGCCCCGGTGCTGGCGAGCGTCGGCGCCCAGGCCGACACGCTCAAGACCGTCAAGGATCGCGGCATGCTCGCCTGCGGCGTCAGCCAGGGCCTGCCCGGTTTCTCGAACCCGGACGACAAGGGCAACTGGACCGGGCTCGACGTCGACGTCTGCCGCGCCATTGCCGCCGCGATCTTCAACGATCCGACCAAGGTCAAGTTCGTGCCGCTCTCCGCCAAGGATCGCTTCACCGCGCTGCAATCGGGCGAAGTCGACGTGCTGTCGCGCAACACCACCTGGACCCTGTCGCGTGACACCTCGCTCGGCGCGAACTTCGCCGGCATTACCTATTATGACGGCCAGGGCTTCATGGTGAAGAAGGCCCTCAAGGTGAACTCGGCGCTGGAGCTGAACAGCGCTTCGGTCTGCGTGCAGACTGGCACCACGACCGAGCAAAACCTCGCCGACTACTTCAAGGCCAACAAGATGAAGTACGAGGTGATCGCGTTCGCCGGCGCCGACGAGACCGTGAAAGCCTATGAATCCGGCCGCTGCGACGTGTTCACCACCGACGTCTCCGGCCTCTATGCCGAGCGCCTGAAGCTCTCCAATCCGGCCGACCATGTTGTGCTGCCCGAGGTGATCTCGAAGGAACCGCTCGGCCCAATGGTGCGCCACGGCGACGACCAGTGGTTCGACATCGTGAAGTGGACGTTGTTCGGGCTGATCACGGCCGAGGAAATGGGCGTCACCCAGGCGAACGTGGACGAGATGGCCAAGTCGGACAAGCCTGATTTCAAGCGCGCCTTCGGCACCGATGGCAATCTCGGCGAGCAGCTCGGCCTCACCAAGGACTGGTTCTCCCGGATCGTGAAAGCGGTCGGAAACTACGGCGAGATGTATGACCGCAACGTCGGCGCGGGCTCCAAGCTGCAGATCGCGCGCGGTCTGAACCAGCTCTGGAACAAGGGCGGCCTGCAGTACGCGCCGCCGATCCGCTGATCACTGCACGATAGCGGGGCTGCGGCGAATGAGTATCGAAGCGAGGTTACCGCCTGCGCAATATGGGCTTCGGCTGAAGCGCATGCTGGGTGGCAAGGCAGGATGGAACGGCATCATCCTGCAGATCCTGTTCGTCGCAGTCCTGGTGTGGGTTGGCTACGAGATCGTGGCCAACGCACGCAGCAACCTCGCCGCCCAGCGCATCACGTCGGGCTTCGGTTTCCTCAACAACACGGCCGGCTTCGACGTCAACCAGACCCTGATCAGCTACTCCGGCTCCGACAGCTACAGTCGCGTGCTGATCGTCGGCGTGCTGAACACGCTGCTGGTCTCCGTCATAGGTATCGTGCTGGCGACCATCCTTGGCTTTCTGGTTGCGCTTGGCCGCTTGTCACCGAACGCATTGCTGTCGCGAGTCTCCGGCGCCTATGTCGAGCTGATCCGCAACCTGCCGCTGCTGTTTCAGATCCTGTTCTGGTATCTTGCGGTGTTGGCGGCTCTGCCCGGACCGCGACAGAGCATCTCTCTTTTCTCGACCTTCTTTCTCAACAACCGCGGCTTCATCGTTCCGCGCCCGATTGAGGAGCCCGGCTTCATGCCGTTCGTGATCGCGCTCGGTGTGGCGATCGTGGTCTCGGTCGGTCTGCACTATTACGCGCGGCGCGAGCTGTTCCTCCGCGGCCATGTGATGCGGATCTGGCCCTGGGTGCTGGGGCTGCTGATCGGCCTGCCGCTGATTGCAGCGCTCGTGTTCGGCGTGCCGATTTCGTTCGAGGTACCGGCGCTCAAGGGTTTCAACTTCGCCGGCGGTTCGCGCATCATTCCAGAGCTCGTCGCGCTGACCCTGGCGCTGACCATGTACACGGCGTCGTTCATCGCCGAGGTCGTGCGCGCCGGCATTCTCTCGGTCCACAAGGGACAGATGGAAGCGGGGCTCTCGCTTGGACTGAGCCGAGGCACCGTGCTGCGCCTGATCGTCGTGCCGCAGGCGCTTCGCGTCATCCTGCCGCCGCTGACGAACCAGTATTTGAACCTGACCAAGAACTCCTCGCTCGCGGTCGCTATCGGTTATCCCGATCTCGTGTCGGTGTTCGCGGGCACGACGATGAGCCAGACGGGTCAGGCCATCGAGATCATCGGAATCACGATGGGCGTCTATCTGTCGCTGTCGCTGATCACGAGCGCGATGATGAGCTTCTACAGCTGGCGGCTTGGGAAGAGACTTGGCGCATGACCGACATCACGGCCTCAACCTTCATCCGTCAGGACATGGCCGGAGAACGCCCGGCGCCCATCAAGACGACGGGTTTCGTCGGCTTCGTCCGCACGAGGCTGTTGAACTCGCCGACCAATATCCTGCTCACCCTGGTGAGCGCGCTGTTGATCTGGTTCACCGTGATCCCGGCGGTCAAGTTCCTGCTGGTCGACGCGGTGTGGGTCGGCAAGGACCGCGAAGCATGCCTGGCGCAGAACGCCGGCCATCCGGTCGGCGCCTGTTGGCCCTACATTTCGGCGAAGTTCGGCCAGTTCATGTACGGCTTCTACCCGGAGGCCGACCGCTGGCGCGTCAATCTGACCTATGTGCTGGCGGTGGTGCTGCTGGTGCCGCTGCTGATTCCGCGCCTGCCTGCCAAAGGATTGAACGCGGGCCTGTTCTTCTTCGCGCTGCCGGTGGTCGCGTTCTTCCTGCTCTATGGCGGTGGGCTGGAGGGCTTCGGCGTGAGCTGGACCACAGGCGCCCTCCAGGTGTTCGTCGAGAGCATCGATACGGCCGGCAACGCGCTGATGCGCGCCGGCGACAACGTGCCGGTGGTCGGCATGCTGCTGTGGCTGCTCGGCAAGCTGGTCGTTCTGATCGGAACGCTCGCATCGCTCGTGATCTGGCCACTGGTCTGGATCCGCAACGAACTGCAGCAATCTCACCAGCCCGTGTGGAATGATCTCGCGCTCTCGGCGATCATTGTCACCGCGCTGGTGTTCATCGTCGGCGGCGGGAGCAGGGCGCTGCGCAGCGTCATCGCCACGGCCGCGACCTTCGCTGGCATTGCCGTCGTCATTGCGATCATGGGCCTCGATCGCGGCGGCCTTCCCATCGTCGACACAAGGCTGTGGGGCGGAATGCTGGTGACGCTGGTCGTCTCGGTGATCGGCATCGTTGCGTCGATGCCGATCGGCATTGCGCTTGCGCTCGGCCGCCGCTCGACCATTCCACTGATCCGCATCTTTTCGATCGCCTTCATCGAGCTGGTCCGCGGCGTGCCGCTGATCACCGTGCTGTTCTTCGCCACCTACATGCTGCCGCTGTTCCTGCCCGGCAATGCCAGGGTCGATGGCCTGGTACGGGCGCTGATCGGCGTTGCGCTGTTCTCCGGCGCCTACATGGCCGAGGTGATCCGCGGCGGCCTGCAGGCCATTCCGCGCGGCCAGGCGGAGGCGTCGAGCGCGCTCGGCCTGTCCTGGTGGAAGACGACGAGCTTCATCGTGCTGCCGCAGGCGCTGCGCCACGTGATCCCCGGCATCGTCAACAGCTTCATCTCGCTGTTCAAGGACACCTCGCTGGTGTCCATCGTGGCGCTGTTCGACCTGCTCGGCAGCCTCAAGGCCTCGTTTGCCGATCCGGTCTGGGCGACGCCGACCACGGCCTTCACCGGCTTTGCCTTCACGGGGCTGATCTACTTCGCCTTCTGCTTCGGCATGTCACGCTACTCCCTGCTGGTCGAGCGCCGCGTCAACGCGCACCGGCGCCATTGAGCCAGAGATCATCGAGAGATCCATGACTGCAAATTCGATCGTCAGCATTTCCGCCCTCAACAAGTGGTACGGCGAATTCCACGTCTTGCGCGACATCAATCTCTCGGTCGGGAAGGGTGAGCGCATCGTGATCTGCGGGCCTTCGGGCTCAGGCAAGTCGACCTTGATCCGCTGCATCAACGCGCTCGAGGAATTCCAGGAGGGCGAGATCAATGTCGACGGCATCGACCTCGGTCCGAACCTCAAGCGCGTGGACGAGGTTCGCCGCGAGGTCGGCATGGTGTTCCAGAGCTTCAACCTGTTTCCGCATCTGACCGTGCTGGAGAACTGCACCCTGGCGCCGATCTGGGTGCGCAACATCCCGCAGAAGGAAGCCGAGGCGACCGCGATGAAGTTCCTGGAGCGGGTCAAGATCCCGCATCAGGCGCAGAAATACCCGGGCCAGATGTCGGGCGGTCAGCAGCAGCGTGTCGCCATCGCGCGCGCGCTGACGATGAACCCCAAGGTCATGCTGTTCGACGAGCCGACCTCGGCGCTCGATCCGGAGATGGTGAAGGAGGTGCTCGACACCATGGTCGATCTCGCGAAGGAGGGCATGACCATGCTGGTCGTGACCCACGAGATGGGCTTCGCGCGCGAGGTCGCCAACCGCGTCGTGTTCATGGACGCCGGCCAGATCATCGAATCGAACACGCCGCAGGAGTTCTTCGCCAATCCGCAGCATGCGCGCAGCAAGCTGTTCCTGAGCCAGATCCTGCGGCATTGATGGGGCGAATTGCGAGATGCGAATAGCGAATAGAGGTCGTTTCTCGTTCGCTACTCGTCTTTCGCGTCCTACATGAACGGCGGCTTGATCCCGCTGCGCTTCTCGAGCCAAGCCGGCACCGGCAGGTTCTTCGAACGCATGAACTCTGGATTGTACAGCTTCGACTGATAGCGCGTGCCGGAGTCGCACAGGATGGTCACGATGGTGTGGCCGGGGCCGAGCTTCCGGGCGAGCTGCACCGCGCCGGCGACGTTGACGCCGGTCGAGCCGCCCAGGCACAGGCCTTCATGCTGCACGAGGTCGTAGATCGTGTTGACGGCATCCTCGTCGGACACCAGGAACGCGTCGTCGACCTTGGCGGTCTCGATCACGGGCGTCACGCGACCGATGCCGATGCCTTCGGTGATGGAGTCGCCGGGCGTCGACTTGACGACGCCGTTCTTGAACCATTCGTACATGGCGAAGCCGTGCGGATCGGCGCAGGCGGTGACGATATCCTTGTTCCTGTCCTTCAAATAGCGGCTGGTGCCGGCAATCGTGCCGCCGGTGCCGACCGCGCAGATGAAGCCGTCGACCTTGCCGTTGGTCTGCTCCCAGATCTCGGGTCCCGTGGACTCATAATGCGCCTTGGCGTTGTCGAGGTTGTTCCACTGGTCGGCGAACAGCACGCCGTTCGGCTCGGTCTTGCGCAGTTCGTCGGCGAGCCTGCGGCCGACATGCTGATAGTTGTTGGGATTGCTGAACGGCAACGCCGGCACCTCGACCAGCTCCGCGCCGCACAGCCGTAGCATGTCCTTCTTTTCCTGGCTCTGCGTCTCCGGAATCACGATCAGCGTGCGATAACCGCGCGCGCTGGCGACCACGGCCAGACCGATGCCGGTGTTGCCGGCAGTGGCCTCCACCACGAGGCCGCCCGGCTTGAGATCGCCACGTCTCTCGGCCTCCAGGATCATCCACTTGCCGGCACGGTCCTTGACCGACTGGCCCGGGTTCATGAACTCGGCCTTGCCGAGAATGGTGCAGCCCGTCGCCTCCGAGGCGCGCTTGAGCTTGATCAGCGGCGTATTGCCGATCGCCGCGACGACGTCGTTATGAATGGTCATTTTGCAGATACCGTAGGAGTTTCCTCGAGCACACTTAAGAGGACCCTAGCCTGATATCCAGGGGAGCGTAAGCCGGCTGGATCAGCCCCCTGATTTCGCAAAGACCACCTGGCGAACATCGATGTTCCCAGAGAGGAAACCTGCTTCGCAGTAGGACAGATAATATTCCCAGAGCCGCCTGAAGCGCTCGTCGAATCCGGCGGGCGTGAGGTCAGGCCAAGCCTCTCGGAAGTTATTTCGCCAGATCGCCAGCGTCCTGGCATAATCTTCCCCGAAGATGCGCTCGCGGATGACGGGTATGCCAAAGCGGTCGCCAAGCGACTTCAGGATCTGCGGTGTTGGCAACATGCCCCCCGGGAAAACGTAGCGCTGGATGAAGTCGACCTCGCGGCGATAGTGCTGGAACAGGCTGTCCTGGATGGTAATGGCCTGGACACCGGCCAGTCCGCCCGGCAGCAGACGGTCTCGCAGTTGCGAGAAATACTTCGGCCAGAACTGCTCGCCGACCGCCTCGATCATCTCGATCGAGGCGATACGGTCGTAGCGGTCGCGCTCGTCGCGATAGTCCTGCAGGCGGATCTCGACTTTCTCGGCGAGCCCGGCCTCGTGGATGCGGCGCTGTGCAAAATCGCGTTGCTGCTGGCTGATCGTCAGCCCAACGACCTTGGTGCCGAACGTCTTGGCGGCATATTCGGCAAAGCCGCCCCAGCCGCAGCCGATCTCGAGCAGCTTCTGCCCGGGCTTGAGATCGATCGCCTCGGCCAGCCGCTTGTACTTGTTGGTCTGCGCAGCGGTGAGGTCGGTGGTGTGCTCCTCGAACAAGGCCGAGGAATAGGTCATGCTCGGATCGAGCCAGGCCGAGTAGAACGAATTCCCGATGTCGTAATGGGCGTAGATGTTGCGCTTCGCCTGACGTTTGGTGTTGCGGTTGAACCAGTGCCGGACCAGCTGGGC
Organism: Bradyrhizobium sp. HKCCYLRH2060; assembly: GCF_051168135.1. Classification (NCBI taxonomy): domain Bacteria; kingdom Pseudomonadati; phylum Pseudomonadota; class Alphaproteobacteria; order Hyphomicrobiales; family Nitrobacteraceae; genus Bradyrhizobium; species Bradyrhizobium sp. HKCCYLRH2060. The sequence goes on from NZ_JBNPUK010000002.1 coordinate 128,657, forward strand.
AAACCGGATCAGCGGCTTGTCTTCCAGCATCGACTGCAGCAGGTGCTGGTTGACGCAGAACAGATAGAGAAACTGCGTCAGGTCCGGCGTATCCCAGTCGCCGTTCAGATAGGCTTCGGCGATGCCGATGTCGCCGCCATTGAGAAGGCGCGATGCGAAGCCGTAATTGGCCAGGATCATTGCGGCGGCCGGCCCGGGCTCAACGCCGCCGAGCCGGATCACCCGTCCGTCCGGCAGGGTCACGTCGAGCGTGCCTTTTCGCAACCGCGATCCGAAGCCCAGGGCAAGGCGGGGCAGGCGGGGAAGATCGGCAAGCACCTTGTCGATGGTATCAGGGGTGACTGGGATGACGTCCGGCATGGCAGGTCCACTCACGCAAACGGCTCCAGCCCACGTCCCCGTCGGCTGGCCGGTGTGGCACCTGTGCGGGCAGGGAATCACGGACGCAGAGCGAGCCGGCCGTTTCCGGTCAGCGTCGTGATATATAAGCGTGGCTGCCGTTCCCCGCCAAGCCGGTATTGGTTCCAGGGCTTGCACTGATTTCGCCGCGCGGCACGAGGCGGATGCCTTTGGCCCACAGCCTCACTGCCTCCCAGTGGATCGCGGCGAAGATTTTGACGGTCACCAGCGGGAGCGAGACGAAGGCAGCGAGCAGGGAGCCGGACGTCAGCCCGCGACGGCGGCCAGAGAAGGTTGCAGCCAGCAGAGGCCCGTCGGCGCCAGTTTCCAGAATCCGCAACTTGACCTTGTCGCCCGGCGGCATGATGCGGAAATGGTAGCGCATCGCCATGTCGATGAACGGCGAAACGTAGAAGGTCTTGTCCTGCGTCTGGCGCAGCCCCGCCGCGGACAGCTGATCGGACCTGACCGGCAGCACATAGGGCTTGATCTCGCCGAAGGTGTTGCGGACTTCGTAGATCATCAGCGCCAGGGCGCCGTCGCTGCGATAGCAGAAATAGACCGACAGCGGATTGAACACGTAGCCGAGCAGCCGCGGATAGCACAGCAGCAGCACGCGTCCGCCGCTGAGATCGATCCCCTGATCCGCCGCGCAGGTCTGCGCATAGGCCAGCAGCGACGAGCCGTCGCGCGGACCGTGGTCGGCCTCGTGGAAGCTGTAGAGCGCGCGCCGATTGACCCCGAACAGCGAGGTCTGCCGGTCCGCCTGGTCGAGCCGGCCGAGATCGATCAGCAGGCTCATCACGCGATACCGGAAGCGATGCGTGGTCGGCCGCATGCGGGCGTGCATGACCTCTCCGACATAGAGCGCGGCCGCTTCCGTTCGATCTTCCGGCCCCGAGTGATCCATGCCCATATCGCGCCTATTCCGCAGCCTCGGCGAGCTCGGTTGGAAACCCGCGCCATGGCACGCTCGCGCCGAGCGCCTCTGCCACGGCGAGACCCGAGCGCAGCCCGTCCTCATGGAAGCCGTAGCCGGTCCAGGCCCCGCAGAACCAGGTATGGCGCTGCCCCTGAATCGCTGCCAGACGCTTCTGCGCCGCAAAGGCGGCAGCCGTATATTGTGGGTGCTCACAGATATATTTGCCAAAGGTCAGCTCCGGAGCCGGAGCGAAGGGTGGATTGAGGCTGACGAACAGCGGCCTGGCGTCGTCGATGTCCTGCAGATTGTTCATCCAATAGGTGACGGCGACATCGTTCATGGGAACGCCCTCGCGCTGCCAGCGCAGGAAATTCCACGAAGCCCAGGCGCGGCGGCGCTTTGGCATCAGCCGGCTGTCACGGTGCAGATAGATCGTGTTGGGCGAATATTTGATCGCACCGAGGATGCCGCGCTCCCGCTCGTCCGCGTCGGTGAGCATCGACAAAGCCTGGTCGCTGTGCGCGGCAATCACCACATGATCGTAGGTATCCCGACGTCCGCTGCTATCTTGGACGACGACGCCGTGGCCGGTGCGTTCGATGCTCGTCACAGCGCTGCCGAGCCTGATGTGGTTGCGGAAGCTCGACGTCAGCTTCTCCACGTAGCGGCGGCTGCCGCCCTTGACGGTGCGCCAGACCGGGCGATCATATTGCAGCAACCTGTGATTGCTGAAGAACGCGACGAAGTTCTCGGCCGGGAAGTCCAGCATCTCGGATGCCGGGGCCGACCAGATCGCGGCACCCATCGGCGCCAGATAGTCGGTGAGCAGTCGCGGCGCGAAATGGTTGCGCCGGAAATAGTCCCCGAGCGTCAGGCCATGCAGGCGGCCGGCCTTGAAGTCCGCTGTACTCTGCTCATTGAAGGTCAGGATGTCCCTGAGCATCCAGAGATAGGATGTCGACAGCAGGTTGCTCGGCTGCGCGAACAGCCCCTTGGCGGTGTCGAGCCAGGTATTGCCGCCCCCCTTCCATTCGAAGCGGCCGGCATCCGCGGTGACGGCAAAGCTCATGCTGCTGTCGACCGTCTCGACCCCCAGATGATCGAACAAGGCGGTGAGCTCTGGATAGTTCAGCTCGTTGTAGACGATGAAGCCGATGTCGACGGAGACCGGAGCGCCGTCATAGTCGATCGTCACGGTGTGGCTGTGGCCGCCCGGACGGAGATCGCGCTCGTAGACGGTGATCGGATAACGCTTCGCCAGGGACCAGGCCGCGGCGTTACCCGCAATACCCGTTCCGACCACCGCAATTCGCATAAGTGCCCCCTGAAGTTCACGTGCAAGTTACGGAGTCCCCGCCAAAGGGTTTCACGGGCGCGCTCGCCGCGTCACACCCCGCCTAAAACAGCATTGGACAGATGAAATCTTGGTAAGGCGGCAGCCGTGGTCCGGGGCCGCGCCTGCACGAAACTCTGCTGATTTACGGGAGATTTGTCGATTCGGCGGACTTTATCGGCACCATCGCTGCCGGGGAGACGGCGGCTGCAGGGCTGTCCGGCGCCGTGGGCTGCGGCTAGAATGATTCCCAAGACTACAGGGAAGCATCACGCCAGTGTCCACCGTGCCGATTGCCGTCGACGAGCCTTGCCGCGCGTCCGCTGACCCGCGGATCGTTGCCGGGACGCGGGAGAACCGCGCTCCGGCGGGCCTGCGGCATTTCGTCCGCTGGATCGCCGCGGTCGGCTTGGCGGTAAGCTCGGCCGGCTGCCTGCTGACGCAGGATATTCCCGACCCGGCCCTCGACATGCCACGGCGCTACAAAGCGGCGTCCGGTTCCGACACGGCGGCGCCACCGCAGCTCGATTGGTGGCGCGGCTTCGGATCACGCGAGCTGACCCAGTTGATGGAGGAGGCGCAGAGCGTCAACCTCGATATTGCCGCTGCTGTGGCCAGGTTCAGGCAGGCCGATGCGCTGGCGCGGCAGGCCGGCGCGGCACTGCTGCCGAGCCTGTCGAGCACGGGGCAGGAGACCTATTCGCGCACGTCCGGGTCGAGCTCCAGCGGGCTCACGAATGGCGGCCGTGAGGTCGTCAATTACCAGGCCTCGCTCTCTGCGAGCTACCAGCTCGACTTTTTCGGCCAGAATCGCGACGCGCTGCAGGCGGCCGAGGAGACCGCGGTGGCCAACCGCTTCGACCGCGACGTCACGCAGTTGACGACGCTCGCCACCGTCGCCAATGCCTATTTCCAGGTGCTGGCCGCCCAGGATCGGATTCGGACGGCGGAGCGCAACATCGCCAGCGCCACGCGTGTGCTCGATGCCATCCGCGAGCGGCAGAAGGCGGGCACCGGCAATGATCTCGACGTCGCGCAGCAGGAGAGCGTGCTCGCCAATCAGAAGGCGGCGGTGCCGCCGCTGCGCCAGACGCTCGATCAGAACGTCAATGCGCTTGCTGTGCTGGTCGCGCGATCGCCCGAAGGCATTCGGGTCATTGGCGGCTCGCTCGACCAGATCAGGACTCCGCGGGTCACGCCTGGTCTGCCGTCGGAGATCCTGACGCAGCGTCCCGACATCCGCCGGCAGGAGGCCCAATTGGCGTCAGCCACCGCCAATGTCGGCAGCGCGCGGGCGCAATTCTTTCCGAGCATCCAGTTGACCGGAAACGGAGGCTATCAGAGTGCAGCGCTGACCTCGCTGTTTCAGCCGCATGCGGCGTTTTTCAGCCTGGCCGGCAGCCTGACCCAGCCGATCTTCGACGGCGGCCGGATTCTCGGCAATTTCGAGAATGCCAAAGCGCGCCAGGATGAGCTGCTGCAGACCTACCGCAAGACCGTGATCCAGGCCTTCACCGACGTCGACAATGCGCTGTTCTCGATCAAGCAGACCACGATCAGGCTTCAACTGCAGCGCCAGGTCGTTACCGCCTCGCGTCGTGCGTTCGAATTGTCCGAGCAGCAACTGCGCGCGGGAACTGCCGACATCGTGACAGTCTTGAATACGCAATTGACGCTGTTCCAGGCCGAGGACGCGCTATGGCAGGCGCAACTGGCGCGCCTGCAGGCGTTCGTGAGCCTCTATCAGGCGCTCGGCGGCGGCTGGGAGCCGCGCATGGAGAAGTCGGCCGATGCTCTTTAAACCGGACGAGAAGGGAGCAGTGAAGCGCGCGCGGTCCAGCGTGGCGCGGCGGCTGGTGTCGATCACGATCACGCTGCTGATCCTAGGCGGCCTCGGCTATATCGGCTGGTCGGCGATGCAGCAGAAGCAGCAGGCCAATAACCGCTTCGCGCGGCCCGACCTTCCCGTTCCGGTCCTGGCCGCCTCGCCTGCCATCAAGGACGTGCCGGTCTATCTCGACGGCGTCGGCTCGGTCCGCGCGCTCAATACCGTCACGGTTCGCTCCCAGGTCGACGGCAAGCTGATCGCGGTCAATTTCGTCGAAGGGCAGGACGTCAAGAAGGGCGACGTGCTCGCCGAGATCGATCCGGCGATCTATCAGGCGCAGTACGACCAGGCCGTCGCCAAGAAGGCGCAGGACGAGGCGCAGCTCGCCAACCAGAAGCTCGACCTCGCCCGCTACGAGCAGCTCGCCGCCAGCAATGCCGGCACCAAGCAGCAGGCCGACACGCAGCGCGCGGTGGTGGCGCAGCAGCAGGCGCTGATCAAGGCGGATCAGGCCGCGATCGACAACGCGGCGACGACCTTGAGCTACACCAAGATCGTGGCGCCGCTCTCCGGCCGCGCCGGTCTGCGCCAGGTCGACCAGGGCAACGTCGTTCATGCCTCTGACGCGACCGGCCTCGTCGTCATCACGCAGCTGCAGCCGATTGCGGTTCAGTTCAGCCTGCCCCAACAGCAGATCATGCGCGTCAATGCGGCCGCCGCCAACGGACCGCTCGCCGTCGACGTGTTCGGCAATGACGGCGTCACCGTCATCGACACCGGCACGTTGCGGGGCATCGACAACCAGGTCGATCAGACGACGGGCACGCTGAAGCTGAAAGCCGAATTCCCCAACGGCAAATTCCAGCTCTGGCCAGGACAGTTCGTCAATGTCCGGCTCAAGGTCGAGACCCTGTCGCAGGCGATCACGGTGCCGACGTCGGCCGTACAGCGTGGGCCGGCAGGTACGTTCAGCTACGTGATTGGCGAGGGCGACATCGTCTCCGCGCATCCGGTGGCGGTCGTGCAGCAGAATGAGAGCGAGGCCGTGATCGCGAGCGGCTTGAGCCCCTCGGACCGTGTGGTGACGACAGGTTTTGCCAACCTCGCCGAGGGCGTCAAAGTGGTGGTCGGGCGCGCCGAGCAGACGCCGCAGGCCGATCTGGCGCCTCGCAAACGCGGCCGCAATCCGCAAGCAAAGGATCAAGGCAAGGACCAGGCGAAGGAGGGCGGAGCGCCGCCTGACGGCGCGCCGAAGGACGGCGAGCGGCGTCGCAGGCCTCAGGCCGCGGGCCAGACCGATGCCGGTGCAGCGCCCCAGGGAGGGAGTGAGGCAGGTCGCGGCGCGAAGGCGCAGCCATGACGCGACCGCAAGAGTGACGAGCAGTCGCGATGAGCGTCTCCGAACCCTTCATCCGCCGTCCTATCGCGACCTCGCTGCTCGGCGTCGCGCTGCTGATCGGCGGCCTGCTCGGCTATCTCGCGCTGCCGGTCTCGGCGCTGCCGCAGGTCGACTTCCCGACCGTCCAGGTGACGACGCAACTGCCGGGCGCCAGCCCCGATGTGATCGCCTCGCTGATCACGGCGCCGCTGGAGCGCCAGCTTGGGCAGATCCCGTCGCTCTCGGCGATGAACTCGACGAGCTCGTTCGGCGTCAGCCAGATCTCGTTGCAGTTCGATCTCGGACGCGACATCGATGGCGCCACGCAGGACGTCCAGGCGGCAATCAATGCCGCCGCCGGCGTCTTGCCGAAGTCGCTGCCCTATCCGCCGACCTACGCCAAGGTCAATCCGGCCGACGCACCGGTCATGACGCTCGCGCTGACCTCGGACACGATCTCCCTGCGCGCGATGAGTGACATGGCGGACACGATCATGGCCCAGCGGCTGAGCCAGGTCTCGGGCGTCGGCCGTGTCTCGGTGCTCGGCGGGCTCAAGCCCGCGGTGCGCGTGCAGGCCGACCTGGCGCGGCTCGCCGCCTATGGCATCTCGATGGAGGACCTGCGCGCCGCCATCGCAGGCGCAAACGTCTCCGGTCCCAAGGGATCGCTCGACGGGGCGCAGCAGGCCTATCTGATCACGGCCAACGACCAGATCGCGGCCGCCGACGCCTACAAGCCGATCATCATTGCCTACCGCAACGGCTCGCCGGTCACGATCGGCGATGTCGCGACGATTATCGATGGTTTGGAGAACGATCGGACCGGCGGCTGGTACCAGGGTGTCCCTGCGGTCATCCTCGACATCCAGCGCCAGCCGGGTGCCAACGTCATCGAGGTCGTCAAGCAGATCCGTGCCGAGATCCCGAAGCTGCAGCGCACGCTTCCCGCCGGCGTGAAGCTCGCCATCGTCAGCGATCGCACCGTGACCATCCGCGCCTCGGTGCACGACGTGCAGTTCACGCTGGTGCTCAGCGTGGTGCTGGTGACGCTGGTCGTGCTGCTGTTTCTGCGCTCGCTGCGGGCCACGATCATCGCCGGCGTCGCGCTGCCGCTGTCGCTGATCACGAGCTTCGGCGTGATGTACTTTGCCGGCTTCAGTCTCGACAATCTCTCGCTGATGGCACTCACCATCGGCACCGGCTTCGTCGTCGACGACGCCATCGTGATGATCGAGAACATCGTGCGCCACATGGAGAATGGCGAGAGCGCGATGAATGCTTCGTTGCGCGGTGCGCGCGAGATCGGCTTCACAGTGATCTCGCTGACCGTGTCGCTGATCGCGGTGTTCATTCCGCTGCTGTTCATGTCGGGGCTTGTCGGCCGCATGTTCCGCGAGTTCGCTTTGACCTTGACGATCGCAGTGGTGACGTCGGCGGTGGTCTCGCTGACCTTGACGCCGATGATGTGCTCGCGGCTGTTGAAGCATGCCAGCGAGGAGTGGGTGCTGCCGGGGCTGAACGCTATCAGCCGCTTCATCGACAGCACGGTGGCGGTCTATCACCGCAGCCTGCTCTGGGTGCTCGACCGGCAGACCGAGACGCTCGTCGTGACCTTCGCGACCTTGGCGGCGACCTTGGCGCTCTACGTCGTCGCGCCCAAGGGCTTCCTGCCGCTGCAGGATACCGGCTCGATCACGGCGGTGACCGAAGCCGGCGCTGACGTGTCGTTCGCCGAAATGCAGAAGCGCCAGGCGGATGTCGCCGCCGCGATCCGGGCTGATCCCGACGTCGTCGGCGTCGTCTCGGTGATCGGCGCCGGATCGGTCAACCCGACCACCAATGTCGGCCGTCTCGTCATGACCTTGAAGCCGCTCGGCGAGCGGCAGGATGGCGTCGCCGAGGTGATCGACCGGCTGAAGCAGAAGACCTCGGGCGTGCCCGGCATGACCGTGTACTTCCAGCCGGTCCAGGATGTGCAGATCTCGACGCAGGCGAGCCGCTCGCAGTACCAATACACGCTGACCGGTGCCGATGCCGCCGAGGTGTCGAAATGGGCGAGGCAGCTTGTCGGAGAAATGCGTCGCGCCCCTCTGTTCCGCGACGTCTCCTCCGAAGCCCAGGAGGGCGGCCTGCGCGCGGAGCTGACCATCGACCGTCAGCGCGCCGGCCAGCTCGGCGTCAGTCTGCAGGGCGTCACCGACACGCTCAATGACGCCTTTGCGCAGCGGCAAATCTCGACGATCTATGGCCAGGCCAACCAGTACCGCGTCGTGCTGGAGGCGCTGCCGATGTATCAGCGCGATCCCTCGATCCTGTCGAAGCTCTATCTGCCTGGCGCCGGCGGCCAAGTGCCGCTCTCGGCGGTGGCAAGCCTGAAGCGCACCACCGCGCCGCTGGCAATCTCGCACCAGGCGCAGTTTCCGGCGGTGTCGCTGAGCTTCAATCTCGCGCCCGGCGTGGCCCTGAGCGAGGCGGTCGACGCGCTCCATGCGACCGAGAACCGCATCGGCATGCCCGGCAGCATCATCGGCGTGTACTCGGGTGATGCCGCCGAATTCGCCAAGTCGCTGGCCGGCCAGCCCTGGCTGCTGCTGGCGGCCGTGGTCACGATCTACATCGTGCTCGGCGTGCTCTATGAGAGCTACATCCATCCGATCACGATCCTGTCGACCTTGCCGTCGGCGGGCGTCGGCGCCATCCTGGCCCTGATGCTGTTCGGCCAGGATCTCTCGGTCATCGGCTTGATCGGCATCATCCTCCTGATGGGCATCGTCAAGAAGAACGCGATCATGATGATCGACTTCGCGCTCGAGGCGGAGCGTCACGAGAACCGCACGCCTTACGACGCGATCGTGCAAGCGTGTCTCCTGCGCTTCCGCCCGATCATGATGACGACCCTGGCCGCGCTGTTCGGTGCGCTGCCGCTGGCGATCGAGAGCGGCACCGGCTCGGAGCTGCGCTTTCCGCTCGGCATCTCCATCATCGGCGGCCTGCTGCTCAGCCAATTGCTGACCCTGTACACGACGCCGGTCATCTATCTCGCGCTCGACCGCATCAATCGTCGCTTCGAGCGCGCGCTGCCGCCGGCGCCGAACCTGCCGTCGCCGCCGATTGCAGGTGCGACCGAAGGCGTCCAGTGATGGCCTCGATCTCCGAGCCGTTCATTCGCCGGCCGGTCGGCACCACACTGCTCTCGATCGGCCTGTTCCTGGTCGGGATCGTCGCCTACATCTTCCTTCCGGTCGCGCCGGTGCCGAACGTCGATTTCCCGGCGATCTTCGTCAGCGCGTCGCGCCCGGGCGCGGACCCGTCCGTCATGGCGGGGACGGTCGCGGCGCCGCTGGAGCGGCGACTCGGCGAGATCGCGGGCGTCAACCAGATCACCTCGACGAGCTCGCTCGGCACCACCAACATCCAGATCCAATTCTCGATCGGCCGCGACATCGACAAGGCCGCGCGCGACGTGCAGGCGGCCATCAATGCCTCGCTGTCGGACCTTCCGAGCGACCTTCCGGCGCTGCCGCGGTTCCGCAAGGCGAACACGGCCGCGGCTCCCGTATTCGTTCTGGCGCTGACCTCGAAGACGATGACGACGAGCGCGATGTATGACGTCGCCGACACCGTGCTCGCGCAGCGGCTGTTCCAGGTACCCGGCGTCGGTAACGTCACGGTCAGCGGCGCCGATCAACCCGCCGTGCGCATCGCGCTCAATCCGGTCTCGCTCGCCAATGCCGGCATCTCGACCGACGATGTCCGGACGGCGATCATCAATGCCAATCCGATCGGGCCTGTCGGCATCTTCGAGGGCGGCCGCCAGAGCGAGACCATCGCCATCAACCGGCAGATGCGCAGCGCGGCCGAATTCCGCGACATCCTGATCAAGAGCAGCAATGGCAGCTTCGTACGGCTGTCGGATGTCGCCGACGTCGAGGATTCCGTGCGCAACGTGCGTTCGATCGCCTGGTTCAACAAGCAGCCGGCGGTGCTGATCCAGATCGCCAAGCAGGGCGATGCCAACGTGATCGAGACGGTCGACCGGGTGAAGGCGCTGATCCCGGAGCTCAAGCAATGGCTGCCGGCGGGGATCGAGATCTCCACGCTGGTCGACCGCACCGGGACCATTCGCGCCTCGGTCGATGACATGCAGTGGACCTTGCTCGCGACCGCCGTGCTGGTGATGATCGTCGTGTTCCTGTTCCTTCGCCGTCTGGTGCCGACGGTCGCGGCCGGCGTCTCGGTGCCGCTGGCGCTTGCCGGTACCTGCGCGGCGATGTGGCTCGCAGGCTTCTCGATCGACAATCTGTCACTGATGGCGCTCGCGATCTCCGTCGGCTTCGTCGTCGACGACGCCATCGTCATGATCGAGAACATGTACCGCAATCTCGAGCATGGCCTGTCGCCGATGCGCGCCGCGCTCGATGGCGCCCGCCAGATCGGCTTTACCGTGTTGTCGATCAGCCTTTCTCTGATTGCAGCCTTCGTGCCCTTGATCTTCATGGACGGCGTCGTCGGCCGTCTCCTGCGTGAGTTCTCGCTGACGCTGACCTTCGCGATCGTCGTGTCGACATTGGTATCGCTGACGGTGACGCCGATGATCTGCGCGCATTACATCAAGGAGACGCTGTCCGATCGTGCCACCTGGTTCGACCGTATCGTCGAAGGCGCGCTGTCCGGCATGGTCCGCTTCTATGCCTGGACGCTGCGCGGCGTGCTGGTTTATCCGTTTCTCACCCTGATCGTGTTCTTCGCCACCATCGCGCTCACGGTGACGCTCTACATCAAGGTGCCCAAGGGCTACTTCCCGACCGACGATTCCGGCTTCGTCATCGGTGCGACGCGCGCCTCGGCCGACATTTCGTTCCAGTCCATGCTGGGCCTGCAGCAGCGGCTCGCCGACATCGTGATGGCCGATCCCGCCGTGGCCGGTATCGGCTCGACGGTCGGGGGCGGCGGCGGGCCGGGCGGCGCGACGTCCAACCGCGGCACCATGTTCATCAACCTCAAGTCCCCGGCGGAGCGCGAGGGCGTCTCGACTGAGCTCGTGATCAACCGCCTCCGGCGGAGCCTCGCGATGGTCCCCGGCATTCGGCTCTTCATGTTCGCCGCGCAGGACGTGCGCACCGGCGGCCGCCAGAGCGACTCCGACTACCAGTACACGTTGAGCAGTCCCGATCTCGACCTTCTGCAGAAATGGGCGCCGATTGTCGCCAAGCGCCTGGAGTCGGTCGACGGCATCACCGACATTTCAAGCGACCGCGATCCCGGTGGCCTGCAGCTTGCGCTGCGGATCGACCGACAAACGGCGGCGAGCCTCGGCGTCCGCGTCCAGGATATCGACAACGCGCTCAACAACGCCTTCGCGCAACGCCAGATCTCGATCGTCTACAGCCAGCGCAACCAATACATGGTCGTGCTGGAGATCGACCCGAAGTTCCAGACCGATCCCTCCAATCTCGACCGCATCTATGTGGCCGGGGCAGGGGACGCGCAGGTGCCGTTGTCGGCGCTGGTCAAGGCCGAGCGCGGTCTGTCACCGCTGGCGGTGTATCATTCACAATCGTTCCCTTCGACCACCGTCTCGTTCAACCTGCTGCCGGACGTGCCCTTGCAGACCGCGACCGCCAACATCCAGCGCGCCGTCGACGAGCTGCACATGCCGGAGGGCATCCGCGGCAGCTTCGACGGCAATGCCGGGGACTTCAACAAGAGCAGCGGCCGCCAGCCTCTCTTGATCCTGTTCGCCCTGGCCGCGATGTATATCGTGCTCGGCGTGCTCTATGAGAGCCTGGCGCATCCGCTGACGATCATCTCGACCTTGCCGTCGGCCGGGCTCGGCGCGCTGCTCGCCTTGCAGGTTACCAACACGCCGCTGACGGTGATCGCCTTCGTCGGCATCATCCTGCTGATCGGGATCGTCAAGAAGAACGGCATCATGCTGGTCGATTTCGCGCTGGAAGCCGAGCGGCAGCGCGGCATGTCATCGGCCGATGCGATCTTCGAGGCCTGCCGGGTGCGATTCCGCCCGATCCTGATGACGACCCTCGCCGCGCTGTTCGCCGGCCTGCCTCTGGTGATCGCGACCGGTCCCGGCACCGAGCTGCGCCGCCCGCTCGGCATCACCATCATCGGCGGGCTGCTGGTGTCGCAGATCCTCACCCTCTACACCACGCCGGTGATCTATCTGCTGATCGACCGGCTGCGCCGCCGCTCGGCGCCGGAGCCGCTCGCAGCTCCTGCCGAATGAGCCGTTGTCGCGACGTTCAGCGGCGCGTATAGGCGCGGCATGCCAGAGACACACAACCATCCGCCGCTTGCCACCGAGGCGCCACCCGACTGCCCGCGCTGCCAGAAGCCGCTGCCGCTGTGCATCTGCGACAGCGTCACGCCGCTGGAAAGCCGGCTGGGGCTCCTGATCCTGCAGCACCCGCAGGAACAGGACCGCGCGCTCGGCACCGCGCGGCTCGCCGCCCAGCATTTCAAGAACGCGGTGGTCAAGGTCGGGCTGTCCTGGCCGAGCCTCGCCAGGGCGCTGGGACGGCCGGTTGCCGATCCCGCGCGCTGGGCCATTCTCTATCTCGGCTCGGCCAAGGCGGCCGAGCTCGATCCTGAGACCGAGGTGGTCGCGCTGACCCGCAAGGGCGAGGTGGCCGACAACCAGCGCGCCATCCTCAAGTCGATCGAGGGCGTGATCCTGCTCGACGGCACCTGGAGCCAGGCCAAGGCGCTGTGGTGGCGCAATCCGTGGATGCTGAAGTGCCAGCGCGTGATCCTCGGGCCGCGGCAGCCGTCGCGCTACGGCCGGCTGCGCCGCGAGCCGCGCCGCGACGGGCTGTCGACCATCGAGGCGGCGGGGATGCTGATGGCCGCGCTGGAACGCCGGCCGGAGATCGCCACGACCCTCGACGCCAGCTTCGAGCGCATGCTGGCGCGGTATCGGGAGGTGGAAAAAGAGCAACCGGAGCTCACGCCCCGCCCAAAGGCCCGCAAGCCGGATTGGCGCGGCCGTAAACGCCGGGTTTAGGAACCGGGGGTACGCTTCTTGCATTGCAGCATGGAACGAGGATCAGAGCCATGCAGGAAGCAGAAAAATCCAATGTGGTGCAGTTCCGGGATTACGCGCCCCGGCTGGCCGGCAGGTCCGGCTCGGATCGGGGCGGCGTCTCGGCCGGTGAACGAGGGGCAATTCTGACCTGGCCGCGCGCGCAGGTCAGCTATCCCGGCGGCATCGACGATCTGCCCATCTAGCGCCGGCCGCGGCCAATGGGTGGTCCAACCCGCTTGATCTTGATTGAGTGGAGGCCACGACCAGAATTGAACTGGTGTAAACGGTTTTGCAGACCGCTGCGTAACCACTCCGCCACGTGGCCCCAACGAGGCAGATCGATATCGGAGATCAATGGCTTACGCAACAGCCTCGATCCGTTCTTCAACGGAGTTCTGAAACTATGCTTCCGGTTGAGTTCTGAAACTCAGGTTTATGATCCGTTCTCGCACATGCGCACCTCCCCGTCATCGGGAACGGAGAGCGGCGAAGCGGGATGCAACCTGCATCGTCACATGAACTTCCCAGGCTAGAAGGATTGCCCCCCGGGCAATCCTTCTCAAGCTTGTTACCGCGACTGGCGACGAGCAAGCGAGTGTCCTACCGGTGGCCTAGTAATGGCTAAAGAACCCTCGTCGTGCCAAATCAAGAGTTGGCCCAGATCTTTTACTCCTAACCGCGAATCGCTATATTTCGGGTAATCCAGAGACATGCTTGCGTGTCGGTTGGAGGGACAAGCTATGCTTGGGCAACCCCCGGCTCTGGGGGTTGTTTTATTTCAGCTTAGGTCGCCAGATGCGACCGTAGTTGTGCGGCCCATATATCTTGCCGCCGCGGTCTTCTCGATAGAACTTCTTGGTCTCAAGGATGTCGCAAAGCTTCACGGTATATTCGCCGCTCGGACGCTCGCGCCCGGTATTCTGATAGATGGTGTGTCGCATCGCTGGTGCGGCGAGAAGGTCAGCCATCTGGCAGCCCGGTTTTACATCCCCCTTCTTCAGAACATTCAGTTCACGCGATTTGAAGGCGGACTGAATTTTTTGGGCTCCTATGTAGGGGTACCCGTCGAGCCATCCGAGCCGATACTTTTCCTTGATGCGCTGATCTCGATGCCCCTTCGTTTCAATGTTCACTTCAGCAACGCCGTTCCGATTGTGAAGGAAGTAAAAAGCTCGCTCCAGGGCGGCTTGCACCAGCACTTCGTAGAAATCTCCCTCCCAAGTGGGATACAGGTAGTACCAAGCAACTTTATCTACGGTGGCAGTGATTACCGAATAGCTAGCTCGATCAAACATACTTAAGGAGTCTGCATCCCAAGCTTTTCGCTTCTTTGCATCTTTTAAAACCGAGAAGGGACCATGATCTGGAGGCTTCGCTAATACGCGCCTGTGTAGATTATGGGGAGTGCCATCTTCTCTCGATCCGAAGTGCCTTTTTGAGAGTTCGACGAAGCTGTTGTTGAAAGTCAAATCCAGATATTTCGCCTCGAATGCAACCGCAGTGATCGATCCATACCTTATCTCAGGCGCGTTTGTAGTGCTGGCATCAACGTTGCCACTGTCATCGATGTAGATGCGATACAAGGTAGGTTCCGTCATGACGAGGCAAACTTAGATCGATAGTACCAGCAGCCCGGCCGCGACATAGAAGCGGACGGCTATGGGCACGGCGAAAGCCGATGCAAACAAAGAAATATGCGAAGGATTGTTGTAAGAGACAACTCAACCACGACCGACGCTTTGCGGCTGCGGAGCATATTTCCGATACTCCTCCGGAAGTCTGCTGAATTCTGCTTGGAGGGGCACAGATTTTGTCTGAACATCTAGCGCCAGCCCAACAAGCTCGTCCTTGCTTGGCCAATGAGCTGCACCAGCATGCACGAGCGAAAGCGGGGCCTGACTTGCCTGAGAAACCTTCATATTTAGATCGTGAAGCGCAGATTTCAGCTTTCGGAAAGCCGCTTCTGCCTCGTTGAAATGCGCAATGTAATCCTCTAGCGGACCGGACATATTATGCATCCCTGAATTGTGGCCTGGGTTCATATACCACCTGCTCCGACAAGTGCAAACTACATCGAAGCCGAAGTCGCGACTTATGCTCTCGGGGCTTCCGTGCAGCATGCCACGCCTTCACCGGTGGCGCAGCTACAAGCGCTCATATGCTTGGCAGAATGTCAGCATGCTTGACAACATTCACTCTGTCAAGCATCTTGGTGTTTGCCAAGCATGGAGCTTAGAATGGACGGCAGCAAAGTCAAACGAGAGGCGGGCAAGGTTGGTGGCGCCAAACGGGCTGAGGTGCTGTCGCCGGAGCGGCGTACCGAAATCGCTCAGAAGGCGGCGCTCACGCGGTGGGGAAAGTTGCCGCAAGCGACTCACAAGGGCAGCTTCAAAGAGGAGTTCGGGATCGATGTCGAATGCTACGTTCTTGATGATGCCAACAAGACCGCAGTTATTAGCCAGACCGGCATGGCGCGAGCATTGGGGCTACCGTCACGCGGCGGTGCTTTTCCCCGGTTCCTCGGCAACAAGGCGATGTCAGAAACGCTCGGCACCGAGGAACGAGAAAAGACCCAAAATCCTTTGAAGTTTCAAAGCCCCTCCGGCGGCATCGGGGCGCCTCCGTCGACAATCGTGCACGGATACGATGTCACGCTGCTGATAGACATCTGCAAAGCAATAATCAAAGCAGAATCAGAGAAGAAGTTTATACCCGGTCGATACGATCGCATTGCACAGCAGGCCCATATCATCGTTGGAGCGTCTGCGAAGTCAGGCATAAAGCATCTTGTCTATTCCCTAGCTGGCTACAATCCCACAGCCGAAGAAGTTATTGCGGCCTTCAAGCTCTATGTGCAGGAGGAAGCTAAGAGGTACGAGCCAGAGTTTCCGAACGAGCTTTATGCCGCATGGTATCGGCTATATAACATCCCCGTATTGCAGCGCGGAAAACCTTGGCACTTTAAGTACCTGACCGTGAATCACATCTATCATCCCCTCGCGGAGAGCAATGGAAAAGTTCTTGAACTGCTACGCGCGCTCAAAGCAAAGGGTGGAGATCAAAAAGCCAAGCTTTTTCAGTTCCTAAACAAGATCGGAGCGCGCGCATTGCGCATTCAACTGGGTCGCGTGCTTGAAATGGCGGAATCGTCGCCCAACAAGGAGTCCTACGAGCGGAAGATCGTCGAAAGATTCGGTGGCCAAGAGGAGTTCGAGTTTATTATTCCGCCGCAGCCCGACTCGAAACAGCTAGCCACCTGAGGCGAAGTGCGGTTTTGACCAATATCTCGCAGTGGTCCTGTGCTTAAGGGCGCTTCCGAGCTATTAGCCGGGGTACTGGCCGGCGAAAATCACCACCTCGACTGGAGTATGGTCATCAACCTATGGACCCGATCCGGTGCGCATAGCGCTTCCGCGTCGCCGCTAGCGCCCGTTTCTCCGTCCGCTTCGCATACCCGTCATAGGCTTTCGACTTGTGCGCCGACAGCGCGCGGCCCTGGCCGTCGGTAAGCTCGGCCTCCTCGAGCTCGGTCATGCCGCCGTGGCGACAGGCGTCGAGGGTGAAAGTCGCGGGCAGGCCGAGCCGCTCGCGCAGCGACCGCACCAGGCGTGCCATGCTCATGTTGTCCCATTTGCGCGGGCCGCTCGGCGCCGGGCGGTCGCGCATGACGATCCCCAGGCCCAGGCGCGGCGCCTTGGCCAGCACGGCCTCGGCTTCTTCGTAGAACAGCGTACGGCCGTCGGCAGTGGTCTCCTCGAGCGGATGCAGGACCATCTCGCCGGTCTTGTGGTGCTCGATGCGGATCTGCATCGGCGCCCGTGGGCCTCGGTAGTCGTTCCAGGTCACGTAGCCCGCCAGAACGTTCTCCGGCCGCTGCAGCCACTCGAAGCAGATCACCGCAGCGGCCGCCGCATCGGGATGGCCGGCGGCCAGCGCGCCCCAGGCGAAGGTGTAGACCTCCTCGCGGGTCGCCGCCGGCTTCGTCGCCTTGCGGCGACGGGTCATCGCGACGCCTTCCCAGGGATTCCAGACGCCGTCGCGGAATAGGCCGGGGTGCAGCCGGTGCACGACCTTCCAGGCGTGGCGTGCGATCGCGACCGCCTTTTCGGCCGTGCGCGGGCGTGCGGACTTGCCGGCGCGGACCGGCGTGTCGCGGATCCGGGCATAGAGCTTGTCGGCGCCATCGGGCGTGATCGTCGTGATCAGGCGGTCGCCGATGCGGGTGCCGCTCTTGCCGCGGATGTCGCACAGCAGATGGATGGTGCGCTCATGGTCCGGCGCGGTGCGCGGAGACACGCGCTCACGCCAGTCATTCGACGCCTTGTAGGTCTCGAACAGCCAATCGACGGTGCCGGTCGCGGCTTTCGGTCCGGCGATGACCGGGGCCCCGCGGCGCGCCTGGTCCCATTCGTCGAACAGGCCGTTGAGGACCTTGGCCCTGCCGATCATCACATCGTAGTCGGCGCCCAGCGCGGTGTCGTGCTCGCGATGCAGGGTGCAGCCGAGCTTGCGGTAGTAGCTCGGCAACGTCCAATAGAACCGGAGGCCATCGCCCACGGGCTTCTGCGTCACGAAGCGCGGCAGGGGGCGGGCCATCATCACAGATCCAGCGCGACGTCCGCCGCGATGTCGTGGTCTGGGGTGGGCTGGATCGCCCGGTCGAGGTCCGCCTTCGCCCATATCTGCCGGCGCCCTTGCTTCACGACAGGCTGGGGATAGGACCCGGCCTTGACCTGGCGCAAGAAGACATCAACGGACGCCTCCCCGCAATAGGCGGCGGCAAGGTCCGCCGGCATGCGCGGCGGCCAGGATCCGGAGGGATAGGCGATGGGGCGGGTCATGCTCGGTCTCACGCGATCGCGCCTGCGCAGATTTGCGCAGGCTCTCAGGCGGAATGGGTGATGGGGGACATCATCCTCGCGGCTCCGTGGTGCCGGCCTGCGCCTCGGCGGTGGGTCGCGTGAGGTAGCTCGGATGGCGCGGCGTGTAATGCGCATCGAGCAGCTCCAGCGCGCGCCGCAGGGTCACGCGCAGGTCGCGCTTGCCCCAGAAGGTGATCGCGGCGCTGTCGTCGTCGCCGGGGCGGTGGATGAAGGGGCCCTGATACTGCTGGCCGTCGACTGTCGCCGGCAGCTCGAGATAGATGCGCAGGCCGGTGAAGGCGTGGCCCTCGATCTCCTTGGTGATGATCTCGATACGCGGCTCGTCCGGCATCTCCTCGGCGTAGATATTCACGCGCATGAGCTGGCTCTCCGGTCTTCGATGGTTGGGATGGGGCAGCCCCGGGCGGCGGTCCGGGGCTGGAAGTCGTTGCGTTACAGTCCATCGCGAGGGATCAGCGCCTCGCTCTCCCGCTCGTCATGGGGCCATGGCGCCTCCATCGGTCGTGGGCGGGCTGGCCGGGATCACCCGGCCGTTCCGGATCTCGGCGCGACGGCTGGCGACGAGGCGGTCGACGACCGCATCGGAGATGCGCTTGGCGCCAAAACGCCAGCCGCCACGCGGGCCACGCTCGAAGGGGCTGAGTTCGAGCAGGCGGATGTAGTTGGGGTGGATGCGGTAGGTCATGGCGCGCTTCGTCCGGCGGCATCGGGCGCCGTCACCATGACGACCAGCGCTGCGCGGGCCCTCAGCGCCGCGGCGCACAGCGCCAGCACCGGATCGTCGTTGCGCGCCGTGTGCGGCTGCGGCGCCCGCCAGTCGCCGACCTGGGCGAGGAAGATGCCGTTGCCGGTGGCGCCAAAATGCCTCAACGGGCTGTCGGGCGCGGCGGTCTGCGCAACCGCCCACCAATGGCCGGCCGGGATCAGTCGGCGCGCCAGGTCGAGCGAATAGGTGAAGGGCGCCCGGATGACGATCGGGTCCCAATCGGATGCCGTCGAGATCGCATCGTCGAGCGCCTCGCTTGGCCCGTCGGCGATGGCACAGGCCCGCGCGAGCTCGAGCAGCGCGGCGGCTCGCTTGGCGCGATCGAGGGCGTGCAGATCAATCGTGCTCATGTGCTCACCTCGTCGACAGCAAGCATGAGAAACAGGCGCGAGATCATCGGCTGATCCCCTTCGGCTGGGCGGCGTGCAGCTGGCGGGCGCGGATCCTGGCGCGGCCGACCAGGCGGGTGATGTCGCGGTATCCATGACCGCGGTCGGATAGCGTCAGGATCGCCCGCTGCTCGCAGCCGAACGCGCCCGACTGCACCAGGTCCTGCGCCATGATCTCCACCTTGGCGGCGGTGAAGCCATCGGTGCAGGGCGGCGAGCTGAGCGAGCCGTCGATGAGCGGAATGGCGGCGATCGAGCGGCGCATGCGCGGCTCCTGCATGGCGCCGGCAACCGCGGTGAGCTGGCGATCGAGATCGCGCTGCGCCGGCGGCACGTCGCGCTGGCCCTGCCAGATCCTGAGAAGATTGTCGGCGTGCTGCTGCGGAGTCATGAGCAGATCCTCGGAAAAGGCGGCGGCCGAACTGTCCTGGGAGAAGCCCGGCCGCCAGTCAGGGAGGAACTCAGCGCCGCGTCGCTGCGGCGGATGACGGTTCGATCATCGCGGCGTCCGCGATGTCCTCGGCGGGTCTGGTGTCGCCGTGCAGCGCGGTGAAGGCAGCCTGGGCGCGGGCCAGCTTGCTGCCCGGCTCGACGCCCTCGAAACCGGAGTTCGCCTCACAACAGACGATGAGGTCGCGGATCGCGCGCATCGGCTCGCGGGCGCCGTCGAAGTCGCCGCTCACAGGCCCGGCTCCGACAATTGCGGCGCCAGCGCGTGGGTGTCGGCGGCGTGCAGCTTGATCTGCGCTGGCGTGGCGCGCGACGGGAAGCTGATGACCAGCCCCGGCCAGTCCAGCGGCGGCGCCTGACGGGCGCGGCGGATGCGGTCGTCAAGGCGGGCATCGACATGGGCGCGATGGTCGGGCGCGTCGCCGCCGAGCAGCTTGGTGATCAGATCGAGGGCTGACTGGGTGCGGTGGTCCATGGCAGGTGTCCCGGATGCGGTGGGGGAAGACCGGTCCCGGCCCTCAGGCCGGGATCTCCTTCCGCAGCGCGTCCAGGTGAGCCTCGAACTCCGCCTGGGTGATCTGGCCGCCGTCCAGCGCGGTCATCAGGCGCTGCATCTGGGCGTCGATCTGGTCTTGGGTCATGACCGTTCTCCCGTCTGGTGATGGGAGAAGAGTGTCACCATTTTGGTGACGAGTCAACACCAAAATGGTGATAATTACTTTGGCGCGAGCGACATTGGGTCTTTTGGCGGGGCCGCCGCAGGCGCTTGCTTCGCCTTGGGTTTGCTCGGCGGCGCGATCGGCGCCGGTCGAGCCTCTGACCAGCTGCACGCAGCGCCGAGCCGGTCCCGAACCAACGAGACTTGGCCGAGCTTGAAGGTGGCGTCGTCGGCGCGGTTGGAGTGGCCCGTAGCGCGGATGAAGAGCGTGCCGTCCTCGGGCAGCATCTTGATGAAGCTGGTCCCGTTCGGAGCAAAAAGCGCTTTGTTGTCAGATGACGCGGGCCATGTCGCGCTCACGGCGGGGAGATCGTTGACCCGTATCAGCACCGATCCCCGTTTCCACGCGAATAGGCCGTTCGGCTCGATATAGGCCTCCGTCTTGTGCTCGGCGCATCGTATCACAAGCCGGCTCCGGCCGTCCTCGCTCAGAAGCGCAGCTGCGAACTGAGGACTGTCATCGATGGGTGATTTGCTTTCGAGCGTTTTCCATTCCTGCTTGACAGGCGGAGCTTCCGCTTTCGGCGTGGTCGGCTCGGAGGAGGGGCCGGGAATGGCGTCGTAACATTTCAGTCGGGCGGTATCGTCGGCGATTTTCTTGCAAAGTCCGATCATCAAGATCTCTGCCTGGGCGAGAGCTCCCGACGGGATGGTGGCAAGGACAATGGCCGATAGCCAGGCTGCGGGACGTGCTGTCCTGGCCATGGGCGCCCTCAACTTAGGTCGTTGATGATCCTTCCGACGCGGCCGAGGACCAATAGGTCGCCGCTCATCTGGATCGTTTCGTGGTCGGGATTGGTCGAGTATGGCTGCAGGCGCGGCGGATTGCCTGACCTGTAACGCTTGAAGGTGGATTCGCCATCCGGACGGGTAAAGACATAGAATTTGTCGTTCAACAGGCGCTGGTCGTGCCGGTTCACGCATATGTAGGCGCCGTCCGGGGCGATCCGGTCCATGGAATCTCCTTGCGCTTCCAGCACCACCCAATTGCCCTTCGGTAGTCCGGCGAGCATGATGTACTTGCGGATGTCGGCCTTGCGCACTGTTTCCTGCATCGCGAGGCGACCGGCGCTGACCCACGACAATAGCGGCGCGCGAAAAGTGCGCAATTCGGGGAAGACGAGCACTTCCGGTGCGACCTCAAGCAAGGGCGCAAGTTTCTCGGCCCAGAGCGCCGTCATCTCGCGTTCGCCTTTGACCAGCCGGCTGATCTGCTGAGGGCTGGTATCGATGGCACGGGCCAGGTCGGCCTGTGTGATGTCCGGGTGCTCCTCCATCGCTGCGGCGAGCCCGTTTGGATATTTCCCCTTCATGTTCACAGGTGGCACCAATCTGGTGAGGTTGCCCAGCACCATTGTGGTGATGACCCCTTGCGAATCATCACCAAAATGGTGATGACTACGGGTCATGCGATTCGACGACTGGATGATCATGACCGGGACCACCAATCCGGCCTTTGCCGAGAAGATCGGCAAGTCGGCGGAATCGGTGCGCCGCTATCGGGCGGGTGAGCGTGAGCCCGACCAGAAGGTGATGCGGCTGATCTTCGAGGTGACCGGCGAGCTGGTGACACCGAACGACTGGGTCGGTGTCGGGCCGCGGCCTGTGCCGGAGCCGGCCGCCGATGAGGTGTCTGCGTCATGACTGGCAAGCTATCCGCCGATCGCGCAGCGTCAAACAGACCCGCCCGCACGGATGCGGGCGGTTCGTCCGGCGCCATCGCCTGGTTCGAGCCAATCGCCTGTGAGCTCAGGGATATTTTCACCAGCAAGGTTGCGGCCGAAACCGCCTTCCGCGCCGCCGTCGACATCTCAACGGCCGAGCGCTGGCTGGCGGCCAAGACCGCGCCGCAGGGCGAGGCGCTGGCGCGGCTGCTGTGCTCCGACATTGGCGACCGCCTGCATGCCGCGCTGATCGAGAACGTGCAGACGCCGTGGGCACAGGCCCGCCGCGCCGAGCTCGCGCGCGCCAGGCTGCTGCGCGAACGCGAAGAGATCGAGCGGCGCCTGGCCGCGCTCGGCAGCCCTTGACGGGCTGGACGAGGGGAGGGGGGACGATGCTGACCGATCGGCTCGATGACACGACGTTTCATCTGTTGATGCTGGCCTATCTGATCGTTCCGACGCTGGTCGGGATCGCGCTGGTGCTGTGGGACACCGCGCATGAGATGCATCCCGGCGAGGAGCCGGTGCTTGCCGCCGATCTCGGCGAGATCCCCACGCCGGCGGAGCAGCAGCACCTCGCAGCCCGTGCCCGGTTCGAGCGGATGGACGGGGTGCTGTGATGGCAGCGTCCGCTGATGACCGCCGCTATTCGCACGATCGAAGCCGCTGCGGCGCTCGGCCTCTCCGCAACGCCCTGGCGCATCATCCTGCTGTCGGCGCGCGAGGACGTCTGGACGCTGGTCGATGCGCAGGATCACGCCTTTCTGTCGCAGTGGACCTGGAACGTCTGGCATGGCGGCGCGCGCGGCCGCTGGAAGCGCTACGCCAAGCGCAATATCGGGCCGGACCGCGCGACGGTGCGGATGCATCGCGAGATCATGATCCGGGCCGAGCCGCGCTCGGTCAGGTTCATGGCGTGCCATCACGTCGACCACATCAACGGCAATGCGCTCGACAATCGCCGCGCCAATCTGCGCTGGGCCACGCCGGCGCAGAACGCCGCCAACCGCCAGGTGCGCGCCTTCATTCCGCCTCTCGACCAGATCCTGCGCCAGCTCCTCGCGTCACTGCCGGAGTACGCCGCGCCGGGACTAGCGGAAATTCCGTTCTGAGGGGGCGCTGATGTTTCTCGCTCCGGGCCACGCGCCGCTCAGGCCGCATCCGTTCGCCAATCTATTTCCGATGCTGTCGGATGCCGAGCTCGCCGAGCTCGCCGACGACATCGCCGCGAACGGCCAGGCCGAGACGGTCAAGCTGCACAAGGGCATGATCCTCGACGGCCGCAACCGCTATGCGGCCTGCGCGCTCAAGCGGCTCGGCGTGCGCACCGAAGTGTTCGAGAGCGACGATCGCACCGCGCTGAACTGGGTGATCTCGAAGAACCTGAAGCGGCGGCATCTCAACGAGAGCCAGCGCGCAATGGTCGCGGCCAAGCTCGCCACGCTCAGGCTCGGCGACAACCAGCACAGCCTGCGCAAATCTGCGCAAGCTGGCCCCGACCTGCTGGCGCCGGTCGCGCCGCCGGCGGCCCGCGTGGACATCTCGCAGAGCGAGGCGGCCGCGACGCTCAACGTCAGCCGCCGCCTGGTGCAGAGCGCCGAGAAGGTGCGGGACGAGGCGGTGCCGGAGATCATCGCCGCGGTCGAGGCCGGTACGGTCGCGGTCTCGGCCGCGGCTGAGATCGCGGCGCGGCCGAAGGACGAGCAGGCCGCGTTGCTCGCCGAGCTGCCGCGCGACGCCGAGGGCAAGCTGACGCCGGAGGCCAAGAAACAGGTGCGCGCGATCGCCAAGGAGGTGCGCGCCGAGGACCAGGCCGCCAAGCGCGAGAAGCGCGCCGCCAAGGAACGCGAGCTCGGCGAGCGCATCGCGACCCTGCCGGTCGTCAAGGCCGGCGTCGTGCTGTCGGATTTCGAGTGGCACTACAAGGTGCGCAGCGCCGAGACCGGCATGGATCGGCACGCCGCCAACCACTACCTGACCGCCGCCGAGTGCGACACTGCCGAGGCGATCGTCGAGCGGCAGCGCGAGCGGATGTCGGTCTCGGCCGATGATTGCGTGCATTTCATGTGGGCGCCGGCGTGCTTCGACAAGATCGCGCATCGGGTGATGGAGCTGCAGGGCTTCACCTACGTGTCGCAGTTCGTCTGGGTGAAGCCCGGCCTCGGCACCGGCTTCTGGGTGCGTGACGCGCATGAGCTGCTGCTGATCGGCGTGCGCGGCAAGATCATGTGCCCGTCGCAAGGCCAGCAATTCCGCAGCGTCATCGACGCGCCGCGCGGCGAGCATTCGGAGAAGCCCGATGCGCAATACGAGATCATCGAGGCGTATTTCCCGACCTTGCCGAAGATCGAGTTGAACGCCCGCCGCGCGCGGCCGGGCTGGATCGCATGGGGGAACGAGGCTCCGCCGATGCCGGGTGCATCGGCGGAGGAGCCGGCAGCGCAAAGCGACGCGTCCGCCGAAGCGCAGAGCGCGAAGGCGGAAGCTTTGTCGCGAGATGCGCCAGTTCCGGACTGCGACGGCAGCGAGGAGGGCAGCAGGTGAAACAGTCCCGCCTGATGTCCGCGATCGAAACCATCGCGTCAACCGCGACCGGCTTCGCGCTGTCGCTGCTGCTGCAATGGCTCGTGCTGCCGCTGCTGCTCGGCCATGCCGTGACGTTCACGGTCAATCTCGCCTTCGCCGCCGTCATGACCGTGGCCTCGCTGGCGCGGCAATACCTGCTCCGGCGCGTCTTCGAGGCGCTGCACATTCGCCGGCCGCTGTCGCCGTTCGTCCAGGCCGGCATCGCCGAGCGCTTCCGCCAGATCGAGCAGGAAGGTTTTTCGGTCGAGCATGACGACCGCTATCCGCCGGGCGAGCTCGGCCACGCCGGCGCGATGTATGCGCTCTATGCCGGCACCTCGTCCTCGACGCCGCCGCACGACTGGCCATGGCCCGGCGAGTGGTGGAAGCCGGCCGGCCGGCGCCGCGACCTGGTGCGCGCGTTCGCGCTGATCGTCGCCGAGGGCGAGAAGTTCGATCGTGATCGCAAGCGGGGGAGGGGGCTGTGAGCGCCGACTCCAAGCTTGGCCTGGACGTCCGCACGCAACGCGGCATCGGCCGGCAACTGGTGGTCCGATGAAGATGCGCAGCGACTTCATCGGCGATCTCGAAGAAGAAATCGAAGTCGACGACTTCGCCGGAGGCGGCGGGGCCTCGACCGGCATGGAGCAGGCGCTCGGCAGGTCGCCGGCGGTCGCGATCAATCATGACGCGGTCGCGCTGGCGATGCACGCGGTCAACCATCCGCAGACGGTGCACCTCACCAGCGACATCTGGAAGGTCGACCCGAAGCAGGCGACATCGGGGCGGCCGGTGGGGCTGCTGTGGGCCTCGCCGGACTGCAAGCACTTCTCCAAGGCCAAGGGCGGCAAGCCACGCGACAAGAACATCCGCGGGCTCGCCTGGGTCGTGGTGCACTGGGCCAACGTCGTCTCGCCGCGCGTCATCATCATGGAGAATGTCGAGGAATTCCAGGATTGGGGGCCGCTCGGCGACGACGACCAGCCGTGCCCCAGGCGCAAGGGCGAGACGTTTGCGCGCTGGATCGCGCAGTTCGAACGGCTCGGCTACGCCGTCGAATGGCGTGAGCTGCGCGCCTGCGACTACGGCGCGCCGACCATTCGCAAGCGGCTGTTCCTGATCGCCCGCCGCGACGGCCGTGACGTCGTGTGGCCGGAGGCGACGCACGGCGATCCTGCATCGGAGGCGGTGCGCGAAGGGAGGTTGAAGCCGTGGCGCACGGCAGCCGAGATCATCGACTGGTCGATCGCGTGTCCGTCGATCTTCGCGACCTCGGCGGAGATCCGGGCAGGCCTCGGCATTCGCGCCATCCGTCCGCTGCAGCCGGCGACCCTGGCGCGCATCGCCAAGGGCGTGCGGCGCTACGTGCTGGATGCGGCGCATCCCTTCATCGTTCCGATCACTCACACGCGAGACGCTGAGCGCGGGCAGGCTGCGACGCAGCCGCTGTGCACGATCACCTCGGCGCATCGCGGCGAGCAGGCGCTGGTCGCGCCCTATGTCACCAAGTTCAACACGGGCGCCACCGGCCACGCTGTCGGTGATCCGCTGCATACGATCACCGCAGCGCACTCCGAGACGCGTCCGGGCGCAGCCGCGCCGCTCGGCTTGGTCGCACCATACCTGGTGCCGCGCTATGGCGAGCGGCAGGGCCAGGAGCCGCGGACGCGTCCGGTCGACATCCCGGCGCCGGTCGTGGTCGCCACCGGCAACGGCGGCTCGCTGTTCGCGGCGCATCTGACGACCATGCGCAATGCGGACAAGCCGCAGCAGGGCGCGGATCGGCCGGCGCATACGGTCACGGCGGGCGGCGCGCATATCGGCGTCGTGGCGGCGTTCCTGGCGCAGAACAACTACCTCGAGCCGGGCCATGATGCGCGCAAGCCGGTGTCGACGATCGTCGCCAAGGGATCGACCCAGGCGGCCGTCTCGGCCGGGCTGACGATCCTCAAGGGGCGCGACCGGCGCGATGCCGACGTGGAGCTGCCGGCGCCGACGTCGACCGCGCAGGGCGGTCACATCGCGGAGACGCGCGCCTTCCTCACGAAGTACTACGGCGCCGACCAGGATCCCGATCTTGCCGAGCCGCTGCACACGGCGACCAGTAAGGCGCGCTTCGGCCTGACCGAGGTGCTGCTGCAGGCGCCGCCGTTCGGACCGGAGCATCATCAGCGGGCGCGCGCCGTTGCCGACCTGCTGCGGTCGCACGGGCTGTGGGATGACCGCGAGTTCGTGACCGTCGAGATCGATGGCGTTGTGCTCGTGATCGTCGACCTCGGCCTGCGAATGCTGACGCCACGCGAGCTGTTCAGGGCGCAGGGCTTTCCCGAGAGCTACGTCATCGACCGCAAGCCGGACGGCTCGCTGATCTCCAAAACCGAGCAGGTCGCCAAGTGCGGCAATAGCGTCTGCCCGCCGATCGCGGCGGCGCTGGTGGGTGCGAACTATCGGCCGGAGATGGCGCAGCGGGTTTCGGACATGATGGAGGCGGCCGAGTGACGCTATTTGAAGCGGTTCTGCAAGAATGGGATTTCCCTTTCCAACTCGCCGATGATGGCTTCGCAGTCGACCACGATCGCAGAGCATCGGGTCGCGTGAAGACGCAAGTAGTCGTCGAGAATCCTGCCGACGGGCAGATCGTTCACGATCAACTTGGGTTTGATATCCCATGTTCGGTCGGCAAATTTGGACAGCTCCTGCTCAATCTGCGGCAGCAACTGCTTGAGAGCCTCAATATTCACGATCACGGACGGTGGTATGAGGTGAAGAGCCTGCCAAGCCTCCTGGACTTCGGGGGGATTGTATACCGTGATCATGTTTGGACTAATCCTGAGACCCCAAAGGATCTGCGAGAGTTGCTTATCTTCGATCAGTTCGACGCGACTAAACGCGTCTGCGTGCGTTCGACGGAGCGACGCGCGGAGTCTGAGATAAAGCCCAAGTCTTTCGTTGTTGCGACGCCGCTCAGCTTCTTGGCGGTCGTGGTCAACCTTCGCCATTGCGCCCTTGTAGGCGATTGTAGCCGGAATCAGCGCGAGGGTCGGTGCAATGATAGCGGCCATGACGGTCTGCCATTGCTGCAGCTTGGAGATTTCGAACGGTCCCCAGAGCCCCAGCCAGACTGTGAGAACGACCGTCAATATGAGCGCGGCGATCGCCGCCAAGTCAAAGCGCTGCCTGATCATGGACGGAAAATGCCCCCGCACGCTGACGTTGTCGAGAGGGCTGCTGCATGACCGTGCCGTTCGCCCACATCACGCCAATCCTCCGCACCATCGCCGGCGAGCCGCCGCTCGGCCGGGGTGGGGAGTTCTTCCTGCCCGAGCAGGGCGAGATCCTGGCCCATGACAATCCGCGCTATCGCACGCCGTCGACGACGATCGTCGTGCTGGCGCTCGACGGCGGCGCCTGGCTGGCGTCGCCACCGTCGCTGCATGTCAGCCGGCCGCAATATCCCAGCCGCGACGCCGCGCTGCGCTCCGGCATCGCCGCGCTGGTCCGCCGGGCGCGGAGGTACATGCGCAACGCGGAAGGCCAGGGCACGCAGTGGAGCGAAGGCTATGCGGGGCGGGTGATCGAGTGGGCGCTGTCGCTGAAGCCGGCGACAACGTCAAAACCTGCGAACAATACATCCGAAAATAGTCCTGGCAGCGGCGATATTGCCGAGGAGACCAGCCCGGCGCCGGCAGTCGCATCTTGGTGCGGTGCCTTGACCGACCAGATGGCGCGCGAGGAGCTGAGCATTGCGGGCTATCAGGCCAGCGACGCCGGCGCGGAATTGAGCGACCCGGTCGTGCGCTATCTGGTCGCGCAGCATGGCCTGCGCAAGCAGTTTCCGGCCAGGCACATCTTCTCAAGGACGACGGAGATCGCCGAGGGCCGCGTCGTGTCGGTCGCGACCTGTGCGTGCAAGCAGGTCTTCCGGTTCGGCTCCAATGATCAGCTGCGCATGAACGCCGCGATCGAGGCGCACTGGCGGCAGTTCGCGCACGAGCCAACCATCGATGGCCGCGGGGAGCCGGTCGCGAAGGCAGTCAAGAAATCGCGGTCTCGTAAGGTCAGGGCGGCGGACGCGCCGGAACTGCTGACGACCGCAAGCAGTTCTGACGGCGGCGGGGAAAATCAACCGGAGCAACGCACTGGCCCACATCGCGCAAGCGGTGAAACCGGCTCAGCCGGCGGCGAGCCATCGTCGCATTTGGGAGCGATCGGAGACAGCGAACTCACGCGGAGTGCCCGTGCGCCGTCGGAAGCCGAGCGGCTCTATTGGGAGGGGCTTTGGGCCGTCGCCTGGCAGACCCCGGTCGATGATGTTGTCGCGGCCGATATGGTCGCGCGAGGTCTTGTCTTCGCGATCGATCCCAATGATCGATCGCGCGGCTACAACCCGACCAAGCAGGGCGTAGCGCGCGTCGACGCGCTGAAACACCTGTTCGACCTTGACGAGACCAGGAACAAGCTCCTGGCCAGGCCTGCGCAAATTTGCGCAGGCGA
Source organism: Bradyrhizobium sp. HKCCYLRH2060 (assembly GCF_051168135.1). NCBI lineage: Bacteria > Pseudomonadati > Pseudomonadota > Alphaproteobacteria > Hyphomicrobiales > Nitrobacteraceae > Bradyrhizobium > Bradyrhizobium sp. HKCCYLRH2060. Next base: position 157,488 of record NZ_JBNPUK010000002.1, read on the forward strand.
CGAAATCCCTGAGCCTGCCGAAGGCTGCGATCCCGACCAGGCCGTCACCGGAGGGGTATTGATCCCGTCGATGGTGGCGGAGCAAGCGGGGAAGCTCGAGGCGGGGGAGACGCCAGTGGCGGGCGCAAGCGCTGCGGTGTCTCCGGCATGGCTTGCGCCAGGTGAACCGGCATCTGTCGAGGGGGCCTGCGGGCACGCACCGCCGGAGTTTCTTATCGAGTCCGACGACCTCACCATCGACTGGCCGTCCTACGATCAGTTCCTCGAGGACAAGATCGTCGTCGCGCCTCTCAGGGGCATCGAGGTGCCGCGCGATGGCTTGCATCCGTATCTGAAGCCGCATTGCAAGGACCTCACCGTTTGGGCGTTGCGGCTCGGCTGCGCGGCGATCTTTGCCAGTTTCGGGCTGCACAAGACCGCGATGCAGCTGGAATGGTGCCGGCAACTCGCCCGCCACACGGGGCAGCCGACCTTGAGCGTGGTGCCGCTCGGCGTGCGCCACGGCTTCATCAAGGAGGCGCTCAATCTCGGCATGGACGTGCGCTTCATCCGGATCACGGCGGAGCTCGATGACCTCTATTGCGAAGGGGTGCGCCACTTCCTGACCAACTACGAGAGCATTCGCGAGGGCAAGCTCGACCCGAACGCGTTCGAAGCCGTCAGCCTCGACGAGGCCAGCGTGCTGCGCAGCTACGGCTCCAAGACGTTCCAGGAATTCCTGCCGCTGTTCGCTAAGGTGCCGTTCAAGCTGGTGGCGACCGCGACGCCGTCGCCGAACCGCTACAAGGAGCTGATCCACTATGCCGGCTTCCTCGACGTGATGGATACGGGGCTGGCGTTGACACGCTGGTTCCAGCGCAACAGCGAGAAGGCGGGCGACCTCACGCTCTATCCGCACAAGGAAGACGAGTTCTGGATGTGGGTGCACTCCTGGGCCGCCTTCCTGCAGAAGCCGTCAGAACTCGGTCATTCCGACGATGGCTACGAGCTGCCGCCGCTGGACCTGCGCTGGCACGAAGTGCCGGCCGATCACGCCAAGGCGCTGCCGGAGCGCGACGGCCAAGGTGTGCTGCTGCGCAACGTCGCCACCAGCCTGCAGGAGGCGGCCAAGGCGCGGCGCGACAGCTTAGCCGCGCGGATCGCGAAGATGATGGAGATCATTGGCGAGGATCCCGATGCGCATTTTCTGATCTGGCACGACCTCGAGGCCGAGCGCGAAGCGATCGAGCAGGCGCTGCCGGAGGTCGTCACCATCACCGGCTCCGGCATGTCCATTGAGGAGCGCGAGATCAGGCTCGCCGATTTCGAGGAGGGGCGGACCAAGTATTTCGGCACCAAGCCAACGCTGTCCGGATCCGGCTCGAACTTCCAGTATCACTGCCACCGCATGATCTTCGTGGCGCTGCCCGGCTTCGGCTTCAAGTTCAACGATTTCATCCAGGCCCTGCATCGCCTCTTGCGCTTCGGCCAGCAGCATCAGGTGATCGTCGACGTCATCTATGCCGAGGACGAGCGCGCGGGACGCGCGGCGCTCGAGGAGAAGTGGGCGCTCGACGGCCAGATGCGTAACAGGATGAGCGAGATCATCGCCCGGCACGGGCTGAACACGCTGCCGCTGCGCGACGCGCTGTTGCGCTCGATCGGCGTGCAGCGCGTGGAGATCGCCGGGAAGGGCTGGGTCGCGATCAACAATGACGCTGTCGCCGAGTGTCAGGCCTGGCCCGCCGACAGCGTCGACCTTGTCGTGACCTCGATCCCGTTCGGCAACCAGTACGAATATTCGGCGAGCTACAACGATTTCGGCCACTCCGACGACAGCGGGCATTTCTGGGCGCAGATGGATTTCCTGTCCTCGGAGCTTTTGCGCATGCTCAAGCCCGGGCGGCTCGCCTGCATCCACGTCAAGGACCGCGTGCTGTTCGGCGCCGTCACCGGCGAGGGTGTGCCGACCATCTCGCCCTTCCACGCCGAGGCGATCATGCACTACCGCGCCCACGGTTTTCAGTACTGCGGCATGATCACGGTCAACACCGACGTGGTCCGCGAGAACAACCAGACCTACCGGCTCGGCTGGAGCGAGAACGCCAAGGACTCCACCAAGATGGGCGTCGGCATGCCCGAATACGTGCTGCTGTTCCGCAAGCGCCAGACCGACCGCTCGCGCTCCTATGCCGACGTGCCGGTCACCAAGGTCAACGGCACCGATGACGGCTGCTATTCCCGCGCGCGCTGGCAGCTCGACGCCCACGCGTTCTGGCGCTCGAGCGGCAACCGCTTCCTCACGCCGGAGGAGTTCGCCGGGCTCGATGCTGGCGACCACGCACGGCTGTTCGCAAAAGTCTCGGCCGAGCGGATCTATGACTACGAGGCGCATGTCCGGATCGGCGAGGTGCTGGAGCGCCAGGGCACCTTGCCGGCGACCTTCATGTCGATCGCGCCGGGTAGTCATTGCGGCGAGATCTGGCACGACGTCAACCGCATGCGCACCCTCAACTTGCTGCAGCAGCGGAAGGGCGCGGAGATGCATCTGTGCCCGCTGGCCTTCGACATCGTCGACCGGTTGATCCGGCGGTTCTCGAACGAGGGCGAGCTGGTGTTCGACCCGTTCGGCGGGTTGATGACCGTGCCCTATCGCGCGCTGCTCTTGAAGCGCCGGGGCGCCGCGACCGAGCTGTCGGCGACCTACTTCATGGACGGCGTGCACTATCTGCGCATGGCCGAGGAGCAGATGGCGACGCCTGATTTGTTCGCGCTGATGGGCGGCCGGTCGATCGTGCTGCCGGATGGTGATGAGGTGGTGGCATGACGCTCCACTATCACGGCACGCCGCTGACGCCGCGCTCCGATCTCATGAAGATGGCCGGAAAATGCTTTTGTGTGCCGTTCTCGGACGCGCGTGATGCCGATGTCTGTCTGGCGATTGGTCAGTCCGTGATGTTCGACAACGGGGCATTCTCGGCCTTCACCAAGGGCAAGCCGCTCGACGTGCGAGGCTATCTTGCCTTTCTCGACACGCGATTGATGCAGCCGCACTGGGCAATCCCGCCGGATGTCATTGATGGCGATGTGGAGCAGCAGCGTGCCGGCTTGGCGTCCTGGCCATTCCCAAGCCAGCTGAGTGCCCCGGTCTGGCACATGGGTCTTTCGATCGAATGGCTGATCGAGTTGGCTGACAATTGGCCACGGATCTGCTTCGGCTCGACCGCGCAGTTTTGGCAGGTCGGCTCCGATTTGTGGCGCCGGCGCGCCGATGAGGCATTCAACGCGCTCGCGCGCACGCGGCGCCACCTGCCTTGGATTCACATGCTGCGCGGCATGGCGGTGTGCGGTGAGCGATGGCCGTTCGCGTCGGTCGACTCCGTCAACGTTGCCCGAAACTTCAAGGACTACGGGGTGGACCCGGAAAGGATGGCGCGGCGGCTCGATGCCGTCCAATGCAATCGGGCGTGGTCTGATCGCATCGAGCCTGAGCAGACCGACTTCTTCAAGGGTGCCGCATGAGGAACGCGACGGGCTTCCGAGGTGTCCGTAAGAGCCGGGATAGTTGGCGGGCAAAGCCTTATTTCGCACGCGTGAAGGTCGGTGACCGCGAGGTCTACTCCGAACGGTGTGCGACGGCCGTGGGTGCGGCGCTCGCATATGATCGGATCGCGCGGGCGCTTCACGGATCGAAGGCTGTTCTGAATTTCGCGCGTGAGGTCTGCGCATGACCGACCTCGCGATCATCCGCCGCATCTATGACGGCTCGGACGGCGACGCGACGCGGATGCTGTACCGCGACCTGGAGCGGCTCGGGCCGATGGGCGTCATCGCGCTCAACCTCCTGCGCGCCTGCAAATGCTCGGAGCGCGCCAAGACCTATCGCAAGGGCCCGGGCTATCGCACCGAGGCCTATCGCCGCAAGGACTGGAGCATCGGCAACCTCGCTGCCGCGCTCGCCGGCGACGTGGATCATGGCCTGGTGTGGGGCTGGGGCGTCGATGGCGAGCTGCAGGCCCGGCTCGATCCGCATCACCACATCCTCTACGTCGAGCTGCCGACCGGCCAGGTCAGCTTCCACACCGGCACGCGCCACGCTGGGCCTGATTTCGCCGGCGCATGGGACGGCGCGCGCGACGTCGCCGCCGATCGCATCTGCCTGTTCGCCGCCGAGGTGTTCAAGCATGGAGCACTGGCATGAGTGCGCCCGAGCCGCTTCCGTGTCCGCTCTGCGGAACGCTGCCGAGAATCTGGGACATGAGTGAGCAGCGCCCGCTGGGCGGCTTCACGATTTCCTGTCGACAGGATTGCCCGCTCGGTCAGTTCGACTGTCCCGACATGCGCGAGCATGAAGCCGTGGAAGCGTGGAATCGACGCGCCCCGCTGCCAACAAGGCCCCTCAGCATCCGCGAGCGCTGTCCGCAGTTGTCGCCGCGTGAGCGCGATGTCTGTCTGGAAATCGTGCGCGGCGGCACCTGCAAGGAAATCGGCGAGCGGCTCGGCTTAAGCGGGCGGACGGTCGAAACCCATCGCTGGGACATCTTCCGCAAGCTCGGCATCAGCGGCACCGCGGCGCTGGTGATGCACGTGCTCGGCAATCCGGAGGTCGTGCCATGAGCCGTAGGCCCCGCGCGCGGCGCTACCTGATCGACGATCTCGCCACCATCCTGCGCAAGCCGACGGCGGCGCCGACCGTGGAGCCGGCCGAGATCATCGCGATGGTCCTGACCACCACGCAGTGGCAACCCGGCCGGATCATCGAGGCTGATGATCCCGTGGTCGATCAGGTCCTGGCGACTCTGGAAGAGGCAGGCTGGTCCGTTGCGCCTCGCCACAGTGGCCCGCGCCAGGCCCGTATCATCATCGCCGCCGTTCTGACGGCGACGCAGTGGATGCCGGGCCGCAATATCGGCCCGGACGATCTTGTCGTCGCCCAGATCCTGAGCTCGCTGCAACAGGCGGGCCTCACCATCACGCCGATCGTGAGCGAGCAGCGATGAGCGAGAGCACGATCACATTGAGCGTTGCCGGCCACCCGCCGGTGACGATGACAGAACAGCAGTTTCGCGCGCGCACGGCGGAGATTGTCCGGCGCAACAGGGAGAAGGCGGACGTGAGCAGCAACACCGGTACCAACGTCGCGGTCGATCAGCTGACGTCGATCGTCGAGCGCATCGAGCGGATCGAGGCGGAGAAGAAGGGGCTCTCCGACGACGTCAAGGAGATCTATCAGGAGGCCAAGGGTAACGGCTTCGAAGCGAAGGCGATCCGCCGCATCGTCCGCCTGCGCGCCATGGATGCCTCGCAGAAGGCTGCGCACGAGGAGGTCGAGAGCATCCTCGAAACCTACATGCAGGCGTTGGGGATGTTGTAATGGCCGCGCCAGACCTGGCCTCGCGCATCGTCACGCTGCTCGAACGTGCGCCGTTGCCGCTCTCGGATGAGAAGCAGCTGCAAGCCGAGCTGCACGCGCTGCTGCAACGCGAGGGCTTCGATGCCAGCCGCGAGATCAGGCTCGACGCCGGCGACATCGTGGATTTCATGATCTTTGACGGCGACTTCGTGCTGTCGGGCCTCGCGATCGAGGTCAAGATCAAAGGCCAGCGCCGTGCGATCTATCGCCAGCTCGAGCGCTACTGCGGCCATCCGCGGGTTGCCGGCATCGTGCTCGCGACCAATGTGGCGATGGCGCTGCCGGAGACGATCAAGGGGAAACCGGCGCGCATCGCGCAGCTCGGGAGGGCGTGGCTCTGATGTCATCGCCCAGCTTCGTAGCCGATGACCTGCTCGCCGCGGCCGCGCGTCTCGCCTGGCGTGACGATGCCGTCGCCGAGCGCACCTATGGCCGGCTGGCCTATGATGCCGAGGCGTCGCGCTGGGTCATCACCGAGCTGGCGCCGCAGGTCGCGATCCGCGCCAAGCGTATCTTCGCCCGGATCGCCTCGACCCAGGTCGGCTCCTACACCTTCGCCGACAATGACGAGACGCGCGCCGAGCTGGAATGGTTCATGGGGCGCTATCCGCTGGTCATCTCGGAGGCAGACCGCATGCGGCTGGCTGAAGGCCGGCTGCGCTTCACGCGCATGCGGCATGAGATCGACGAAGTGCTGTCAGGCCAATGGCAGCCGAGCGGCCAGCCGGCGCGGCTGCGGGATGGCACCACGCTGCGGCCGAACCAGGCACGGGTGGTCGAGGTCGCAAGGCGGACATCGCGGCTGCTGGTCGCCGACGACGTCGGGCTCGGCAAGACGCTCGGCGCGCTGGCGGCCGTCATGGACGAGCGCTTCCTGCCGGCGGCCGTGCTGGTCGAGAAACACGTCGCCAACCAGTGGCAGGATGAGTTCGTCGGCAAGTTCACGACGCTCACGAGCCATGTGATGCAGACCGTCGCGCCCTACGTGCTGCCCGTCCGCGACATCTACATCGTGCCGTACTCCATCGCCCATGGCTGGGTGAACATCGCCGAGACCGGGCGCTTCCGCTCGGTCATCTTCGACGAGTGCCAGAACCTCCGGCATGGACGGGTGACGCAGAAGGGCGCGGCGGCCGACGTGTTCGCGCGCAATGCCGGCGGCCTGCGCATCGGGCTGTCGGCGACGCCGGTGTTCAACTATGGCGGCGAGATCTTCAACATCCTGGATATCATCGATCCCGGCATTCTCGGCACCCGCGACGAGTTCGTGCGCGAGTGGTGCACGACCAATGACGAGCGCAAGATGATCATCCGGGATCCGCAGGCGCTCGGCGCGCACCTGCGCGACCTCAACCTGATGATCCGCGAGGTGGGCTCCGGGCCGCCGCCGAACCGCATCATTCACGACGTGCCCTATGACACGGAGGCAGCGGCGGCGGATGCGGCGCTGGCAAAATCGCTGGCGCAGAAGGTGCTGTCGGGGTCGTTCACCGAGCGCGGCCAGGCGGCGCGCGAGCTCGACATGATGGCGCGGCATCAGACCGGCGTCGCCAAGGCGCGCCACGTCGCGGCCTTCGTCAAGATCCTGCTCGATGCCAAAACGCCGATCATCCTCGGCGGCTGGCACCGCGAGGTCTACGACATCTGGCTCGAGGAGCTGAAGGACTATCACCCGGTGCTCTACACCGGCAGCGAGAGCACGCGCGAGAAGGACCGTGCCAAGGCGGCCTTCATGTCGGGCGAGACGAACTGCTTCATCATGAGCCTGCGCTCGGGCGCCGGCCTCGACGGGCTGCAGCATCGCTGCTCGACCGTCGTGCATGGCGAGCTCGACTGGTCGCGCGAGGTGCACAAGCAGCTCGAGGGCCGTCTGCGGCCGCACGCGCGCACCGATCCGATCACGACGATCTACCTGATCGCCGACGGCGGCAGCGATCCGCTGATCGCATCCGTGCAGGGCCTGAAGGCCAGCCAGGCGCACGGCATCATCGATCCCGGCAAGACGCTCGCGGCCGCCGCGAGCGACGACAGCCGGATCAAGGCGCTGGCCAGGATGTACCTGGAGAAGGGGGCAGCATGACCAAGAAGAAAGAGGGCGCGCGGCCCTGCGGCAAGCCGTGGACGGCTGCCGAGGTGGCGACCGCGGCGCGGATATGGAAGGAGATGGTGACCGACATTGAGGGCCGCGGCTCGCGCAAGTGCAAGGCCGCAGCATGGGCCGCGATCGGGGAGGCCATCGGCCGCTCGGCGATGGCGGTAAAGGACCGCTACCGCGATTGCGGCGTCGGCTACGTCTCGCGCTTGGCCGGCGCCCAGGCGCAATCGATGGCCCGGCTCGATCCCGCCGTCGCCGCCAGTCGTGACGCGCTGCTGCGGGCACGCGCTCAGCAGCCCAGCATCTCGGCCTGGCTCAACGATCCACCGCCGGGCTACTCGGCGCTCGATCAGCGCGGTGGCGACATCAGGCGCTGACGGCCGACATCTTCGATCGCGTTCCATGTGGCGTGGCGTGCATCTCGGCGGCTTCAGGCGGCAGACGTGTCCTTGATCTGACTTCAAACAGGTGAGACCTTGAGCTGGGAAGCTGTGACCTGGGCCAGCAAGCAACGGATGAAGCTGCCGCACGAGCAGCTCATCCTGCTCGTGCTGGCCAACTGCGCCGATCCGGAAGGCGTGGCGTTCGCGCAATGGCGCGGGCGTGAGCATTGGTGGACGTATCTCGTCGACAAGACGCGGCTGTCGAAGTCGAGCCTGTTCCGGCACCTGAACACGATGATCGAGCTCGGCCTGTGCGAGCGCCAGATGATGGTGCTGGCCGACGGCGCGCGGCGTCCGATCATCAGGCTCAACCTCGCGATGGCCTTCGACATCGACGATCACGAGGCCAGTCATTCCCACCGGCGGGACCAGTCTCATGGTGAGACTGGCGCTGACGACGATCTAGACGGCGTTGAAATCGTCAATGACGACAACGGCTTGGACGGTGAATTCGACGACGACGCGCGCCAGTCTCACCATGAGACTGGAAAAGCCATTCCCACTGGTGGGACTGATCCATTCCCAATCGTGGGAATGCAAGAGGATTCCAAATCTGATTCCAAATCTAAGATTCCCCCCAACCCCCCTTGCGGGGGGCCGTCCGCCGCCGATGGCTTCGATGAGTTTGCGAAGGTCTGGGGCGTCATCCCGAAGATGGCGCCGGCACAGGCGGCCTGGGAGCGCACGCCGAGCGAGCAGCGGCCAGCCTGCATCGCGGCGGCACGCGGCTATCGGGCATGGATTGCTGCGCAGTCCAAGCGGCCTGCGGAAGTCGCCGCTGCATCGTTCATCCGCGACGCCGCCGGCTGGGCGCAGTGGCTGCCGTTTGTTCCCAAGGGTGATGGTGCTGCTGGACGTGCGCTCGTCGGCGCCTACGAGCTGGACAGCGTCGAGGCGCGGGCGATTTCGATGGCCTATCAGATCGCCGGGGCATCGCAGGCGCTGCACGGGTTCATGATCCGCAACAAGCTGCTCAACTACCACAGGCCGATCACGCCGCGGCTGCGTGCGCTCGCTGACGCGCCCAGGGATCGCGAGGCTTGGCCGGTGCTGACGCGTCAGCAGGCCGCCGCCTGGGAAGGCCTGCTGCGCGAGATCGTCACGGTTCAGGTGCGTACCCACCTCCGCGAAGGCGCGCGCGCGCCATGGCCGTGGCCACCAAGCCACGACGGCACGATCTACACCACGACCGGCCCGCCGCAGCCGGCGATGAGCGAGCAGGATGCGGCGGATTTCAGGTGACGGCAGGAGCAGGGAAAATGCTGGTGACGAGCAAGGGCAATCTGAGCGAAGTGCGTGTCAAGGTCGGGCAGGTGGTCGACTTCGTCGATCCGCATCCGGTCGATCCGCGAATGGCGGAGATCCCCGCCGGCGTCAGCGCAAGCTGGCACGTGCTCGAGACGCATCCCAACCAAGAGCAGATCGCGGCCGGCCATCTGATCGGGCGCCGCTTCGGCATCTACGTGCCGGAGACCGAGCACGATATCATCCGTCGCGGACGCAAGCTGCATGTCACCAGGCCGATGTTTCCCGGCTATGTGTTCGTCTTCGTTTGGGACATCGGCCGTCACTGGAACAGGATCCGAAGCATTCCTGGTGTCGCCCACATCATGACGATGACGACGGAGGACGGCTTCACCCGGCCGCTCGTGATGCCCGATGGCTTGATCGATTACATCCGAACTGTGGAAAACAGCGAGCGGCCACTCATCGCCATGGCTGATATCGTCGGCGGCAAGAGGAGGCGCAACGAGAAGCGCAAGGGCAGGAAACACCAAGCGGAAACGCCCGACATCATGGTTGGCGACGTGCTCACATGGCGGTGCTGGGACGCGTTCAGGGACGGATTGATGAGCATTGACTCCGAACAACGGAATCAGACATTGCTCGCAGCGTTGAGCCTCCCGTCGCAGCCGACGCTCGGTAATGGTGTTTGAGCGCAGTATCCGGGATGGTGGACTGAAGCGAAAAGCGCGCTTCATCAATCCCTCATTGCGTACCGAGAGCCCCGGCACCGTCCGGGGCTTTCGCTTATGTGAGGGTACCGAACCACTGGGAAGCGGTCAGTTCCCTCGACCTCGTCCGAGTTGATCAGGACACAACGCCGCCGGCACCCTGCGCTGGCGGCGTTGTCGTTTGGTGATGGTGCGTATCAGGAAGCTTTCACCGCTGGTGCCGAAGGGCGACGGACGAACCGTCGCCGTCGCTCCGAAGCGCGCGGATCCGGAGTTGTTGACGCCGGAGCACAGGGCCTGGGCCGAGCGCGTGTGTCGTCGCGCAGGCTGGCGCTGCGAATGGATCGAGGAAGGCAGACGCTGCGAGGCGTCGCGCGCAACGGGCCAGCGCATGGTCGCAGACCATATCATCGAGCGGGCCGACCGCGGCGCGCTCTACGATGACGCCAATGGCCAATGCCTCTGCGTCGCCCACAACACCAAGAAGGGCATCCAGGCCCGCCGCGCACGAAGGGGGTAGGGGGTTAAATTCCTCTCATCCCCCGCTTTACCAACCGCACGTTTCCTCATTCAGGGATTTTTTTCTTCATGGCCGAAGTTTTTGACCTCTTCGGCGACCCCGTGCCGGCCAACTGGGGCGAGCGCGGGCGGCCCGGACACATTCCGACGCAGCAAAATCGGAATCGTGTCAGCATGTTAGTTGCGCTCGGATGGGGCAACGGACGGATCGCCGCGGCGTTGTTCATTACGGTGCCGACGCTGCGGAAGCATTATTTTTCCGAGCTGCATTATCGGGCCGTCGCACGTGACCGGCTGACCACCGGGCTATTCATGAAGCTGTGGGAGCAGGTGCAGGAAGGCAACGTCGGCGCCATCAAGGAATTCCGCGCGATGCTCGATCGCAACGACCTGATGCTGTACGGCCACGCCGCCCAGCCGTCGAGCGGCAAGCCAGCGAAGCAAGCCAAGCAGCCGAAGCTCGGCAAGAAGGAAGCGGCTATCGCCGCCGCGCAGAACCCGGATCGCGGCTCGGCCCTCGGTGACCTGATCGCGCAGCGCCAGGGCGGCGGTCGTCCTAACTGATGTGGGACCTGAGCTGCGTCGACTGGGCGGATCGCCTGCGCGACGGCCGGTCGCTGGTCCCTGACCTGCCGCTGATCGACAGCGAGGCCGAGATGGGCCTCGCGATCTTCGACGAACTGCAGCTGCCGGACGTTCCCGGTACGCCGCGGCTCGGCGAGGCGGCCGGCCCTTGGTTTCGCGACATCGTCCGCGCGGCGTTCGGCTCCTGGAATCCGGCCACGCAGGTCCGCTACATCAGGGACATCTTGGCGCTCGCGCCGAAGGGATCGTCGAAGACGTCCTATGGCGCTGGTCTCGCGCTGACCCTGATGCTCATGAACAAGCGCCCGCGCGCCGAGGGCGTCTTCATCGGCCCGACGCAATCCATCTCCGACCGTGCCTATGAGCAGGCGGTCGGCATGATCAACCTCTCGCCGGTGCTGAAGAGCCGGTTCGCCGCCAAGGAGCATCTGAAGACGATCGTCGACCTGTCGAACGATGCCGAGATGCGGGTCAAGACCTTCGACCTCAACATCCTCACCGGCGGCATCCTGATCTTCGCGCTGCTCGACGAGCTCCATCTGCTCGGCCGCAACGTCCACACCACCAAGGTGCTGCGCCAGGTCCGTGGCGGTCTCGACAAGACGCCCGAAGGCCTGTTCCTGATGACGACGACGCAGTCCGACGACGCGCCCGCCGGCGCGTTCAAGGACGAACTGATGATGGCCCGCAAGATCCGCGACGGCCACTATCGCGGCAAGACCATCCGCGCGATGCTGCCGGTCCTCTACGAATTCCCTGACGACATCGCCAAGAATCCGGCGAAGTGGCAGGATCCGGCGAACTGGCACATGGTGATGCCGAACCTCGGCCGTTCGGTGCACCTGTCAACGCTGGTGCCGGACTGGGAGACGGAGAAGGCAAAGGGTGAGAAGGCCATCCGCGTCTGGGCCTCGCAGCACCTCAACATCGAGATCGGCATCGGCCTGAAGACCGATGCCTGGGCCGGCGCCGAGTTCTGGGCCGGATCGGAAGACGAGACGATCACCTTTGAGCTGCTCCTGGAGGTCTGCGACGTGATCGTCGCGGGCCTCGACGGCGGCGGCCTCGATGACCTCTACGGCGGCGCCTTCCTGGGCCGCCACAGGGTGACGAAAGAGTGGCTCGCCTGGGCGCGCGCCTGGTGTCACAAGAGCGTGCTGGAGCGTCGGCAGTCGATCGCCTCGCGGCTCGAGGACTTCAAGGCCGCCGGAGAGCTGACGATCTGCGAACACGCTGGCGAGGACGTCGCCGACATCGTCGAGCTGATCAGGATCATCAAGGACCGCGGCCTGCTCGCCGGTGTCTCGGTCGATCCGGCCGGGCTCGGCGAGATGGTCGAGGCGCTCGCCGCGATCGAGATCACGGTCGAGAACGGCCTGCTGGTCGGCGCGCCCCAAGGCTTCGGCATGATGACATCGATCAAGACGGCGGAGCGCCGGCTCGAGAATGGATGCGTGCCGGAGGATCAGCGCAAGGCCGATCTGTCGATGCGCCACGCGAAGTCGGCACAGATGGATTGGTGCGTCGGCAACGTCAAGATCGAGCCGACTGCGACCGCGATCCGCGCCACCAAGCAGAACGCCGGCGACGCCAAGATCGATCCGTGGGCGGCGCTGATGAACGCGGTGGCGCTGATGGTGCGCAATCCGCAACCGGTCGGAGGACACTCCGGCTGGAACACCGACGATCTCGATGCGCTGATGGCCAAGATCGATGCCGCAGCCGAGCAGATGGCCCTGGAGGATGCGAACGGTGGCGGGAAAGTTCTCCATGGCGTTGGCAGGCCTGCGTAGCGGCATTCGCGCCGTGACGCGCCGCGTCCCGCATCTGCTGATCGACCTCTGCGGCTTCGCCGGCGCCGGTTCCATCGCCTATGGCGCCTGGCTGATCTATGTGCCTGCGGGATTCCTGGTCGGCGGCACGCTGATGCTGGTGCTGTCGATCCTGTTCGGCCGCCGCCTCGAGGTCCGCGAATGAGCCTGTTCGGAGCGATCGGCCGCGAGCTCAAGGCGACCGACGGCCTGTCATGGGGACAGATCAACGACCTGTGGGCGGGCCTGTTCGGCAGCTACCAGTCCCGCTCCGGCATCGCCGTCGGATGGAAGACCGCGCTGCGCGTGACGACGTTCCTGGCCTGCGTTCGCCGCATCTCGGAAGCCGTCTCGACGGTGCCGACGAAGGTCTATCTGAAGCCGCGCGGCGGCCAGCGCACCGAGGCCTACGACCATCCGTTGTATGAGCTGCTCGGCTCCGAGCCGAACGAGTGGCAGGATCCTCTGCAGTTCAAGGAGATGATGGCGGTGCACTGCGCCGTCACCAACAACGCCTATGCGTTCAAGAACAGGGTGCGCGGCAAGCTTGTCGAGCTGATCCCGATCGTTCCGACGCATGTGCAGCCGAAATGGTCGCCGGAGCGCACGCCCTATTACGTCGTGACAGCGCCCGACGGGACGCAGGAGTCCTTCGGCTATGACGAGATCCTGCACATCCGCGGGCTGTCGTGGGATGGGCTGAACGGCCTCGATGCCGTCCAGCTGCTGCAGGAGCCGCTCGGCCTCGCGCTCGCGACCGAGCAGACCCACGCGATGCTGCATGCGCACGGCGCGCGGCCCTCCGGCATCGTGTCGGTCAACAAGAACCTCGACGAGAAGGAGCTCGTCCGGCTCGCGGCCTGGGTCAAGAAGCACTACAGCGGCCTCGACAATGTCAGCCGCGTGATGATCCTGGATAACGACGCCAAGTTCACGCCGTTCGACATGAAGGGCGTCGACACGCAGCACATCCAGCTGCGCACGCATGAGATCGAGAGCATCTGCCACGGGATGGGGGTGCTTCCGATCGTCATCGGCCATCCCGCGGAGATGGCCGCGCGTGCGGCCGCCGAGACCCTGATCGCGATGCACCTGGTGCACACGATCAGGCCCTGGCATCGCCGCTTCGAGAAGGCCTTCGACCGTCAGCTGCTGACCCGCGAGGAGCGCCGCGCCGGGCACTACACCAAGTTCATCGACGGCGAGTTCCTGCGCGCGACCGCCAAGGACCGCGCCGAGTACAACAAGGTTGCGCTCGGCGGCGGCGGCAATCCCGGCTGGGCCACCATCAACGACGTTCGCAATTGGGACGACATGGACGAGTACGATGGCGGGGGCCACATCTACGCGCCCGTCAATGCCGGCCCCATCGGACCTGATGGAATTCCTCGGGTAGCCGCGAAAAGTTCCGCCGGACGAGGAGAGTCTGAGTAATCGCTTTTTCTGATCAGCTAGTAGATTGGTAGTCCAAGATCGTCGCAGTTTCCAAACTTGCGCAAGCGGTGAATCACAGAAACTCGCTCTCTCATGACTTGTTCGGTCGCATCATTACGGTGACACTGACAAGCAGCTATCAGGCCAATTGCAGCAGCTTGGTTGTTGTAATCGGCACTGCAAGCATGACCGACGGCCCGCCGTCCCCAATCTCGCTGTTTGCCATCGAGCGGCAAACCGAAAAACATCTTCCCGGCGTATATTGCTTTGCAGTATTCGCGTGGCCAAGGCCGGGCTTGTTCTTCGATCGTGCTGTTCGCGGAGTCGCTGGTTACGCACCACTCCACGTGCTCTTCGACCGCTTCAGCTTTGGCATAATCGGCCGAAACGAAGATCAAGCAGCTGACGGCGAGCAAAAGTCTGAAAAACATAGTTATTCTCCATAAGGTTGAAAAATGGGCAGATGCTCGCGCCAGTCCACTGCCTAGTCAAGGAGATCTTGCAGTTCCCCATGTGGGGAGGCTCGGTTTTGGAGAAAGTCACATGCAAGCGATGAAGGGTGCGGCGTTAGCAGCGCGCCGCGCGGTCAGCTTCCAGTACAAGTTCGTGGAGGACGGCAACCCGGCCGGCACCTTCGAAGGCTACGGCTCCGTCTTCAACAACGAGGACGACGGCGGCGACATGATCCTGCCGGGCGCCTTCACCGGCGTGCTTGCGCGGCATGCCGCCAAGGGCACGATGCCGAAGATGCTGCTCAATCACGGCAGCATGGGCGGGGGTCTATTCGGCGGCGCCGATCCGATGTCGGACATCCCGATCGGTTGCTGGAGCGGCATGAGCGAGGACAGCCATGGCCTGCAGTGCAAGGGCCGCTTGATCAACCTCGACACCGAGTGCGGCAAGCGCATCTATGGCGCGATGAAGGAGAAGGCGCTGGACGGCCTCTCGATCGGTTACCGCGTTGGGGATTTCGTGCGCGGTACCAAGCCGAACGAGCCGCGCCGCACCATCAAGACGATGAAGGACCTGCCGGAGGTCTCGCTGGTCACCTTCCCGATGAACGACTTGGCACGCACCGGCGCGGTAAAGGCATCGGACATCCGCACTGTCCGTGATTTCGAGGACTTCTTGCGCGAGGTCGGCGGCTTCTCACATGCCGCCGCCAAGTCGATCGCGACACGCGGCTTCAGGTCAGCCGAGAACGAGCCGGCCGGCATCGAAGCGTTCGCCGCGTCCCTTCGTGATCTTCGCCGCGCGATCTAGAGTTCGTTGAGCTGGCCTAGCACGATCGGCCTACTCAGAGCAAACGCCATCAAGGCCCCTTGTTTGCCAAGGTTAGTCGGGGAGACGCACCGCTCCGGTCGAGGATCATGGTCCGCTGAATTTCCTCAAGAGGGGTATCGTTTAGCTCAGCGGGCAGATCGATTATTGTCGAGCTTATAATGTCGTCGGTAGAACCCGATGCGCTGGAGTGAGGCCGCCCTCGCAGCCGATCCAATTCAGATCGACGTATCTCAGCCCGAACTTCAGCAGGCTCGTTCAATGTTCCGATCTGACCACTGCGAGACATTTGACAGACGCCCATAGCGACTATGTATCCGTCATCATCGGCGAGCACCGCTACCCTCATCTTTGAATCCTCTCAGCCGCCGTTACCAACAAGGTAGAACCGAGGCACGTCGTAGGCCGAGCGCTCGACAACAATGCTCGCAAAGTAATCTGGGTAGGGATTCGGCCTATCCAGCCTCGGCTGGTACATTCCTGCGTCGTGACTTCTCATCACGGTATCCGGCGAGGATGGGGACGGCGTGAGTATGATCTGCCCCCCATTATACGTGACGGACCAGCGTAGATCGGTTCCACGTGCTTGAGTATTTGGTCCCCAAATTGCTGACATACGGCGACCTCCCAGGCTGAAAGCCAGTATGAACATGACCGATTACAGGGCATTCGCGAAGTAGTTGGTCTCGCGTTCGAGGCGAACAAGGCTAAGACGATGCCAGGAGGTTGTAAAGGGGGCAGGTGCCCTCTCGCACAGCGGGCACTATTGGGCCCGAGTTGCGGCCGCAAGGAAGGAACCGGTCTTGGGTTTCCGGGCGACGATCACCGCCGGTATGCTTCTTTCCCAACAGCTAACTCCCAGGCCAGTCTCAAGAATGTCGGGAGGCATAGCCGACATGTAGCGTCGGCCTGACCAGGTAAAAAGCTCAACGAGACTAAACCGGATCCTCGGGAGGAGGCCGGCCGGACCACCTGTCAGACCCTCGGGATGAGGATGACGCAAGAGCGGCCGCGATTTGCGGCCTAACGCAACCCTCATCTCTCAGAGAGGCACTACCAATGGCTGATATCGAGGACGTGCTGGAGACTGCCCAGCGCGAGATCAAGGCAATTGGCGACAACGTCGCCAAGCTCAAGGACAGCATGGAGAAGGACCTCGCCGTCGTGCGCAAGCTGGCGGAGGACGCCCCGAAGAACGTGATCGGCTCGTCCGAGTTCAAGAAGGACATGGAGGCGATCACGGCGGGCGTGCTCGAAAAGCACGATGCGCTGGCGAAGCAGGTCAAGGCGATCGAGGAGAAGGCGCTCAAGGACGCTCAGGATCGCATGGACCAGCTCGAGAAGAAGTTCAACCGCGGCCGTCTCGGCGGCGGCGGTGACGTCGAGACCGAGCTGAAGGATGCTCGCGACTTCACCCGCATCGGCATGGCCGCGCGCGGCGAGCTCAAGGTCGGCGTGCCCTTCAACGAGGAGAAGGTCGACGTCGCGAGCTTCGACGCCTACAAGAGCGCGCTGCCGATGTACCTGCGCCGCGACAAGGACGGCCAGGGCGTCGACATGAAGGCGATGTCGGTCGGCTCCGATCCGGAGGGCGGCTACTTCGTCACGCCGGCGATGGGGCGGATGATCACCGGCGTGGTGTTCGAGACCTCGCCGATGCGCGACATCTGCAACGTCGAGACCATCTCGACTGACTCGATCGAGTATCCGCGCGACGACGACGAAGCGTCCGCCGGCTGGGTCGGCGAGCAGGAGGATCGGCCCGAGACCGGCGCGCCGAAGGCCGGCATGCAGCGCATCCCCGTGCACGAGATGTACGCGATGCCGAAGGTCAGCCAGAAGCTGCTCGAGGATGCGAGCTTCGACATCGAGAACTATCTCGGCCGCAAGATCGGCGACAAGTTCGGCCGCGTCGAGGCGACGGGGTTCGTGTCGGGCAACGGCGTGAAGAAGCCGCGCGGCTTCCTGACCTATGCCAGCGGCACTTATGTCGCCGGCAGCTCCGGCAAGCTCGAGCAGGTTGCGGCCGGAACCGGCGGCAATGTCGGCTGGGACGACTTCATCAACACCATGACGGCGCTCAAGGAGTACTATCTGTCCGGCGCCAACTGGCTGATGCAGCGCGCGACCGTCGGCAAGGCGATGCTGCTCAAGGACGGCTCGGGCAAGTACATCTGGCAGCCGAACCAGCAGGCCGGCAAGCCTGGCATTCTGCTCGGCTACGAGGTGCGCCAAGCGGCCGATATGGATGCCGTCGGCGCCTCCAAGCTGCCGGTTGCGTTCGGTAACTTCAAGATGGGTTACACCATCGTCGACCGGATCGGCATGTCGACCCTGCGCGACCCGTTCTCGGCCAAGCCGTTCGTGCTGTTCTACACCCGCAAGCGGGTGGGTGGCGACGTCACGAATTTCGAGGCGATCAAGATCCTCGCGACCTAGTGCGAAGCGAGAGCTTCGCACGCGCGCCCTGCGTAATGCGAAGCATTGCGCGAGGCGCGAGCCCCGACCTCGACCCCATCGCCTGCGCAAATTCTTGTCCCGGCCTGCGCAAATTTGCGCAGGCGGCGCCGGATGCGCAGGCGGCTACCCCCGTTCAGATCGAAACAAAGGGAGCGCAAGCATGCGCGAGCTTCACGATAACATCGACGTCAAGCGCGGCATCTCGCCGGCCGCGGCGACAACTGACAACACGGCCTTCGTGTCGCAGATCCTGGACACGCAGGGCATCTACAGCGCCGAGTTTGTCATCCTCTGCGGTTCGCTAGCCGATGTCGATGCGACCTTCGCCGTCCTGGCGGAGGAGGGCGAGCAGGCCAACCTCTCGGACAATACCGCGGTCGACGACAAGGACTTGGTCGGGCTGGAAACCGCGGCAGGCTTCGACTTCTCGGCCGACAACAAGGTCTTCAAGCTCGGCTTCCGCCCCAGCGGCAAACGCTACAAGCGCGTGACCATTACGCCGGCGAACAATACCGGCAATGCCTTCGTTGCCGGAGTCTGGATCACGCGGCCGCTGTTGACGCCGACACCGAACCCGCCGGTCTGATCCGGCGTCGTCTCTTTTGGCAACGCCGGGCGCGGCCCGGTTTCGTGGATGGGTGGATGCGCAGATCTGCGCATCCTGGTTCTGAACCAATCAGGAGATGGCAGTGACGACGCAGTCCAACAGCCAGAACGTCAAGGTAGGCATCGAGCAGGGCGGTAGCCGCCTGTTCGTCAAGAGTGGCGGAGAGCTCGACATCGAGGCCGGCGGCGCCCTGAAGCAGGGAGGCGTCGCGTTGAAGTTTGCCCGCGGTCAACTCACCACGGTCACGGCCGCCGATACGGTCGTAACCGGCCTCGCGACCGTCGTTTCGGTCGTGGCGTCACTGGAGTCCGACCCGGTCGACAATCCGTTCATGGTGTCTGCCCAGATCGGCGACCAGGCCGGCGCGCCGGCGGCGGGCTCGATCATCATCAAGACCTGGCAGAACACGACCGGCACCGATCCGACGCCGGCGGCGGCGACCACCTTCGGCAAGAAGGTGAATTGGATCGCGATCGGGACCTGATCCATGCGCTCGGTGGTGGAGGTGCTGTCGCCGACGGGCAGCGAGCGGCTGACGACGCTGGAGCGCGTCAAGGGCGAGCTGGATATCACCGGCACGGCGAGCGACGTGATCCTGCTGGCCAAGATCGACGAGGCGTCGTCGGACATCGCCGCCGCGGTCGGCAAGCGGCTGCCATCCGAGGTCGTGCGGGAGACGTTCTGGCACGACGAGGCGGTGCATCCGCATCAGGCCTATCGCCGGGCGCTGCCGACCGAGACCACGCTGTTCCTCAGCCGCACGCCGGCCACGACGATCACCTCGGTGACGATGGACGATGTCGCTCTCGACCCCGCCGATGTCCGGCTCGATCCGGAGGCCGGTCTGCTCGACCGTCTTTCGAGCGGCTATCCCTGCGCCTGGCGGTTCTGCAAGTCGGTCGTCGTCGAATATACGGGCGGCTTCGTGCTGCCGGGAGAGACCGGCCGGACGTTGCCGCCGGGCATCGAGGGCGCCGTCGTCGCGCTGGTGTCGTCCTATTGGGCGAGCAAGGGCCGCGATCCGACGCTGCGCGCCGAGGACATCCCGGGCGTGATGCGCCGGGAATATTGGGTCGGCGCCGTCGGCGACCCGGAGTTGCTGCCGCCGCGTGTGCTGGCCTCACTGTCGCAGTTCCGGCGGCCGGTCATTGCCGTCGCCTGATCCCGGAGCAGACATGTCGGATGAGTTGGAATTCCAGATCGCGAAGCTTGCCTTGGGGCCGGACGATATTCTCGTCTTGAGGTCAAGCCGCATCCTGACGGCCGTTTCGGCGGCTGAGCTGGAATCCCGCATTGCGCATCGCTTCGGGCTGCAGAGCCGCGTGATGGTCGTCCAGCCGGATTTTGAGCTGTCGGTGGTCAACCGCAGCGATGTCGCGTCTTCGGTCGCGGCGCCGACGGCATCAGCTTCGCCGCCTGCTTCGCAGAGGCAGCGCGGCGCGCGGACCTGACGAATGTCCGACCTGATCGCTGCGCTCGACCGTGCGCTGGCCGATCGCGGCGAGGACTTCGTCCTCCGTCGCGCGACCGGCTCTGGTGCGTCAGTGACCAACACCGACGTCACTTGCCGCGGGCGGATCGACGCGGCGACGGTCGAGCAGGTCGCGGCGGGCATCAAGGCGAGCGATCTCAACGTCATTCTGTCGCCGACGCAGATCAATGCGGCGGGGTGGCCAGGGACGACGGATCCGACGCCGGCGCCGTTCAACGTCGATCCGCGGATCCCGCGCGAGAACGGCGCCGACAAGGTGATCATTCGCGGCGTGCTGCGCCAGATCCTGTTCTGCAAGCCGTTCTTCGTCGGCGGCGAGCTGGTTCGGATCGAGCTGAGGGTCAGCGGCTGATGACGCGCGTGTTCGATGTGGCCGACTATCGCCGCCGGCTCGACCAGGCCGACGATCTGTCGACCGGAGAGGAGCTGCGGCTGATCCTCAAGGGCGCTTCCACTGGGCAAGGGCTCAACTACGTCGATGCGCGCAGAACGATGATCACGGCAAAGCAGGACGCGCTGCGCCGCGCCCGCAAGGAGCTGGTGAAGCGGTTGCGCCAGGAGGACGATCGCATCCGCAGCCAGTCGATCCTGCCGGTCGACATCACCGAATGGACCGAGACCTCGGGCGACGAGCTCGTGAAGCTGCCCTGATGCGCTTCGTCTATCGCCTGCTGGACATGAATGAGATCGCGCAGTTCGTCCTCCAGACGCTGCGCGAGCGCTCGCCGGTCGGCTCCGGCGACGATCCGCATCCGGGGCTCTACCGCGACAGCCACATGCTGTTCATCAACGGCCACAACGTGCCGGACGCCAAGGGCTGGAAGCCGGGGCAGGAGCTCGAATTCTCCAACCCGGTGCCCTATGCGCGCAAGATCGAGCTCGGCAGCATGAAGGTCAGCGCGCCGCCGCACGTCTATGAGGAGTCGGCGCCGCTGATCTCCGCGCGCTACGGCAACAGCGTCAGCGTCAATTTCGTGTTCATGCCGGTCAAGTTCGGCTCGGTCCAGGCCTACAGCCAGTCGCTGGCCGGGCAGGCGGCGGGCGGCCGCCGCGGCGGCAGCCGCAAGGCGCGGCAGGACTGGCTGGTCCGTCAGCCGGCGATCATCATCAGGGCGCGCTGACATGCCGGACTATGCAGGGGCGGAGGAGGCCATCGGCGCGCGGCTCACGGCGCAATGGGTCGACGGTGCCACGCCGAAATCGCTGATCGTGTTCGGCAACAAGCGGCCGGATCCGCCGTTCCCGCCGATCGATGCGGTGACCGGCAACCCGGCGCCGTTTTTGATCTGCGAGGTCGTCGGTACCTCGAGCAAGCCGCACACCTTCGGCGCGCCGGGCAACCGCTTCTTTCGCTACGACGGCCTGATCATCCTGCATGCGCTGGTCGCGATCGACGAGGGCAAGGCCAGGGCCACGCGATACGCGGTCGACGCCTCGGAGATCTTCCGCGCCGCGACGTTCTACACCGATGCCAACGGCTCCTATGTGCGCACCATCGCGCCTTATCCGCCGGATGGCGGCGGCAGCGCCGAGGTCGAGGGCGTCGCCGCCGGCAGTCTCTACCGCGTCACCGCAACCACCCCATTCGAATATTTCCACCGCGCCTGAGCGAGGCCCGTCATGACCTACCAGTCCAATTTCGCCGGCTATTTCGCGTTCAAGGAACAATCGGGCCTCGGCTCGCAGGCGACCGGCTCGAGCGGCATCGTCTACCGCCAGACCGGCGGCCAGCCGGGCAAGCTGTCCAAGACCGCGATTCAGTCCAAGGAGATCCGCCAGGATGCCCAGCCGGTGCGCGGCCGCCACGGCCAGCAGGCCTCGACCGGCGGTCCGTATTCGGGCGAGCTGTCGCTCGGCACCTTCGACCTGGTGCTCCAGGCGCTGCTGCGCGGCACCTGGGACAGCGAGATCACCAAGACGCAGGCCGACTTCACCTCGCTGACCACGGGCGCGCATACCATCGTGCTCGCCAGCGGCAACCCGATCACCATGGGCTTCCGCGTCAACGACGTGATCCAGTGCACGGGACTGACCGATGCCGGCAACAATGCCCGCAACCTGCGCATCACCGGCCTGTCGTCGACCACCATCACCGTGGCGGAGACGCTGACGGTGGATGCCGTGGCCGATACCAGCTGCTCGATCATCCGCCGCGGCCGCAAGGTGATCAACCCGCCGGCCGGCTCGCTGGTCAACCGCTACTTCACCGGCGAGGAGTACGACGCCGATATCGACAGCAGCAAGGTGTTCACCGACTGCTTCTGGAAGACCGGCAAGTTCTCGATGGCGCCGAACGGCATCATCATGTTCGAGGCGAGCTGGGTCGGCACGGGCCAGACCGAGGTCGACAGCACATCGTCGTCGCCGGTGCTGACCGCGCCGACCCTGACGGCAAGCATTCCGCTCGCGGCGCTGGATTCGACCCTGCGGTTCGGCGGCGCCGACGTCGCCGACATCGTGTCCTGGGACCTGACGATCGAGAACAACGCGGTCGCGCCGGCGGTGGTCGGCAGCAAGATCAGCCCGACGGTGCTGCCGGGCCAGTTCCAGGCGAGCATGAACATCACCTTGCTGAAGAAGGACCATGCCTACATGACGTCCTTCCTCAACGAGGACGGCTTCTCATTGTCGCTGCTGGCCGCGGCCAATGCCGCCGAGCCGAAGGACTTCATCTCGATCAACGTGCCGAACTTCACGCTCGGCGGCGCCGACGATTCCGCGCGCTCGACCGAGGGCGGTGCGCGCACGGTGACCATCCCGGTGCCCACCGCGCTGATCGGTCACGACAGCACCGGCGCCGGCTATGACGACACCACGGTGTCGATCCAGATCTCGAACAACTCCTGAAGGATCTCGCATGGACGCGATCGACATCGACCTGTCGCAGCTCGAGGCGCAGGATGAGGCGGAACTCGTCATCCGCCATCCCAAGACGCGCGAGCCGACCACCTGGATCTGGACCTTCTACGGCCCCGGTCACCCGCGGACGCAGGAGGTTGCCGACCGCGCCTCGCGGCGAGTGCTGAAGCAGCTCGCCGAGCAGCGCCAGGCGCGCGCCAATGGCCGCGAATGGCTCGACGAGGAGGCGCGCACGCCGGAGCAGAACCGGGCGCAGACCATCGCCGACATCGTCGCCCGCACCAAGTCGTTCACGCCGGTCAAGCTCGGTGATGCCGTGATCGCCTTTAGCGCCGAGGCGGCGACGGAGCTGCTGTCCGATCGCCGGAAGGACTGGCTGCTCGACCAGGTGATCAACTTCCTCAAGGCCGAGGAAAATTTTATTCAGCCCTCTGCGACGAGCTGAGGGCCTACGCCGCCAGAACCTTCGCGCTCGATGCCGTCGGCGCCAATGGCGTGACGGTGCGGGAGCTCTACCAGGGCCTCGCGCGCCGCGCCCGCAACCCGCGGCGCCGGGCGGAGTACCAGGCCATGCTGGCCTGTCCGCCGTTCCCTGCGGCGCTGGGGCACGTCTGGACGGCCTTCAGCCGCCTCAGCGCGCGGCGCGGCGGCAACGGGTTTTCCATCAATCCGATCGGCTGGCCCGATATCGATGCCTTCCTGCGGCTGTCGGGCCTGCGCATGGCGCCGTGGGAGATCCGGCTGATCGAGCAGCTCGACGATCTCTATCGCGCCGAGACCAACAAGGCTCATGCGGAGCCGGAGTGAGCGATGTCCCAGGTCGTGACCGAGCTGACGATCGACGCCGACACCGCCGGCGCCGATCGCTATTCGCAGGCGATGGACCAGGTCGCGGAGTCCGCGGGAAAGGGGCTGTCGTCGGCGCAGGGCGTGGCGCTCGCGATCGCCGGCGTCAGCGTCAGCGCTGTCGGCGCCGTCGCCGGCCTGCGCGGCTTCGTCGACTATGTCGGCAACCAGACCCAGTCGCTGGTCGAGCTCGAGGATCACGCCACCTTGGCCGGCGTCAGCGTCCGCGAGTTTCAGGAGGACCTGTTCGCCGCGCGCTCGAAGGGACTGACGGAGAAGGATTTCGTCTCCGGTTTCGACAAGATCGCCGCCGACCTCCAGCAGGCCGGCCAGAACGCGACCGAGTTCTCCAAACTGTTCGAGGCCAACGGGCTGTCGATCCGGCAGTCCAACGGCGAGCTGAAAACGACCAAGCAGGCGCTCGGCGACATCATGGGGCTGGTCCAGAACGCCTCGCCGGCCGTGCAGCAGCAGGTCGCGCGCATCGTCGGCCTGTCGCAATCCTGGCTGCCGGTGCTGCGCGCCGGCAGCGACGAGTTCGAGCGGCAGAAACAGCGCGCCGCAGATCTCGGCGTCATCATCGAGGACTCCACGATCAGCAAGGCCAAGGAGTTCAACAGCCAGTGGAAGGAAGCGGTGGCGACCTGGGATCTGCAGTTCAAGGCCTCAGCGAACAGCATCCTGCCGCTGCTGACGCAGATGGCGAAGATCGCCACGGGCATCATCGACACCATCGGCAGCGTCTCCGGCACCGTCGGGCGCTGGCTGACGCCGACCGACCAGATGACCACGGCGCAGCTCAGCGACCAGATCGGCGAGGCCAAGCGGCTGCGCGAGATGGTCGAGGGACTGGGAGGCTCGGCGAGCGGCGACAGCTTCAAGAGCTTCCGGGCGCGGACCTTGGCGGGCTCGCTCGGCCTGCCCGAAGATCTCTCGACCAGCGACGTCGATGCCTACATCAGCAAGCTGCAGAAGCTGCGCGACGACCGGGCGCAGCGGATCCCGATCAGCCCGAGCGGCGACGGCTCGACCACCTTGCCCTACATGGGCCAGGCCGACGCGGTCGACAAGGCGATGGATGCCTTGCGCAAGCACACCGAGCGCCAGCTCGCGGACGCCCAGGCGATCGGCCTCGGCGATGCGGCGCTGGCGCGCTTTCGCGCCCAGGCGGCGGAGACGGCGGCGGTGCAGGCCAATGGCGGCAAGGAGACGGCGGAGCAGGCAGCCAAGTTCGCGGCGCTGCGCGAGCAGGCGGCCGCCGCGGCGGATGCGCTGGCGCGTGCCAAGGTCAACTCGCAGATCGAGTTCGGCCAGCGGACGGCGCTGCTGTCGCAGCAGGACGTGCAGATCGCCAACCAGCTCAAGGGCATCTATGGTAACGACGTCACCCGTGCGCTCAACAGCACCGAGGCCGCGGCACTGCGCACCAACGAGGCCTTCCGTCAGGTGTCCTCGACCGTCGAGAGCGAGCTGACCTCCGGCCTGACCGATATCGTCAGCGGCTCGAAATCGGCTGGCGATGCCTTCGCGGACATGTCCAAGATGATCATCCGCTCGATCGAGCAGATGATCATCAAGCTGACGATCATCGATCCGCTGATGAAGAGCCTGCAATCGAGCATCGGCGGCGGTGGCGGTCTCTTCAGTTTCGGCGGTGGAGGTGGCGGCAGCGGCACGGGCCTCAGCCTCACCTCGACCGGCGGGCTGTATCACTCCGGCGGCATCGTCGGCGCGGAGCCGACGGCGATGCGGGCCGTGGCAGCCAGCGTGTTTTCCGGAGCGCCGCGCTTCCATGGCGGCGGCGTCGCCGGCGACGAGGTGCCGGCCATCCTGCAGAAGGGCGAGGCGGTGTTCACCCGCGGCCAGATGGCGGCGCTTGGCGCGGCCAACAGCAACAGCCGAGCGCCGAACGTCATCATCAACAACCACACCGACGCCAAGCCGCAGGTCGCGGTGGGCAGCAACGGTGACGTCACCGTGACCCTGAAGAAGGCCGTCGACGATGCCGTGGGCGATTCGCTGTCGACCGGCACCGGCCGCCGCGTGCTCAATGCGCAGTACGGCGTGAAGCCGTTCACCGGACAATGAGGGCGGGGCGATGACCTTACCCGTCTGGCCGATCGCGACCTATGCGCCGCAGCAGGACAGCTTCCAGCCGATCCAGCGCATGCGCGATCCGCTCGCGACCGACATGGAAGGCGGCAACACCAGGCAGCGGAAGCGCCCCGGCGACAACGTCGGCACGTTGACGCAGACGATCTGGATGACGATGGCCGAGCACGACACGTTCGTCGACTGGGTCAAGACGACACTCGGTAACGGCACGGGGCGGTTTACGATGAATGTCTGGCTCGGCAGTGGCTTTGTCAGCAAGACCTGCCAGTTCATCAAGCCGGGAACGCAGCTGACCTATGCCTATCTGACCACCGACGTCGTCGCGGTCACCATGTCGCTGCGCGTCTACGGTGTGTAGCGCGTGGCCCGCAAAAGTGGGCACCGGTTTTGCGAGCAGGCCACGCGCCAGAAGAGACACTGACCGATGCCAACCCACAGCGAGGCGCTGCTCGAGGCCTACGCCTCCTGTCCGCCGAATGAGGACGTCTACATCACCTTGGAGATCTGGCAGTCGTCGTTCGACCAGCCGGCGCGGGTCGTCGCCAATGTGGCTGACGACATGACGTTCGGCATCGAGCCGGGCGCGGTGCGCAATGCCGGGGAGATGGTGACCTTCATCGCGTGCCCGTTCACGGCTGAATATCCCGAGCAGCGCGAGGGCCAGCCGCCGGCGAGCCGGATCACGATCGACAACGTCGCGCGCGAGCTGGTGCCGAAGATCAGGGCCGCACAGGCCGTGCGCGAGTACATCACGGTGATCTATCGCGAATATCTCGGCTCCGACCTGACCGAGCCGGCCTATGGCCCCGTCGAGTTCGAGCTGCGCACCGTCGAGATGACCGGGACCAAGCTGACCGGCACCGTGATGGTCAAGAACCTGATGAACAGGCGCTTTCCGAAGCGCGACAAGAACTACGACTATCAGCAGTTTCCGAGCCTGTTGCCATGAGCGACGGCATGACGGTCTACGTCCTTTCCGAGAACGATTACGACGCGGGTTATGCAGAGGGGGTCTACAGCTCGCCGGAAAAGGCCGCGGCTGCAGCAGCAAATGTGTCGTCCTATCGTCGCAGCCGCCCCTTCGTGGTGACTGAATTCCGGCTCGATGCAGATGAGCCGACAGGCAGATCTTGGCCCGTGCATGATGGGAAGCTCGGTGAACCGTTCTGATTTCCTCGCGCCCCTGATTGGCGAGCCCTGGTCGTGGCAGGCGCGCAACTGCTGGGAGTTCGCGGCGCATGTCCAGCGCGAGCTGTTCGGCCGCGCGCTGCCCAGCGTGGCCGTGCCGGATGAGCCGAAATGGCGCTGGATGATCGCCGAGATCGGCCGCAATCCGGAGCGCGCCCGATGGCGCGAGGTGGAGCAGGGGCCGCATGGCCTGATCACGGCCACCGACGGCGCGCTTGTGCTGATGGGGCGGTTCGCCGGCGCCGGTCACATCGGCGTCTGGCTCGCGGCGGAGCGCAAGGTGATCCACTGCGACCGCCGCAACGGCGTGTGCTGCGAGGACGTCCAGTCGCTGAAGCATCAGGGCTGGGTGAGCATCTCGTTCTGGGAGCCGAACGAACAAGCCGAGTAGTTCCAGCTGTTACTCGTTGGCGTCCTTGAGCGCTGCAAGGCCTTGCTGGGTCGGCCTCAAAGAGAGTTCGCCATAGTTACTCTCGACCTGGGCATAGCCCCATCTGATCAGATCCCCGCACTCCGGAACCTGATCTGGATCTATCAGCGCTTCGCCGAGTTCCGCAGCTTTGGACAGAATATCCCGATGTAGGCCGCTCAGTTTGCGGCTGACCTGTTTCGTCACGCTGTGGCTGAGGGGCGACATCGCAATGCTTTCGTTTGTTGGCTCGGGTGCATCATAGCATGGCCCGCACTGCACGGAATACATCTGATCAGGCACGCAAGACCGCTGGAGATGCGCGATTGCGCTCGCGGCCGCGCGCCCGGCGCGCGCGCGCGCCGGCGGTGGTGATGCGGCCCGTCGTGCACCTGGTGATGCCGGGGCTCGAGGTCGCCAGCGCGGTGCCGCGGCCTGATGAAACCGTGGCGGCCTTCCTGCGCCGCACCGGCTGGGCGCGCCGTGACAGTCAGCACGGCTGGAAGTTCGCGAGGGGCTTGCCGACCATCCTCGAGATCAATGGCGAGGCGGTGCTGCGCGCCGACTGGCGCCGGCGCCGCATCGGCGCCGCCGATGCCGTGCGCTTCCTGTCGGTCCCGCGCGGCGGGGGCGGCGGCGGCCGCAATCAGGGCAAGAGCGTCATCGGCCTGGTCGCGCTGATCGCGGTCGCGGCGTTCGCGACCTTCATCACCGGCGGCGGCGCCGCGGCGCTGCTTGGCGCGTCGTTCGGCGCCGGGACATTTGGCGCGGCGGCGTTGGGGGCGGCGATCGGCCTCGGCGGCTCGCTGCTGATCAACGCGCTGACCGCGCCCAAGGCCGGGGCCACCAACACGCCCTCCGCGACGCAGGACCAGATCTATTCAGTCGCCGCGCAGGGCAACACCGCGCGCCTCGGCCAGCCGCTGCCGGTGTGGTACGGCCGGCTCAAGCGCTATCCGGAGTTCGCCGCGACGCCCTGGGGCGAGTTCGTCGCCAACGACCAGTATCTCAACGTGCTGCTGGCGACGACGATGGGCAGCCTCGAGCCGGAGGCGCTCTATATCGACGACACGCTGCTCTGGCATGCCGGCACCGGCATCGAGCCCGGCTTCGACTGCCAGCTCGCATTCTACGAGCCGGGCCAGACCGTCACGCTATTTCCGGTCAATGTCGACCAGTCGGCGGAGGTCTCCGGCCAGCAGCTCCCATCGGGCTCGGGCACGTCAGGCGGCTTCTACGGTCCGGCCGGCGTCCATTTCCCGCCGTTCGGCCGCTCGCCCGGCGCCTGGCTCGGCGGCTTCGCGGCCAACCCGGCCGGCACGGACGCGCAGGCGATCGCGATCGACTTCGTGTTTCCGTCCGGCTGCTACACCTACAACAAGGACGACGGCAACATCGGCTATTCGACCGTGGGTCTCACGGCCGAATATGCGCCCTGCGACGATTTGGGCATCGCGACCGGGCCCTATGTGACGTTGTTCGCGATCGAGCGCTCCTATGCCGCACAGTCGCCGATCCGCGACAGCGTCAAGGTTGACGTCGCGCCCGGCCGCTATCTCGTCCGCTTCCGCCGCGAGGATGCCGAGCTCTCCGGCCAGGACGGCAACAACGCCGTGATCTGGGCCGGCCTGCGCACCTTCCTCGCCGGCGCCAATTCCTTCGCCGACGTCTCGACGGTGGCGCTGCGCATCAAGGCCTCGCAGTCGACGCAGGGCAGCTACAAGTTCGGCGTGCTCGGCACCCGCAAGCTGCCAGTGTGGACGGGGGCGGCCTTCGCCACCCAGGCGACGCGCAACCCCGGCTGGGCGTTCCTCGACGCTGTCGTCAACGCGACCTACGGCTCGGGGCTGTCAATCTCCAAGGTCGATTTCAACGCGGTGGTCGCCTTCGCCACGGGCTGCGCCAGCCGCGGCGACCAGTTCGACTACCGCTTCGACATCGCGGTCGCGGTGCCCGAGGCGCTCGACAAGATCCTGACGCCGGCGCGCGCCCGCCATTTCTGGCTCGGCGACACCGTCTCGATCGTGCGCGACGAATGGCGCGACGTGCCGTCGCTGCTGCTGACCGACCGGGAGGTGGTCCGGGATTCCACCTCGATCGGCTTCCAGATGCTCGGCGACGAGGATCCCGACGCCGTCACCATCGAGTATGTCGACGAGCAGACCTGGCTGCCGGCCTCGGTGCAGTATCCGCCCGATGATCTCACCTTCACGGCCACGTTCCCGGAGGTGCGCCGCATCGACGGCATCGTCACCCGCGCGCAGGCGTTCCGGGAGGCCGCGTTCTACTACCTCGCCTCGATCTATCGCAGGGAGACGCCGAGCGTCCGCGTCGAGTATGAGGGCCGCGCGATCACGCTCGGCTCGGTGCTGCGGCTGCAGTCCGAGCTGCCGGAGGCCTACGGCCAGGGCGGCGCCGTGACCTCGGTCGCGGTCCGAACCTTGAAGCTCGACCCGGCGCCCGTCTGGGGGACCGGGCCGTATTACATCCGGCTGCGCCGTCCGAACGGCACATGGTTCGGCCCGGTGGTGGCGACGCAGGGCGCGGACGCGAGCCTCGCCGTGCTCGACGCGGCGAGCCTGGCGAGCGCGGAGACCGCGCAGTCGACGACCTTGTCGGCCGTGCTGACGCGCGCCGATGGGGCCGAGGATCCGTCGTTCGAGTTCGGCAACGGCACCTCGTCGTCAAAGCTGTGCGTCGTGCTCAACGGCACGCCCTCGGGCGACTACGCCACCTTGAGCCTGGTCGTGGACGACGAGCGCGTGCACGCCACCGACCTCGGCAGCCCACCGCTGCTGCCGGTCGGCCAGTTCCCGGCGAACGACAAGGTGCCGCTGATCGCGGGCCTCAACGCCACTTTCGGTCAGGGCGCGATCGAACCAAAACTGTCGGCGTCGTGGTTTCCGGCGGCGGGCGCGCTCTACTACATCGCCGACGTCTCCTATGACGACGGCGTGCACTGGCAGCAGGTCTATGAGGGCCAGGACAACCAGTTCTCGGCGGTGGTCTCGCTCGCCGCGGTGAAGCTGCGGGTGCAGGCGGTCAATACCGCCGTGCGCGGGCCGTACTCGACCGTCAACGTGGCGGCGCCGACCATCGAAGCGATCCCGCAATCGGTCGCCCTGACCTCGCTGATCGAGGGCCTGCAGTACCAGGTCACGACCCTGCAGGATCAGATCAAGGCGGCCACCGACGAGGTCACGCAACGCATCGCCGCGATCGCCGCCAATCAGGATGCGCGCAACTGGACCGACAAGAAGGCGGTGCGGACGCAATTGTTCGCGATGGCCGGCGACGCCAAGGCCGAGATCGCCACCCTGCAGCAGGCGATGGTCGACCAAGACACGGCGTTCGCCACCTATCAGGCCGAGGTGTCGGCGACCTTCGGCCCGGCGTTCTCCTCGGCCAACACGGTGTCGACGGCGATCGCGCAGCTCGATGGCTACGCGGCGGCGTCGTGGAGCGTGACGGTCAACGTCAACGGCGCCATCTCCGGCATCCGGCTGATCGACGGCAGCAACACCGACAGCGTCATCAACCTCGCCGCCGACCACGTCCAGATCTCGCTGCCCTCGGTCAACGGCGGCGCGCCCTACGATCTGTTCTCGACCGGACTGGTCGGCACCGTGCCGTCGGTCGGCATCAACGGCAATTTGATCCTCAACGGGACGATCACCGCCTCGATGATCCAGGCCGGCGCGATCCAGGCCGTGCACATCCAGGCCGGCTCGATCTCGACCAACCAGATCGCGGTCGGCGGCGTCGACCTGCCGAACATCATCGACGGCGCGGTGTCCTCGACCCAGGTGTTCGCGACGCCGGCCAAGACGGACGATTTCTCCGACTTCCTCAACATCACCACCGTCATCAAGTCGGGCAAGGCCACCGTCGCCTATGAGGCGCAATGGTCGAACGGCTCGTTCAACTATGGCGGCTCGCGGCCGTTCTCGCAGATCGACCTGCTGGTCGACGGCGTGGTCGTGAAGTCGTGGAGCTGGATCCACATGCTCAACCCGTTCGGCGGCGGTTCGCCGGTGTTCGAGCTGTATCTGCCGATATCCATCCGCCACACCCAGTCCGGCCTGCCGAGCGGCGCGCATAATTTCCGGATGCGGGTGGTCTCGACCGGCGCGCGGTTCTCGCTGGCCGGTGGCCAGGTCTACATCACCGATTTCCGCAGGTAGATCAGCATGGCATTTCCGAGCTACGCGACCGGCACGGTGGCGGTCGCCAACGGCGCGACCGTGATCGACGGCACCGGCACGATCTGGTCCGGCGTCAATGTCCGCCCCGGCGACGACATCGTCATCGCCGGCCACACCGTCATCATCGAGGACGTCACCGACGAGACGCATCTCGTCATCGACGCCTGGCCCTACACCACGGTCACGGCGGGCGCGGCCTACAAGATCGTGCAGCGCTCGCCGCTGCGCTTCGTCGGCGGCCAGGCGATGGCCGACGTCTCCGCGCTGGTCGCGATCCTCAATGGCATGGGCACGATCTACGCGGTCACGGGCGAGGCGCCGGATCCGTCGATCGGCGAGGACGGACAGTATGCGCTGAAAACCAACACCGGCCTGTGGAAGCTGTGGCTGAAGGTGGCGGGCGTCTGGGTGGCGCAGGGCAATCCCGCGGGCACCTCGACCAACCGCGGCGCCTGGGACAGCGCCACGGACTACATCGCCTCCGACATGGCCTCGCGGCTCGGCTCGAGCTACATCGCCAAAGCGCCGAGTACCAACAAGCCGCCGGAAAGCAACCCGTCGTTCTGGGACCTGGTCGCTGCCAAGGGCGACCCAGGCAGTCAGGGGCCCCAGGGCGCGCCCGGCACAGCCGCCACGATCACGATCAGCTCGACCACGACCCTGCCGGCCGGCTCGAACGCGACCGTCACCAATCTCGGCACGTCCTCGGCGGCCAGCCTTGCCTTTGGCATCCCGCGGGGCGAGCAGGGCGCCCAGGGCGTCCAAGGACTGCAAGGGCAGGGGCTCAGCTACGATGCATCCGGCACGCTGGCAGAGCGCGCCAACTATGACGGCCAGACCACCGGCTATGCCTTCCTGCAGACCGACGTGTCGCCGTTCCGGCTCTGGGTGAAGGCCTCCAATACCTCGGCTGATTGGGCCGGGCCGACGCCGATCGGCGCCAGCGTGCCGGTCCTCAGCATGGGGTCGATTGCCGATCCCGTCATCGCAACATTCAGCTGTGGGTCCATCGCATGACGACGCATACGCAATTCGGGTTTGGCTTCGGCACAGCTGCGCAGATCGGGGGCTACACCGGACTGCAATTCGAGCCGGTCTACGACACCGACAACCAGAGAGTTGTCGTCATGCTCGGCACTGGAGCCGGCAACAAGGTCGCGATGGCCAGTGAAGCGTTCGTCACCACCGCGATCGCCGGCGTCAGCGCCGGCGCCAACGCTTTCCTGCAGTGGTCGACCTGCACCTGACCGGCGAACGACGCGGGCGCCACGCTCTCCTCCGTCATGGCCGGGCTTGACCCGGCCATCCATCCTCTTCGCAACAAGGATCCAACCCATGGCATCGGCTCCCGTCTTCGTCGGTACCCCCAAGACCTGGCAGGCCGCGCTGTCGGCCGCCAACACCAATCGCGACGGCACCGGCACGCTAGTGACGGTGGTCAGCGCCGGCGGCTCGGGCTCGCGCATCGACAGCCTGCGCGCCGTCGCTTCGGGCACCACGACGGCCGGCGTCATCCGGTATTTCCTGAATGACGGCACCAACAAGTATCTCCTCAAGGAGCGGCTGGTGACCGCGATTACGCCATCGGCGACGATCGCCGTGTTCGAGGACGATGTCAGCTTCGCCAACGGCCTGGTGCTGCCGACCGGCTGGTCGCTGATGGCCTCCACCCACAACGGCGAGGCATTCAAGGTGTTCGCGCAGGGCGGAGACCTCTGATGACCAACCACGCCTCGTCGTTCCCGGCGACCCCGCAGTTGCCGCCGCTGCACCGCTATGGCGGCGTGCTCGCCTCGAATCCCGAGCTCGCCATGAGCGCCATGGGCGACGCCTATTGGGTCGAGGGCACCGGCACCGTCCGCGGCCTGCCAACCTGGCCCAAAGGCCCGCCGATCCACCTCTATCTGGTCGGCAACCCGACCTTCGTGCACTCCTCGAAGCTGCTGATGCCGGGATCGCAGAACTACACGTTCTCGCCCGGCGATTCCTGCTGGGCGCTGCCGCTCGGCGACGGTGTGTGGCGGGTTATCTCGATTGGCATTGCCGCGCTTAGCCCGACTTCCGGCTGGCGCAACAAACAGACCTTAGCAAAGACCGCCGCATATTCGGTTGTGACTGGCGACGCCGGCTCGACCCTGCACGTGGGAAATAACGCCTTTTTCGAACTGACGTTCGGCGCCGCGTCGAGCTATCAATCGGACTTCTCGGTGATGGTGCGCAACACGGATTCATATTCCGGCGTCGGCACGGGACGCGGAAAGCGGATCAATCTGAACGGCACAACCTTCATTCTCTACCCCGGCCAGAATGTCCAGATCTTCAGTGCCAATGATGGATCTGGACCCGTTTGGGACTGGTTTCCGAAGAAGCAGAGATGGGCGCAAGGGAATGTGACGTTCTGCTGCGATACCGGCAGCACCGGTGCGCGCGGAACGGTCGACGGGTTGGCGTCAGGCGCGAGCGCCTTTGTCAACATTCAGGACGCGGCTTCGGTCATCTACTATGACTCGGATATGCAGGGGTCGTCATCCACGATCGCGCTGACGGCGGGCCAGACCTTCGCGCAGACGCTTAGCCTCGGCGGCCAGGGCCTTGGATCAAACGTCATCAACCTGAAGGGAAATGGGGGTACTGCTACGATCCAATCGCCGAGCAGCGGCGTGGACCTCGTGTCGGTCGGCGACAATGCCGAGCTGATCATGCAGGACGTCACGCTGAATTCGCAGAACAACGTCTTCGGTAAGGCCGCCATCAAACTGCACGGAAACGGCGTCGTCGATGTTTTTGCCAATGTTCGCATCAATGGCGGCGGCGGAGCGAACGATGTCGGCGTATACCTCGATAACGGCGCCTGCATCTTCGCCATCTTCAACATCATGACTTTCAACAATACGTTCAAAAACATCATCCGGGCGGATCGTGGCGGTCAGATCTCGCTTGGCCCGGGCATTCAGCCGACCGGCGGAATGGCCATCACGAATTTCATGGAGTTGTACGGTCCGGGCCTCACGACGGTCGGAACAGCGATCACGGGCAACGCGGCGGCCTGGGGCACACCAGGAAACATCCTGGTGGATGACGGTCATACGTTCAAGTACAACGGAACAGCGCTGCCTGCGAGTGTCACGGCTACAGGCGCTCATGGCGCTTATGCCTATTAGCTCGGATCACTCGCCAAGGCGGTTCATGATCAGCGGAGCAAGCTGTTGCCGCGCCAGCCAGATCGACGCGTGTGGTCGCAAGTGCACAGTATCCGCAGTGATGAGACCCTCTTTCGGATCGTTGCCGAGATAGCTCAAGCATCCCTCCGCGTTGCAGAACGGCTTCATCTCGTCGACGAATTCGAACGGTTCGTCAGGCCGGATCTGCGACTGAAACGCTTTGGTGAAGGCCATCAGATCATCATCGAGGTGGCCTTTGATATAGCGTGGAATCTCAGGCCAGTAGTTATCGAGAACGACCTTATAGAGGAAGGGTTTCCAGTGCGGCCGTTGCCCCAAGACGAGCACATGCTTGACGCCGTAGCCTTTTACGGTCCTCGTGAACTGGCGGATGTAGGCGATGTCGAACGAATTGTTCGATGACAGCAGCAGCACCTTTGGGGGATCGATCTTGATACGCTGTATCGCAAAATAGTTCGCCATATGACAGTGATGGGTATCGATGATGCGCTCGATCACCTCACTCACCTGGCACCCGGAACTCCAGATCAAGAGCAGTGAAACGGTCTTCGGAAGAACCTCGCTGAGACCGTAGTATAGATCGGATGCGTTCGAGTCTCCGAGGACCATGATGCTCTGCTCGGAATGGCGAGTATAGCAGTTCGGATCAATGGCGGCGCGCGGAGCAATCGTCGGAATTTTGGAGTCCCAGGCGTAGAAGTTGCACTGGTTCTGCGAGATGTAATTGATGTACTCAGCCTGCAGCCTCGGTGAGCCCACATTGAAATAGTCAGCGTAGGCAGCCTTGTCCTGCTCGAGCCGGCCCGGAAAGCCCTTGCCGAGGACGTCGACGATCCCGAACGCGCCAATCGCGGCCATTGCTGTCACCAGGGCGGGAATCGAAGCCTTTCTCGCGCGCTGCCCGAACCGGATGGGCTTTTCGACCAGCTGATAGGTAAGCCACGCCAGCACGACGGAGGCTGCGACAAGGGCGAGCACGAGCTGTGGTGGCGGCGCGACGTTGCCGAAATGGAGCCGTGCGAAGGTCAGCAGGGGCCAATGCCAGAGATAGAGAGGGTAGCTGATCAGCCCGAACCAGACCAGGATCCTGCTGGAGAGCACCCAGCGATTGAGCCACGCCTCGGGGCCGGCGAGAATGAGAAGATAGGCGCCGGTCGCCGGCAACAGAGCCCACCAGCCGGGAAACTCATGTCGCCGTGTGATCACGACGACCGATGAGAGGACGAGAGCCATGCCCAGTGTTGAGATGACATGGCGGTAGGCGCGATCGGGATCGGTGTTGGCGTCGCGTTGGAAGAAGATCG
Source organism: Bradyrhizobium sp. HKCCYLRH2060 (assembly GCF_051168135.1). Classification (NCBI taxonomy): domain Bacteria; kingdom Pseudomonadati; phylum Pseudomonadota; class Alphaproteobacteria; order Hyphomicrobiales; family Nitrobacteraceae; genus Bradyrhizobium; species Bradyrhizobium sp. HKCCYLRH2060. Next base: position 193,670 of record NZ_JBNPUK010000002.1, read on the forward strand.
TTGTCAGCGCAATGCCGATCGTGCGTTCGATCCAGGCCGCGGCTCTAGATGGGAACAGGGTCAGGTTCGCGAGGCTTGCGCCGGCCGCGAGCTCCCAGAGGCGTGATGCCGGCGAGTAGAACGCGGCGACCGGGTCCGTCGACGTCGCCTTGATGCCGTAGACCAGGGACAACGCCAGAATGGCCGCGATCAGGACGAAGCGATTGAGGCGACTTCGCCAGGCGAGCAACATGAGAGCCGGCCAGACCAGATAGAACTGCTCCTCGACACCGAGCGACCACAGATGCAGCAGGACCTTGGTGTCAGATGCGACGTCGAAATAGTTGGCCTCTTGCCAGAGGGCGAGGTTGGCAACGAATCCCGCACCTGCGGCGGTGTGCTTTCCGAGCCGGGCGAAATCATCCGCCCAGAACAAGAGGCCGCCGGCGACTAGGCAGCAGGTCAGCACGATGATCAGCGACGGGAAGATGCGGCGCACGCGCCGGGCATAGAAGTTCGTCAGCGTGAAGCGTTTGGCGGCAAGGTCGGTGAGGATGATGGACGTGATCAGGTAGCCTGAGATCACGAAGAAGATGTCGACGCCGACGAAGCCGCTGCGGAGCAGATTTGGAAAGGCGTGGAACGTGACGACGGACAACACCGCGATAGCGCGGAGCCCGTCGATATCAGCACGATAGTGAGTTGCGTGATCGATGACCCGGCCATCGATGCCGGAGTGTTTGTCTGTCCCGTGCACCTCGGATGCCCCCTTGCCCCGGCCTCCGGCGGTCGCCGAGTAGGCGATCTCTTTTAACACCACAACCTCTGGAAAGTCGACCGATCCTGGATTGGAGCCGGCGACCTGCACCGTTTTCGCAACATCGGAGCCCCTGACATGATCGAGCTGACGCGCGAAACCCTGCGCGCGGTGTTCCCGCGCGCGCCTGAGGCCGTGATCGAGGCGTTCGTCACCAGGCAGGAGGTGCTGACCAAGGTCGGCGTCAACGCGACGCGGACGCGGCTGTCGTACTTCTTCGCCAACCTCGAGCACGAATGTGGAGGCTTCGCGCTGAAGGGCCTCACCGAGAGCCTGGCGTACACGCCGGAGCGGATGGCGCAGGTCTGGCCCAACCGCTTCGCCTCGGCCGCAGCGGTGCGGGCGCGGTTCGGCACCGCGCCGGGCTGGCAGCTCAAGGCATTCGACGACATCTATGGCGGCCGCATGGGCAACCGCCCGGGCACCCATGACGGATCGACCTATATCGGCCACGGCGGCCCGCAATGGACCGGCCTCGGCGCCTACCGGGAATGCGAGGCGCGGACCGGCGTGCCGGCGGTCGATCGTCCCGAGGCGGTGTCGCAGCTCGAGCGGCAGCCGGAGATCTGCGCCGCGTTCTGGGACTGGAAGGGCCTCAACGCCAAGGCCGACGCCGGCGACTTCAAGGGCTGCGTCAAGCTGTGGAACGGCGGCAGCAATGGCCTGGCCGACCGCCTGCATTTGATGGCCGGCAACGATCCGATCATCGCCCGCATGGCCTCGGTCGACCGGATCCTGCCGGTGGCGAAGAGCATGCCGGGCAGCCCGCCGACGGCCAAGCCGCCCAAGGAAGTCGTCGACGCCGCCACGGCCAAGGAGCGCCGCCTGCGCACCGTCGCGACCGGGGCGGCCGGCACCACGGTGGCCGCCGGCGCCGGCCACGAGGGCGCGCGGCAGGGCACGGACGCGCCGACGCCGCTGCCGCCGGCGGCCGTCGCGGCCGTCGCCGGCCTCGCCATCGCGCTGGCGATCGCCGCGGCGATCCTGCTGGCGCGCAAGCGCGCGGCCGTCATCGCCAACTGGTTCTGATCGCCGCGGAGGGCCCTGTCATGCCCCGCCATTTCGGCCTGCCGCCTTCGGCGCCGCGGCGATGCGGCCCCGGACCGATGAGCCGCGGCGAGCTCGCGCTCGGCCTGTTGCTCTGCCTCGTCTTCGCCGCCGCCTGTCTCGGCGCCGGCGCCTGGCTGCTGCGCGCGGTGGTCGACCGCGCCGAATTCGTCTCCGTGCTCCCGACCCCTGAAAGGAACTGACCATGCTGAAGGATGTCTTGAAGTGGGTGGCGTTCTGGCTGCTCAACGGCGCCGTGATCGCATTCGTCTATGTCGTCTGGATCGGGCCCCTGCTGAAGCGCACGCCGGCATTGACCTGGCTGTGGACCCGCGAAGCCGGCATGCTGGCGGCCGTGTCCGAGAAGCTCGCCGGCCTCAAGCAGAAGCTGACGGCGGCGGTGGTGACCATGGCGGTCGGCGTCGTCTACATGCACGACATGCTGGCGCCGATGCTGGTCGGCGTCGACACCACGCCGATCACCAGCGTGATCGCGGGCTATGTGCCGGAGAAGTTCTGGGGCATCGGCGTGGTTCTGCTGCTGCTGCTGCTCAACTACTTCCGCGCGCTGGCGGAGAAGCGGGGAGACGTCTGATGTTCTCCTCGATCATCGGCGCGATCGGCCTGCCCTTCATCAACAAGTTCTTCGACACCGCCGCCAGCATCTTCGTCTCCTACAATAACAAGCAGGTCAGCAAGGAGGAGGCGGTCGATAAGTTGCTCGCGGTCATGGAGCAGGCCGCGCGCGACATCGAGGTATCGCATGCCGAGGCGCTCGCCAAGACCTATGCAGCCTTCGTCGACGCGATGAAATCGTCGCGGATCATCCGCCTCGGCTGGTTCATCACGCTGATGTCCCAGGTGTTCGTGCTGTCCTGGGCACAATGGGCGGTGCCATTCCTGATCTGGATGTTCGGCGGCTCCTATCCGTCGAACGGCGATCTCGTGCAATGGGCCTATCTGCTGATCGGCTTCCTGTGCGGCGGCGGCCCGCTGATCCTGCGCGCCGGGCCCGGCAAGGGCACCGTGTTCGCCGACGCCCGCGCCGCGACAATCAAGCAGAAGGGCGAGGGCGGGTGACCGGACCAGGTCGCCGCGGGCGTTCGTGCAGCGGGTTGAGTTTGCGTCATCGGAGGCAAGCGCGCGCGATGACGGGCGCCAACAGGTGGGAATGACAGGTGGCCGGACTGGACTATCAACTGATCACATTGATCATCATGATTGCCGGCGGCGGCGCCGGCGTGGTCTGGCGCCTGACCCGCGTCGAAACCAACATCCGCGACAAGATCGCGGAGGAAACCAAGGTCCTCAAGCAGGACATCGCCACGCTCACGGTCAAGATGGCCGCGATCGAAAAGCAGGCCGTCGTCGACCTCGACATCGCCCGCCGCGAGATTGGCGAGGCGGTGGCGGCGATCCGCACCAAGGTGCACGAGATCGAGACCTGGGCGAGGGACGAGTTCGTGCGCAAGAATTCGTTCGAGGCCGTAATCGCGCGCGTCGAGAAGAGCCTCGACCAGCTCGGCGACCGCATCGACAAGCGGCTCGAGCGGCTGGCCGAGAAGATGGACGGCAAGGCCTGACAACGTTCGCCATCCGTCCGTCCATCATCCATCACCCCGAACCCCGAAGGAGGCGTCGCCATGGCGCTGGTTCTCGCTGCAATCGTGCTCGTCCTCACCCTGCTGGCGACGGCTGTCACGGCCTACGGCAACGGCATGAGCTCCGCGGGCGGAAACCGCGTGTCACCCTTTCCGGTGCTGACCGGCGGCTGCCTGATCGCGCTGGTGATCGCGCTGTCGCACGGCTTGCCTTGGTAAGGGGAGAGACGATCATGCTCTCCGCGATCGCCGTTCTGCTCGCCACCGTCGCGCTCATCATCGTCATGATCGGCCTGTTCGGCTGGGATGCGCCGCGCGCGGGTGCTGGCGCCGGCGGCCATGTGGCCATCCGCGTGCTGCTCGTCGCGATCGGCCTCGCCGCCATCATCGCCGCCGCCGCGCTGTTCTCGATTGCGCGGCCGGCGCACGCGCGCGACCTCGGCCAGTGGCAGAGCAGCGATCCGGCGCTACGCGCCTGGTATGAGAGCCTGATGCAGCCGGACGTGCCGACGGCGTCCTGCTGCGGCGAGGCGGATGCCTATTTCGCCGACGAGATCCACGTCCGCGACGGCAGGACCTATGTGATCATCACCGACGATCGCCCGGATGAGCCGCGCGGCCGGCCGCATGTGCCCATGGGGACCGAGATCGAGGTGCCACAGAACAAGCTGAAATGGGACCGCGGCAACCCCACCGGCCACGGCGTGATCTTCCTCAGCCGGAACCGCTACGTGTTCTGCTACGTGCAACCAGGCGGAGCCTGACCATGTACGACGACTTCCTGCACTTCGTCGCCGGCTGCCTGATCCTGTTCATCGTCTGCGTCGTCATGGATCACGCCGTCGATGCGTTTGGCTTCTGGCGCGTTGCCGGGGCCGTCGTCGTCGGGCTGTGGCTGCTCAGCCGGGTGGCGGCGTGGGATGAGAGGCGGCGCGCTCAGCGAGATCATTGGCGCGCGATGGTATGACGGAAGGGTAGAGGCCCCCCAGGCCTCTCACAAACCAAGTTGCTCAACGCCTGGCCCGGTCCGCATGCCTGCGGGCCGGGCTTTTTGTTCACGGGACTTCGCCTCCTTCGCGATCAGTCAGCAAATCCGCCGGTCATCAGGATGCACACGCGTTCGTAGGTGTCTTCGTCATTCCGTGCATCGGGATCATTGAGGGCGGATGCGAAGTCGAGCAAACCGCGTTTGCGGGGAAACCGCGGGCCGAGCAGCGTGTATGTGCACTGAGTGTGAGAATAGATGCCGGTTCCGTCCGGGATGCGCTTCGCAAGCAAATTGGCCATGAATGATGTTCCTCCAGGTCGTCGTTGAGAGATGGGTGAGTGAAGCCCACCGGACCGGTGGAGGCGGCGGAGGGAAACTCCCTCGCCGGAAACCCTCTGACGTTCCCCCGTGTCGGCCCCTTTGTTTCGAAGGGCAATTCCGACACGGCCTAGGTGGGACGCCGGTGGACTTCACTCTATGCAAGGGATAGTAAAGTATCACTATACGTTAGTAAAGCGATACTTTACGTATAAGGCGGATTTTTTCTCGCGCGGAAACGTAAATCGTCACTTGACGAATTAGTATAGTGTTACTATACTAATTTCATGATCAGGACATATCGACACAACGGACTGAAAGAGCTATTCGAGAGCGGCAGGACCGCCCGGATCGACGCCAAATTCCACGGCCGCTGCCTTGAGGCCCTGGACGTGCTCAACCGCGCTGCCGACCTTCGGGCGCTGAACCTGCCGAGCCTGCGGCTGCATCAACTGAAGCAGTTCAAACCGGTGCGCTATTCGATCTGGATCAGCGGCGCTTGGCGGATCACCTTCGAGTGGGATAAAGGAGACGCCTACCGTGTCGATTTCGAGCAGTACCATTGAGAGGGGGCCGCGCGCCCCTTGCGGAGAGCCAATGACCGAGCACAAGGCAGGGCCGCGGCGGCGGCCGCCGACGCATCCGGGCGCGATCGTCAAGCGTGAGCTCGATGCGCTCGGCCTGTCGGTCTACGCCGCCGCGCCCCTGATCGGGGTGACGCGGATGGCGCTCGGCAACATCATCGCCGAGAAGTCGGCGGTGTCTCCGGACATGGCGCTGCGGCTCGGCAAGTTCTTCGACAACGGGGCGGAGATCTGGATGGGGCTGCAGGCCGACGTCGACCTCTGGAACGCGCGCGCCAGGCTGAGGGACGATCTGGCGAAGATCAAGCCGGCACCGCGCGGCCCGGCCGCCGGCCGGCCGGACTGAGGCTCACTCCATCTCCTCCGCCATCGCATCCATTAGCTTGCGCACGTCGGGCAGCTTCAGCTTGCCATCGGACGGCCGCAGATATTCCCGCAACGCCCGGCATTGCCGCGCGGCGATCTCGTCCTTGGCAAGGCCGGGAGACGCTGCGCGATAGGCCTCGAGGTCGGCCATGAATTCGCGTGCCACCTTCGGCGGCAGCTCGATCGGGCGGCGCGGCATCAGTGCCTCCGCCGCCGGGCGCGCAGCGCGATCAGCTCTTGCTCGGCGTCGTCCATCTCGGCTGGATTGATCGCAGGCGGTTCGGCCTCGCGCAGCGCGCCGTTGCAGATCGGGCAGGGATCGCCGGGTGCGCCGCAGCGGCAGCCGCGCGGACTGTCGCTCCAGGGGAGGCTGGGATGGGCTTCGCAGACGAAGCCGGTGTCGTCACAACGCAGACAGAACCTCATGACGATTCGAGTCCCGGCGGCGGATTCCGTTCCGCGGCCTTGATCACGGCAACGATGTCGCCGGCGCTGACCCAATCGAACGCCGCGCGCCGGCGGAATGCGGACTGAAAGGCGGCCTCGGGATACAGCTCCTGGAGCGCGGTGCAGGCCTCGCGCAGGTGGTGGGCGATGCGGGCCTCGGGCGTGTCGGCGACGATCAGGGGGAGCGGCAGCGCCGCGCCTGTCGCGGTGATGCCGAGCGCGCGGACCAGGACGTGACGGCGGGCAATGAGCGTGGACGCATAGGACAACATGACCAGCAACTCCGGTCTCGGAAACATTTAAGGATGTGTGGAGGTGGGCTGCGCGCAGAGGTAGTGTGATATGGAGTTCCGGATTGCGCCATGGGGACGTGTGTCCATTTTGGACAGTGCAGTGGAAAAAGCCGCCGCTGCCATCATGGCGCGAGCTCGGCTGCGGCGGCGGCGACAAGCGCGGCGATCGCAGCGAGGTTGCCCTGTTCAAGAGCGAGGTGATGGGCCAGCGGGGTGCGCCACGCCTGGCCGCGGCGCTCGACCCGCCCGGCGCGCTCGAGCAGCGCCAGCCGGCGCAGCACGGTGGTGCGCGGCAGGCCGACGGTGGCGGCCAGGCGCGAGGCCGTCATCGGCCGGTCCGCGGTCGTGCCGACATAGACCGCCAGCGTGATCAGCAGATCGGTGAGATGGGCGCCGTGGTCGGTCTCGGCCCGGGGGTGATCGAGCTGGGAAAGCTGCCGTCCGAGGTCGATCCAGAGCGCAGCAAGAATGTGCAGCCGGGATCGCAGAATCAGTGCCGGTTGGGGGAGGGACTACGCCACCAGAGTGGCAGAAAAGGCCAGCATCATGGCGCATGCGCGAAGCCAGACGTCGTGCTTCTCGACATGCAGCCCTCTCCGGGCGTGGCCGGCGCTCGCGCCCTTGACTGGGGATGATCGTCATTGCGCGGCACGCGCGACGGGCAACCATGTTGCAATCGCGCCAGGGCTGCGCTTGAGTGCCTGGGGCGTGGAGGGGTTGAAATGCGTGTCCTGGGGGTGCTGGCGCTCTGCGCCATGGTGGGCGGCTGCGCGGCGTCGGCGCCGGAGGTGCGGGCGCGGCTCGGGCAGGAATATGTCGGCAGGAATGTCGACACGCTGGTGATGAAGTGGGGGCCGCCAACCAGCAGCTTCCGCATGAACAGCGGGCAGTCGTCCTACGTCTGGCAGCTGGCGACCGAAACCACCCTGACCAGCGATCGGAGCGCGAAGACCTACGCCTGCAAGGTCAACGTGATTGCGTCGCCGACGGGCACCATCGAGCAGCTCAACACGGAGGACCCGAACGCCGGCGATGGTTTGCTCGGCGTGATGGGCGCATATGGCAGCATGTGCGGCGAGCGGCTGGGCATGAAGCCACAGGGGTGATGCCGGAGATCATCCGGACCCAAGTTTTCCAGTGAGCCCTCTCTGTTTGATTGCCGCGAGTTTGATGCGGTCGGTTCGGAAATTGATTCTTCAATCGGGCCCATGTACAGGAAGTGTGCACCCCGCAAAACACAACCATTCCGATCTGCGGGGGCGCTTAGGGGGGGCGTGGCTAGTGGTCCGAAGGCTCAAGCTGCTGCGCAATATCGGCAAGTTCGACAACGTAGTTGCCGGCGCTCAACTTCCATTCAGCCGCCTGACGGTCATCTATGCTGAAAATGCTCGCGGCAAGACGACGCTAGCCGCAATCCTGCGGTCGCTTGCAAGCGGTCGGACCGAGCTCATTACCGAGCGAGCGCGGCTTGGCGCCGTGCACCTGCCGCATGTGGTCATTGACACCGGCTCCGGCGCGCCCGCCGTTTTCCAGAACGGCGCATGGACTCGTACGGCTCCCGAAATCGTCATTTTCGATGACACGTTCGTCGCGGAAAATGTCTACTCTGGCATGGAAGTTGGCGTCACTCACCGGCAGAATCTACACGAATTGATCGTCGGAAGTCAGGGCATAGCTCTGGCGCGGGCCCTGCAGGCCGAGGTCGATAAGATCGAGGTTCATAATGCCGAGCTCCGAGAAAAGGAAAGCGCTATACCGGCGCGGCTGAGGAGTGGCCTCTCCGTTGATGCGTTCTGTGCCCTAGCGCCCATGCCCCACTTACCGCAGGCGATTGAGGAGGCGGAGCGTCGTCTCGCGGCGGCTCGCGACGCGAGTAGAGTTGCCGAAACGCCAACCTTGCCACAGCTTTCGCTGCCAAAGGTCGATCTCGATGCACTCCGGGAACTGCTTGCAAAGAGCCTCCCAGATCTCGACGCGAGCGCCTTAGAGCGAGTGCAGGAGCATCTTAGCCAGCTGGGTAGGGGAGGCGAGGCGTGGGTGGGAGAGGGAATGGGGTTTGTTGGCCGTCTTGCCGAGCATGGACATGGCGAATGCCCCTTCTGCGCCCAGGACTTGGCGGGCTCACCAGTACTTGCTCACTACCGTGCTCATTTTGGGCACGCCTACAAGGAATTGAAGTTGCTGATCACGGAAGCGGCGCGCAACTTCCGGGCGGTTCAATCTGGTGATGTTCCGGCGGCGTTCGAGCGCAGCATACGCGAAACCGTAGAGCGTCAGGCATTCTGGAAGGCGTTCGCCAGGGTTCCGGCCGTTGGGATCGACACAGTGGTGATCGCGCGAACATGGAAGTTAGCTAGAGAATCGGTTGAGCGTTTGCTTGAAGCCAAGATGTCCGCGCCGCTGGAACCAATGAGCGTACCGGCCGAAGTCGAGCGTGCGGTCGCCGAACACAACGCCAATTGCGATAGGATTCGGGAAGTCTCGGACCTGCTAAACGCGGCTAACACCCGGCTGCAAACAGTGAAAGAGCAGGCGCGTGAGGCCAATGAGGCGACGTTGGCTAACGATTTAGCAAATCTGCGTGCCGTTGAAGCGCGACACGATCCCGCGATTGCGCCGCTCTGCGATGCATACTTGGCGGAAAGGGCTGCAAAAGCCGCCACGGAGCAACGGCGGCGAGTTGCCCGGACTGCGCTCGACCAACACCGGCAAGCTGCGTTTCCTGCCTATGGGGTCGCCATCAACGACTTCCTTCAGCGCTTCAATGCTAACTTCCGGGTTGGACCTGTTGACGCTGCGAACACACGTGGTGGGTCGGCGGCGAACTACACACTTTTGATCGATGGAAATCCAGTCCCGCTGACGGCCGATCCTGGATCGCCAAGCTTCAGCAATACACTCAGCGCCGGAGACCGCAACACGCTAGCCCTCGCCTTCTTCTTTGCGAGCCTCCAAAATGATCCGCTGCGCGCTCAGAGAATTGTAGTCATCGATGACCCGATGACAAGTCTGGATGAGCACCGCACACTGCACACATTGCAGGAGATGGACCGTCTGGTGCGTGATGTGGCCGGTCTGGTAGTTCTTTCGCACTCGAAGCCGTTCCTGCTCGGCGTTTGGGACAAGTGCCAACAGTTGCAGAAAGTCGCCCTAGAGGTCCGACGTTCGGGGGCTGGCTCAACTCTCGCTGCTTGGAACATTTACGCGGCGATGATGACAGAACACGATCGACGGTATGCGGCAGCGGTAGAGTATCTGGAACAGGCTGACCCGACCATCGAACGACGAGTCGCTGAATCGCTGAGACCGATGATGGAGTCATTCTGCCGCGTTGCCTATCCGAACATTTTTACTCCCGGCAGTATGCTTGGGCGGTTTCAGGACCTTTGCGAGACGCGAGCCGGCACCCCGCAAGAGATTATGAGCGCAACCAATGCCCGGGAGTTTCGCGCGCTGCTAGATTACGCAAACCGGTTTCACCACGATACGAACACGGCCTACGCGACTGAGCTAATTAACGATGCGGAGCTGGCGGACTTCACCCAAAGGACCCTCGCTTTTATTCGCCGACCGTAGGGCGGATCCTCTACACAGGTAGACTACGAGTCACATTTGGGCTCGTCCTGGGTCTTCGCGCTCGCCGCGCGTGACGATCTTCAGCCCGCCGTCCGGTAGCGGCCGTTGCAACGCCTTCGCCTCGTCCCAGGGGGCGCGCAGCCAGAGGTCGTGTTCCTCAGCCGTCGTCAGGATCACCGGCATGGCCTTCGGGTGGATGGGCGCAACGACGGCATTCGGCTCGGTGGTCAGGAAGCCGTAGACGTCGCAGGTCACCTCACCTTCCCTGACCTTGCGGACGCTAGTCCAGGTGGTCCACAGGCCGGCAAAGCAGAGCAGGGGGCGATCATCGCTAGCGGCGAACCACACCGGCACCTTGCTGCCGTCGACCGTGTCGTACTCGCTGAACGATGTAAATGGCACTAGGCAGCGGTTTGCTGGACCGAGCCATCGCTTCCAGTGCGCGCTGTTGACGTTGCGGATGTTGGTGGTGCCGCTGTCGGGCTCCAAGCGCAGCAGCTCCTTGAAGTCGACCGCCTTTCCCTTAACCTCGAGCTTCGCTGCACGCCGCCTGGCCGCGTCCATCAGTGCTTTTTGCGACGACGGCATGCCCCAGCGCGCCATGACCAACTCGCGGCCGCCATCGCCGTTGCGCACGATCGGCGCCGGGTAGTCCGGGAAGATCGCGGGCAGCGACGGCAGGTTGCCGGTGCGGTCATGATCCGGCGCGATGCCGAACAGGCGGCGGATCGCGTCGACGTTCCTGGTCATGGAGTATAGGTTGCACATAAGCCGATTCTTAGCGGTAGCGATTTTCGTACCAATTCTTCAGTCTAATCAGCTTATTAGGCACCCAGTCGAACCAAAGGAATATCCAGCACGTGACGACGACCAATAAGGCGTAGGCGATTATCTTCCAGAGCCATGGGAGAGGTTCGATCATTGAGATAATCTGCCCCTCGATGGAAATTGCGAAAGCCAACGCGACGTAGATGTAAGCCCAACTGACTGACCCCCGTTTGACCTTCGTCTCCACCATTGCCTTTCTCCACGTCGATTGCGCGGGCGCCGCTCAGGGCGTCTTGATCCGGGTGGGCTCCGGATCCGGCTTGGCGCATGTCAGCCGGAGAATGTGCGCGCGCTGCCGGCCCCAGCGTCGCTTCTCGCTGCACGGCTCGCAATAGAGTGCGGCTTCGAGCTTCCAGATCGGTGTCGCGGGCGGCCGGTCGAGAGCGCGCAGGCTCACCAGCGAGATCCGGCGGCAGCGGTTGCACTTGGCCTCGAGCAGGTCGTAGCCGGCGTTCAGCGCTATGCCGATGGTCGGGTTGGCCTGCGGCTCGCCGGGCGCCGGCATCGCCGGGCCGCCGGCCCACATGATCGCGTTCCACGCCTCGCATTCCAGCCGGTCTGCCTCGCGCAGCTTCTCGACGGCCGCGCTGCGGATCAGCTGCGATTGCGCGAAATAGCTGTCGTGCAGGCCGTGCGCCGCACGCAAGCCTTTGGCCTGGGCCTTGCGGTCGCCGCCGGACAGCGGAATCTGGATGACGCGCGGGGACATCGCCCATTGATTCCCGAGATCGGCTGCCGAGGGAAGCCGCTAGGTCTGGGGCCCAGCCGAGCAGCCGAGCCGCTAGAGGGCCTCAGGCCAGGACCTGCTTACCGGCATCCGTCAGCTTCACATAGGTTCCGCTCTCGTGCAGCCATAGCCAGCCGCGTTCAACGGCCAGGTCGAGGCCGGCCTTGTACTCGGCCGGCGTGGCCTTGAGCTCCGCCAGCATCGGCCAGTTGATCTTCTCGATGTGGATGCGGCCGTCCTGCACCGGCTCGAGCCCCGCCGAGATCCTGACCAGCTCGCGCGCGGCGGTCTCGGGATCGGCGTAGGGGCGGGAAGAGGCGAATTTCATGGGAAGCTTTGAAAACCGAGTTTCAGAAACAAAAGCGGCGGTTTCCACGGGATTCCACTCGGAAATCCGCAAGCAGCTTCAGAACTTTGGTTGAAAAGGCGAGGGAACCAATCTGCTTTGCAGACCGCTGCGTAACCACTCCGCCACGTGGCCCCTGTGGGCGGAGCAATATAGGCAATCGGTCGCTTAGGCAACCACTCTCGTCGCGAAGCCGACTCCATCGATCCGGGCCCTCAGCCAGCCGGACGTTCGATCCGCCGAGCCGCGTTTCGAACTGGTCGGCATCGGGCTCGGCAGCGCGTAGGGGTGTTGTCGCGCCGTTCTCATCCCGACCCTGGTCCACATCTCGCGTGGTCGAAAATTCCAGACGGAGCAGGCGATGCGGCGGCTGCCGATCACCAGCAGCTTTCGCCGAACTGTTGCATCGGCAATGACGCGCAGCAGCGACGATAGTTGAAAACATCGCGGCGAAATCGCGCAACGCGCCTTGATTTCGTCAGGTTGTGTTGTTCTAATTGTTCTATGTCAGGGTGCGCTGCGGGACGCCGGACTTTAGAGCAGCATTCCCACGACTCAAGCACACAACTTCACACGCAAAGATCTGTCATGGATGATCACCCGACACGCCGCTCGGTGGTTTTCGGCACGCTTGCCGCATGCGCAACAGTCGCCAGCGCAGCGGCCGACGACGATGATCCTCGCAAGGAGAAGCGGCCGCAGAAAGGCGACCTGATCGTGTTCTCGGAAGGGGAGCGCGAAGGGCAGACGATCACGCCTGACGACTTGAAGCTCGGCGAGCCACCGGTTCACGCGTGGCCGAAGGATCCAGCGAATGCGATCGTGCGTGACGGATCGCGATTGAACGAGGTGGTGCTCGTCAGGCTCGATCCAAACGAACTGGACGACGACACGCGTCAGCGCGCAGCCGAAGGAATCGTGGCCTATTCGGCCATCTGCTCGCATGCGGGATGCCCGGTCACGGCCTGGATCAAGGCGACCGAGGGCAACGACGATGTCTTCAAATGCATGTGCCACAATTCCGAGTACGACCCGAGGCGCGGGGCGCAGGTCGTGTTCGGCCCCGCGCCGCGGCGGCTTGCCGCGCTTCCCCTCGCGATCAAGGACGGCACGCTCCTGATCGCCGGGCCCTTCATTGGGAAGGTAGGTGGCCAACAGGGCTGATGAGATCCCATGTCCCTATCGGAACTCGCATCGTCTCGACACCCGTCACGACAACAAGTGAATCGAAAAACGAAGCAGGGGAGGTTTGTCCATGTCCATCACGTCCACCGCGATCAAGCAATGGCTGCTATCGAGCACCGTGGCGTTCACCTGTCTCGCCGCACCGGCAGCCGTGGCCGGCCCGATCGACAACTATAGTCCCGTCACGCCCACGCGGCTCGAAAATCCCGAACCGGGCAACTGGATGCTCTACCGCCGGACCTATGATGGCCAGGGGTATAGTCCGCTCGACCAGATCAACACCACGAATGTCAAGGACATGGTGCCGGTCTGGACCTTTGCCACCGGCGTGGTCGAGGGGCACGAGGCACCGCCGCTGGTCAACAACGGCGTCATGTTCATCACGACGCCGATGGGGCAGGTGATCGCGCTGAATGCCAAGACCGGCGATCAGTACTGGCGCTACAAGCGCGAGCTCCCCGAGGATCTGTTCCAGCTGCATCCGACCAATCGTGGCGTCGGCCTCTGGCAGGACAAGCTCTACCTCGCCACGACGGACGATCATCTGGTCGCGCTCGACGCCAAGACCGGCAAGGTGCTGTGGGACAAGAAGGTCCAGGACTACAGGAAGGGACAATATCTCACGCTGATGCCGCTGATCGTCGACGGCAAGGTGATGGTCGGCGGCTCCGGCGGCGAGTTCGGCGTCCGCGGCTACGTTGCCGCTTATGACGCCGAGGACGGCAAGGAGCTTTGGCGCACCTTCACGATCCCGGCCGAAGGCGAGCCCGGGCATGACACCTGGAGCGGCGACGACTGGAAGAACGGCGGCGGCTCGGCCTGGATGACCGGCACCTACGACAAGGACACCAAGACGGTGTATTGGGGCGTCGGCAACGCCGCGCCCTGGCCAGGGGGCCTGCACCCCGGCGACAATCTCTACACCAGCTCGGTGATCGCGCTGGATCCTGCGACCGGAAAGATCAAGACGCATTTCCAGTATCACCAGAACGACTCGTGGGACTGGGACGAGGTCGATGCGCCGATGCTGGTCGACCTGCAGCGCGACGGCCGCAGCTTCAAGAGCCTGATCCATCCCGGACGCGACGCCATCTTCTGGGTGCTCGAGCGCACGCCGGAGCGCATCAACTACGTCAATGGCTGGAACTTCGTCCACACCGATGTCTGGAAGGGCATCGAGCCCGAGACGGGACGGCCGATCGTCGATCCCGCGCACAAGCCGACGCTCGGCAAGCGTGTCGACTTCTGTCCCTCGTTGTGGGGCGGCAAGGACTGGCCGTCCGCGGCCTACAGCCAGAAGACGCGCTTCGTCTACGTGCCGGCGAACGAGAATTTCTGCGGCGGCTTCACCGGGGAAAAGCTGCCGCTCGTTCCCGGCCAGCTCTGGCTCGGCACCAAGGCCGAGGACATCGGGCTCACGGTGCGGCCCGGTGCCGACCATTTCGGGGAGCTGCAGGCCTGGGATCCCGCGACAGGCAAGAAGGTGTGGTCGCACAATTTCCCGAAATCCCAGCTGTTCGGGTCGGTGACCGCGACGGCGGGCGATCTCGTTCTGGTCGGCGGCACCAACGACCGGATGTTCCGGGCCTTCCATGCCAAGACCGGCGAGCTGCTGTGGGAGCAGAAGACGAACTCGGGGATCATGGGCATGCCCGTCGCCTATGAGGTCGATGGCACGCAGTACATCGCCGTGCAGTCCGGCTGGGGCGTCGATGCGCAACGCATCCAGGATGCGCTCTCGAAAGGCAACATCGGTCTGGAGGACAACGTCCCGCAAGGCGGCGTCGTCTGGGTGTTCGCAGTCAAGAAGTAGCGCCGGCGATCTGAGGGGCGGCGGCCTCCGCCGTCGCCATCTCAGAAAATGAAGACCGCAGCAGTGTTCCGGCAAAGACGTGCCGATCCACTGGCTTGCATGACGACAGAAGATCGCGCGTCAACAGGCCGCGAACCAGCCGTCCGGAAACGGGATCAGCGGCCAGGCGCCCTGGTTGTCGTTGGCTGCCGCGGGGAAATGCAGAATCGCGAACAAACGGGCCATGGAATCGGTCTCGGTCTCGGGCGCAATAGCGGTTCTCACAACATCCATCAACAACTCGTATTCGGCTTCGCTCATCTCGCCCTCGCACAAACTGCGAGCCACGATGGCAAAATTCCACTTTGTTCAAATTGAGCGGATCGCTCAAATTCTAACGATCGGGCACGAAGGACCTAATTGGTTACCGGTGCCCTTCGTTCCAAAAGATACCGCGGTCCGCGCCGTTCCAGTGTGAACGGGCTCACATCCCAAGGCTTCTCGTCGTCCGTCGACCCGTCTGCCCGTGCGGCAGGTGATGCCCTGCAGCGATCACGAGTCCGCCCGTAGCCGACCGTGAGCAAGAGATCCAGAACGTCTGCCGCGCGTCGCAGGCTGCCTTGCCGGCAAAGGCCAGAGAGGCGACCCGCTCCAAACGCCCGGCTCGACGCAAGCAGCAGAATCGCTGGCAGTCAGACCGCCACGGCGAGAAGCTCGGTGTCCTGCGCCAGAATGTCACGCATCAGCTGCGACAGGTCTTTCGGCTTGAACGGCTTCGCCAAACGATGAAGGCCGACCACTTTGGGCGAGGGGGAGAGCAAGTCAGGCGCCCCCTGTCCTGACTCGAGCACCATGCCCGACATCATCACGATGGGCATCGTGGGCCGGGCCGCGCGCGCAGCCCGGATGACGTCGTTGCCGTCCATGTCGGCCAGGTTGAGATCGATCAGGGCCGCAGCGAAATCGTCGCGGGACACGGCATCCATGGCCAGCCGACCGTCGGTGACGGCCGTGACCGCGTAGCCCTCGCGAACCAGAAGATGCTGGATGACACAGCAAACGCCGACTTCGTCATCAACGACCAGGATGTTCATCATGAGCCCTTCCTGACAGACGTGGATGAGGAGCCACGCGCCGCGCCTCGGTCAGAAGTCGTTGCCGCACCTCGATCGCACGATCGACCGCTTCGAGCAGATCGAGGATGTCGAACGGCTTCTGCAACGCTGCCGTTGCTCCGAGCTTGATTGCCATACCGAGGAAGTCTGGAGCTCCCAGTTTCTTATCGGTGAACGCGTAGCCGGAGATTGCGATGAACGGGACCGTGGGATCGAGCTTGATGAGCTCGCGAATGGTTGCGATGCCGTCCATGCCCGGCATGAACATGTCGATCACGACGGCATCGAAGGACACGCTGCCGATCAATCGAATGCCGGTCGGACCATCCGGCGCGAGAAACACGCAGAACCGCTTCTTCTTCAATAATGTTTCCAGCGCAGCGCGCGTGGCACAATCATCGTCAATAATGAGGACAGTAGGCATGGGCCACCTCAGTATCAGCGGGACTGAAGGACTCTCACGCTACAAGGACAATAGGCTGAGGCTCAAAAATGGCAAAGTAGTTAACACTGAATTAGTTACTGCGATTCTGCAACCAGGAGTTTTACGGAACTTCCCTGTCCGGACCGCAGGCAGATCTTCTGTTGTGCATCATGCGATGAAGATGGAACTATGATGTCCGGGTCGATGGCTCCGGCTGTTTGACGAATCTCAATCCGGCTTGAGCAAGGCGACGATGACCAGCCCGACTGCGATCAGCGCCGCGCAGCAAAGCCGTTGCGGCGTTGCACGCTCTTTCAGGAACAGCACGCCGATCAGCGTCGCAAACAGGACGCTGCATTCGCGAAACGCGACCACATTGGCGATCGGATTGCGGCTCAAGGCCCAAAGGAATACCACGAATGACGTCAGCCCCAGGGTGCCTGCGATCAGCACCGGAGTCCGGGCGTCTCGGATCTCCAACACCAGCGCAGGTCCTCGCAACATCATTGCGACGAGAAAGAACACGACATTGTCGAGCACGATCATCCAGACCGTGAACGAAGCCCAGCCTTCGGTCTGCCGAGTGCCTGCCGCATCGACGACCGAATAGCCGGCGACCAGTGCGGCGGCGCAGACCGCAGCCCAGAACGCGCGGCGGTCGATCGGACCGTGGATGCGGTCGCGTGCCAGGCCGGTGATTCCGAGGACGATGACGGCGATTCCGATCAACTGCCCGCTCCGTGGCAGTTGCTGCAGACCCAGCGAGGCAAATAGCGTTGCGAACAGCGGAACGGTGCCACGCGCGATCGGGTAGGTACGTCCAAGCTCGGCTGAACGGTAGGCCATTGCGAGGCTCGCCTTGTAGCCCGCGTGCAAGACCAGCGAGGCCACGATGAGCGGCCAGGTCGAGAGCGCCGGAACGGGAACGAGAAACATGAAGGGCAGGATCAGGGCGCTGCTCACCAGACCCATGCCAGCCAGAAGGGAGAGGCTGCTGCCGGTCTTGACGATGGCATGCCAGCTCGCATGAAGCAGACCGGCCATCAGCATGAGAATTGCGGCGACAGGATCCAAGGACTCGAGTCCGGTTCAGCTCTCGGGCCGCCAGCTCGCGGCAGCGAAGTAGGGGACCGGGTCGTGCTGGAGCGCCTGACGCGAGATGATCCGGCTCGATGGCGACACCGGGAGCTGGTCCCATTCCCCACGATCGACGAATCGGAGGCTCGCGATCTCCTCGCCGTCAGGCGCAAGCGCGCCGCCTTCGATGACGGCTTCGAAGGCGATGACCGTATAGTAGGTCAGATCACCGTTGGGATAGCGGATGAGGAACTCCGGGCCGCCGAACACCCCGAGCAGACGTTTCGGGCGGACCACGAGGCCGGTCTCCTCAAAGCATTCGCGGGTGGCGGCGTCGGCCGGATGCTCATTCGGATCGATGGCGCCGCCGGGCAACGTCCAGAGGCCCGTCTCCGCGTCGCGCCCGAGCAGAATGCGGCCCTGGTCGTCGAACACGGAGATGGAAACCGCCGTGGTCGCCAACAGATCATGGCCGATCTTGCTGCGGACGGCTCTCAGATGATCGGAAATCGGCATCGCTGGTCGTCACTGCAGAAGGAGTGCCCCCGCTTGCCCGACGCCCCATGCGCGGTCAAGGGAAGACAGTGAAGATCGGCGAACGTTCGCCGCCAATCGGCGGATGTCCCGCGTCACAAGAAAGAAGGATTGGGAGGATAAAGAACCATTCGGCATGGCCAGAATGGCTCCCCGGGCTGGATTCGAACCAGCGACCATTCGATTAACAGTCGAATGCTCTACCGCTGAGCTACCGAGGAACAGGCGAAGCAATGTTCGCGAATGCGGCTGCGTATAACAAAGCCGTTTCGCCTTGCATAGAACGAAATCGCATCTTTGCGACGATTGCGGGCTCAGGAATAAAATACCGAAATTTCATATGGTTAGATTGATTTTGAACGCTTGCTGGGCAGCGGCCGCCCACAGTTCGATGACAGGAAATTCACTTGGAGGGGAGCAAACCGGCCCCGATAGTTTGCTGGAACCGGCCAGTCCCCCGCGGTCATGGAGTGTCGTAGATGCCAAACACCGTCATCCCATTCGCTGAAGAAGTCTCCGCGCCCTCGTTGATTCCCGACCAGGTCGAGCGTCTCAGCGACGACGAATGTCTCACGCGGTTGGCCGACATGATGACGCGCGGTGATTCTGAACATATTGACGAGATCGTGCAGTTGCTCGGGCGACTGGCCGTGGTGATCGAGTAGCCGGCGGTCGGCGTCCTCACAGGCGGTGTCCCAGCGGCTCCGTTGAAACCCGCATGTTGCCTTTTCGAGGGCCTTGTACCAAAAGATTGCGCAGATCGTCCGCGGTCCATCCGCTTTGCTTGCAGGTCTGCTCATGTCTTCATTCGCGACGGCGCGCCAGAAAATGGTCGATGGTCAGGTCCGGACCAACGACGTCACCGATCACCGCGTGCTGGATGCGTTGTTGACCGTGCCGCGGGAAGTCTACGTTCCCACAGATCGGCAGGCGCTGGCCTATCTCGACCTGGATCTCGACGTCTCCGAATCCGCTTCGACCAAGCGGTATCTGATCAAACCGATGCTGACGGGAAAACTGCTGCAGGCTGCCGAGATCAAGCCGACCGACAGCGTGCTGGTGGTCGGATGTGCGACGGGCTATCTCGCTGCGTTGGCCGCCCGGCTTGCGGGCAACGTGACGGCGACCGAGGTCGATTCGGCGGTCGAAGGTCGCGCCAAGCATCTGCTTGCCGCCGTCGATGGCTGCCCGGTTACGATTCGAGTCGCGCCGGCTGCGGAGGGTGATCCGGCGGACGGCCGCTTCGACGTGATTCTCCTCAATGGAGCGACCGAGGTCGCTGTTGACGGTCTTTGCCGTCAATTGAAAGAGGGCGGCCGCCTGGTCGGCGTCTTCGCCACCTCGCGACCCGCCCGCGCCATGATCTTTACGCGATCGCATGGTGATATCGGCAGCAGGGTTCTGTTCGATGCCGCGGCGCCGGTCATTTCCGGCCTCGAACGGGTCCCCGAGTTCGTTTTTTAAGTCGTCAGACGAAGTTCTTGGCGACCCCTCTGAACTGCCGGCATCCCGTCGCGCAGTACGGCTTGGTGCGTTGTCTTCGCGGCTGCGGGCGGGCAAAATTCTGTTTTAAATCAGAAGTGTGGCCTGGATGCTGCACGTTGACAGTTTTCGATACGGGTTCCAGGCTTGGGTGGTTCCGTTGCGCTTGCATGGGGAATAAGGTGCGAGGTGCGCGGGAGTCTCTTCAACAGGTTACGGCCCGGCTCTGGCGTTCGAGCCGGTAACAAATGAATGGAACAGGGATGTTTGGGGTGAAGCTCGTCACCGCAGCGGCGGCTGTGGTCCTCGTGATGGCTTGTGCAGGCCCGACGCCTGCGCTGGCCGACACGATCGAGGCTGCGCTGGTGCGCGCCTATCAGAACAACCCGCAACTGAACGCGTCGCGGGCCCAGGCTCGTGCGGTCGACGAAGGCGTTCCGCAGGCACTCTCGGGGTATCGGCCGAAGGTCAATCTGACTGCGACGGCGGGCATTCAGTATACGGATTTGCAAGCGGCACCCGCGACGCCGGCCGTCAGCGGCGTGCAGAGGCCGCGAAGCGTCGGCCTGACGGTCAACCAGAATCTGTATAACGGTCAGCAGACGGCAAACGGCGTGCGCAAGGCCGAGGCGAACGTCTCGGCGCAACGAGAGGCTCTCCGTATTCTCGAGCAGCAGGTGCTGCTAGCCGCGGCCACGATCTATATGGACTATCTGCGCGATGCGGCGATCGTCGAGGTCCAGCGCAGCAACACGCGAGTGCTGGAGCAGACGCTCAAGCAGACTCGGGATCGGTTCAACGTCGGCGAGGTCACCCGCACCGACGTCGCGCAATCCGAGGCTCAGCTCGCCGCCGGCCGCACGCAGCAGCTCACAGCAGAGGCCCAGCTGACGGCGACCCGCTCGAACTTCCGCCGAATCATCGGCAACGATCCCCAGAATCTGGCGCCGGGCTCTCCTGTTGATCGTTACTTGCCGCCGAGCCTCCAGCAGTCGGTCGAAACGGCCCTGACGGAAAACCCGAGCGTGACCGCGGCGATGTACGGCATCGACGTCCAGTATCTTGACACGAAGATCAAGGAAGGTGCGCTGCTGCCGTCCGTAAACGTCCAGGCTCAGGCTCAGCAGGGTTATGAGTCGAGCCTGCAATCCTATCGTGGGTTCAGCGCGTCGGCTGTCGCCTCGCTGAACGTTCCGATCTACAACGGAGGGGCGGAATATTCGCTGATCCGGCAGTCCAAGGAGTCGCTGGCACAGCAGCGTCTGGTCCTGGAGCAGACGCGTGATCAGGCTCGCTCCGACGTGGTATCTGCCTGGGGCAAGCTGCTCGCGGGCAAGGCTCAGGTGCAGTCGGCGCAGGCCCAGGTGGCGGCCTCCGAGATCGCCTTGAACGGCGTGCGCGAGGAAGCCAAGGCGGGCCAGCGGACCACGCTGGATGTCCTCAACGCTCAGCAGGCGCTGGTCAATGCGCGGAACTCGCTGGTGAACGCACAGCACGATCGTGTGGTGGCGTCCTACTCGGTGCTTCAGACCGTCGGTCGGCTGTCGCCGCAGGTGCTGAACCTGCCGACGACCACCTACGATCCCAGCGTTCACTACCAGCAGGTCCGGGATAACTGGGCGGGTGTACGGACGCCGGATGGTCGTTAGTACATTCTTAATATCGACCCTGATCCCTCGGTCCTTGGCCGGGGGATTTTTTTGTGGCACATGCTGTGGTTGTGACGAATGGGCGACGCTTGACAGGCGACCTCCGTGCTCCACCGGGTTCGCGGCCGGCGTTGCTTGCATTCATTTGTTGCCATGACATAGCCTCAAAATGGCCGCCGAACGATTCGGACTGCGTCGGAAGTTCTTCCAAGAATAGTCTCCGACATGGGCAGTATCGTTCTGTTGTTTTGCATCGATCAGGCCTTGTCCGGAGACAAGTTGGCATGTCCGTTGAGAAGTCCGAGCCTCTTGGATCCGGCGCCCGGGACTTTTGCGCCGCGCCGATACGTAGGGCGGCGTTGCTGATTTGGAGTCGGAAATGACGCAGCCTGCGAAGGTCCAAGAACCCTCCATGGAGGAGATTCTGGCGTCGATCCGGCGTATCATTGCCGACGACGAGGGCAAGCCGCCGGCGGCGGACAAGGCTGCCGCGCCGGAGCCGGTGAAGGCCGAGAAGCCGGCGGCCCCGGCCGCGAAGCCGGTGATGAACGACATCCCGCCTTCGAAGATCGCTGCTGCGGCCCCCGCCAAGCCCGCGCCACCACCATCTGCGCCGCCGCCCGCGGCGGCTGCGGCGCCCAACAGTCAGGATGACATTGACGCATTGCTGGCGGGTTTGGATGAAACGACTCCGGCGGCAGAGGTCCGGCCGGCCGAACCCGAGCCGGATCCAGAACCTGAAGTACTTGAGTTGACGGACGACATGGCAGTGGCCCCACCGACTCCCGCTCCAGCGCCAGCCCCCGCCGCGGCATCCTTCCGAAAGGTGGATCCGCAGAACGATATCGAGTTCATCGAGTCCGGGCGGCTCAACCATAAGGCCGCGAACTTCGAGTCGTCTTTCGAGCAGGCCACGCCGAAACAGCCGATCCTGGCGCCGTCCACGGTCAACGCCGTCGAATCGGCATTCAATGCGCTGGCCAACACCGTGCTGAGCAACAACGCCCGGACGCTTGAGGACCTCGTCAAGGAGATGCTGCGTCCGATGCTGAAATCGTGGTTGGATGACAATCTTCCGGCCCTGGTGGAGCGCATCGTCAAGGCCGAGATCGAGCGCGTCTCGCGCGGCCGCTGACGCCGAGAGGGGGCACGAACTCGCATTCCGTTCTGGAGCGAGCCGCGGCGGGCGGTAGGCCCTTTCCGTCAATGTTCGCCGCTGCTGTTGACTTGGCGCGCCGCGGCGGCTTTCTAGCCCTGTCAAGCTGATCCCTGCCGGACGGATCGAGAGGGCTCCTCCGGGAGCACGGTCCGCGGTCGGACATCAGTCCGAAAACAGCCCAAGCACCAACAGCTTGCGTGAGCTTTTTCAGGTCATGTCACAAAAGGCCCGGACGAGTTCCGCGACATCCCGAATTGGACAGCCGGCCCCACGCCGCTGGAAATGCCATGATCGATAAGAATTATCAGCCCACCGATCTCGAAGGTCGCATGTCCCTGGTCTGGGAGGATGCCCGGGCGTTCTCCGCCGGTCGCCCCGATCGCCGCGATGCCGATCCTTTCACCATCGTGATCCCGCCGCCGAACGTGACCGGATCGCTGCACATGGGGCACGCGCTCAACAACACGCTTCAGGACATCCTGTGCCGGTTCGAGCGCATGCGCGGCCGCGACGTGCTGTGGCAGCCCGGCACCGACCATGCCGGCATCGCCACGCAGATGGTGGTCGAGCGCCAACTGATGGAGCGCCAGCAGCCCGGTCGCCGCGAGATGGGCCGCGAGAAGTTCCTCGCGCGCGTCTGGCAGTGGAAGGACGAGAGCGGCGGCACCATCATCAACCAGTTGAAGCGTCTCGGCGCCTCCTGCGACTGGGGCCGCGAGCGCTTCACGATGGACGAGGGCCTGTCCAAGGCCGTCGTCAAGGTGTTTGTCGAGCTGCATCGCGCCGGCCTGATCTACAAGGACAAGCGGCTGGTCAACTGGGACCCGAAGCTGCTGACGGCGATCTCGGACCTCGAGGTCCAGCAGATCGAGGTCAAGGGCAACCTCTGGTACCTGCGCTATCCGATCGAAGGCAAGACGTTCAGCCCCGAGGATCCCACGAGTTTCATCGTCGTCGCGACCACGCGTCCCGAAACCATGCTCGGCGACAGCGCAGTCGCCGTGCATCCGGATGACGAGCGCTACCAGCATCTCGTCGGCAAGCGCGTGATCCTGCCGCTGGTCGGCCGGGAGATTCCGATCGTCGCCGATACCTATTCCGATCCGGAGAAGGGCACCGGCGCGGTCAAGATCACGCCGGCCCACGACTTCAACGACTTCGAGGTCGGCCGCCGCCACGGCCTGCCGCAGATCAGCATTCTTGATCGCGAAGGCTGCATTGCGCTGGTCGACAACGAGGACTATCTGCGCGGCCTTCCCGAGGGCTCCGAGGAGTTTGCCAGGGAGTTCCACGGCATCGAGCGTTTTGCTGCGCGCAAGAAGATCCTGGAGCGGCTGGAATCCTTCGGCTTCCTCGAGCGGGTCGAGCCGAACACGCACATGGTGCCGCATGGCGACCGCTCCGGCGTCGTGATCGAGCCCTATCTGACCGACCAGTGGTATGTCGACGCCAAGACCCTGGCGCAGCCCGCGATCGCGGCGGTCAGGTCGGGCGCGACGACGTTCGTGCCGCGCAACTGGGAGAAGACCTATTTCGACTGGATGGAGAACATCCAGCCCTGGTGCATCTCGCGCCAGCTGTGGTGGGGCCATCAGATTCCCGCCTGGTACGGCCCTGACGGCAAGGTCTTCGTCGCCGAAACCGAGGAGGAGGCCGTCGGCCACGCCATCGGCTACTACGTCGAGCAGGAGGTCATCACGGCGGAGCAGGGGCGCGAGATGGCGCTCGACCGCAACAAGCGCGAAGGCTTCATCACGCGTGACGAGGACGTGCTCGACACCTGGTTCTCCTCGGCGCTGTGGCCGTTCTCCACGCTCGGCTGGCCCGACGATACACCCGAGGTGAAGCGCTACTATCCAACCAACGTGCTGGTCACCGGCTTCGACATCATCTTCTTCTGGGTCGCCCGCATGATGATGATGGGCCTGCACTTCATGAAGGAGGTGCCGTTCTCGACCGTCTACATCCATGCGCTCGTCCGCGACGAGAAGGGCGCCAAGATGTCGAAGTCGAAGGGCAACGTCATCGATCCCCTCGCGCTGATCGACGAGCACGGCGCCGACGCGCTGCGCTTCACCCTGGCGGCGATGGCAGCCCAAGGCCGCGACATCAAGCTGTCTACGCAGCGCGTCGACGGCTACCGCAAGTTCGCCAACAAGCTCTGGAACGCCAGCCGCTTCGCCGAGATGAACGGTTGCACCGTGCCGGATGGCTTCGACCCGGCCTCCGCCAAGGAGACGCTCAACCGCTGGATCGCGCATGAGGCGGCCGCGGCGACGCGCGAGGTCACCGAGGCGCTCGAGGCCTATCGCTTCAACGACGCGGCCAACGCGATCTACCGTTTCGTCTGGGACGTCTATTGCGACTGGTATGTCGAGCTCTCCAAGCCGACCCTGCTCGGCGAGGACGGCCCCGCCAAGGCCGAGACCCGCGCGATGGTGGCCTGGGCGCGCGACGAGATCCTCAAGCTCCTGCATCCCTTCATGCCCTTCATCACCGAGGCGCTGTGGGAGTCCACCGCCAAGCGCGACAGTCTGCTGACCCTGTCACCCTGGCCGCACCGCACCGACAGGCCGACGGTGGCCGAGATCGCCGCGCTGTCCGCGGCCAGCTTCGGCGATCCCCTGGTGCCGCCGCTGCTGATCTCGTTCGACGCCGCCAGCTTCAAGGACGAGGCGGCCGAGGCCGAGATCGGCTGGGTGGTCGATCTCGTTACCGCGATCCGCTCGGTCCGCGCCGAGATGAACATTCCGCCGGCGACTCTGATGCCGCTCGCGCTGGTCGGGGCCTCCGCCGAGACGAGGGAGCGCGCACCGCGCTGGACCGAGGTCATCAAGCGCCTCGCGCGGCTCTCCGACATCAGCTTCGCCGACGCCGCGCCTGACGGCTCCGCCCAGCTCGTCGTGCGCGGCGAGGTCGCCGCGCTGCCGCTCAAGGGCGTCGTCGATCTCGCCGCCGAGCGCACCCGCCTGGGCAAGGAGATCGCCAAGGCCGAGGCCGACATCGAGCGCGTCGACAAGAAGCTCGGCAACGAGAAGTTCGTCGCCAACGCACCGGAGGAGCTCGTCGAGGAGGAGAAGGAGAAGCGCGAGGCGGCGCTGGCGCGCAAGGCCAAGTTCCAAGAGGCGCTGTCGCGGCTGCAGGGCGTCTGACACGACGCTCTCTCCTCCGTCATTGCGAGCGAAGCGAAGCAATCCCGAGTCTCACGCGCAGCCCTGGATCGCTTCGCCGCTTACGTTCCTCGCGATGACGGCGGAAATGGCTTGCTCAGGAACCGCGAGCCCTTCAGGCCGAAACGCCACGGCAGCTCGACGGCCTTGGTGATGCCGATGCGGATGCCTGTGACGACCTCGACATCGCCTGTCCGCGCGAACAGCTCGATCGGCGGAGCATCGAGCGGCAGCGCGTTATGCGCGATCGTGATGCCCATCGCCTCCGTCAGCTTGCCTGGCCCCGAGCACAGTGCACGGACGTCCTCGAGCCCACGCCGCCGCTGCATCTCCTCCATCCCCATCGTCGGCTCGATCGCCCGGATCAGCACAGCGCTGGCCGAGCCCTCGGCCTCGCAGACGAAGTTCACGCACCAATGAATGCCGTAGGAGCGGTAGACATAGGCGAAGCCGGGCGGGCCGAACATCACCTGGTTGCGCGGTGTCGGTCCCCGGAAGGAATGTGCCGCCGGATCGGTGTGGTGATACGCCTCGACCTCGACGATGATCCCGCCGACGCCGTCGACCAGAAACGTCGCCCCGATCAGCTCCGGCGCCACCGCGAGCACCTCGCGGGCAAAGAACGCCCGCGTCAGCCGCTTGGCCGCAGCATTGCGCCGGAGCCGTGAAACCCCGGGGATTTTTGCCGGTTTTTGCGCCATTCTCGAGGAAATCCGCCGTGGTGAGCGCTGTTCCGCGCTGCCCATATCTGCCATGCCCTGGTATCCTCGGCCAGCCGGTTGCGGTGCGCCGCGGCACGGAATAGCTAGGGCGCAACAGAGGTTTGTGCGAATCCCATGGTCACCATCGTCGACATCAACGCGAACACGCCGCTGCGCCCCCGCCACCCCGAAAAGGCGAACCGGCCGGATTCCGTCTCGCCGGCCAAGCCGGCTTGGATCCGGGTCAAGGCGCCGACCACCCGCGGCTATGCCGACACCCGCAACATCGTGCGCGAGAACGGCCTCGTCACCGTATGCGAGGAGGCCGGCTGCCCGAACATCGGCGAGTGCTGGGACAAGAAGCACGCCACCTTCATGATCATGGGCGACACCTGCACGCGGGCCTGCGCCTTCTGCAACGTCAAGACCGGCCTTCCCGCCGCCCTCGACGCCGGCGAGCCCGAGCACGTGGCGGAGGCGACCTTCAAGCTCGGCCTGACCCATGTCGTGGTCACCTCGGTCGATCGCGACGATCTCGCCGACGGCGGCGCCGCCCATATCGCCGCGACCATCCGCGCCATCCGCGCGAAATGCCCGACCACCACGATCGAGGTGCTGACGCCCGACTTCCTGCGCAAGGACGGCGCGCTGGAGCAGGTCGTCGCGGCCAAGCCCGACGTCTTCAACCACAATCTCGAGACCGTGCCGTCGCGCTACCTCTCGGTCCGCCCCGGCGCGCGCTACTTCCACTCGATCCGGCTGCTGCAGCGGGTCAAGGAGATCGATCCCACCATCTTCACCAAGTCCGGCATCATGGTCGGCCTCGGCGAGGAGCGCCACGAGGTGCTGCAGGTGATGGACGACCTGCGTTCGGCCGAGGTCGATTTCCTCACCATCGGCCAGTATCTGCAGCCGACCAGGAAGCATCACGCCGTGATGCGCTTCGTCACGCCGGAGGAATTCTCCGGCTATGAGACCGTCGCCTACACCAAGGGCTTCCTGATGGTGTCGGCGAGCCCGCTCACGCGCTCCTCGCACCATGCCGGCGAGGATTTCGCCAGACTGAAGGCCGCGCGCGACGCGCTCGCGCGCTGATCGAGACCAGATGCCGAGATTTTCCAACAAGCGCCGCGTCGCGCACACGGCCGACCAGATGTTCGACCTCGTCGCCGATGTCGAGCGCTATCCGGAGTTCGTGCCGCTGTGCGAGAAGCTGGTGGTGCGCCAGCGCAATCCGAAGCCTGACGGCACCGAGGTCGTCGTCGCCGACATGACGGTCTCGTTCAAGCTGGTCAAGGAGACATTCACCAGCCGCGTCACGCTCGACCGCGCCGGGCGCAAGATCCTGGTCGAATATGTCAGCGGACCGTTCTCAAGCCTGGAGAACCGCTGGAGCTTCGAGTCACGCGAGCAGGGCGCCTGCGAGGTGACGTTCTTCATCGCCTACGAGTTCAAGAGCCGCATGCTGGCGATGCTGATGGGCTCGATGTTCGACACGATCTTCGCGCGCATGTCGGCGGCGTTCGAGAAGCGCGCCGACGCGATCTACGGCCGCAAGCCCGCGGTGTCGTCGACATAGCGCTTTTTTGATCACGCCAATGATCAACCACTGACGGCGCTCCACTCTCCGCTGTCGTCCCCGCGAACGCGGGGACCCATAGCCACAGAGGGCCGTGTGGCCGCACGCGCGCCACTCCGATCTCGTTTCACCACATCTGCTGCGGGGTATGGGTCCCGGGTCGGCGCCTCCACGGCGCTCCGCGCCGCTCCGGCTTGCCCGGGACGACAGCGGAGGGCGCGGTTGGCCGCGTGCCTCTCACCGCAGAGACGGCAGCGTGCAAGTTCCTTCCTATCCACGTCTTCAAACAGCTGCTCCGCGACATGGTCGCGGAGCCGTCCTGATCGCCGGCGTCAACTGCTGCGATCGAACCTACGCCGCCTGCACGGCGGTCAAAAAGTCCTTCACCTTGCCGCGCAGCTCGTCGGCATGCTTGGCGAGCTGGCCGGCTGCACCCAGCATCTGCCGCGCGGCGCCGCCGGCCGATTCCACCGTCTGGCTGACCGAGCCGATGTTGGTGGCGACCTCGCGGGTGCCGCTGGCGGCCTGGCTGACCGAGCGCGCGATTTCCTGCGTGGCGTGGCCCTGCTGGTCGACCGCGGTCGCGATGGTCTTGGCGATCTCGCTGATCTGGCCGATGGTGCCGCCGATGCCCTGGATCGCCGCCACCGTATCGCTGGTGGCGCGCTGCATCGCGCTGATGTGGGCGCTGATCTCGTCGGTCGCTTTCGCGGTCTGGCTCGACAGGCTCTTCACCTCCGAGGCGACCACGGCGAAGCCGCGGCCGGCATCGCCGGCGCGGGCGGCCTCGATGGTTGCGTTCAGCGCCAGCAGGTTGGTCTGGCTCGCGATCGCGTTGATCATGTCGGTGACGGCGCCGATCTTGGCCGCAGCGTCCGCCAGGCTGTTGACGAGGTCGTTGGTGCGCGAGGACGCCTCGACGGCCTCGGCGGCGATGGTGGAGGAGGTTGCGACCTGGCGGTTGATCTCGCTGACCGAGGTCGAGAGCTCCTCGGTCGCGCCAGCCACCGACTGCACGTTGGAGGAGGCGGAGTTGGACGCCGATGCCACCAGCGCCACGCGTTGCGCGGCCTGATCCGCGGTCGTGGTCAGCGAGGCCGCCGTGGTCTCGACCTCGCGCGAGGCGCCGGAGATCGCATTGGCGATGGCGCCGACCGAGGTCTCGAAATCCTTGGCGATCCGGTCGAGCGCGCGCTTCTTCTCCTCGCGCGCGGCAATGAGGTCGGAGAGATCGCGGCGGAAGCTGATGACGTAGGTCTGGCCCTCGACCTGGGTCGGCACCAGCGTGATCTGCACCAGCGCCGGGCTGCCGTCGGCGCGCTTGGTGGTCCACTCGAACGTCGCGTGGCCCTCGCGCCTCGCCTTGGCATCCATCTCCTTCACGACGTCGGCGGAGCGCTTGCCACTGGGCTGGAACTCCGGCGCCATGGTCGCCGGCGAACGCGACAGCAGGTCCTGCTTGCTGCGGAAGCCGCCGAAGCGGACCGCGGTCTCGTTGCAGGCGATGATCTTGCCGTCGGACATCACCAGGATGGCGTCGCGATGGCGTTCGAACAGCTCGGTCATCAACAGGTTATGCGTGCGATCAGCCGACTTGCCGGAGAAGAAAGCCATGGGGTCCCGAATCCACTGTCAGAGAAGAATGCGCGAGACGTAGCAGGACAAAATTAACCAAAACCTTTAGGCCGTCGCGGCGCGGACGATAATCGTCGGCGAACGCGATCCGGACGGCCAGCGGCATCCAGCGGACAGGCAGCCGCATCCTCCGCGGCGCGATCACGCCCGGGCTGTGCATCTCGACGGGCCCTCTGACATCACGAGGGCGCAGGGAATGCCGGGAGCTCGCCGCCCCCATGGCCCGCCTGCGGAAAAAAATGCAGGCGGCAGGTACCACAGGTGCAGCCGAGACATCCCGGCATTCCCCGCGCGACGGTCTTCACGCTTATACGCAGTCTCCCCGGGGACCGGCTGTCTTGCCCCCGTGACCGGCGGATCATCATCTCCACCGGCGTGACACCAGCGTCGGGGTGTCAGGACGCTGCGACTTCACGTCCGCCAACTGCCGTTCGTCCGCACGTCCAAGACGCGCTGCGGCAACCAGCGGCCATCGCCTCCCCACCTCGCGTGTCGTGACGATCGCGATACGCCCCTCGTGTCGAGGCGGGATGAGGGATAGGAAACATGAATTCTGCAAAAACGAAAGACAAATATTTTCGCAAGAAGGGCTGGACAGTGAGTCGGACATTGAAAGCATTGAAGAAGTTCGTCGCGCGGCGCATGGCTTGGAGTGCGCTTTCGGCGGTTGGAAGGACTGGGCAACCCGCCGGGCGCAAACCCGCAAGAGGACTGATTTGCCCGACGGGTCAGCTATCATGATGCTCAAGGGACAATCTGAAGAAGAAAGCAGGCTGATGTCACTCTCTCAACGCTACGACGGCGCGCTGGTCTATGCGGCGTAGCTGCACCGCACCCAAGTCCGCAAGGGCAGCAACGTGCCCTACATCGCGCATCTGCTGAGCGTCTCCAGCCGCGTGCTGTCGGCGGGCGGCAGCGAGGTGCAGGCCATCGCCGGCCTGCTGCACGACGCCGCCGAGGACCAGGGCGGACAGGCCACGCTGGATGAGATCCGGCGGCTGTTCGGCGATGGCGTCGCCGAGATCGTCGCAGACTGCACCGATAGCTGGGCGGAACAGAAGCCGGAATGGCGTCCACGCAAGGAAGCCTATCTCACGCAGCTGCCGTACAAGCCGGCGTCGTCGCTACTGGTCTCGCTCGCGGACAAGGTCGACAATGCTGAGGCGATCGCGCGCGATCTCGATGAGGTCGGCGAGATGGGGTGGCAGCGCTGCACCGGCAAGAAAGACGGGACGATCTGGTACTACCGCTCACTGAGCCGGATTTCGATGAAGCCCTGCCTGGAGCGTTGGCGCGGCAACTCGCGCGGACCGTCGGCGCTTTTCCGTCCTGAGCAAACTGGGGAGGGCGCTCGGCCTCTCACCCGCTTCGGGGATGACAACCTCAGATGGATCGGCCATAGACCTGGCCGTGATCACCGTCGCCACTCATCGCTTCGGTCATTGGACCACCGTAGCTCGATGGCGGCGGGAAGATTGCGCTCGCAGGGACTTGGCAGCGTTTTTTATTGCCGGTAGCCGAGTGGCTGAATACCTGGAGCCTGCGGAACAGAAGGGGAGGGGGCGCGGTTAGCAAGCAATCCTACTGTGGTCACTCCGGGAGCACTGGTTGCTGCCGGAGAGGCAATAATGTGGCGTTAACACCACAGGTGGTATCTCTTGGCGAATCGAGGCAATATCAGGGCGGCCATCGGATGTTGGCTTTTCGTGTTTCTTCGTGCAGAGTAACGTTCTGAAGGTGTGCGGCACTCACTGCTATTCATCCAAGCTTCCAGGTCCTCCGCTGCCTAGCGGGGGCACGGGGTAACTCATGGAAGATTTAGACTTAGAGATCGCTCGATTATACACGCAGGACAGGTCAGGGTTCTATCCGACCGAGGAGTCGTACAGAGAAGCTGTTGATCGAGCGATCGAGATGTTGAAGTTTTTGCGGGATGATTCTGTTTATTTGCCGGAAGACGCGCTCAGAGTGTTTGTGATCTCGATGATCAAAGATCACCATGTCTCACTCTACGATGTGCAAACAAGAATCGCTGCGGCTGGCACTCGGCCCAAAAGCTTCCTGTAATCACCAAGCAACGTGCCAAATATTAACTAAGCGTTTTGCGATTTCATATCCGAATGGGACCGCTGCAAGAAAGATTAGTAAAGTGCAGGCCAACCGAGTGCGCGGATTGGCAAGCGTTAGTTCGCGGTAACTTTCTGCCGTAAGTTGTCCGAGTCGTCCGATGTGGTCTCCTAACGTTGTAGTACGCTCTTCGATGACGCCATAGAAATATCGTCGAATGATCACTATCCCCTCAGCTGTGAAAGCATCTTCTCCCGTTAAAGTCTCGAGTCGATCTTTTACGCAAGTCTCAACTATCTCAAACAGTGTTTCCTGAAGTGCAGCATCGTTTTTGAGATCTTCATTGATCTGCTGCCTGCGCCGCCCCGACTCCTTGGCCCACTCTTCCTCCGATCCAATCCGACGAATAGTTTCGGGGCACCCGTACGCGTACAAGGCATGAGCTATTGAGAAGAGCAGCGCGCCGCCAAACGAAAGTACCATTACCGTAGGCAGGCGGACCGAAGCGCTGAGGCGATGATTAATTGTCTCAAGGATCCAAGCAGCGACGGGAACAATCGCAAGCCAAGGTATCCGCCCATATATTTTCAGATTTAGCGCTCGCCAAATTGTTGGCCACCTAGGCACAACAGCTAAAAGCTTCCCGTAGATGCTCGCAAGCCATGCCGTCAACCGCTAGCTCCTCTATGCCTTCGGTGACGGATCTTTAGTTCGCGAACTATATTTCCCGAGATCTCCTTTCCTGCCGCTTTTACCAGTGCATTTATCTGCTGTTTAGAGAGAGCCATTCGTCTTTCTTCGCGGAAGTATCTCTCAATCAGCATACGTGCGGCTCGACGCACGTCAGATCGAACCTCTTTTCTCAGAGCTCCCACTGCGCTAGCCCTTTGTTATCTTCTCGAATTCTTGGATAAGCCGAATAATAGTCGGGTTGAAAATGCGCTCGCTAATATCTTTGCCCTCCTGTGCCGACACAGGAGCTATGGACATGCCTTGTCGGCGGCCACCGACAGCCTCACTGAGATCGCGTCCCACCCGATCGTCTATTCCCATAAGATGCTTCAATCGTTCGATCTCAGCTACTTGCCTATCAGTTAACCCTCCGGTCGGCATTCCAGAATCCCCACAACCGCCAAGAACACCAATTTCGCCGAAATTTCACCTGCGTCAAGGCGAGGGAATGGATTCGCGCAACTTTTGCGGCGCCGCAGGCGTACGCCAAAGGTAATTAGCGACATCGTCCAGCGAGGGGGCGTCCAACTACGTCCGCGGCCGCCTCGGCCGCTTCACCGGATGCAGTCGCGGCGCACGTGCCACGCGCGGGCGCAGCCGCGTCGCCGCCGCGCGCTTCGGCTTGGCCGGGAGTTGCGGCCGGGCCAGCTCCATCAGTAGGCGCAGCGCCTCGATCACCGAACGTGTGCGCACCGTGCTGCGGCCGATGGCGCCGAAGCGGTGTTCGCGGTGGGTGATGCGGCCGTCGCGGGCGGCGACGGCGAAATGGACCAGGCCGACCGGCTTGCCGGGGGTGGCGCCGCCGGGGCCGGCGATGCCGGTGATGGCGACGGCGAGATCGACGTCGGCGCGCTCGAGTGCGCCAACGGCCATCTGGATCGCGGTCTCCTTGGAGACGGCGCCGAAGGTCTGAAGCGTCGAAGCCTCGACGCCGAGCATCGCGCGCTTGGCCTCGTTGGAGTAGGTGACGAAGCCGCGGTCGATGACATCGGAGGAGCCGGGGATGTCGGTCAGGGCCGCGGCGACCAGGCCGCCGGTGCAGGACTCCGCAGTCGCGATCATCAGCTTGCGCGAACGGCAGAGATCGAGCAGCGAGCGGGCCAGCGCGCTGGTAGAGCCGATTTGACGTTCGCTCGCCATGGCTGCGTTGTCCTCATCCGACCGTCAGATCGAAAGCTCCATGAGCGGTGACAGGGTGGTGCGCCTCTAGGCGTTCCACGGCAGCCGGATCGTCGCGCTTGCCGTCGCGGCGATGCCTTCTTCGCGGCCGGTGAAGCCGAGGCGCTCGCTGGTGGTGGCCTTGACCGCGATGCGCGAGATGTCGACGCCGGAGATCTCGGCGATGCGGGCGCGCATCTGGTCGCGCAGCGGGCCGATCTTCGGCCGCTCGCAGATCATCGTGACCTCGAGATTGGCGACGCGGCCGCCGCGGGCGCTGACGCGCTCGATGGCATATTTGAGGAACTGGTCGGAGGAGGCGCCCTTCCACTTCATGTCGGAGGGGGGGAAGTGCGAGCCGATGTCGCCATCGGCCAGGGCGCCCAAAATTGCATCAACCAGAGCGTGCAAGCCGACGTCGCCGTCGGAGTGGGCCAGGAACCCCTTGCTATGCGGCACACGCAGGCCGCACAGCCAGACATGGTCGCCCTCGCCGAAGGCGTGGACGTCGTAGCCGGTGCCCGTCCTGATATCGCCGAGGGCGGCTGCGAGGCGCGCTTCCTCGCGCACGAAATCTTCCGGTGTGGTGAGCTTCATGTTGGCAACATCGCCCTCAAAGGTCGCGACGGTCAATCCCGCCCATTCGGCAATCGCCGCATCGTCTGTGAACTCGGTGAGGCCGTCGCGCGCGGCGCGGCGATGCGCCTCCAGGATCGTGTCGAACCTGAAGGTCTGCGGCGTCTGCGCGATGCGCAGTTTTGCGCGCTCGGGTGTCGCGGTGATGTCGCCGCCGGCGCCGACCTCCTTGATGGTGTCGGTCACCGGCACGACGGGAATCGCCGCACCGGTCTTGCCGGCCGCGACAATCGCGCGCGAGATCACGGCCGGCGTGACGAACGGACGCGCGGCATCGTGGATCAGCACGATGTCGGGCTTGTGCGGCGCCAGCGCTTCCAGGCCTGCCAGCACCGAGGCCTGGCGCGTTGCGCCACCATGTGCGGGGACCTCGTGGCGCAGGCCTGATACGGCAGCATTGAAGATGTCGATGTCATCGGGATTCACCACCGGCTGGACCACTGCCACCTCGGGATGATCGGCGAAGGCGGCGAGCGCGCGATGGATGACGGTACGGCCGCCAATCGTGCGGTACTGCTTCGGACCACCGGCGCCGGCGCGCAGGCCGCGTCCGGCCGCGACGAGGATGGCTGCAGTCCGCTGAGAAGTCGTCATGGGAACAGGATATCGATGCTGATGAAAGACCAGGGTGAGGAGATTTGCCGGCTTCTTACATCTGCAGAGGATGTTAAGCGAGCAGGATAACACATGACTTGAGCGGCGACTGCGACCGCGACGCGTTCGTAAGGCGCCGTGAGGCACTTGAAGGCCGATCCGCTGCTGCGAACCGCCGTGGAGCCATGCAAAAATCCGGCGGCTCAAGGGTTTACCATGACTGCCGAACAAGCATATTTTGCTGCACTGCACTTGAAATACTGATCGTTTTGGCTAAAGTGTAGGCATGACGCTTGACTGCCCAAGATTTGTGCTTGAGAGTGCAGCGCAGACGCGATGATGCGTCCAAAGAGCTTTAAGAGTCGTTCGTGACCGGTCCGGCCAAACCACCAGCCAAAGCCTTGAAGATAGGCGGCGTTTCGCTCGCCAACCGGGCCATTCTCGCGCCGATGTCGGGGATCACCGACGCGCCGTTCCGCCGACTCGCGGCCGAACTCGGCGCCGGGCTGGTGGTGTCCGAGATGACCGCGAGCGACGATCTCGTGCGCGGGCGGTGGATATCCCGGTTGCGCTGCGAGGCCAGCGGCATCGGGCCACATGTCGTGCAGCTCGCCGGCTGCGAGGCGCATTGGATGGCGGAGGGCGCCAGGGTGGCCGAGGACGGCGGCGCCGATATCATCGACATCAACATGGGTTGCCCGGCGCGGCATGTCACCGGCGGCCAGTCCGGCTCGGCCCTGATGCGCGATCTCGATCATGCGCTGACCTTGATCGAGGCGACGGTCGAGGCCGTCGATGTGCCCGTGACCCTGAAGATGCGGCTCGGCTGGGACGAGCGCAGCCTGAACGCGCCGGAGCTGGCGCGCCGCGCGCAGGCCGCGGGCGTGCAGCTGATCACGGTGCATGGCCGCACCCGGCAGCAGTTCTACAAGGGCGAGGCCGACTGGAGCGCGGTGCGCGCGGTGAAGGACGCCGTCGATCTGCCGGTCGTCGTCAACGGCGACATCACCACCTACGAAGACGCGCGCGAGGCGCTCGACGCCTCCGGCGCGGATGCCGTGATGATCGGGCGCGGCGCGCAAGGCGCCCCCTGGCTGCCCGGTCAGATCGGCCGCCAGCTCAATGGCGGGGCGGAGGAGGGCGCGCCGGAGCTGGCGCAGCAGCTCGCACTGCTCACGGCGCTCTATGACGAGATCTGCCGCCATTACGGCGAGCGTGTCGGCCTGCGCCACGCCCGTAAGCATCTCAGCTGGGGGCTCGACGTCGCCGCCGAGCATGCCCGCGCGCCGGCCGAAAAACTGAAGGCCTGGCGCGACCGTATCCTCACGTCCGAGCAGCCGTCTTTGGTGCATCGGGCGCTGCGTGACGCTTTCGACGATTTTGCCTGGAGTGCAGCCGCATGAGCTCAGCCGCAGAACAGCGCAAGCGACTTCCGTCGGATGGCGATGCCATCCTCAACGCGTTGCCCAATCCGGTTCTCGTCATCGGCCCGGACGGCATGATCATGGACGCCAACATGGCGGCGGAATCGTTCTTCGATTCCTCGACGCAGTTTTTGCAGCGGCAATCGCTGAAGAAGCTGGTGCCGTTCGGCAGCCCCTTGCTGGCGCTGATCGACCAGGTCCGAACCACGAGCGCGCCGGTCAACGAGTACAAGGTCGATCTGGGCACGCCGCGCACCGGCGCCGATCGCCTCGTCGACCTGCACGTCGCGCCGCTGCCGGAGCGGCCCGGCCACATCGTGGTGATGCTGCAGGAGCGCACCATCGCCGACAAGATGGACCGCCAGCTTACCCATCGCAGCGCCGCGCGCTCGGTGATCGCGCTGGCCGCGATGCTGGCGCACGAGATCAAGAATCCGCTGTCGGGCATCCGCGGCGCCGCGCAGCTCCTGGAGCAGCAGGCCTCCTCGGAGGACCGCATGCTGACCCGGCTGATCTGCGACGAGGCCGACCGCATCGTCACTTTGGTCGACCGCATGGAGGTGTTCGGCGACGACCGCCCGGTGGCGCGCGGGCCGGTGAACATCCACTCCGTGCTCGACCACGTGAAGCGGCTGGCGCAATCCGGCTTTGCCCGCAACATCCGCTTCGTCGAGGATTACGATCCGTCGCTGCCGCCGGTGCTCGCCAACCAGGACCAGTTGATCCAGGTGTTTCTCAACCTGGTCAAGAATGCCGCCGAAGCGGTCGTCGACCTCGGCTCGGATGCGGAGATCCAGCTCACCACCGCGTTCCGCCCGGGCGTGCGACTGTCGGTGCCCGGCAAGAAGTCGCGGGTGTCGCTGCCGCTGGAGTTCTGCGTCAGGGACAACGGCCCCGGCGTGCCGGAAGACCTGATGCCCAACCTGTTCGATCCGTTCGTGACCACCAAGCCGACCGGAAGCGGCCTCGGACTTGCATTGGTCGCGAAGATCGTCGGCGACCATGGCGGGATCATCGAGTGCGAGTCGCAGCCGCGCAAGACGACCTTCCGGGTGCTGATGCCGATGTACAGCGCAACCAAACAACCAGACCAAAGCAATCGCGATGACGTTTCGGGGACGCCGTTGCATGCCTCACAGGGATCAAATTGAGGACCACCTATGCCTGCAGGTAGCATTCTCGTTGCCGATGACGATACGGCCATCCGCACGGTCCTGAACCAGGCGCTGTCACGCGCCGGCTATGAGGTGCGGCTGACCGGCAATGCCGCCACCTTGTGGCGCTGGGTGAGCCAGGGCGAGGGCGATCTCGTCATCACCGACGTGGTGATGCCCGATGAGAACGCGTTCGACCTGCTGCCGCGCATCAAGAAGATGCGGCCGAACCTGCCGGTCATCGTGATGAGCGCGCAGAACACCTTCATGACCGCGATCAAGGCCTCGGAGCGCGGCGCCTATGAGTATCTGCCGAAGCCGTTCGACCTGAAGGAGCTGATCGCGATCGTCGGCCGCGCCCTGGCCGAGCCGAAGGAGCGGGCGGCGAGCCAGCCCGACGATGGCGAGTTCGAATCGATCCCGCTGGTCGGCCGCTCGCCGGCGATGCAGGACATCTACCGCGTGCTGGCGCGGCTGATGCAGACCGATCTGACCGTGATGATCTCCGGCGAGAGCGGCACCGGCAAGGAGCTGGTGGCGCGCGCGCTGCACGACTACGGCAAGCGCCGCAACGGCCCGTTCGTCGCGGTCAACATGGCGGCGATCCCGCGCGACCTCATCGAGTCCGAGTTGTTCGGCCATGAGCGCGGCGCCTTCACCGGCGCCAACACCCGCGCCTCGGGCCGCTTCGAGCAGGCCGAGGGCGGCACCTTGTTCCTCGACGAAATCGGCGACATGCCGATGGAGGCCCAGACGCGGCTTTTGCGCGTGCTGCAGCAGGGCGAGTACACCACCGTCGGCGGCCGCACCCCGATCAAGACCGACGTGCGCATCGTC
Source organism: Bradyrhizobium sp. HKCCYLRH2060 (assembly GCF_051168135.1). Lineage (NCBI taxonomy): Bacteria > Pseudomonadati > Pseudomonadota > Alphaproteobacteria > Hyphomicrobiales > Nitrobacteraceae > Bradyrhizobium > Bradyrhizobium sp. HKCCYLRH2060. Next base: position 231,691 of record NZ_JBNPUK010000002.1, read on the forward strand.
GCAGCCTCCAACAAGGACCTGCGCATCCTGATCCAGCAGGGGCTGTTCCGCGAGGACCTGTTCTTCCGCCTCAACGTCGTGCCGCTGCGGCTGCCGCCATTGCGCGAGCGCATTGAGGACCTGCCGGATCTGGTCCGGCACTTCTTCGCGCTGGCCGAGAAGGACGGGCTGCCGCCGAAGAAGCTCGATGCCGCCGCGCTCGAGCGGCTCAAGCAGCACCGCTGGCCGGGCAACGTCCGCGAGCTGGAGAACCTCGCGCGGCGCCTGGCGGCGCTGTATCCGCAGGACGTCATCACCGCCTCGGTCATCGACGGCGAACTGGCCCCGCCGGCGGTGACCACCGGCTCCAACGCGCCGACCTCGATCGACAATCTGGGTGGTGCCGTGGAGGCCTATCTGTCCTCGCACTTCCAGGGATTTCCGAACGGCGTGCCGCCGCCGGGGCTGTACCACCGCATTCTCAAGGAGATCGAGATTCCGCTGCTGACGGCGGCGCTCGCAGCGACGCGCGGCAACCAGATCCGCGCCGCCGATCTGCTCGGCCTCAACCGCAACACGCTGCGGAAGAAGATTCGCGACCTCGACATCCAAGTGTACCGCAGCGGCGGGTGACGGTGATTTGATACCTTCGCGGCTGGCTCAAGCCCGCCTCAGGTGAGAATTATTGTAGACAAATCCGCGTCGCGCTTCCGCGCCGCGGATTTGTCGCAATTTGGCAACAGCGTGGTAGGAATGCATCAGTCCGATTCCCGGACGTGCCGCGTTCAGCATCACCCACCTTGCCGGAATGACCAGCGCAGAGACCTCGGCCACCCCCTTCGATTCCTCGTCCGCCGACGGCCGGCGCTGGACCTGGCGCACCTGGCTCGCGCCGGTCGCGGTTGCGCTGGCGCTGCTGTCGGCCTTCCTCACCTTCATTGTGCTGGTCGGGCTGACCCCGGTTGAGCCGACGACGGACGTCGTCAAGACCTTCTACTTGATCGATGCCGGAACGATCCTGGTCCTGGTCGGGATCATCATCCGCGAGGTCTGGCAGGTGGTGCAGGCCCGCCGCCGCGGCCGGGCGGCGGCACGGCTGCACGTCCAGATCGTCAGCCTGTTCTCGGTGATCGCGGTCCTGCCGGCGGTGCTGGTCGCGGTGGCCGCCAACGTCACCATCGATCGCGGCCTCGACCGGCTGTTCTCCGGACCGGCCAAGGTCGCGATCCAGAACTCGCTGACCATCGCGCGCGCCTACATGCAGGAGCACGCGCAGTTCATCCGCGGCGACATCATCGGCATGGCCAATGACATCGCCCGTGCGCGGCCGCTGTTCGATCAGGATCGCGCCAGCTTCCGCGATCTGCTGACCACCAGCGCCGCCTCGCGCAATCTGCCGGGTGCGATGATCATCGACAAGAACACCAATCCGATCGTCTGGGCCGAGTCCGGCGGGGTGCAACTGGCCTATTCGCCGCCGGCACCCGACTTCCTGAACAATGTCCGGGAGGAGGAACCCGAGATCGCGGTGCTGCCGGAGTCGAACTACGTCGCTGCGGTGATCCGGCTGCGCGCGTTCAACGACACCTTCCTCTACGTCGCGCGTCCGCTCGATCCGCAGGTCGTCGAGCAGCTCAAGCAGACCGAGCTGTCGGTCGCCGAATATGCCCAGGTCGAGGCGCGGCGCTTCGGCATCCAGATCGCCTTCGCGCTGATGTTCGCGGTGATCGCGCTGACCATCCTGATGGCCTCGGTGCTGATCGGGCTGAACTTCGCCAACTGGCTGGTGGCGCCGATCCGGCAACTGATGAATGCCGCCAACACCGTGTCGACCGGTGATCTCAACGTCCAGGTCCCGGTGCATCGCTCGGAGGGCGATCTCGCCCAGCTCGGCCAGACCTTCAACAAGATGACGCAGGAGCTGCGCACGCAGCGCGACGAGCTGGTCAGCGCCAGCGATTTGATCGACAGCCGGCGCCGCTTCATCGAGGCGGTGCTGTCGTCGGCCTCCGCCGGCATCATCGGCGTCGATGCCTCGGGCAGCGTCGGCATCCTCAACCGCTCGGCCGAGAAGCTGATTGGACATGCCGAGCAGGAGGTGCTCGATCATCCGCTCTCCGACGTGCTGCCCGAGCTCGACGACATGATGAAGACCGCGCGCGAGGGCAAGCAGCGGCTGGTGCAGGGCCAGATCACGATCCAGCGCGACGGCCATGAGCGCAATCTGTCGGTGCGCGTCACCGCCGAGCAGACCAACCAGGCGCGCGACAGCTATATCATCACGCTCGACGACATCACCGAGCTGGTGTCGGCGCAGCGCACCTCGGCGTGGGGCGACGTCGCGCGCCGCATCGCACACGAGATCAAGAATCCGCTGACGCCGATTCAACTCTCGGCTGAACGCATCCGCCGCAAATTCGGCAAGGTCATCACCGAGGACAAGGCGGTATTTGAGCAATGTACCGAGACGATCGTGCGGCAGGTCGACGACATCAGGCGAATGGTCGACGAGTTCTCGCGGTTCGCGCGGATGCCGAAGCCGGTGATGGAAGGCGAGGACGTCGCCGACACCGTGCGGCAGGCCGTGTTCCTGATGAAGGTCGCGCATCCCGAGATCGACATCGAGACCGAGATCAAGCAGGACCCCTTGCGCGCGCAGTTCGATCGCCGCCTGATCTCGCAGGCGCTGACCAACATCATCAAGAACGCCACCGAGGCGATCGAGGTGGTGCCCGAGGCGGAGCTCGGCAAGGGCCGAATCGATGTCGTCGCCTCGCGCGAGGGTGAGGACGTGCTGATCGACGTCATCGACAACGGCATCGGCCTGCCGAAGGTGGCGCGGCAGCGGCTGCTCGAGCCCTACGTCACGACGCGCGCCAAGGGCACCGGCCTCGGGCTCGCGATCGTCGGCCGCGTGCTGGAAGACCATGGCGGCAAGCTCGAGCTGAAGGACGCATCCGATTTTCGTCCCGGCCAGCGTGGCGCCTGGATGCGGCTGCGCTTTGCCGTCTCCGGCCAGGCCGCCAAGACGGGCGCGAAGGAGCAGGCGGCGGCGTCTGACAATGCGCAGAAGACCGAGGCCGGCGGCGAAACCGCCGACACGGTTCAAACGACCAATGATGAACCAAAAATCCAAGCCGCAACCGGCAGCTGACGAGACAGGCGTGACCCATGGCGAGTGATATTCTGATTGTCGACGATGAAGCCGATATCCGGGAGCTGGTCGCCGGCATCCTGGACGACGAAGGCTTCACGACGCGAACCGCGCGCGACAGCGATTCGGCGCTCGCGGAGATCACGAGCCGCCGTCCCAACCTGGTGTTCCTGGACATCTGGCTGCAAGGCTCCAAGCTGGACGGTCTGCAGCTGCTCGAGCAGATCAAGAAGGACCATCCCGACCTGCCGGTGGTGATGATCTCCGGCCACGGCAACATCGAAACGGCGGTCGCCGCGATCAAGCGCGGCGCCTATGACTTCATCGAGAAGCCGTTCAAGTCCGACCGCCTGATTCTGGTCGCGACGCGTGCGTTGGAGAATTCGCGGCTCAAGCGCGAGGTGCGCGAGCTGAAGCAGCTGGCGCCGACCGCGAGCACCATGACCGGTCGCTCGCCATCGATGAACCAGCTGCGCCAGACCATCGAGCGCGCCGCCAAGGCCAACAGCCGGATCCTGATCGTCGGCCCTCCCGGCTCGGGCAAGGAGCTCGCCGCGCGGTCGCTGCACGCGCAGTCGCCGCGCTCCGAAGGCCCGTTCGTCGTCATCAACGCCGCCGCGATCACGCCGGAGCGGATGGAGGAGGAGCTGTTCGGCATCGAGCAGTCCAATGGCGAGCAGGCGCGCAAGACCGGCGCGCTCGAAGAGGCCCACGGCGGCACGCTGTTCGTCGACGAGATCGCCGACATGCCACGCGAAACGCAGAACAAGATCCTGCGCGTGCTGGTCGACCAGACGTTTCAGCGCGCCGGCGGCACCACCAAGGTGCACGTCGACGTGCGCATCATCTCCTCGACCGCTCGGAATCTCGAGGAGGAGATTGCCGCCGGCCGTTTCCGCGAGGATCTGTATCACCGTCTGTCGGTGGTGCCGATCCGGGTTCCGCCGCTGTCGGAGCGCCGCGAGGACATTCCCGAGCTGATCGACTATTTCATGGACCAGATCTCGGTCACGACCGGCCTGCCGAAGCGGCAGATCGGGCAGGACGCCATGGCCGTGCTGCAGTCGCATGTGTGGCCCGGCAACGTCCGCCAGCTCCGCAACAACGTCGAGCGCGTGATGATTCTGGCCGCCGGTGGACCGGAGGTGATCATCACCGCGGACATGCTGCCGCCGGATGTGGGATCGATGGTGCCGGCGATGCCGACCAGCAACAATGGCGAGCACATCATGGGACTGCCGTTGCGCGAGGCACGCGAGGTGTTCGAGCGGGACTATCTGATCGCCCAGATCAGCCGCTTCTCCGGCAACATCTCGCGCACCGCCGAGTTCGTGGGCATGGAGCGGTCCGCCCTGCATCGCAAGCTGAAGGCGCTCGGCGTCGGCTGAGGCCTTCGGCTCGGCCAAACTTGCCGACTGGACGAATTTACATTGGAAAATTCGGCCAGTTCCGGAATTTTACGGATGAATCCGGGTCTTTTGGAACCGGCTTCCCTGCAAGCGGCTTGCCTAATATGCTCGCCTGTCTTCTAATCCGGCATCCCGTGGTCCCTCGAGGGGGATCTCAATGGACCATGGGTCACCTCGATGAATCCGGGGCCTGCGATCGGGTCATCGAAGGTTCAATAAGAAAAAGCACAAGACTGCGAGATAACAACAATGGCGGCCGACCGCGCACAAAACCTACAAGACACCTTTCTCAACCATGTCCGCAAAACCAAGACGCCGCTCACGATCTTCCTGGTCAATGGCGTGAAACTGCAGGGGATTGTCACATGGTTCGACAATTTCTGCCTGCTGCTCCGGCGCGACGGTCACTCGCAGCTCGTCTACAAGCATGCGATCTCCACCATCATGCCGGGAGCGCCGATCCAGCTGTTCGAGGGTGGCGAGGACGCGTCTGCGTGAGTCTGACCTGACGTGAGAGTGACCTGATTGGAACCCCGCGATCGCGAAGGGACCATCGGCCTGTCGAGGCCGGATGACAACAAGGGGACCGGGCTCGTCATCGTGGTCGGCCCCTACTTGCGAGCGCGCCGCGGCGACGATGGCGCGCAAGCAGGCCAATCCGACATGCGTGATTTCGAGGCGCGGATCGACGAGGCCGCCGGCCTCGCGCGGGCCATCGAGCTGACCGTGGCCGAGGCCATTCTCGCGCCGATCGGGCAGATTCGCCCCGCGACCTATCTCGGCAAGGGCAAGGTCGAAGAGATTGCCGGCGTGATCGCCGGCCATGGCGTCGAGCTGGTGGTGATGGATTGCGCGCTCTCGCCGATCCAGCAGCGCAACCTGGAGAAGGCCTGGAACACCAAGGTGCTCGATCGCACCGGCTTGATCCTCGAGATCTTCGGCCGCCGCGCCAAGACCAAGGAGGGCGCGCTGCAGGTCGAGCTCGCGCATCTCAACTATCAGCGCAGCCGTCTGGTGCGGTCCTGGACCCATCTCGAACGCCAGCGCGGCGGCTTCGGCTTCATGGGCGGTCCCGGCGAGACCCAGATCGAGGCCGACCGCCGGTTGATCGGCGACCGCATCACGCGGCTCGAGAACGAGCTGAAGAAGGTCCAGGCGACGCGGCGGCTGCATCGCGCCGGACGCCAGCGTGTGCCGTATCGCGTCGTGGCTCTGGTCGGCTACACCAATGCCGGCAAGTCGACGCTGTTCAATCGCCTGACGCGCGCCGACGTCCAGGCCGCCGACATGCTGTTCGCGACGCTCGATCCGACCTTGCGCGCGATCACGCTGCCGCATGGCGGCAAGGCGATGCTGTCGGACACCGTGGGCTTCATCTCCAACCTGCCGACGCAGCTCGTCGCCGCCTTCCGCGCCACGCTCGAGGAGGTGCTGGAGGCCGACGTGATCCTGCACGTCCGCGACATGTCGCACGAGGATGCCGAGGCGCAGCAGCACGATGTCGAACTGGTGCTGAGCCAGCTCGGCATCGATCCCGAAGCCACCGACACCATCATCGAGGTCTGGAACAAGATCGACCGGCTCGACGCGGCTGCGCGCGAGAACCTCGCCAACATCGCCGCGCGGCGTCCGCCGGAGCGGCCCTGCCTGCTGGTCTCGGCCGAAACCGGGGAGGGCGTCGACGCGCTGCTGCAGACCATCGAGGACCGGCTCGCGGCGGCGCGCACCACGTTGGACCTCACCATCGACGCCGCCGACGGCGCCGGCATCTCCTGGCTGCACCGCAACGCCGAGGTGCTGGCCAAGGAGCTGCACGAGGGCCATTACGACATGACCGTGCGCGTCGACGCCACCAAGCGCGACATCGTGGTGGAGCGCTATCACGGCGTGCCCCGGGTTGCGTAGAATAGTAAAGGTATCCAACCACTATCGATTGCCACTCGATCGAGTGCGCAACCATCCAAATCAACTGATTTGAGCGCTTATTCGCTATATTCTTTGAGCGTCTCCGGCGGCCGCTTAGTGGGCCACCATCAGCTTCATCGCGCAGCAAAATCAAGCAGATGCAGCCGATTCAACGGCTCTAACAGCCATCTCGGCTCACAGACGCGGATGACTTTACAGACAAAAAACTTACAACTAAAACGTGTCAATCATAATATTGATTTGTATCAATAGCGGCCGACGGCCACGCCGTTCAGAAGTGCCTTTCGTTCAAATGAGATTATTTTGTCGAGCGACATGCGGGTTGCGCGTATGGCCTCAAGAGAAAAAATCCGACAGAGTGTCCGAACCTCGATCTTTATGAGATCGATTGGTCACTGTGAGTACGGTGCTTGTGGGGAAATCGCTGCAAGATGGTCCAATGGGCACATCGAGATGATCGGCGAACTCTGCCACATCCTGCCGGTGAATGATGGCAGTCGATCCGAATTCAAAGCATCGTTTCCGCACGTCGATCTCGATTCTGAAAACAACTTGATGCTGCTTTGCCGAAAGCACCATCACCTGATCGATCAGGAAAAACCGAGCGAATACCCGCCGGCGATCCTCTTCCAGATGGTCATGAACAAAGCTCGTCACGTCGCTAGATTCGTAGATGACTTGTTTCAGAGCAGTCCATTCAGGTTCGACCACCACGAGTTGGCGCAAGATGTCAGGGTCGGTCGAATCTATGACCTGATGAATGAGGCGACCCTGAGCGGACCAAAAGAGGGGCGCAGTCTTCTCCGGGAGGCAGAGCGTGTTCTAGGCGATATTGCGCTCAACCCGTTGGTCGAAACTGCCGTGCAATGGGTGGAGTTGGCGCGACTTGAACTCAAGACGACGTCGTTGGAGAACGACTATTCTTCGTCTCGATGGGAGAAGGGTCTGCAGGCGAGCACCGCTCTGCTGAGAAAGATAGCAGACGCGCGAAAGGTGCCCGTCGCGGTTTCGCTTATGCTGCTTTTCTTAAGGGATGAGTACAGCGTATTCGATACGCAAAAGAAGCTCACATTGGCAAAGGCTCTGAACGACAAGCTCGATTCAGTTAGTGCTTCAGCTGAAGATCAGGACGCCTTGGCCTATATCTTAATAGTGAAGTCAGCCGTCGTCAGGTGGCGAGGCCGCTTGCAGCGACTTCAATCACACCAGGAGAGTTCGTTCAGCGAAGCTGAACGCTGCGCGAAACGTAGCCTGTCTCTCGTCAGATCCTCGTCGGCGTTGCTGCAGTCTTTGCTCGTGGAATACTCGAAGGCAAGATTGCTCCCGCTGAGGTCGGTTGCGGAGTATGATGAACGGATAGCCGCTATAGGCCAGAGTTTGGAGGGCCCCGAACTTCTAGAATACGGCGCGTCTGCAAAATATCGTCCAATCTTCTATCGGCAGACGTTTCAATATACCAAGTCGATAGACGCATTTTGGAAGGGCATCGATTTCGGATTTCGTCCTGCGTTGAGCCGAGTGGCGTACATCATAGGCGAGGCGTCGACTGCTGCATATTCGCAAGATCGAAGCAGGGGATTGACCATTGTGAATGACGCGCTCTCGTTTCTTTCGGAGTCATTGCGTCAGGGCTTCGACCATGCCCACAATTTCAAGGCCTGGATTGCTTGCAGGTCCATCGTGGATGAAGAGTGGTTCGATGTTAACCTGTTATCTAAGTTTGAGACTGACCTCGAAGCTCCAAACCAACTCGCAAACATCTTGACTGATGCGCGACGGCGTTTTTTCGGGCAAGACGCATTCGGCCACGACGTGCTCTTCGGTGTTGATGAAGCGGAGTTCTGGACGATGCTAGGTACCTTAACTGCTCGTTGTAGATCTGATCTGGATCTCGCAATGCGGTTTTTCGAACGCGCCAATCGCTATGGAGGGCATAAGTTTCCGATACATGCTGCACGTGTGCGGGCCTGCTTGCATGTAAAGCGTCTGGAGGAAGCACGGGCGCACCTAGTTAGGGCACGGAGCGTGGCAGGCGCGCGATATGGGAGCGCGATCGCTGATCTGGAAGCGTCCCTCGCCAGATTGGAAGATTTACCGGGTCTGTCCCGAAGCTCGGCATGATTCATTTCATACCTCATGTTCAACTGGCCTTCTCCGTGTCGTTCCATAGTTGTCGACATCTTCAGGCAAGGACCACTTGCAGAGTGGCCCCGTCAGCAGGGACGAGCTCGATGTAGGCAAAGAGAACTGACCGCCGTGCCGGGTCAGACCGCGCCGTTTGGTCGCGCCCGATCGAACTAAAGCGGCGTGATGTCCACATGCAGCACCGCGGCGCGACCGCCATCGACGGCTGCGACGCAGCGCTCGATCGCCGCATCGAGGGCATCGGGATCGTCGACCCGCTCGCCATGGGCCCCAAATGCGCTGGCGATGTCGGCGAGACGGCGCTGCTCGTCCTGACGGCCGGTGCAGAGCCGGGACAGAAACGAGTCCGTCCGCTGGGCCGTGCCATCGGGATAGACGCGCTGAACCGACGCCTTCACCGCCTGCCATCCGTTGTTGTCGAGGATCACGGTCAGGATCGGGAGCTGGTATTGCTGCGCTACGGCGTAGACGGAATCCGGTGCGGCGAAATGGTAGGCGCCGTCGCCGACGATCTGCACCACGCGCGTCGAGGGATTGGCGAGCTTGAGCCCGAGCGCCATGCCGCCGCTGAAGCCGAGGCCGCCGCCAGCGAGGCCCACATAGGTCATCGGCCTAGTGCGGCGAAGCTGCTGCTGCAGGAGCGGCGCATTGCGGACCGCCTCGTTGACGACGATGTCGTCCTCCGACAGATGCGCCTGCAGCCGCGCGAACAGATAGGCCGGGTTGATCGCGCCGGTCCGGCCCTTCTGGCCCGCCGCGGCGGTGCGTTTCGCCTGTGCCGCCTCGCGGGCCGGCTGCCAGCTCGCGATCCGATCGCGCACTTTTCTCAGATACGCATCGTCGGCACGGGCGACGACGATCTCCAGGACCTGGCGGAGAATGACGGCCGAATCGCCCTGAATGCGAAGGTCGGTGGCAAATCCCCACATCGGGATGTCCGCCTTCAGGGCGTCGATGTCGATCTGGATCCAGCGCAGCCGATCGGCCGCCTTCAGCATCTGTGGAATGAAGGGCACGTCGATGTCGATGAGCAGTCCGAGGTCGGCGCCTGCGATGAGCGCGGCGGGGTCGGCGCCCGCAAAGCAGGGGGAGTCCTGGCAGATGTTCATCGTGACGGGATTGAACTCGGCGACGCGGATGCCGCACACCAGCGCCAGCCGCTCCATGACGGAAACCGCCTCGGCGCTGCGGCCGAGATAGGCGGTCAGCGCGATCGGATTGTCCGCCTTCATCAGCGCGTCCGCGATCGCCTGCGCCCGTTCCGGCTCGATGCCTCCCGCTTTGACGCTGCCATAGCGCGCGGCCGGGTAGGCCGGCATCGCCTGCTCGTCCCAGGTCTCGGCCAGGGTTTCCCGCGGCAGCATCATGTAGACCGGGCCGGGCGGATCACTGTGCATGAATGCGGCGGCGCGGGCCACCGCCTCCTTGACGACGACGCCCGACGGCAGCGTGTATTCCCATTTGACATAGGGCCTGATGACGCTGCCCTGATCGAAACTCTCCTGCACGAAGTGGACGTAGGTGTCACGTCCTCCCGGCAGCTCGCCATGCAGCGCGAACGGAGCCCGCCCCGCGAACAGCAGCACCGGCAACCGGTAGCGAAACGCGTTCTGAATGGCCATGCACGCGTTCGCCGTGCCGGCATCGACGTGGACGAACACGGCCTGGCCGCGGCCGGTCGCACTCGCATAGCCCATCGCCATGTGCACCGCGACCACCTCGTGGGGGCACAGGATCACCTCTGGGTGCCGTCGGCCTTCGCTGTCCCAGCGCGCAAGTTCCTCGATCAGCGAGACATGATCGGTGCCGAGATTGGCAAAGATGTAGTCGACGCCCATCTCGACGAGCGCCTCGAGGAAGTAGTGCGCGGTGGTGTGGCGGGTCATGGCGCGGTGGCGCGGATCAGGCGACGACGGCATTGTCACGGCGCACGGCCTCAGGCTGGGTTGTGAGGCCGCGCAGGCGGCCCAAGAGGTTGTCGGGCTCTTTCGGTGCGGCCATGCCACGCCAGGCGATGTGGGAATCCGGCCGCACCAGCAGCAGGCTTTCGGCAAAGCCATAGCCGGCCGCGGCCCGGTCGACGTCGACCACAGTTAGGGGAACGCCATGCCGAGCTGCGGCCTCGACGAGCGCCGTGACATCGACGGCCGGATCGAACCGGACCAGCGTGTAGGCCGGGCCGAGCGCATCCAGCAGCGATCGGCCATCGGCGAGCCACACATGAGGGGCGCGTGCGCCCGGCACCGTGGACGCAGTGAAATGGCCCATGCCGTAGGGCGGCGGCGTCTCGCCATCGTACGAAATGGCCGGTGACCGGTCATAGTAGTAGCCGAAGTTCAAGCCGGCGCAGCAATATTGCTGCACGTTGAGATCGTAGGCGGCCTTGCCGACCTTGCTACGCGCCGCGTCGCCGACGGGGCCCTCCATTTCGACCTCGGCAGGCACGGCGCGCCGCTGGCTCATCACGGCGAGCGCATGGTTCATCGCGAAGTGCGACACCTGCTCGGTAATCGGCTGACGCTCCGCCTCATAGGCGTCCAGCAGGGCGGGGGCAGCCCAGCCGTGCAGCACGCCGGCGAGCATCCAACACAGGTCGACCGCATCGGCGATCCCCGCATTCATGCCGTAGCCGGCATAGGGAATCCACAGATGCGCGGCATCGCCACAGATGAAGGTGCGGCGATCGCGGAAGCGGTCCGCCACCAGGCGGCGTCCGATCCAGTCCTCCTTGCTGATGATCTCATACTGGAAACGGTCGTCGACGCCGAGAATGGTGCGCAGCGCCCAGTCGCGATCGACACTGTCGAATTCGACTTCCTCGGCCGCGAGGTGGTTGTGGATCAGCCAGTTGTCGCGGCCGTCGATGGAGACGGTAGTGCCGCAGCGCCGCGGGTTGAGCGACATCGTCATCCAGGCCGGCTTCTGGGTGATCAGGTCCTTCAGCGCGGGGGCACGGATGTAGGTCGACTGCACCCGCTGTACGACATCGGTGCCGCCGAGCCGTGCGCCGATCAGCTTGCGCACCGCGGAGCGGCCGCCATCGCAGCCGATCAGATAATCGGCCGAAATTGTGATGTCCTGGCCGGTGTCGAGATCGCGCGCCCGCGCGATCACGCCGTCTTCATCCTGGTCGAACCGATCGACCTCGACGCGGTTGAGAATCGTGATGCCGCGTTGCGCCTCGGCGCAAGCGAACAGGATGGGCTCGAGATAGATCTGGTTGATGCGATGGGGCGGCTCGGGCGTCGGCCAATCGGTGTCGGGTCCACCGGTCGCCGTATAGCGATCCTGGCGGGACGGAATCGGAATGCGGGTCAGCTCGCGGCCGACGACCGCGGTGCGATAGGCGCAGTCGTTGGGAAAGTCGGCCGGCAGGCCGCCTTCGCGCACGTGTTGGACGATACCAAGGCGGCGGAACACCTCCATGGACCGCGCGGAAACGTGGTTGCACTTCACGTTGGGCGGCTCTCCGGCGCGCCTGATCTCGGCGACGACGACGTCGATGCCGCGCGAGGCAAGGTCCATGGCGGCGGTCAGCCCGACCGGGCCGGCACCCACGATGAGCACCTGGGTTTGAATCGTCTTCATGTCAGTTCTCTTTTTAATTTGAACCTAGGCACGCTCGGCTGTCGAAAGCGTGTCCCGCTGCGCGTCGCCGGCGCTCGGAAGACTGCCGCGCATGCCAAGGACGGCAAGGCCGAGGATCACCAGTGCCGAGAACAGCTGCGGCACCGCGCTCGCCTGAAACAGCGAGGACACGTCCCATTTCGCCGCGAGCATCAGCCCGCCGAGCGTGACGCCTAGGATCGAGCCGAAGCGGCCGATGCCGAGCGCCCAGCCGATGCCGGTGCCACGGATGTAGGTCGGATAGATCCGCGCCGCGTAGGCGTTGCAGCCGATCTGTCCGCCGATCACGGCGACGCCGGCGATGAAGACCGCGGGCACCAGGATCGGCAACGAGGCGCCGGCGATGCCGATGGTGACGATCGAGAGGAAGCCGGCGACGTAGGTCACGAACAGGACGCGATCGAAGCCGAACCGTTCGATCAGCAGGCCGAGCCCGACGGTGCCGAGCATGCCGCCGAGCTGAAAGGCGACGCCGACCGCGATCGCCGCCTGGACGTCGAGGCCGACACCATGCGTCAGCGTCGGCAGCCAGCTGTTGAGGAAATAGATGTCCATCATGTTCATGAAGAACATCACCCACAGCAGCAGGGTCGGGAGCAGGCGCCGCTTGGTGAACAACTGCGGCAGCAGGAAGCCCTTGCCGCTCTCCTCGACGATGGTGAACCGCGCATCGGCCGGAAGCTGGGCCGTGGGATCGATGCGCGCCAGCAACGTGCGCACGCGTTCGCTCCTGCGCGGATCGAGCGCCATCAGCGAGAGCGATTCCGGCAGCCAGACGATCAGGACCGGACAGAGGATGAGCGGCAGAGCGCCGCCAATGAGAAAGATGATCTGCCAGCCATAGGCGGTGATGAGCTTGGCCGCGACCGCTCCGCCGATCGCCGACCCCAGCGACACGGTCATGAACATCAGCATGATCAGCAAGGTTCGGCGACGCTGCGGGGAATATTCGCCGGTCAGCGCGATGGTGTTGGGCAGGACGCCGCCGAGCCCGATTCCGGTCGCGAAGCGGAGGACGACGAGGTCGGATATGCTGGTGGCCTGCGTCGTCGCCAGCGAGCCGAGCGCGAATACGAGAACGCCGGCCACCACCAGCCATTTGCGTCCGAGATAGTCGGCCAGCGCGCCGAACACCAGCGAGCCGATCATCACGCCGAACAGGGACGCACCGAACACGGGCCCCAACGCGCCCGGCGCCAGATGCAAATCCTTGCTGAGGGCAGGGGCGACGAAGCCGAGCGCCTGGGCATCGAAGCCGTCGAGCCCGACGACCAGCGCGCACAGGCAGATCACCCGGATCTGGAATCCCGACAGCGGCCGCTCGTCGACGTAGCGCGTGAGATTGATCGCCTGCGTCAAATGTCCCTCCCCATGTGCTTGTTGTTGCCGGGCCGCTTCGCCGCTCCGGCTGTTTGCAAATATGTTGCATGATCAAACTCTTTCGATTAGCCACAAAATTCTCATTCATTCATGAGGAAAGCTAATGCCCCCGACCCTGCGGCAACTGGAGGCCCTGGTCTTGGTGTATCGGCTCGGCAGCATCACCAGGGCGGCCGCCGAGCTGCGCGTCACGCAGTCGGCGATCAGCCTCTTGATCCGGCAGATCGAGGAGAACTTTCAGCTCAAGCTGTTCGAGCGCACGACGCGGGCGCTGCATCCGACGGCGGCCTGCCGCGAGGCGATCACCGCCGCCGAGCGCATCCTGGCGGGAGCGCAGGGGCTGTCGCAGCGGATGCGCGACCTTGCCGAGATCAAGGCCGGCCGGATTTCCATCGCGGTCTCAGCGGGCGTGGCGTCGGCGCTGCTGCCACGCGTGTTCGCGACCTTCCGGTCGCGCCATCCCGAGGTGAGGATCGACCTGCGTGATGTCGCGCCTGACGAGCTGCTCGCGATCGTGATGGCCGGGCAGGCGGAGTTCGGCCTCGGCAGCGTCGAGGACGAGGGCGTGCCGGAGGTCCGGATCGACACACTGATGCAGAGTCCGCTGTCGGCCATCGGCATCAAGGACGGCCGGTTCGAGAAGCACCGCCGCCTGACGTGGGACGGCATCATGAGCTCCGAGCTGATCACGATGCGTCACGGCACGCGGATCCGCAGTCAGATCGACGAGGCGCTGGCGCAGACGGGGCGGGCGCTGAAGCCGGCCTGGGAGGTGTCGCTGATCACCACCGCGCTGGCGCTCACGGCGGAGGGCGCAGGCCTGAGCATCCTGCCCGCGCACATGCTGCCGAAGGCACAATTTCCGACGCTCGTTGCCATCCCCCTGTCGCAGCCGACGATCCATCGGCACGTCTCGCTCTTGAGCCGCGCCGATTTCGGATTGTCGCCCGCCGCGCAGCGCTTCGTCGAGATCGCGAAGGCCGTGCTGTCGCGCAAGGGCGGCTGATCACGGCTTCGGAGACGGGGGACGCTCCTTCTCCAGTCGCTTCGCCTCGTTCCACAATTCGTCCATCTCGTCGAGCGAGGCTTCTTCGAGGCTGCGGCCCTTGGCCGTCAGCGCCTGTTCGATGTGCGCGAAGCGGCGCTCGAACTTGGCGTTGGTGCCGCGCAACGCGGTCTCCGGATCGACATCGGCATGGCGGGCGAGATTGACCAGCGCGAACAGGAGATCGCCGGTCTCTTCGGTCAGCTCGGTCGCATCTCTGTTGTCGAGGGCGGCCTCGATCTCGTCGGCCTCCTCGCGGATCTTCTGCAACACGGCACGCGGATCGTTCCAGTCGAAGCCGACGGTCGCGGCCTTGCGCTGCAGCTCCATCGCGCGCACCAGCGCCGGCTGTCCGGCCTTGATCCCTGCCAGCAGCGAGGACTTGCTCGTCCGCTCCTCGGGCGGGCGGCGCGCGGCGCGCTCGGCCTTCTCCTCGGCCTTGATGCGGTCCCAGGTGCCCTTGGTGGGCTGGGTGACGTTGCCGTCCTTGTCCGGGAACACATGCGGATGGCGGCGGATCATCTTCTTCGTGATGCCCTCGACGACGTCGCCGAACGCGAACGCGCCTTGCTCCTCGGCGATGCGGGCGTGATAGACCACCTGCAGCAGGAGATCGCCGAGCTCCTCGCGCAGATCGTCGATGTCGTCGCGCGTGATCGCGTCGGCCACCTCATAGGCTTCCTCGATGGTGTAGGGCGCGATCGTCTGGAAGGTCTGCTCGACGTCCCACGGACAGCCGGTGACCGGCGTGCGCAGCGCCGCCATGATCTCGATCAGGCGGGAGATGTCGCGGGAAGGGATCATGGGCAGGTCCTGACAGCATCGTTCGATCCTGTCCTGTATGCCCCAAGCGGCGCGCGGCTCCCAGCAAAAAGGCCATGACGCGGGATCGCTCCGCAGGTTGGCCCGACCCGTCGATGATGCTAAGCGGGAGCCATGAATGAGCAGGACACGACGGCCCTGGTGCTGTTCTCGGGCGGGCAGGATTCCACGACGTGCCTGGCCTGGGCGCTCGACCGCTTCGCGCGCGTTGAGACGATCGGATTCGCCTACGGCCAGCGCCATGCGATCGAACTCGCCTGTCGCGACCGGCTGGTCGAGGGCATCGCGCGCCTGCGTCCCGACTGGGCGGTCAAGCTCGGTGACAGCCACACGCTGGACATTCCGACGCTGGCTGCGATCTCGGAGACGGCGCTGACGCGCGACGTCGCGATCGAGATGGGCGCCGACGGCCTGCCCAACACCTTCGTGCCGGGCCGCAACCTGGTGTTCCTGACCTTCGCCGCGGCGCTCGCCTATCGCCGCGGCATCCACCACATCGTCGGCGGCATGTGCGAGACGGACTATTCGGGCTATCCGGACTGCCGCGACGAAACCATCAAGGCGCTGCAGAGCGCGCTGAGCCTCGGCATGGCGCGCGCGTTCGAGCTGCACACGCCGCTGATGTGGCTGTCGAAGGCCGCGACCTGGCAATTGGCGCACGATCTCGGCGGCACCGGCCTCGTCGACCTGATCCGCGACCAGTCGCACACCTGCTATCTCGGCGAGCGCGGCGCGCGGCACGATTGGGGCCATGGCTGCGGGCAGTGTCCCGCCTGCGAGCTGCGCGCCAAGGGATGGCGCGAGTACATCGCGGCGGGCGGGCCATCCTGAATCGGAAGCGGGGCCCTCGAGCCCCGCGGAGAGTTGCGCGACAGACGAGCGCTCAGGCGGCTTCGGTGTCCGACGGCTCGCGCTGGCTGACGATGACGAGATCGGCATCGGCGACGTCGTGGCCGTCATCGGCCTGGTTAGCGGCAGCGGAGGCCGCCTGCGCAACGAGACGCGCGGTGATCTCGTCCTTGGCGTCCTTGCCGCTCTTCTCCCAGGCGGGTGCGTTCAGCACCACGATGTCGTCGTCCTCCGCGGCATCATCCTGATCGGCGGGCACGATCGATGGCGACTTCGCCGGAGTATCGACGACACGCAGGGTGGGGGCCCCGGCTTCGACCGGCTCGTCCTCGGCTGAAGCCGTTTCGTCTTCGGCCATTTCGGGCTGGGCCGGCTCGACGGGCGTGGCCTCTTTGGCGGAGGCGTCGGTTTCGGCGCTCGCCATTGCCTCAGCAGCTTCGGCGGGCTGCTCGGCGGCCGCGGCGGGGCTCTCTGCGGCAGGCGCCTCATCAGCCGGCGTGAGGCCGAGATGCTGCGAGATCTCCTTGATCACGCGGTCGATCGCCACCAGCACGCGATATTCCGGGATCGAGGCCATGTGCTGCTCGAACCGGTTGCGCGCATATTGCAGCGAGTCGATCACGTCGGTGGCGATGGAGGAGCCCGACGCCTCGGTGCCGTGCAGGGCGCCCGCGGCCTTCTCGGTCGAGCTTTCGATCAGCAGGAAGGCCTCGTATTGCGGAATCGATTTGAGCTTCTCGTGATAGTCCTGGCGCACGCCGGCGAGCGTGTCGACGATGGTGGCGAACTCTGGCGCGGGCATTTCGACGTCCCCCTCAACTTCAGCAAAGAAGATGCGGGACGCTACGGACGCACTGATGAATGTTCAATTTCGAACGAATACGGCTGTTCGCGGCATGAATAGCCGGCCGTTAAGACCGGCCCACCAAAAGCAGGATCGCCCGCTCACCGGGCATTAAGCATTCTTACGACGCGCACGAAGGGCTCAACCGACGAAATCCTCGGGCTTGAGCTCGATCGGCCTGCCATGCGGGGTGCGATCGGCAGCGTGATCCCAGGCATCGCGGTAACGCGTCAGCGCGTCCGCGGAGGTGACGCCCTTCTCGGCGACGAGCCGCTCGAGCGTCGCCAGCCAGTGCCGGTAATAGGTATCGCCGCAATCGGGATCACCAGACGCTTGCGCGCGCGAAATCTCCTCGGCGAGCGCAGCCGCCCATTCGGGCCAGGTGAAGAGGCCGCGGGCGTGCAGCGTGACGGCCATCGCGAAGGCGTGCGCTTCCCACGGCTCGCGAAACACGGGCCCACTGTCATCGACCGGAATGCCGGGCAGGGCGCGCGTCGCCGCGACCGCCGCCTCACGGTCCGGTGTCATCGGGCTGGCTCCAGATAGGGCTCGAAGGCGTCGACCGTCACCTCCAGCAGCGGATCGGGCGCGTCGGCCCACAGCTCGGCGCCGCTGAACGACACCGTGTAGAGCCATTGCGGGTCTTCGCCGCCGCCATGGGCGTTGCTGTCGGGAAACACGTGCACGCCCCGGATCGCCTCGATGCGGCCGAGATGGCCGCGCACATAGCGCGGCAGCCGCGTATGCGTCGCCGGATGGATGTCCTTGGCGCGCACGCGGTCGCCGACGGCGAACCGCGCCGGCTTGGTTTCCGCGCGTTCGGTCGGACCGCCGCGACGCAGGGTCGCCGCGACGGCATCTGGAGTGAGGATCCTGGCGACGGGCCTGGCCGGATGCAGCGCCTCGCCGGCGGCGATCTCATCGGCGTCGACCAGATGCCGCTCCTGCATCAGCCGTTCGATGCCCGCGAGCCAGATCTGGTAGTAGCTCATGCCGAGGTAATCGTCCGGCGGACGGTTCTCGCGCGCGAAGCGCGACATGTCGATGTTCCAGCCGCCGGGCGTCGCCATTGCCAGCGTCATGGCGAACGCACGACGCTCCCATTCGGCGTGAAACACCGGCTCGTTCGGCTCGGGGCGGACCGGACCGAAGCCGGCGACGCCGCCCATGTCATGCGCGCCATCCATCAGCTACCGACCTCATGCGGTTGCTTCGGCAGCCCGGTGCCGATCATGCTGTCGCGCGTGACGAGTTCGGCGAGCTGCTCCGCGCTCCAGCCGTCGGTCCCCGCGGGACGCATCGGCAGCACGAAATAGCGGACCTCGGCGGTCGAATCCCACACCCGGATCTTCGTCGTCGGCGGCAGCTCGAAGCCGAAATCCTTCAGGACGCCGCGCGGATCCTTCACCGCCTTGGCGCGATAGGGCGCCGATTTGTACCAGACCGGCGGCAGGCCGAGCACGGGCCACGGGTAGCAGGAGCACAGCGTGCACACGACCATATTGTGCAGATCCGGCGTGTTCTCGACCGCCACGATGTGCTCGCCCTGGCGGCCGGCATAGCCGAGCTCACCGATCGCCGGCGTGGCCTCGGCAAGAAGGCGCGCCCGATAGGCGGGATCGGTCCAGGCCCGCGCCACGACCTGGGCGCCGTTGCGGGGACCGACCTTGCTCTCATAGGTCTCGATGAGCACGTCGAGCGCAGCAGGATCGATATACCCCTTCTCGGTCAGGATGCTTTCGAGCGCGCGGACGCGCAGATCGGTCTCGGACAAGTCCGAGTGATCGCGCGGATGGTCGTGATGGTGATCGTGATCCGTCATGACTCAACCATAGGCGTAATCGGGCACCGCTGTCGAGCCGAGGTGGCTCCCTCGGTGCGTGCCGCCGTGTTCAACGGCCGCCGCAGCCGTGCGGCGGTCAAAATGCCGAGCGTTGCGTCCTCGGCCGTTGACGCGACGGCGCGGGACGCAGATGTGATCGGGGTCGCTCCATTGCCGCCATCCCGGGCTGTTCAAATCGGGGCCCAGATATGGTTCGTAGGGCCTTCGTTGTCCCGATCGGGCGCGAAAGCGACAGAGGTTTGAGGTTCATCAATGCCGAACGACGTCTCCCGCCGTGATCTTGCAAAGCTGGCCGGGCTGGCTGCCCTTGGGGCGGCCAATGGCCCGGCGCAGGCGGAGGAGAGCGCGGTGAAGGAGGATGCCGGGCGGCGGTTTCCCGCCGATTTCGTGTGGGGGACGGCGACGTCGTCGTATCAGATCGAGGGCGGGGCCACGGCCGATGGCCGCGGACCGTCGATCTGGGATGTGTTCACGCATCTGCAGGGCAACATCGAGGACGGCAGCACCGGCGACGTCGCCTGTGATCACTACAACCGCTACAAGGGCGACGTGCGGCTGATCAAGGAGCTCGGCTGCCGGGCCTATCGGTTCTCGATCGCCTGGCCCCGGCTGTTTCCCGACGGCGGGCTGACGCCCAATCTGAAGGGCCTCGACTTCTACAACCGCCTCGTCGACGAGCTCCTGGCCAACGGCATCACGCCGTACGCAACGCTGTATCATTGGGATCTGCCGCAGGCGCTGCAGGACCGGGTCGGCGGCTGGCTGTCGGCCGACACGGCCAGGGCCTTTGCGCATTATGCGGGCTACGTCGCGCAGCATCTCGGCGACCGTGTGAAGACCATCTTCACGATCAACGAATGCGGCCGCTTCATCCCGTTCGGCTATGGCCTCGGCGTCGACGCGCCCGGGCTGAAGCTGCCGCAGCAGCAGGTCAACCAGGCGCGCCATCACGTGGCTCTGGCGCACGGTCTCGCCGTCCAGGCCATCCGCGCCGGCGGGCAAACCGGCATGCGCGTCGGCATGGCCGAGAACATCACGGCCTGCCTGCCGGCGATCGACACGCCGGAGAACATCCATGCCGCCGAGATCGCGACGCGCGAATTGAATGCCGGCTTCCTCAATGTCATCCTCGAGGGGCGCTACACGGACGGTTTCCTGGCGTGGTCCGGAAAGGATGCGCCGAAATTCACCGCCGACGAACTGAAGATCATTTCAGCGCCGGTCGATTTCGTCGGCCTCAACATCTACGCGCCGCAAGCCTATGTCGTCGCGTCGGACCGCGCGGCCGGCTTCGACGTGCTGCCGATGCCGTCCTCGTTCCCGCATATGAGCTCCCCCTGGCTGCAGGTCGGTCCGGAGACGGCCTATTGGGTGCCGAAGCTCGCCGCCAAGATCTGGAATCTCCAGACCATCTACATCACCGAGAACGGCACCTCATCGGACGACAAGCTGACCGCCGACGGCAAGGTCCACGACCTCGACCGCGTGATGTATCTGCGCAATTATCTCGCCCAGCTCCAGCGCGCAACGTCCGAGGGCGTGCCCGTGAAGGGCTACTTCCTGTGGAGCCTGCTGGACAATTTCGAGTGGGTGTTCGGCTACAAGCAGCGTTTCGGCATCTATTACGTCGACTTCGACACCCAGGTGCGCACGCCCAAGCTCAGCGCGTCGTACTACCATCACGTGATCAGCCGCAACGCCGTGAGCGCGTGAAGCGCCCGCGACGCCACCCGGGTCCAGCCGGAGGCAGTCCGCGCCATTCAGGCGGCCAATATGCCGTCGGCACCCGACGCATTGAGTGTCGTCGCTCCGGCCTTCGCGCCTCGATTGCAAATCCATGATGTGGAAAGCACACCTTGTGCGACTC
This sequence comes from Bradyrhizobium sp. HKCCYLRH2060, assembly GCF_051168135.1. Classification (NCBI taxonomy): domain Bacteria; kingdom Pseudomonadati; phylum Pseudomonadota; class Alphaproteobacteria; order Hyphomicrobiales; family Nitrobacteraceae; genus Bradyrhizobium; species Bradyrhizobium sp. HKCCYLRH2060. Next base: position 252,581 of record NZ_JBNPUK010000002.1, read on the forward strand.
TTTTGCGCGCATGCAGTTTTCGTGGCGAAAGCCGGCTGCAGATGACGTAAACCGGCAATCTGCCGGCCTCTCAAGCGAGTTTTCCAGCATGCAAGTTTCCGTTGTTTGTCCGCCAGCCGTCCGCGCGGGCGTTCTGTTCTGCGTCCTCGGAGTGATCGCGGGCTCCAGCGCCTGGGCCCAGGGAGCCGCGAACGATGCGGCCAAGCCCGCCACGGAGCAGTCTGCCGCGCCGACGGCCGACAAGCCCGTCGAGTCCGAGCCGAAGCCCGCGGTTGCTGAAACCAGGCCCGCCGAGCAGCCCTCGGATGCCGCCGGCAAGGCCGCGGCCGAGCCTGAGAAGACGGCCGAGAAGCCCGCCGAGCCAGCGGCCGCGGACACCAAGCCCGTTCAGGCCACCGACAGCGCGGGCCAGCAGCCGCCGGCGGACAAAGTAACGAGCGAAAAAACCGCGACGGATGTTGCGGCCGAGAGCAAGCCGTCCGAAGCCAAGGTCGAACCGAACTCCGGCACCGACGTCGGCCAGAAGCCGACGGTGACCGAGTCGAAACCGGCAGAGCCCGCACCGGCCGTTCAGCCCGCCGTCGTCGCCAAGGACGCGCCCGCACCGGAGAAGGTTGAAGGGAAGACCAAGGAGAAAGCAGCGGAGAGCAAGCCGGCGGAGCAGCCTGCCACCGCTGCCGAGGCGAAGCCTGCGGCAGCGCCGGCCGAGCCCAAGATATCCGAGCCGCCGCCCGCTGCGCCTTCAGCGGCGGCACCGGAGAAGGCGGCTGCGAAGCAAGACACGGCAGCGCCGTCAGCCAAACCCGAACGGCATCGCAATGCGAATGCGCATGCTCATCACGCCGAGGACGACGCCAAGCCGGCCAAGCGCAAGCTCCGCGCCCGCAGCAAGCCCGAGAGCGAAGCGAAGCGGGAAGCGAAGAGGGGTGGTGTCAGTTGCAAGAGCTTCCGCACCTACGATGCGGAGAAGGGCACCTATCGCGGCTACGACGGGCGCGTTCACACCTGCTCGTAAGGACCGGTCGGCAAATGGGCGCATCGGCAGCGCAAAGGCCGCTACCGATGGCCGCTGCCGATCACACCATCAACGCGGCATCGGCGGCTGAATGCCCGAGGTGTTGCGGGTAAAGAGTGTCCCGAACGTCGAACCCTGCGGCTGCGCCGGCTGCGGCCGGGCCATTCCCGTCGTGGTCCGCTGCTGCGGCGTGACGATGATCTGCTGGGGCGGGCCTGGGGGGACCGTGCCGCGTGCCTGCACCGCCTGGTTGGACATTCGTGACACCAGTCGCATCAGCTGATCCTGGCCGGCCTGTAGCTGCTCGATGGCGCGGGTGTGATCGCGGCTGGCCTGATCCTGTGTGGACTTGATCTGTTCGATGCCCTGCTGCAGATCGGCGATGTCGCGCGCCATCCTCTGCATCAACGTCGCGGGCTCGCGGGAGCCGGTGGTGTCTTCCGCTCCCCTCAGCGAGGCATTCGACATCATGGCATCCTCGCTGCCCTGCTGAGCCGTCGCCTCGTCCTGCGTCGCTTCGCTGGCGCCCGGCATCCAGCGGTCCATCAGTGACGTGCCGACGTCGCGCTGCGACCAGGCGACCGAGCCGCCGACCAGCACGACCAGCAGCGCGAGACCCACGGCGTTGCGCCCGCGCAGCCTGCCGAGGGGGGCCTTCACCCGCGCCCAGCGGCTGGCCCCGGCGTCCGCCGCCCCGCTCGTGCTCGCTGCCGCCGCGGCATCCGCCGCCATGCCGGGCTTCTCGATCGCCGCGAGCCGCGTATCGATCCGGGTCAGCACCTCGCGCAGGACCCGCCGGTACAGTTGATCGTAGCTTGCCTTCTCGGGCTTCTCAGGGGCGAGACCGATGTCGCTCTGATCAATCTGTTGCACGTTCTGTGTGGACTGCATTGCTGATCCCCAAACCCTTGGCCCGCCGCCGACGCCGATGTTCTCTTTGAATTTTCAAACGTGACTCGACCCGCCGCTTTGGCCGAAAGCAAGACAGCGTCGTGACGAGGAGGGGGCCTTTTCGGACCATCTCTCCCTCGCTGCAGCGCCAGTCGATCGCTTCGAGAGGCCTCAATCGGCCTTTGGTTGCGCGCTGCCGAGCCTTCGAGGTACTATCCGACCGATGTTTTTGGGGAATTGGGGCCGGTGCAAAGCTTGATTGTCATTGCGCGCGCAGTGTTGTGCGCAGCGTTCGTCGTTCTGTCTGCTCACGCGCAGGCCGTGCCCTTGGATGAGGCCACGCGCAAGGCTGAACTGATGGCCGCCTGGCAGGCAGCGAGCCAAGCGGGCACCGACGGACCAAGCGACATCGTGCTGATCGACCAGGGCACGCTGAAGCTTCCGGCCGACTACTTCTACGTCCCGAAGAACGAAGGCCTGCGGGTCCTTCGCGCGCTCGGCAACGTCGTCAACGACGCGACCTTCGTCGGGCTGGTCGTCGGCAGGCGCCAGAACGACGACTGGATGGTGGTCATCAAGCACATCAAGGAAGGCTACATCAAAGACGACGACGCCAAGAGCTGGAACGCGGACGATCTCCTGAGCAACCTCCGCGCCGGCGCCGAAGAGGCGAACAAGGACCGTGCGGCGCGCGGATTTCCGGAAATGGCCGTGGTCGGCTGGGTCGAGCCGCCGGCCTACGATGCCACGACGCATCGTCTCGTCTGGTCGCTGCTCGCCAAGGAGAAGGGTCAGCCCGACGACGCGCCGAAGAACGTCAACTACAACACCTACGCGCTCGGGCGTGACGGCTATTTCAGCCTGAACCTGCTGTCCGGCTCGGAGCGGATCGCGGGCGACAAGGCTGTCGCGCACGAGCTGCTGTCCGATCTCTCCTACAATGCCGGCAAGCGCTATGAGGATTTGAGCGCCGGCACGGATCGGATTGCCGAATATGGCTTGCTGGCGCTGGTCGGCGGCGTTGCCGCGAAGAAGCTCGGGCTGCTGGCGCTGGCCGGTGCGTTCGTCCTGAAGTTCGCCAAGATCATCATCTTCGCCGTCGTCGGCGCCGGGGCCGCGGTCATGAACTTCCTGCGCCGCAAGCCGCGCGGCGACAACGCGGGCGGGCCCGCGTGAAGGCACTCCTGCTGATCCTGTTCTCCGGCCTGAAATGGGGGAAGCTCGCCATGAGCGGCGGCACGATGCTGCTGTCGCTGGTCGTGTATGCGGGCATCTGGGGCTGGCGCTACGCGGCGGGTTTCATCGCGCTGCTGTTTGCTCATGAGATGGGGCACTACGTCGCCGCGCGCCAGCGCGGTCTCGACGTCGGCGCTCCCGCCTTCATCCCGTTCGTCGGCGCCTGGATCGCGCTCAAGGAGCAGCCGGTCGACGTCGAGACGGAGGCCTATGTGGCACTCGCCGGTCCGCTGGTCGGGACCGCCGCGGCGCTCGCGGTCTATTTGTTGGCAAGATCGGAAGACAGCAATCTGCTGCTCGCGATCGCCTATTCCGGCCTGTTCCTGAACCTGTTCAACCTGCTGCCGATCTCGCCGCTGGACGGCGGCCGCATCACCAGCGTGCTGAGCCCGCGCATCTGGCTGCTCGGCGTTCCCTTGCTGCTGGCTTTGATGCTCTATCGGCCGAGCCCGATGCTGTTCATCATCGCCATCCTCGCAGCCCCGCAACTGATGAAGGCCTGGCGCTACGACCCCGGCGCGCCCGAGAACGTTGCTTACTATGGCACGACGCTGCAGACGAAGCTCGAATATGCCGGGACGTATCTCGCGCTCGCGGCGCTGCTCGCCGTCATGACCTACGACGTGCACGAGATGCTTGGACACTTGCGCCAGTTTGGCTGAGTTGAGGTCGCCGCTTCAGACGAGAAGCTTCATGTAGATCGAGGGCACCGGCACCGCCTGGTCGTAAGGACGTGGGCCTTCTGCGACTCGGAATATCCGTTGCTGCAATGCAGCGGATGTGTCTGGGCGGCGCGCAGGAACGAGGCAGTCTTGCAAGATGTTCCATGAGCCATGAGCGCGGCGCGCTATCACAATGCGCTGAGCGCAGAGCACGTTGCCGGATGTTCCCTTGCCCACTGGCATATCGGAGACCAAAGTTGGGCCTGCCCGTCAGAGGCATAAGGATTCGGGAGGTTTCATGATTTCGCTCAAGTCCATCTTGCTTGCGAGCTGCGCGACTGCGCTCGTCTCCTCGGCCGCCATGGCCGCCGATCCCATCAAGATCGGCGTCATCGCCGAAGCCCAGGCCGTCGCAGGCTCGTCGATCGCTCCCGCGGCTCAATTGGCCGCCGAGGAGATCAATGCTAAGGGCGGCGTCGACGGGCGCAAGATCGAGATCGTCGTCTACGACAATCACTCCTCCTCGGCGGAATCGGTGCGTGCCTTCCAGCGCGCCGTCAGCGAGGACAAGGTCAACGCCGTCATTGCGAGCTACATCTCCGAGGTCGTGCTGGCGCTGGAGCCGTGGGCAGGGCGCCTCAAGACGCTGATGATCACGCCAGGCGCCGCATCCGACGTCATCACCCAGAACATCGCCAAGAACTACGACCAGCTCAAATACACCTTCCATGGCTATCTGACCTCGACCTCGCTGGCCGGCCTCGTCTGCGACGCGGCCAAGGATCTGCTGGTCGAACCCTACAAGATGAAGACCGCGGTGATCATGAGCGAGGATGCAGCGTGGACGACGCCGCTCGACGCCGGCTACGAGAAGTGCCTGCCGGAGATCGGGCTGAAGGTCGTCGACCATATCCGCATGTCGCCTGATACCACCGACTTCACACCGATCTTCAACAAGATCGAAGGCCTGAAGCCGGACGTCATGATCACCGGCATCTCGCATGTCGGCACCCAGCCGACCGTGCAGTGGAAGAGCCAGCAGGTGCCGATCCCGATGTTCGGCATCTCCTCGCAGGCGACCAACTCGACCTTCTGGAAGGACACCAACGGCGCGGTCGAGGGCGTCATGTACAATGCCGTGTCGGGGCCGGGCGTCGCGGTGACGCCGAAGACGCTGCCGTTCGTGGATGCCTATCAGAAGAAGTTCGGAAACTTCCCATCCTATGCCGGCTACACCTCCTACGACGAGGTCTACATGATCGCGGATGCGATCCATCGCGCCGGCGGCACCGATCCCGACAAGATGGTCGAGGCGATGGAAGCGACCGACTATGTCGGCACGATCGGCCGCATCGCCTTCAAGCCGAAGGGCGATCCGAACCCCCATGCGCTGCGGACCGGCAAGGGCTACATCACCGGGCTGATGCTGCAATGGCAGAGCGGCAAGCAGGTCAACGTCTGGCCCAAGGAGCTCGCCGCCGGCACCGCCACGTGGCCGTCCTTCATCAAGCTCAAGGCGGCCAGCAACTGACGCATCGCGGGGCCGCTCCTTCAAGGAGCGGCCCATTTTCTTGGTGCCTCAGTCTGACGTTGCAGGTCGATTTTCAATGCTTTTCTGGCAGATCTTGATCGATGGCTTTGCCATCAGCGCGCTGTATGCCCTCGGCGCGACAGGTTTCACGCTGATCTTCGGTGTCTCGGGCGTACTCAACCTTTCCCACGGCGCCATCATGGTCGGCGCTGCGGTCGCCGCCTGGGCCGCCGCCAGCGAGCTGGGCGTCGGGCCCTATACGGGAGCGCTGATCGGCGTCCTCGCCGGCTTCATCCTGGCGTTTGCCACCTACTTCATCGCCGTCAGGCCGATCCAGCGATCGAAGGTCATCGCCGAGTCCGAGAAGGAGATCTTCATCCTGACCGCGACGCTGCTGTGGGGCATCATCATCCAGGAGGCGATCGCGTATCTGTTTACCAACAACGCCAAGACCGTGCTGCCCATCGTCGAGGGCGTGACCACGGTGTTCGGCGTGCGTACGCCGAAGAACGAGTATTTCACCGCCGTGATCTGCTGGGTCGCGATCGGGCTGCTGTGGTTCCTGGTCAACCGCACCAGGCGCGGCAAGGCCGTGATGGCGGCGTCGATGAACCCGCGCGGCGTCACCTTGCTCGGCATCGAGCTGTCGTCGATCTATCTCACCGTCTGGGCGATCTACGGCCTGCTGGCGGGAGTGGCCGGGATCCTGCTCGGCATGTTCCTGGGCGTCAGCTCCTACAGCGTCGGACCGCTGACGGCGAGCGCGTTCTCGATCGTCGTGCTCGGCGGCCTCGGCAGCGTGTCGGGCTCGCTGATCGCGGCCTATGTCGTCGGCTATCTCGAGACCGGAACGGCCTATCTGATCTCGCCGGCCTACCGGACGATCCCGGCGCTGCTGCTGCTCGTCATCGTCATGTATCTGCGCCCGCAAGGGCTGTTCGGACGGAGGTGAGCATGCCTGCATTCGTTATGTCGCGGCTGTTCTGGATCGCGCTCCTGACGGTGATCGTGGCTCTGATCCTGCCGACCTACGTCTCAGGCTACGTCCTCGGGCTGCTGACGGTCGCGTACTACACGGCGGTGTTCGCGATGTCCTGGGACCTGCTGTTCGGCTTCGCCGGCGAGGTCAATTTCGGACCGACCTTCCTGATCGGCGTCGGCGCCTATACGGCCGGCATTCTCGATGCGCACTTCTCGCCGGGCCTGTCGATCTGGCTGTGCATCGCCGCCGGCGCACTGGCGGCGGTCGTCGGCGGCGTCGTGCTGGCGCTGCCGGCGCTGCGCGTCAGCGGGCCTTATTTCGGCCTGACCACGCTGGTGGCCGTGCTGATGTTGCAGAACTTCATCGTCGTTGCCGCAGGGCTGACCGGCGGCGAGATCGGCCTCGCCGTGCCGGACGTGATCTCGATCGATGCCAGGACCAACTACTGGATCGCGCTCGGTTTCATGCTGGTGTCAGGTGCCATCCTGTTCGGCCTGTCGCGCAGCGCCATCGGCCTGATCCTGCAGGCGAGCGGGCAGGACAAGATCCAGGCCGGCGCGCTCGGCTTCAACGTCACCAAGCACAAGCTCGCCGCCTTCGTCGTCAGCGCATTTTTCTCCGGGCTCGCCGGCGCGCTGATGGTGTTCTACATGGGCACCGCCTCGGTCTCGACCTTCGTCGATGTCGGCGTTGGCGTGCAGATCATCATCGCCGCCGTGCTCGGCGGCCGGCGCACCGTCATCGGCGCCGCGATCGGCGCGATCTTCCTGATCGGCATGGGCGAGCTGCTGCGGCCGCTCGGCGAGCTCGCGACCCTCATCGTCTCGGTGATCGCGCTCGTGGTCATCCTGTTCTTCCCCGACGGCTTCCTCGGCATGATCAGGGGAGGGGCCAAGGCATGACGCAAGCCATGAGCGGCGCTCCGATGCTGGAGGTCAACGGCCTCACCAAACGGTTCGGCGGCCTCGTCGCCGTCAAGAATTTGAGCTTCTCGATCCGGCCCGGTGAGATCCTCGGCCTGATCGGGCCGAACGGCTCGGGCAAGTCGACCGCGATGAAGAGCGTCATGGGCGTCGAGCGGCCGACCGCGGGCTCGGTCAGGCTCGACGGCGTCGAGCTCGCGGGCCTGCCGTCGCATCGCATCGCGCGCATGGGCGTCGGGCTGGTGTTCCAGCATTCGCGACCGCTGGCGCGCCAGACCGTGCTGGAGAACATCAAGGTCGCGCTGCTGCCGGACAAGCTGACGCGGCTGTTCGCCGACAAGGACGTCGATGCGCGCGCACGGGCCATTGCGGAGCGCGTCGGCCTCGGCGGCGTCATCGACCGGCGGCCGCCGACACTGGCGTTTGCCGATCTGCGCCGGCTCGAGCTTGCGAAGGCGGTGGCGCGCAGCCCGAAGCTGGTGCTGGTGGACGAGCCTTTCGCCGGCCTCACGGCGTCCGAGGTCGCCGACTTCTCCGAGCTCATCCGCGAATTCCGCGACGACGGCCACGCCGTGCTGCTGGTCGACCACAACGTCAAGAGCGTGTCGGCGCTGGTCGACCGCGTGCTGGCGATGTATCTCGGCGAGAAGATCGCCGAGGGCAGGGCGACCGAGGTGATGCAGGACGAGACGGTCCGGCGCGTCTATCTCGGCGGCGCGCTGGTCTCGACCGCGCGGCCGGAGGCGAGCTTCAAGGACGTCACGCCTGCGCTGCAGGTCGACAAGGTCGGCGTGCTCTACGGCAAGGCGCAGGCGCTCCAGGACGTGTCGCTGCACGTCCATGAGGGCGAGTTCGTCTCGGTCGTCGGCCTCAACGGCGCCGGCAAGACGACGCTGTTCAACGCCATCTCGGGCCTGGTGCCGTATTCGGGCGAGGTGAAGTGGGCAGGGCGCAGCCTTGCCGGCGGCACGGCGGCGCAGATCGCCCGCTCAGGCATCGTGCAATGTCCGGAGACGCGCGAGTTGTTCGGCGACATGAGCGTGCGCGAAAATCTCGAGCTCGGCGGCAATGCGCTGGCCGACACCGAGCGTGCCGAGCGGCTCGAATGGCTGTTCGGGCTGTTTCCGATCCTCAAGTCGCGGCAGCCGCAGCTGGCGCGCACGCTGTCCGGCGGCGAGCAGCAGATGCTGGCGATCGCGCGGGCGCTGATGATGAAGCCGAAACTCTTGATCCTCGACGAGCCGACGCTCGGGCTCGCGCCGGTCATCCTGGAGACGCTCTCGAAGGCGCTCGACCGACTGCGCGAGACCACCAAGATCACGGTGCTGCTCGGCGAGCAGAACGTCACCTTCGCGCTCCCGCACGCCGACCGCGTCTACGTGCTGGATCATGCCAAGATCGTCTGGGAAGGCCCGCCGGACCGCTTCGAGGCCGAGGCCGCTGCGAACTATCTGTGAGGGTTGAGCGGAGAGCGTGGGGAAGGGGAGCCAATTGAAGGGGAATGGCCACGCACCCGTTGCCGACGTTGCGGCCTGTCGCGCCGTCGAGTTGATCTATCACTCCTACCTGACCGGCCTCATCCTGATGTTGTCGTCGCGGGCGGGTCCGCAGCGCGCTGCGGAGATCGTGTTCCGGACGTTTCGGCGGCAGCAACTGGCTCGCTTCCTTCCGGGGTTGAAGAAGCTCGGTCTCGACGGTCTGCCGCATGCGGTCGCGTGTGCGCAGTACCATTACCTGTCCAATCAGGTCGGCGGCGTGAAGGTCGAATACGTCTACGAAAACGACCGCAAGGCGTGGGTGCGCTATCCGCCGCCGCGCTGGATCTGGTCGGGGACGGCGATCTGCGGCATTCCCTCCGAGGTGTCGCGCGCGATGCTGCGCGGATGGCACGCCAACAATGGCGTCGTCCTCGGCAATCCCAGGCTCGGCACGAACGTCTTCAGTTCTCGCCGGGCGAGCGTTGCCCGGCTTTCGATCCGGCCCGCGCTCCCAAGCTCGCGGAGAATGCCTGGCCCGAAGAACGGCTCCTCAAGGTGCTCCGCAACTATGCGATGGAGTATATCACCTCGATCGTGCCGGAGACGGTGGCCGTGCTCGGCCCGGAGGAAGGCGGCCATCTGGCCGGCGCCGCGGCGAGGCTGATCGGAATGCATACGTTCGACGAGGTCGCAGCGCTTCTTGGCGGCGTCGAGCCTGGCGCTGCAGGGTTCGCAAAGGCGTTCGCGCGACTGGCCCGCGGCCAAGGCGACGACGCAGAGCTGTCGCCGGATCGCGACTCGATCCTCGTACGCCAGACGTCCTGGCGTCTGATATCCGAGCGGGACAACCTCCCGCCAGCCGTGTTCGAGGCCTGGAGCGAACTCTGGGTCGGCACGGCGCTCGCGCACGACCGATTCATGAGGATCGACATCGTCGAGCGGCGCGACCGGGGCGACGCGCACTGGGCCTGGCGATTTCGCTGATCGCAAAGTCCGCACATGCCTGCGCGTCCGGGAGAACCGTGCCGGAACTTCTTAGAAGCGAGGCGGGCGGGCCTGAGGCGGCCGGGGTGGGAGGCGCACGGCTGCGCCAACCGTCGTGGCCTCGGTCTTCGCCCCCCGGACCGCGCGCACCAGCTGGTCCTGGCTTGCCTGCAGCTGTTCGATCGCCCTGGCCTGATCGCGGTTGGCTTGCTCCTGGCTGGACTTGAACTCCTGGAACCCGCTCTGCAGTTCGGCGACATCATGCGCGATCTTCTCGATCAGTGGCATAACGTCCCGGTCGGGAGCGGGCGGCATGTCACGCTCCGACGTTGCCTCCGCCATCGCGGAGGATGGATCGCTGGGGCGCGTTGATGATGCTGACAGTGACGTCTCCGGTGTTGGCGAAACGGATGGTGATACGGATGGTGATGGTGAGGCAGGGGCCGTCTCGGCCACACTCGATCCGTTCGCCGCCGTCTCCAGCGTCACGGCTGGATTCGCCGTCTGAGCGTTCTCGCGCCGGATGGATTGAACCGCCGCTTCGATCCGATCGGTGACGGAGGTGATGGTCTCGGTATGGTCCCGCGCCAGGGTGATGGCCGCGCCGATGAGCCCGGCTGACGCCATCAGCGTGATCATGGCCCGCAATACGGGCCGGCGCCGGGCCGAAGGAGGCGTTTCCAGGTGCTCGCCGCCTGCAGCGGGTTCGGCAGCCTCGACAGCATCTGCGGCGGCCTGGGCCTCGATGGCGGCGATCCGCTGATCGATACGTGCGCGCACCTCGGCCAGCACCCGCTGATAGATCTCCTCGCAGACAGCGTCGTCAGGCGGCAGCGCGACATCACCCGGATCAACTTCCTTCGACGTCGACTGAACTGGCATGTCTTCGGATCCCATTCACGATACGCCCGTGCCCAATCCTGAAGGATGCGGTTTTGACCTCTGGGCTTTGACCAAACGAAGACTGCGGGGTGACGAGGCGGGGGCGATTTCGCACAGGCGCCGACGTGCGCTGGGCGGGCCGATGTGCGGCTTCCACCGTCAGGCAACCGCCCATAGCCAATTCGCATAAGGTATATTATGGAATATTTATATGCTGAGGGAGTTCAATGGCTTGGCGCCGAATCCTCGAATTTACGGCAGCCGCGGGCCCTTCAGACCCCCCGGCCAGCCCAAGCTGATGGGCGCTCGCCATCGCCGAGACTCGCGCTGCGCATGGGGCCTGCTGCGAACGCCGATATTGCTGCTGCGGCCCATCGCTGCAATAAGCGCAGGCGACGTCGCTGATGTCGCAGGATTCGTCCGGCGATGCTTGCGGCGGCGCGATGCAACGAGAAGAAGCTTCTCCAGGGAGAAACGAGAATGAGCCTGTCACGACGCGCGCTGTTGAAGGCCTCCGCGGCGTCAGCCGTACTGGGTGGAATTGGCACCGTCGCAGCGCCGCATGTGGCGCGCGCGCAGAGCGCCGAGTTCACCTACAAATACGCCAACAACCTGCCCGACTCCCATCCGCTCAACGTCCGCGCCAAGGAGATGGCGGCGGCGATCAAGGCCGAGACCAACGGCAAGTTCGACCTGCAGATCTTCCCGAACAACCAGCTCGGTTCCGACACGGACATGCTGAGCCAGATCCGCTCCGGCGGCGTCGAGTTCTTCACGCTCTCGGGCCTGATCCTCGCGACCTTGGTGCCAGCCGCGTCGATCAATGGCATCGGCTTCGCGTTCCCGGACTACGACACGGTCTGGAAGGCCATGGACGGCGATCTCGGCGCCTATGTGCGCGGCCAGATCAACAAGGCCGGCCTGGTGGTCATGGACAAGATCTGGGACAACGGCTTCCGCCAGACGACGTCGTCGACCAAGCCGATCAACGGTCCGGATGACCTCAAGGGCTTCAAGATCCGCGTGCCGGTGTCGCCGCTGTGGACCTCGATGTTCAAGGCGTTCGAGGCCGCGCCCGCCTCGATCAATTTCAGCGAGGTCTATTCGGCGCTGCAGACCAAGGTCGTCGAGGGCCAGGAAAACCCGCTGGCGATCATCTCGACCGCCAAGCTCTACGAGGTGCAGAAGTACTGCTCGCTGACCAACCACATGTGGGACGGCTTCTGGTTCCTGGCCAATCGCCGCGCCTGGGAGGCCGTGCCGGCGGACATGCGCACGATCGTCGCCAAGCACATCAACGCGGCCGCCGTGAAGGAGCGTGAGGACGTCGCCAAGCTCAATGCCGGCCTGCAAGCAGAGCTCGCGGCGAAGGGCCTGACGTTCAATCAGCCGACCGTCGCGCCGTTCCGCGACAAGCTGCGCAGCGCCGGCTTCTATGCCGAGTGGAAGGGCAAGTATGGCGACGAGGCCTGGGCGCTCTTGGAAAAGGCCGTCGGCAAGCTGTCGTAAGCGTAGGCGTCGTAGACGCGTTCGGGTGACGTCATGGCGCATGCCGAGTTCACGGAAATTGCGATCAGCGAGGTGATCATCGAGACCCCTCGCCGCCGGTCCTGGCTCGACGGCCTGGAGGCCCTGCTCGGCCTCCTCGTCGAGATCCCCGCCGCGCTGCTCGTCGTGGCCGAGATCGTCATCCTGTTCGCGGGCGTCGTGGCGCGCTACGTCCTGCACCAGCCGCTGATCTGGTCGGACGAGCTGGCCTCGATCCTGTTCCTTTGGCTCGCAATGCTCGGCGCCGCGGTGGCGTTCCGCCGCGGCGAGCACATGCGGATGACGGCAATGGTGGCGCGCGCCAGCCCCGGCTTACGCGCCTATCTCGATCTGGTCGCGACGAGCGCGGCGCTGGCGTTCCTGGTCATGATCGCCTGGCCGTCCTGGGAGTACGCCTACGAGGAAAGCTTCATCACCACGCCGGCGCTGCAGATCGAAAACATCTGGCGCGCCGCCGCACTGCCGGTCGGCGTCGGACTGATGGCGCTGTTCGCCCTCATCCGTCTCGCCCGCACGGCCAGCGTCAGGACGATGCTGCTGGCCGTCGTCTCCGTCGTAGCCATCATCGCGCTGTTCTGGGTGGCGCAGCCGCTGCTGAAGCCGCTCGGCAACATCAACCTCGTGATCTTCTTCGTCGGCGTGGTCGGCTTGTGCGTCTTCGCCGGCGTGCCGATCGCGTTCGCTTTCGGGCTCGCGATCTTCGGCTATCTCGCGCTGACGACGCGCACGCCGCTGATGGTGCTGGTCGGGCGTATGGACGAGGGCATGAGCCACCTCATCCTGCTGTCGGTGCCGCTGTTCGTCTTTCTCGGATTGCTGATCGAGATGACCGGCATGGCCCGCGCCATGGTCGCGTTCCTGGCAAGCCTCTTGGGGCACGTCCGCGGCGGGCTGCATTACGTGCTGGTCGGCGCGATGTACCTGGTCTCGGGCATTTCCGGCGCCAAGGCCGCCGATATGGCCGCGGTCGCGCCGGTGCTGTTTCCGGAGATGAAGGCGCGCGGCGCCAGGCCCGGCGATCTCGTCGCCCTGCTCGCTGCCACCGGCGCGCAAACCGAGACCATTCCGCCGAGCCTGGTGCTGATCACGATCGGCTCCGTCACCGGCGTGTCGATCGCGGCGCTGTTCACCGGCGGCCTGCTGCCGGGCGTGGTGCTGGCGATCACGCTGTGCACGCTGGTGTGGTGGCGCTACCGCAACGAGGACATGAGCGGCGTCCGCCGCGCCACCGGAGCCGAGATCGGCAAGGCCTTCATCGTCTCGCTCCCTGCCCTGGCCCTGCCCTTCGTGATCCGCGCGGCCGTCGTCGAGGGCGTCGCGACGGCGACGGAGGTCTCGACCATCGGCATCGTCTATGGCGTGCTGGCGGGCCTGCTGGTCTATCGCCGTTTCGACTGGCGCCGGCTGATGCCGATGCTGATCGAGACGGCGGCGTTGTCCGGCGCGATCCTGCTGATCATCGGGACGGCGACCGGCATGGCCTGGGGCCTGACGCAGTCCGGCTTCTCGCGCGCGCTGGCGGCCGCGATGACCGGGCTGCCGGGCGGCCCGGCGACGTTCATCGCGGTCTCGATCGTCGCCTTCACGATCCTCGGCAGCGTGCTCGAGGGCATTCCGGCAATCGTGCTGTTCGGGCCGCTGCTGTTTCCGATCGCGCGTGCCGTCGGCGTGCACGAGGTGCATTATGCCATGGTGATCATCCTGGCGATGGGCATTGGCCTGTTCGCACCGCCGTTCGGGGTTGGATATTACGCCGCCTGCGCGATCGGTCGGGTCGATCCCGCCGAGGGCATCCGCCCGATCTGGGGCTACCTGCTGGCGCTTCTCATCGGCCTCATCGTGGTTGCGATTTTTCCGTGGATTTCGATCGGGTTCCTGTAAACTCTTCAGATGACGAGGGAGGGTGGTGATGAGCACGAACCAGTACAAGCTCGGCCTGGACAAGACGCCGGCCAACTACGTGCCGCTGACCCCGCTCAGCTTCCTGGCGCGCAGCGCGGCCGTCTATCCCGACCACGTCAGCACGGTCTATGAAGGCCGCAGCTTCACCTGGCGCCAGACCTATGAGCGCTGCCGGCGCTTCGCGTCCTATCTCGCGGGACGCGGCATCGGCGAGGGCGACACCGTGGCTGCGATGCTGCCGAACATCCCGGCGATGAACGAGGCGCATTTCGCCGTGCCGATGGCCGGCGCCGTGCTCAATACCCTCAACATCCGCCTCGATGCATCCTCGATCGCGTTTCAGCTCGATCACGGCCAGGCCAGGATCATCCTGGTCGATCCCGAATTCTCTGCCGTGATCAGCGAGGCGCTGAAGCTGATGAGCGGCGCCAAGCCGTTCGTGATCGACGTCGATGACGCCTCCTATGCCGGCGGCAGCCGCATCGGCGAGATCGAGTACGAAGCCGCGGTCGCATCCGGTGATCCGAGTTTCGAGCCGCGCCGTCCCACTGATGAGTGGGACGCTATCGCGATGAGCTACACCTCGGGCACCACGGGCAATCCCAAGGGCGTCGTGACGCATCACCGCGGCGCCTATCTCAACGCCGTCAGCAACATTCTCGCCGGCGGCCTCGGCCAGCACCCGGTCTATCTCTGGACCCTGCCGATGTTCCACTGCAACGGCTGGTGCTTCCCCTGGACCATGGCGGCCGCGGCCGGCGTCAATGTCTGCCTGCGCAAAGTCGAACCGACGAAGATCTTCGAATTGATCAAGACCCACGGCGTCACCCACATGTGCGGCGCGCCGATCGTGTACAACGTGCTGATCAACGCACCCGACGCTCCCAAGGGCAGGCGAGAGAAGCCGGTGGTCGGCCTGATCGCCGGCGCCGCGCCGCCGGTCGCCGTGCTCGAAGGCGCCGAGAGCATCGGCATCAAGCTGACGCATGTCTACGGCCTCACCGAGGTCTACGGCCCCGCCTCCGTCTGCGCCGAGCAGCCCGGCTGGGATGACCTGCCAGCGCCGGAGCGCGCGCGGCTGAAGCGTCGGCAGGGCGTGCCTTATCCGTTGCAGGAAGCCGTCACGGTGCTCAATCCCGAGACGATGCAGGAGGTGCCGCGCGATGGCGAGACCATCGGCGAGGTCATGTTCCGCGGCAACATCGTGATGAAGGGCTATCTCAAGAACGAGAAGGCCACGCAGGAAGCCTTCGCCGGCGGCTGGTTCCATACCGGCGACCTCGGCGTGCTCGACGAGCACGGCTACGTCATCATCAAGGACCGCTCCAAGGACATCATCATCTCCGGCGGCGAGAACATCTCCTCGGTCGAGGTCGAGGACATCCTCTACAAGCACCCCGCCGTGTTGTTCGCCGCCGTCGTCGCCAAGCCCGATCCGAAATGGGGCGAGGTGCCCTGCGCCTTCATCGAGCTCAAGGACGGTGCTGAAGCCACCGAAGCCGAGATCATCGCCTATTGCCGCAGCCACATGTCCGGCTTCAAGACGCCGAAGGTCGTCGTGTTCGGCCCGATCCCGAAGACGTCCACCGGCAAGATCCAGAAGTTTTTGCTGCGCAACGAGGTCAACTCGGCCAAGGCGATCTCGGCGTAGGTGCCTCTGAGTAGGGCGGGTTAGCCGCAGGCGTAACCCGCCGCGCCAGTGCTGGAGGCTATGGCGGATTACGCTGCGCTAATCCGCCCTACGCGCGGCCAATGAACTGATGAGCTGCATCGACACGCGCGGTGCACCCTCTCCCCTTGTGGGAGAGGGTGGTTTCGATGCAAAGCATCGAAACCGGGTGAGGGGTTGCCACGAACTCAGAGCGGAATGTGCGGCACGAACCCCTCACCCGAGTGAGGACGTAGTCAGCACCTTTGAGCCCTCTCCCACAAGGGGCGAGGGCGCATTCATGAGCACCGCGATGACGATGGTCTTTCCTCGCTCGGGCGTCGAAGGTCAGTTTGCCGCCGCGTCGCCCCTGCTCTTCTCCGGATAATACTGCGGCGCTTCGCGGCGATCGTACATGCCGTAGTCTCTGCTGACTTCGACGACGCGGATGTTGTCGGCGCCGGGTTCGGCGAGCAGGCGCACACTCAGCGCCACGCCGGTCGCCTCGTCCGGCAAGTCGATCAGATGCGCGAAGCGGCCCTTGCGATAGACGCTGGAGAAGGTCGCGACCGGCAGATCCGTCGCGATGCTCAGCTGCGGCGCAGCCGTCTCCACCGCCAGCACATAGGTCGGCGCACGCCGTTTCGGATCGTTGTACGTCCCCCGCCGCTCCGGCTGCCAAGCCGCCTGCCCCGGCCTGACCTCGTGCACCAGCTCGGCGACGCGCAGGCGATAGTCGGAGAACACCTTGTCGCGGCCGAGCGTCTGGATGTCGTGGTGATGGGCGTGCACGCGCCAGGCGGTCATGGCGCCCTCGTCCTGCCAGATCTGGTAGGACAGGATCAGGTTGTCGCGCGACAGGCTCCTGAAGCGGTCGAGGAACAGGCAGCCGCCGAGGGCGTCGAGCTCGGGCCGCAGCGCGGCAGCGAGCTGCAGATACTGGTCGAGATGGCCGGGCTTGACCTCGACCTCGAAGAACAGCGACAGCATGGTAGCATCTCCATGTATTCGGCCGCAGGCTGCTATAGCTTCGTGGCCCTTGCGGTCGCCCGCCCCTGCCCGTCATTGCGAGCGAAGCGAAGCGATCCAGAGTCATTGCTATAACTCTGGATTGCTTCGTCGCCTTCGGCTCCACGCAATGACGGCCTTAGCCGGCCAACGAACAATCAGCCGACCTCCAGCCGCATGCCATCATAGGCCGGCACTACGCCGGCCGGCAGGCTCTGGCGCAGCACCTCGTAGTCGAGATCGGCGGTCATGTTGGTGATGACGGCGCGTCGGGGCTTGAAGCGTTCGACCCAGGCGAGCGCGTCGTTGACCGAGAAATGGCTGGGATGCGAGGCGGGCCGCAGGCCGTCGACAATCCAGAGGTCGAGATCCTCGAGTGCGCCCCAGCTCTCCTCTGGGATGTCGTTGAGGTCAGGCGTGTAGGCGGCATTGCCGATGCGGTAGCCGAGCGCGGGGATGTTGCCGTGCTGGACGAGGAACGCGGTCAGCCTCAGCTCGCCGCCCTTGCCTTCCACCGCCTGGGTCTCGCCGGCCTCGATCGCGTGCTGGGTCAGGATCGGCGGATAGTCGCTTCCCGGTGGCGAGATGAAGCAATAGGAGAACCGGTGCATGATGTCCTTGGCGGTTGACTGGTTCAGGTAGACCGGAATGCGCCGTCGCTGATGCATCACCACCGAGCGCAGGTCGTCGATGCCATGGGTCTGGTCGGCGTGCTCATGCGTGAGAAACACCGCGTCGATGTGATCGACGTTGGTGTCGATCAACTGCTCGCGCAGATCCGGCGACGTGTCGATCACGACCCGCGTGACGCCATGCGTTCCGCGGCGCTCAGCCAGCAGCGAGCAGCGCCTTCGGCGGTTCTTCGGGTTGTTGGGATCGCAGGCGCCCCATCCCAGCGCCGGGCGCGGGACGCCGGCCGACGAGCCGCAGCCGAGAATGGTGAGCGTCAGCGTCATGCAGCCTCCCTTGGCCGCGGCACCTTCGAGAACAGCTTGAAGAAGGTCTCGGTGGTCTGCTGCGAGAATTCCTCGAGCGAGACGCCGCGGGTCTCCGCCAGAACCTTCGCGGTCTCGACGACATAGGCCGGCTCGTTGCGCTTGCCCCGGAACTTGCCGGGCGCGAGATATGGCGCGTCGGTCTCGACCATGATGCGGTCGGCCGGCACCTCGGCGGCGAGCGCGCGCAAGGCCTCGGACTTCTTGAAGGTCACGATGCCCGTGAACGAGATGTGCAGTCCGAGATCGATCGCCTTCATCGCCAGCTCGCGTCCGCCGGTGTAGCAATGCAGCACGGCGTTGAAAGGTCCGCGCGCCATCTCCTCCTCGAGGATGCGGCCGCACTGAGCGTCGGCCTCGCGGGTGTGGATGACGAGCGGCAGGCCGGTGTCGCGGGCGGCCGCGATATGCGCGCGGAACCCGCGCTCCTGGGCATCCTTCGAGCCGTGATCGTAGAAATTGTCGAGCCCGGCCTCGCCGAGCGCGACGACCTTGGGATGGCGAGTCAGCGCAATCAGCTCCGCGGCCGGAATGCCGTCCTCCTCGTCCGCGTTGTGCGGATGGGTGCCGACCGAGCAGAACACGTTCTCGAACCGCTCGGCGATCGCGAGCAACTCGGGCAAGCGCCGCACCCGCGTCGAGATCGTCACCATCCGGTCGACGCCCGCGGCGGCGGCGCGCGCGACGATGCCATCCAGATCCTCGGCGAAATCCGGAAAATCCAGGTGGCAATGGCTGTCGACCAGCATCACGCCGCCGTCGGCTCGATGTAGCGCGGGAACACCGCCTGCGGCGCCGGCAGCTGCGTGCCAGCCGCAATCCGGACATCGCCGCCGAGCCGCGCGAACGTTCGCTCGTCCTCGGGAATGCCGAGGCTGTCGAGCAGCTTTGCCGACGCGGCCGGCATCACCGGCTGGGTCAGGATCGCGACCTGACGGATCACCTCGGCGGTGACGTAGAGCACGGTGTGCTGGCGCGCCGGATCGGTCTTGGCCAGCGCCCAGGGCGCCTCGCCCGCGAAATAGCGGTTGGCCTCGGCCACGACCGACCACACGGCGTTGAGCCATTGGTGGATCTGCTGCGTCGCCATGGCTTTGCGCGCCGCGCCGATCATCGCGTCGGCCTCGGCCAGAATCGCCTTGTCATTGGCCGAGAACTCGCCGGGCTCCGGCAGCACGCCGCCGAGCTGTTTCGAGATCATCGACAGCGAGCGCTGTGCGAGATTGCCGAGGTCGTTGGCGAGATCGGCGTTGATGCGCGCGACGATCGCCTCGTGATTGTAGTTACCGTCCTGGCCGAATGGCACCTCGCGCAGGAAGAAGTAGCGGAGCTGGTCGACGCCATACTGGTCGGCGAGATTGAACGGATCGACGACGTTGCCGACCGACTTCGACATCTTCTCGCCCCTGTTGAACAGGAAGCCGTGGGCATAGACCCGCTTCGGCACGGGGACGCCGGCCGACAGCAGGAACGCCGGCCAGTACACCGCATGGAAGCGGATGATGTCCTTGCCGATGACGTGGACGTCGGCCGGCCAATACTTCCAGTTCGGATCCCTCTCGTCGGGAAAGCCGACGCCGGTGATGTAATTGGTGAGCGCGTCGACCCACACATACATCACGTGCTCGTCGTCGTGGGGCACGCGGACGCCCCAGTCGAACGTGGTGCGCGAGATCGAGAGGTCCTTCAGACCGCCCTTGACGAAGCTGATGATCTCGTTGCGCCGCGCATCCGGCCCGATGAAATCCGGCTGGCTCTCATAGAGCGCGAGCAGCCTGTCCTGATAGGCCGACAGGCGGAAGAAATAGCTCTTCTCCTCGACCCACTCCACCGGCGTGCCCTGCGGTCCGCGGCGGACATTGTCCTCGCCGACGACGGTCTCGTCCTCGGCGTAATAGGCCTCGTCGCGCACCGAGTACCACCCCGCATAGGTGTCGGCGTAGATGTCGCCGTTCTCGCGCATGCGAGTCCAGATCGCCTGCACCGAGTTGTGATGCGCGGGCTCGGTGGTGCGGATGAAGCGGTCGAACGAGACGTTCAGCCGCTCGTCCATCTCGCGGAAGCGGCCGGCATTGCGGGTCGCGAGCTCCGACGGCGTCAGGCCCTCGTTCTGCGCGGTCTGCACCATCTTCAGGCCGTGCTCGTCGGTGCCGGTGAGGAAGAAGACGTCCTTGCCGTCGAGCCGCGCAAAGCGTGCGATGGCGTCGGTCGCGATCGCCTCATAGGCGTGGCCGATATGTGGGTTGCCGTTGGGATAGGCGATCGCCGTCGTGACGTAGAAGGTGTTCTTGTCGACCGGAGGTGCGGCGACCCGCGCTACGATCTCGTCGATTTCGACGACGACAGCGGCCTCGACCTTCGGCTTGCGCGGCGCCTTCGGCTTGGCGGCGCGCGGCGGCTTCGGCGCTTCAACGATGGCCGGCGCGACCTTCTTCGGTGCGGCCGGCTGTTTCGGAGCGGCGGGCTTCCTCGCTGCCGCAGGCTTTTTCGTTGCTGCCGCAGGCTTGGCGGCGGTCTTCTTGGCCGGCGGTGTGGCGGGCTTTGCCACGGCCTTCCTGGCTGGCGCCTTCACAGCTTTCTTGACCGCTTTCTTGGCGGCGCTCTTCGAAGCTTTCTTGGCCGCGGTCGCCGCCGGAGCTTTGCTCTTGGCTTTCGCGGGGGCCGTCTTGGATGTGGCGGTCTTTTTCTTGGCGTCCTTGTCCTTCGCCGCCTTCGCCTTGGCCGCGCTGACCTTGCCCTTCGCGGGCGCGTTGTGGGCAGCCTTCCTCGCGCCGCTCTTGCTCGCGGGCTTGCCCTTTTTCACGGTTGTCTTGCTGGCCTTGGCCACGGCAGATTCCTCTTTGACGACGTCGGTCGACGGATTGATCCTGATGATCCCGGGATGATGGTCGCGCGGTTACCGCGTGGCTTCGGCAAGCATCCCGAACACCGAGAAAACCAGCGGTTTTCTTTCCAGATTATAGGATTCGGTGTCGCGCGCGGCGCGGACGATCTTTTCCCATACCTCCGCCAGCCGTGCAAGGCGCGGCAGTTCCGCGTTGGCATCGCCGGCGCGCAGCCGCTCCGCCACCCAGCGCTCGATGCTGTCGAGGAAGCTCGCCAGCGCGACGCGGTCGCTGGTGCCGAGCGCATCACCCAGGGCATGCAGCTCGCCGGCGTCGATTCGCGGCAGGCTCGCGAGCAGCGCCGTGGTCCGGGTCTGCAGCTGCAGCCCGTCGCCGCCCAGCAGCATCAGGGTGCGCGCGACGCTGCCCTCGGAGGCCCTGGCCGCCTCGCGCAGCGCCGGCTCGGCTACGTTCATGCCGGTGGCCTCGGCCGCGGCGCTGATGACGTCGTCGGTCGCCAAGGCCCGCAGCGCCAGCCGGCGGCAGCGCGATTTGATGGTGGCCAGCACCCGCGCCGGCGCGTGGCTGACCAGCAGGAACAGCGACTGCTGCGGCGGCTCCTCGAGGATCTTCAGCAGCGCGTTGGCGGCGTTGGGATTGAGCTCGTCGACGGTGTCGACGATGCAGACCCGCCAGCCCTCGACCGCCGCCGTCGAGCCGAAGAACGAGATCGTCTCGCGGGTTTCGTCCACGGTGATGACGGTGCGCAGCACGCCCTTGTCGTTGGCCGAGCGCTCCAAGGTGAGCAGCCCGCCATGGGCCTCGGAGGCGATCAGCCGGGCCACGTGATCATCCGGGTCCACGTGCAGCGAGCCGGCGGTACGTACCGCGTCCGACGCAGGATCACGGTGGGTCAGCACGAAGCGGGCCATGCGGTAGGCCAAGGTGGCCTTGCCGACGCCTTGCGGGCCGCCGATCAGCCAGGCATGCGCCATCCGGCCGCTGCGATAGGCTGACAGCAGCGCGGCCTCGGCCTCGCGATGGCCGAACAAGGCGCTGGTCTCGCGGGGATGGCGGACCGCGATCTCCGGCTCGACCTTGCGTGCGCTCATGAGGCGGCCGCCACTTCCGCGAACAGCCGCTCGCGCACGGCGTCCCAAACGAGTTGCGAGACCGTATCCGCGCTCGCCGTGGCGTCGACCAGCACGCAGCGCCGGGGATCCTCGGCGGCGATCTTGTGAAAGGCGTCGCGCAGCCCCTTGTGGAACTTGATGTCCTCGCCTTCGAACCGGTCCGGCGCGCCGCTGCCGCGCCGCGCCGCGGCTCGCTGCAGGCCAACCTCGACGGGCACGTCGAGGATCAGCGTCAGGTCCGGCTTGAGGTCGCCGATCGTGACCCGCTGCATCGCATTGAGCACATCAGGCGCGACCTTGCCCTGGCTGCCCTGGTAGGCCCGGGTCGAATCGAAGAAGCGATCGCACAACACCCAGCTTCCCTGGTTCAGCGCCGGGAGAATCACGTTGCGCACATGGTCGTCGCGTGCGGCGGCGAACAGCAGCGTCTCGGCCTCCGGCCCCAGCAGCTTGCCCATGCCCGACAGCACGAGGTGGCGCATGATCTCCGCGCCCGGCGATCCCCCGGGCTCGCGAGTCAGGACGACGCGCACACCCTCCTTCTGCAGACGGTCCGCCAACATCTTGATCTGCGTGGATTTTCCGGCGCCCTCGCCACCCTCGAAGGTGACGAATCGGCCGCGGCCCGGACCACGTTTCAAAGCTGAATCCGCCATGTCTCTAGAGCTTCTCGGCCCCGGCGCGGAACATCCCGATCACGAGCTCGCTGACCCCATCGATCGCACGCCGCATCGTGGATCCCCTGCCCACCGCCTCCGCAGCATAGACAGGGGCCTCCATGGCGATATTGGGGCCGCGCCAGACCCTGACAACCCCGACCTTCTGCCCGGGCTCGATGGGAGCCCTGACCGGGCCACTGTAGATGATGCGGGCGATCAGCTTGTCGCCGCCGTTCTTCTGCACCATGACCTTGACCGGCACCGGGCTCGACAGCTTGACCGAGCGGCTCTCGCCGCCGAACACCTTGGCGTAGCCGATCGGCTGCTCCGCCGCGAACAGGGTGCGGGTCTCGAAATTGCGGAAGCCCCATTCCAGCATCTTCTTGGCCTCGGTGGCGCGGTCCTCGGAGTCCTCCAGGCCATTGACGACCACGATCAGCCGGGTGCCGTTCTGCACGGCCGAGCCGACCATGCCGTAGCCGCCTTCCTTGGTGTAGCCGGTCTTGAGGCCGTCGGCGCCCTCCATCGCGTTCAGCAGCGGGTTGCGGTTCTGCTGCCGGATCTTGTTCCAGGTGAATTCCTTCTCGCCGAAGATCTTATAGAACTCCGGGAAATCCAGGATGATGTGCCGGGCGAGCATGGCGAGCTCGCGCACCGTCATCTTGTTGCCGGGATCCGGCAGCCCGTTGGAATTGGCGAAGGTCGATCTGGTGAGGCCGAGCTCGCGCGCCCGCTTGGTCATGTAGTCGGCGGCGAAGATCTTCTCGTTGCCGGCCATGCCCTCGGCGAGCGCAATGCAGGCGTCGTTGCCGCTCTGGATGATAGCGCCGTGCAGGAGGTCGCTCACCGACACCTTGCTGTTGAGCGCGGCGAACATCGTCGAGGTGCCGGAGGGCGCCCCGCCCCGGCGCCAGGCGTTCTCGCTGATGCGGTATTCGTCGTTGAGCTTAATCGTGCCGTCCTTGACCGCGTTGAAGACCACCTCGGCGGTCATCAGCTTCATCATGCTGGAAGGCGCCCGCAGCTCGTCCGCATTCTTCTCGAACAGCACGCTGCCGCTGTTGGCCTCCATCAGGATCGCGGTCGGCGCATCGCCGTCGAAGCCGCCATCCTCCTTGCGCGCGCCCTGGACGCTCTGGTTGGCGGCGTAGAGCACGCCGCTCCAGCCGACGGCGAACGCCGCGGCCAAGGCGATGAGCACACGCGTCACCCGTCCGGACGTGAAACCGGAGCGACGCGGCGGTAAGGTCATGACATTCATCGGCTAAGCTCTGGAGCGCACTGGGATTCTAGCAGTTGCGGGGGGCGCAAACAACTCGGCAATCCCGCGGATCCGTCCGCTGTCCCGGGATTTGCACGGCTCATCGCGCGGTGTGATACGTCCAGGGGCGGCAATCAGAAGTCGAGCAACCAAGGGGGAAACGGTGTCATCGACGCGGACCATCAAGGCCAACGGAATCGAGCTGTTCGTGCGCGAACAGGGCGAAGGCCCGCTTGTCGTGCTGTGCCACGGCTGGCCCGAACTGTCCTATTCGTGGCGGCACCAGATCGTGGCGCTGGCCGAGGCCGGCTATCGGGTGGTCGCGCCCGACATGCGCGGGTTCGGCCGCTCGCAGGCGCCAGCAGACATCGCCGCCTACTCGATCTTCGACACCGTCGGCGACATGGTGGCACTGGTCGAGGCGCTCGGCGAGGACACCGCCGTCATCATCGGCCACGACTGGGGCGCGCCGGTGGCCTGGCATGCGGCGCTGTTCCGGCCGGACCTGTTCACGGCCGTCGCCGGACTGAGCGTGCCGCCGCCGCTTCGCGGCCGCGGCCGGCCGCTCGACACGCTCCGCGCCGGCGGCATCGAGAACTTCTACTGGCAGTATTTTCAGACGCCGGGCGTCGCCGAGGCCGAACTCGAGCGTGACGTCGCGCTGACGATGCGCACGATGCTGGCGCGTGGCTTCTCCGACCCGCAGTCGCTGTTCGTCGCGCCGGACAAGGGCTTCCTCGGTGCGGCGAACCCCGCCCTGCCTCTGCCGGCGTGGCTGAGCGAAGCAGACCTCGCCGAGTTCATCGCAGCCTATCGCACCTCCGGCTTTCGCGGTGGCCTGAACTGGTATCGCAACATCGACCGCAACTGGGAGTTGACCGCGCCCTGGCAGGACGCCCAGATCCGCCAGCCGTCGCTGTTCATCGCGGGCAGCGCGGACGCGGTGGTGACGGGGCTGATCGGCGCCAAGCGCGTTCAGGACATGGCGCGCGTGCTGTCGGATCTCCGGCGCAAGCTGATCATCGACGGCGCCGGCCACTGGATCCAGCAGGAATGCGCCGCCGAGGTGAACGCGGCGCTGATCGCGTTCCTGCGCGAGGTGGCTCCGGCTCGTTAGCGCGCGAGCGGCAGCTCCATCATGCGATGCGACGCTGTCGCGTTGTCCGCCACGTCGCGGAAGCCCAGCCGCACGTAGAACCTTATCGCGTCGTCATTCGTGGTTGCGACCGCGAGCGAAAGCACCGCGGCGCCCTGCTCCCGTGCGGCGGTGGCGACCGCCTGCATGATCTCGCGCCCGACACCCGCGTTGCGCGCGCCAGGCAGCAGCGCGAGATCCACCACGTGCCATTGTGACGCCGCGCGGTCGAGCAGCAGCCGCCCGACCGGCGCGGCGTCGCGGAGAATGATCAGCGACTGCGCCGCCGGACACTGCGCCGCATGGCTTGCGAGCTGGGCGCGATACTGCTGCGCCAGCACGAGATCGAGCATCGCCGGCGGCAGACCGGCCGCGGCGAGCTGCGCACCTTTGACGAAACCAAAGAGGTCACGCAGGAACGGCTCGTCGGCCGTCTCGGCCGACCGCAGCCGCAAGCGAACGTCCGGTGAGACGACGTCGATCCCGAGCGTCACTCCGAGCCTGCTCGGCTCAGGAGTTGTTGAATGACGGGAAGATGCCCGCATAGCAGATGCACCAGATCAGCGCCTGGGTCGGCTGCATGTTGTCGTGCGGAATGCTCTGCCCGTTCGGTGTGACCGCATTGACCGCCAGCGTCGTATTGCCCGGCGGCGCCAGGAACCCGTTGAAGCTGGGATCGATCGCCACGATGCCCACGCCCGTCCCCGGCCCTGGCGTGGCATTCGCCGCCGCCTTGCTGCCGAGCTGCAAGGTATGGGCATGCGCGGGCATCTCGGCCGTGGTCAGAAAGGCGGTGCTGGTCCCCATCGCCTCACCGATGACGCGCGGCTGCAGACCGGGGCCGTCGCCCTGCCCGTTGGTGATCGCGCCGCTCAGATTCGGCAGGGCGAAATTGGTGGTGCCGTTGCCGCCGTAATAGGTGCCGATCAGCGCGAACAACGGCGTATACCGCTGGATCGGAAGCAACTGGCCGAAGCACGGCAGCCACGCGCTGTTGAAGCCGTCGCTTGCGAAGGTGAACGGAAAGGCCTGGATTTCGCCGACGAAGGGGTCTGACACGACGTCTCTCCTGAGGAATGCGCAATAGAGCCGATCGAACGCGAAGGCGTCAGCCCGGCGACGGGAAGATGCCGTTGATGCAGATGCAGTAATTGCCGACGACGGTCGGCATGATGTTGTTGTGAGCGACGCCCTGCCCCGACGGCCCGACGCAGGCCGCCATCACTTCGTAGGTCCCGGCGTCAGCACTGGGCGCGTAGAGATTGCCCGCTGTCGCGGTTCCCAGGAGGGTACTGGTCCCCGGCTGTGCCGTGTCGGCGACGGTGGTCGACGCCAACAAAGCGTGGCTGTGCGTGGGCATCTCGGTCGTGATCAAGGTGTGCTCGTCCTCACCGTCCAGTTGCCCCAGCAGATAGGATGCGCCGCCGGGCGGCGTGCCCTGCCCGATCGGAACGCGGCCGCGCAGGTCCGGCAGATTGAAGGTCTGGACCCCGTCGCCACCAAACGTCGTCCCGATGACCGCATAGAGCGCATCATAGTTGGCGATGGACAATGCGCTTCCGTCGCAGGCCAGCCAGCCATCCGGTATGCGCGGAAAGCCGAACAGCCTGATCTCGCCGAGAAACGGGTCTGACATCCCGACATCCTTTCAAGTGCGGTGGACGCCGCGAAGCGGGCGCGATGCGGCGGATTGCGACGATGGTGAGAAACGTGAGCGCCGAGCCGTCTCAGTTGCGCGAAGGGTAAACCCCATTCAGGGCGATCAGATAATTGATCACCAGATAGGGCTGCATGTTGTTGTGGGGCTGCCCGCCGCCGATATCGACGATGTTGGTGCTGAGCGACAGCGGCACCTGGTTCGTCCCAGCGGTGGTGAAGATCAGCTTGGGATTGTCTGGCGGGAGCTTGTTGGTCGCGAACACGTTGTTGGTCGCCGACGCTCCACGCCCAGTACCATCGTTGCTGGACGCCTGGATCTGGTGATTATGGGTCGGCATCTGCGCCGTCGTGAGCGTCACCGTGGTCTCGCCGCTGACCGTGCCAGCGGGAAACTGGCCGCTGCCGCCGGTCGAGCCGAGGATAGCCCGTCCGCGAAGATCAGGCAGTGCGAACGTCGTGACACCATTGCCGCCGTAATAGGTGCCGAGCAGGGAGAACAATGCCTGATTCGTCTGGATCGCCAACAGCGCACCGTTGCAGAACGCCCACCCCCTCGGTGGCTGGTTTCCAGCAAATGGCATGATTTGCCCGAGCACAGGCGTAAGCGGCATGCGTTGCCTCCAAATGATTTTGTGCAATTCAACGAAAAAAGAAAGCGTGTCACGACGAACGCGGACAACCGACGCGTCCAGTATTCATCATGTGCAATTCGAAAGTGTCATGCATCCAACGCGAACAGTCAAGCATGAACCCGCAGGGGATGTGGGGGCGTTTCACGAGACTGCCCCGAATCAGCACGCGGAGAGGTCGCAGTGTTGCGGGCGCGCAACTAAGTTCGGGAAAGGCCGCGCGAGTGCGGCGGTTCCGTGCATCACTGGCTTGCGGCACGGGGGAAACAAAGCTTAATCAACGGTAAGTTTTCGGTAATCTTTATTGCAGTCGCAGAATATTTGGGACCGCGGCCGAGGTCGACCCGCGGTCGCGGGGAAGCGCAGGGGCAAGGTGCAGCTTTTCGCGATCATCATTGGCGCGTGGACGACGTCGTTCCAGCGGTTTCTGACTCGCTGGTCGTCGGCCGTCAGCAACCTGAGAACGTTGGCGGTGACGACCTTTGTCGTTCTCGCGGCCATGGGCGCGTCGATCTCATCGGCGCAGGCGGTCTGCGATCTGACCGTCAATTCGACCACCGGGGCCACGATCACATTCAATTCCGTGTCACAGGTCTATCACCTGTGTCTCACCGTGGTTGGCACTCCCAACACCGGAGACGATGCCGTTGTCTACGGCTTGTACTCCGTATCCGGCACGAATGCGAACACCCAGCTGCCCATCGCCGGCACGAGCTCGAGTGCTTATTCCGACTACAGCCCGACGACGAGCAAAGCCAATTACACGCTGCATCCAAGCAGTGGAAACGACAATGGGCAGAGTGCGAATACTGGTCAGGCTCAGATCAACATCACTCTGAACAGCCTGACGGGCGGCGGCCAGGATACGATCACGCTGTTTTATGCGTCAGACTGTAGCGACTTTCTCGTAACCTGCTCAGGCTCCGGAACGGCGCTCACCTCTTGGACCATTACGGTCAACCTGCCCGGCCCCACCGCGACACAGTCCATCGCGTCGAAAGCGCTGACCGTCAACACCGCGACGACCTCGTTCACGCCGGTCACCGGCTCCGGCGGCACCGCGCCGCTCGGCTATGGCATCGCGCCGTCGCTGCCGACCGGTCTTTCGTTCAACACGTCCACGGGTGCGATCACCGGCACGCCCACGATCACCAGCACCGCGACCACCTATACGGTCACCGTCACCGATGCCAACAGCGCCACCGCCAGCAACACGTTCAGCCTGACGGTCAACGGCGCGGTCACGGCGACGCAGGCGGTCGCCTCGAAGACGTTGACGCAGAACCACGCGACGACCTCGTTCACGCCGGTCACCGGCGGCGGCGGCACGACGCCCTACACCTATAGCATCTCGCCGTCGCTTCCCTCCGGTCTCTCGCTCAATACGTCGACCGGCGCGATCACGGGCACGCCGACGGCCACGAGCGGATCGACGACGTACACCGTCACCGTCACGGACGCGAACAGCGCGACGGCCTCGAACACGTTCAGTCTCGCCGTCAACGCGGCCGTGACCGCGACCCAGTCGGTCGCATCGAAGATATTGACGCAGAATGCGGCGGCGACCTCCTTCACGCCCGTGACCGGCGGCAACGGCACCCCGCCGCTCACCTACGGCGTGTCGCCGACGCTGCCCTCGGGCCTCTCGCTCGACACCAACACCGGCGCGATCACGGGCACGCCGACCGTGAGCAGCGGTGCAACCACCTATACGGTCACCGTCACCGACGCCAACAGCGCCACGGCCAGCAATACCTTCAGCCTCACGGTGAACACCGCCGTCACCGCGACGCAGTCGGTGAGCTCAGCCACCGTCACCGTGAACACGGCCATCACGCCATTCACGCCGGTCACCGGCGGCGGCGGCACGACGCCGCGGGCCTATGCGATCGCGCCGACCTTGCCGACCGGTCTCAGCTTCAACACCAGCACCGGCCAGGTCAGCGGCACGCCGACCGTGACCAGCAGCACGACCACCTATACGGTGACCGTGACGGATGCCAACAACGGGACCGCCACCAACACCTTCCAGCTGACCGTCAATGGTCCCGTGAGCGCGACGCAGGCGATCGCCTCCAAGACGCTGACGCAGAACGCTGCGGCAACGTCGTTCACGCCGGTCACCGGATCGGGCGGCACGCCACCGCTCTCCTACGCCGTTGCCCCCGGTCTGCCGACGGGCCTGACGCTCAACACCTCGAGCGGCGCGATCACGGGCACGCCAACCGTGACCAGCGGCGCGACCACCTACACGGTCACGGTGACCGACGCCAACAGCGCCACGGCCAGCAATACGTTCAGCCTCACGGTGAACAGCGCTGTGACCGCGACGCAGGCGGTCGCCTCGCGGACCTTCACCGCCAACCAGGCGATCACCGCCTTCACGCCGGTCACCGGCGGCGGCGGCACGGCGCCCCTGGGCTACACGATCTCGCCGAGCCTGCCGGCCGGGCTGAGCATCAGCCCATCCACGGGTGCGATCTCGGGCACGCCTTCGACGAGCGCGGCGACCACGACCTACACCGTGACCGTCACCGACGCCAACAACGCGACCGCGACCAACACCTTCAGCCTGACCGTCAACGGCGCCGTCAGCGCGACGCAGTCCATTCCGGCGAAGTCCCTGACCGTCAATGTCGCTGCGACATCCTTCACCCCGATTACCGGGGGCGGCGGCACGTCGCCGCTGACTTATGCCATCGCACCGACCCTGCCCGCCGGTCTCAGCTTCAACACCTCGACCGGTGCGATCACGGGAACGCCGACGGCGATCAGCTCGGCCACGACCTATACGGTCACCGTGAGCGACGCCAACAGCGCCAGCGCCAGCAACACGTTCAGCCTCACGATCAATGGCGCGGTGACCGCGACGCAGGCCATCGCGTCCAAAGGCCTGACCGTGAATACACCGGTGGCGTCCTTCACGCCGGTGACCGGCGCCGGGGGCACGTCGCCGCTGAGCTATGGCATCGCGCCGGCGCTGCCCGCGGGTCTCACCTTCAATACGTCCTCGGGCGCGATCACGGGCACGCCGACCGCGACCAGCGGCGCGACGACCTATACGGTCACGGTGACCGACGCCAACAGCGCCACGGCGACCAACACGTTCAGCCTCGCGGTCAACGGCGCCGTCAGCGCGACGCAGGCGATCGCCGCGACGACGCTGACCGCGAACCACGCCGTCACGCCGTTCACGCCGGTCACGGGCGGCGGCGGCACCGCGCCGCTCACCTACTCCGTCGCGCCGACGCTTCCGGCCGGACTGTCTCTCAATACGGCGAACGGCAGCATTTCCGGAACGCCCACGGTGACCATTGCGGCGACGACATTCACCGTGACCGTGACCGACGCCGCCAACGCGACCGCAAGCAACACATTCAGCCTGACCATCAATGGGGCGGTGACGGCGACGACGGCCGTGCCGTCCAGCTCGCTGCCGATCAACCAGGCTGTGACGCCATTCACGCCTGTGACGGGCTCGGGTGGTACGGGCGCGCTGGTCTTTGCCGTTTCGCCGGCCCTGCCGGCCGGCCTCAGCTTCAACACGACCAATGGCCAGATCACCGGCACGCCGACGGCGCCGGCGGCAATGACCACGTATACCGTGACCGTGACCGACACCAACAGTGCCTCGGCCAATGCCACCTTCAATCTGTCGGTAGGCCAGCTGGTCACGACGGTCGCGCTGACCTCGTCGCAGAATCCGAGCCAGTTCGGCCAGCCCGTGACGTTCACGGCCACCGTTTCAGCGTCGGGCGGCACGCCGACCGGCACGGTCACCTTCAACGACAACGGCTCGCCGATCGGCACGGCGACGCTGGCTGGAGGCATTGCGACGTTCGCCACCTCGACGCTCGCCGTGGGCAGCCACACCATCACGGCAAGCTATGCCGGCAACGCGTTGTTCACGGCGAGCACCTCGGCCGCGCTGGCCCAGACCGTCAATGTGCCCGTCGACAGCGTGCGGCTGCGATCGCTGCAGCAGACGGTCAGCAAGCTGGTGGCACAGAATTCCGGCCAGGCGATCTCCGGCGCGATCGATGACGCCATCGCCGACGGGTTCAATGATGGCGGTTCGTTCCTGACGCCGGGCAATGCGCGCATGCGCTTCAATTTCTCGGCCGATCCGCGCGATCAGGACGAGCCGGCGCCGACCTCGGACCGTGCTGCGGCCGGCGGCAGCGACGCCTATTCCTCCATGCTGCCCGGTGCGTCGCAGCCGCGCGGCCGCAGCCGCGGGCGAATCGATGATGCCTTCGCGGCCATCGACCGGGGCGACAAGAAGCAGGCTGCGCCGAGATGGCACGAGCAGAAGGAGTGGCTGCTGTGGGCTGATGTCCGCGGCACCGGTGTCGATCGCTTCGGCACGACCAACAATGGCGGCATCACCCAGGCCAACCAGGTCTCGCTGTACGGCCAGCAGCTCAACGCGATGATGGGGCTGACCTTCCGGGCGACGCCGAGCTTCCTGGTCGGCGTGCTCGGCGGCTACGAGACGTTCAGCTACACCCAGCAGGAGATCAACGGAAAGCTGAAGGGCGATGGCTGGACTACCGGCGCCTA
The DNA here is from genome assembly GCF_051168135.1 of Bradyrhizobium sp. HKCCYLRH2060. Taxonomy (NCBI): domain Bacteria; kingdom Pseudomonadati; phylum Pseudomonadota; class Alphaproteobacteria; order Hyphomicrobiales; family Nitrobacteraceae; genus Bradyrhizobium; species Bradyrhizobium sp. HKCCYLRH2060. The sequence goes on from NZ_JBNPUK010000002.1 coordinate 284,130, forward strand.
TCTCGGCTGGAAGATCGTCCCCACCCTGCGCTTCGATGCCGCCGTCGCCTATTCCGGCATCGGCTATGACGGGACCGCGGGGACGGCCCAAGGCAACTTCAGCGGTCAGCGCTGGATGCTGTCGACCGGTCTGACCGGAACCTACAAGTTGGCCGGCGTGGTGCTCGAGCCCTCGACCAAGGTCTACGCGCTGTGGGAGCACCAGAACGCCTATACCGACTCGCTGGGCACGCGGCAGGGCACCAACGACTTCGCCAGCGGCCGCGCCTCGGGCGGCCTGCGTGCGGCCTACCCTGTCGCCTGGCTCGACAGCGGCGTTCTGCTGACGCCGTTCCTCGGCATGTATGGCGACTACTACTTCAACAAGGAGGACGCCAACACGCTCGCCGCCGGCGCGCTCGCCTCGACGCCGCTGCTGCAGGGCTGGTCGGCCCGGTTCACCGGCGGGCTCGGCATCCAGACGGAGGGTGGTGCCGGCGTCGGCCTCGGTGCCGAGTATGGCGGGATCGGCGGCAACACCCGGGTCTGGACCTTCTCGGCCAGGGCGCGCGTGCCATTCACCGCCCGATAGGCCCCTCCCGGCAGGACTTTTCCCAACAGGACTTTTCCCAACAGGACTTTTCCCAACAGGACTTTTCGCAACAGGACTTTTCGCAACAGGTCTTTTCGCAAAAGGTCTTGGCGGCTCGGTCGAATCGAAACCGCCCCGGCGAGGGACGGCTGGTTCGACGTGCGAGATCGTATTCCGTGAGCGTATTGCGTGATCAGTACAGGCCGCGGCCGCCGAGGATCTCGCGGGCCTCATCCGCGCCGTCGTATGCGCTGGTCGGCGTCACGTAACGGCCGGCCTGATCGTAGGACACGGCACGCGGATTATCGAGGCTGCGTCCGCGGCTCCGGCTGGAAGCCGACATCTCCGACGTCGCCGCGACCGACGCCAGGTCGGCGGAGGTGTTGCCGAGTGTGTAGGGACGCCCCTCGGGCAGCGGGACTTCGCCGCGAATCGGACGACCTGCGCCAATCTCGGGAACGAACGGCTTGGCGGAGGCGACACGGACCAGGGACGGCGCCGGCGCCGGGATGCCGGTGCGCAGGGTCGCCATCAGCTGGGTATCGTCGGACCCTTCGAGAGGCGCACGGCCGACATATTCGACGCGGACGCGGGCGATGCCGCTGCCCTTGAACTCGAGCAGATCGGCGGCCTTGTTGGAGACGTCGATCAGCCGGTTGCCGTGGTACGGGCCGCGATCGTTGATGCGGACGATGAGCGATTTGCCGTTGGCGAGATTGGTGACGCGGGCGTAGCTCGGCAGCGGCAGGGTCGGATGGGCGGCCGTCAGCGACGTCATGTCGAAGACCTCGCCATTGGCGGTCAACCGGCCGTGAAAATCATCGCCATACCAGGAGGCCAAGCCCTCGGCGCGGTAGTTGGTGTCCTCTTCGGGAACATAGGTCTTCCCGGCCACGGTATAGGGCTTGCCGATGCGGTAGACGCCGCCGCCCTTCGGCACCGGCTCGCCGAATCCGACGACGCGCGGGCTCGACGATACGCCGTATTTCGGATCGACCTTGCTGGCGAACTTGTTGGACGAGGCGCAGTTCGCGACCATCAGGCAGGCGAGGATGGCGACGGCACTGCGCACCGCTCTCTCGACCGGATCTGTTTGACCAATCCCCATCGACCCCAATTACCAATGAGCCGGTCGCAGCCGAGCCATCCCATCAGGCCCCCGCGTCCCGGCTTGTCCCCGAGTCGCATCCCCGCAACTCAATACACAAGGATAACGCAACCCGAACACGGCGGAAATGGGGTGGGCCCCGCCGTGGTTAACCGGAGCTTTCCAGCGGTTGTGACGCGGACGATGGCCGCCCAGGCGTGCACTCCGCTGCGCCACTGTGTTGCGAGTGCACCTTTTTGGACACATATGTTGCGTGAAATCCTCACCTGGGAGTGTTCTCATTTCGCGGGACCTGAATCATTTTGACTGTGCGGGGCTGCACGTCGTTTGCTTCACGTGGGGCGCAACAGGGTGTGTTCGCTATGATCGAAGCAATGACGGCAGTGATGGGCTTGGTTGGCGCCGGGATCTTCCTTGCTCATGCGTTTGAAGGGGTCCGCTCGCGGGCCTGATTCCGGACGGATCGGACAGCCGACGCCATGGTCGGCTCTCGTCCGCTTCGATGTTTGCGTCCGCTTCAATAACGACACTTCAGGAGCATCCCTGAAGGTGACAGTTTCGAACAGCAGGTTTTTTCGACCAGCAGGTTTTCAAGACCGCTTCTTTTCCGGTCCTCCGCTTCTTCGATCGGCTTTTTTTCAATCGACCCTTTGAGATCGACCTCGGCGATCTAACCGAGGCCGGACCGGCAACCCAGCCGCAGCAGGTGGCCCATGCGACACCGAGATCTAGGACGTCAGGATTGGCTCACGGGCAGCTTTCTCGCCCTGACGGCATTGAGCATGGCCGTCTTGTGCTCGGGCCTGATGGTTTTCGCGCTCAGGTGAGCGCGAGCTTTGAGATTGATGGCGTCCGGGCAGGCGTGAATGCGCCGTTGACGAGCCGCAAGCCCACCCCCTAAACAAGGATCGCGTCGATCCCGCCCCGCCGTGGCGTGGATGTCGCCGACGTCCCGGACACGACGCCGGATGGAAGGGTGGCCGAGTGGTTTAAGGCACCGGTCTTGAAAACCGGCGTACCCGCAAGGGTACCGTGGGTTCGAATCCCACCCCTTCCGCCAGTTCAGAACAGAAGTGGCACGCCGCCTGTAGCCGATTTTATCCCTGCCTCGCCGGCGAGTGTCCGCAGCAAATTCCCCTTCGATCTATGGGCGAGAGTGCGACCCAGCTCGCAGCGGTAGCCGCCGCCAGGAAGGCGGATGCGTTCACGGGCTCCCTTCACGAAGGCCGCAATATGAGTGAGGGCGATGGTGGCTCCGAACCCCTCCCCACTTGGCCGCGCGCCGGGCGTCGACCTGAGCCGGGTCGCGAGTGACCTTAAAGGGCGATCTGCTCGCGGCGACGCTCGGCACGGTCCCGACGAGCGTGGCACGTGGGGAGCGCGCAAGCGAACAGCGTTCGACGGCGCGGATATTGTGTTTCTCGACCCGGACAATGGCATCGGCGCGGATAGCGAGAAGCAAGCCACCCTCTCCGAAATTCGTTTGCTAAGGAAGCCCGACGGGGCGATCGTCTTCATCACCTTTCCCGGCAGAACCATGCCGCATGACGCAATTCTTCGGCGACTCCACGAAGGTTAGCTGGAGAAGCTGATGCAGAAAACGTCATTTAACCTCGACGCCGAGCTGATTGCCGCCCGCAAAGCTTCGCCAAGGCGTTCGCAGCCATTCAACCAGTCCAAGCTGTGCTGGATGGTATCAAGTGAGTGTTCAGCGAGGCATACCACCGCCGGTGGCGGCAGCCATAGAGCGCGAGCAGGTCGGATGATAGATTGGATCAACGGCGTACCAACGGAGCCGTTGGTTGCAAGGTTGAATGCCGAATGAGATGGACAGAACCGCATGAGCGCAGCAATTCTTGAACCGCATATCATTAATGATCTGAAAGCTGTGCTTAGCCATGGCGTCGCTCCCGGCGAGTTGCTGACGCCATCGCAGATCGAGCAGCAGACCGCGCTGTTCCGTGATCGCTTTGGACCGGCCGTACTGCGCGAGCTTGACGGTGAAGCCTTGCTGCGTCGGATGCATGGGCGCCTGAGTGGTGAAACTCGGTGCTTGGCCTATTGGCTGGAATTCAAGAACGATGATGAGTTTTCCGGCAACCAATTTGGCGGCATCGGTGGTGGATCAGCGCTAAAATTTGGCATCTACCAGCGCCAGAGTGACAACGCCTGGATGACGGGGTCGCCGAAGGCACAGAACGTCCTATCCCTTGAGGACGCCATCGACTTTGCTCGAAAACAGAGAGACCAATTGGTGGCTGGGGCTGATGTATTGTCGGCGCTGAGCGTTGGCGATACGTCGGATGAGACGTACGCCAAACTTCAAGCTGCCATGGAGAAGGCCGCTCCAAAACTGGCGCATGATGGATGGGCTCACAAATACTGGTTTCTTATCTGTCCTGACAGGATCGATGTTTACCATAGCCCTCGTTATCAACGATTTCACCTCTTCAAAATTCTGCAAATGCCTCCCGATGGGGTCGGCATCCTAGATGGCAGTTCACCGCGCTTTATTTGCGCGGGACGTTTCATTGCTGCCGCGCGGGAACTCGGGGTGCCGGTCACAACACTCAACGCCATCCTGAATCGGCGGGATGGTGCCTTCCACCGCTATTGGAAGGTGGGCACTACGGAAGGGAGCGAAGGCGGAAGCCACTGGGCAGAAATGCGTGATGGTGGGTTCGTGTCCATCGGTTGGTCTGAGCAAGTGCCCGATCTGTCAGAAACGATTGGTCAGGACAAGACAACCGCGAAAAATCGAATCCGAGACTTTCTGCTTCCCGTCTACCCTACCAACGCGGGTGTCGCATTTAGAAAGGCGGGGGAGATACTTAATTTCGTGCAAGAAATCTCAGAAATGGATTTCGTGCTGGCATGCGAGGGGCAAACCGTACTGGGCGTCGGGAAAGTTCGCGGGCCTTACGAGTATGACGGCGGCCTAGGCTTCCCGCACAAACGCCCTGTTGAGTGGCTTACCCTCGACTCCTGGCGAATGCCAGAACAAGAAGGACCCCGGACGACGGTTTTTGAACTCGGCAGGAGCGCAGCCAACCTGCTTGAGCTTGAGCAGCGGCTATCCTGGAGAAGTCCTGCGCCTGCCACCGCACCCACGCCGCGTCTAGTTGTGCCTGCCGCGGAAACCGCACCCATGCTGCCGCTTGATCCATTTGCCGCACGAATTGAAGCCATTCTACGACGCAAAGGCCAGGTGATATTGTATGGCCCGCCAGGCACGGGTAAGACCTATCGCGCATTGGCAGTCGCTAACGAACTCGCCGCCCGCCATGCGTTCAGAAAGAGCTTTGTGGATCTGACCGAACCTGAGCGCGGGACCGTCACCGATGGCGACGGGCTCGTGCGCGTTTGTACCTTTCATCCCGGATGGGGTTACGAGGACTTCATAGAGGGTCTGCGGCCTACAACAGTTAATGGCCAGATGGTTTTTGAGCCGCGTGACGGCATCTTCAAGCGGCTCTGCGCAGACGCGGCCAAGCAATCAACTAGGAACTTTTTCCTTGTCGTGGATGAAATTAACCGTGGCGATCTCCCGAGAATATTTGGAGAGCTATTGACGACGATCGAGTACGATAAAAGGGACCGGCAGATCACACTGCCGGTCACTGGGACATTGTTTTCCGTGCCGAAGAATGTCTTCATCATCGGCACAATGAACACGGCTGACCGTTCCATATCAATAATGGATACCGCGCTCCGGCGGCGTTTCGGTTTTGTTGAGTTGATGCCCGAGAGCAATTTGCTGGCTGGGCGGAAGGCGGGAGGGCTGCTGCTCGGTGCGTGGTTGGATGCACTTAATGCGAGACTTCGCGTCTACCTCAAACGGGACGCCAGAAACCTTCAAATCGGTCACGCCTATTTAATGCCACCGCAGCCCATTACCTCGGTAGCAGAGTTTTCTCGCGTCTTACGAGACGACATCATCCCCCTGCTTGAAGAGTACTGCTATGATGATTTTGGGATGCTCAGAGATATACTCGGTGGTGAGTTGGTCGACGTGGAATTTGGACGAATTCGAGAAGATATATTTGGCCAGAACCGAGAAGGGGATCTAATTCAGGCCGTATCATTCGAGGAGATGCAGCCTCTGATAGTTGATCAGGATCCGGTTGATAGCGCGTTGGCGGGCGAGCCTTCTGATATTTCCTCCGACGACAGCGAGGGTGACGATGAATCCGCGCCCTGATAGGACGCGGTCCTTCGTTGTCGAGCTAGCGGAATGGGACCAAACGGGGCCTGCGCAGGACGCCCGCTTAAGAGGCTATTCTCTGGCGGATGATATGGAGGCCCGCCGCCTGGTCGAGACGCTGCGTAACCGGCTGGATATCCGCGAAGGATACGACGGACTCGAAATCACCAGCACGTCCTTCGTCGGCCGTGTGGACGTTGGGCCGCTTTGCATCGCAATTGGCCCAAAACTTCCCGCGATGCCGCTGGCACGACTGCTGCGATATGCTTATGGGTTACGTGACGTCGCTACGGTCAAGGAGACAAGGTCGCCTACCACCCGACACGGTCTGCACGACTTGCTGGTTGCGTTGCTCGCGGCGGAGGTAGAGGAACTGCTGCATCGCGGTCTGGTCCGTCAATACATTCCATTGTCTGAGAAGCTGGAAAGCCCGCGTGGCCGGATTCTGATAGATCAAATGATCCGTGAAGGAGGCGTAAGAGAGGCTCGACTTCCCTGTAGGCACTTTGAAAGGCGTGGTGATTGGCATTTAAATCAGGTTTTGCGAACGGGCCTTGAGGCTGGAGCGCGACTGACCGAGGATCGGAATCTTCGACGGCGCGTGCATCAACTGTCGTCTATGTTTGAGGATGTCGAATATTTGGCGAACCTCCACACTGACGATATAGACCGAGCCGAACGTGAACTTACCCGCTTGACTGCGGCCTGTCGGCCAGCGTTGACGATCATCCGGCTACTACATGACATGCTGGGCATCTCTTTCGATTCTGTGCAGCCCGCAAGCCGAATGCCCGGTTATCTGTTCAACATGAATGTATTCTTCCAACGTCTTCTGTCCCGGTTTTTGCGCGACAATCTTGCCGGTGTGCGCATCGCGGACGAACTAGCGATCCGGAACCTGTTTGCGTACGCGCCCGACGCTAATCCGAGGCGACGTCGCGCTCCGGCACCGCGTCCGGACTACGCTATGTTCTATGGCAATGCGCTGCACGGGTTCCTCGATGCAAAATATCGCGACGTTTGGGAACAGGGGCTACCAGCAGAGTGGCTGTATCAACTTTCGATATACGCACTTGCCTCGCCCAGCGAAGTTGCTGTGCTGCTGTATGCCTCGATGTCTACTGAAGCACATGACGAACGCGTGGAAGTTCGCCAACCCGTATCGTGGTCCAACAGGCGGCCGGCGTCGGTCATCTTGCGTCCAGTGCCACTAGGCTACCTCGCCGAACTTCTCGACCCCGATAGAGCAAGGAATTTGGCTAACGAGCGGCGGCGCTTGGCACACCAATTGATTGCGCCCAAAACTCGTAACGACTACCCGCTCGCGTCTTAATGGTCGTGTCTCATCGCTTTTCGTCCCATGGTGTCGCTCATAGGGCTATGGCGTAGGCATAGTACTCATCTTCATCGAGCGTGGCCCGCCAAATCTTCTTCCATAAGGCCGCGAGCGCGCCCGCAGCCTCCCCTGCTCAGAGCCCCCGAGCCCAGTCAAGCACTCGACTGCGCTCAATGGCTTGCCTGCCGTGCGTGGTGGCCGTTCACCACGCCCGCCGCGTCCGGCGTCACGCCCACCCGCTCCATCAGTTCGCGAACGTCGCGGATGCGGCTGTCGAGCAGGCCGTGCATCTCGGTCAGCGTCCAGCGCAGCTCATCCACCGCGCCCGGTGCCGCGTCGGGAAAGTGCGAGAGATGATAGATCATCTCGTTGAGCACCTGCCGCAGCCCGTACAGGTCGTCATGGGCGAGCTTCTGGACGTCGAGCTGGCCGAGCAGCCGCTGCACGAAGCTGCGGCGATCCGGCGGTACGTGGCGCAGATCGACGAACCGGTTGACGTGGAAGGCGCGCGGCGCCTCGGCGCTGCCGGCCGCGTGGGCCAGCGCGAGGCGCACGCTGTCCGCGTTGAGGTCCTCGGTATCGACGGAGAGCGTGTTCGGGAACAGGCTCTTGTGCCGTTCGATCAAGGCGTGGGTCTTGTCGTAGTACCAGCCGAACTTGTCGGCCAGCGACAGATCCATCCATTGCTGCTTCGACATCTCTCCGAAGTGGACAGCGGTCGGACGCTTGCGCTGCGCGGCCGGCGTGTCGGCGTAGTAAAGGTGATTCTGCGGCGACAGCTCCGCATTCTCCACCAGGCTCGCGATGCACGCCGCCCGATCGCGCCGGCGCAGATGCACCAGCGTGACCTGGTCGCCGAGGAGCTCGGCGATGATCGGCAGCACGGCCGCGTAGCCGTTGCCGACGACGCATGCATGCGGGCAATCGAGGATCGTCTGACGAATCTGATCCGCGACGCCGGGATCGTTGGTTTCCTTGAGCTCGCAGAACAGCTCGTTGAGCTCGCTCGACGCCCATTCGTGCACGGCCCTGTCGCCGTTGCCCTGGTTGTCGAACACCTCCTGCATCATCCGCGCGAGCGACGTCGTGCCGTCCCGACCGGTGCCGACGCACAGCACCCGCAGCGCGGAAGGCGGAGAATTCCTCAAGGCCACGTCACGGCGATTGCCGGAGGGGCGCGTCGCTCCATTGTCCGAGACCACGGCCGGACGCTGGCGCGTCAGCCGGCGAAGTTCCGCGGATGCCGCCTCCCACTCCAGCCTGTAGCCGTCGCGCTCGTCGCGCAGGCGGCCCATGATCACGCCCCTCTCTTCGGTGATGCGCCTGTACCGCTCGGACTCATCCTTCGCGGCGATCAACTCCGCTTGCAGCGCATCGACGAAGCGTTTCACATCCTCATCGAGGCGGCTTTCGGTGCTGGCGGTGCCAATCCCCAACCGGCCCTCGATCCATCGGCGCAGTCGCACTCTCGACAACAATCATCCTCCAAGACATCGAGCCGAACGGCCTGCTGATCGTCTGCCGTGCGATCGCTGCTGCGAATCAGCACGCCTGCGAAGACCGCCTTGCCGGCTCCGGCTCTCTACGTAATACAATTGCAATGTACATCAAAATGCGTCGCAGTTCGGTTGCAGAAGCAGCGCTGATGGGCCGGGACGTTGCGCGAGCACCCCGCTCGTGCTCGATAAATGTGCACGCCGCTGGAGCCTGCTTTCTCCCGGTCAGGCCGTCAACGCGACCAATCGTTATTCTTGGGGTATTAAAATACCGTAGCGCGGTGCGGCCGCGGTGATCATGCGTCACGGCATGCCGCAGGCGCCGCTGCTGCCAACGGACACAGCCGCGGCGACGCCAACTCCGTCGAGCTAGTCCAGTCCGCGCTCGCGACTGAGCCGCACCATCTCGTCGATGAAGATCTGCTTCTGCCTGTCGTCGAGGCTGGTGAAGAGCGGCTCCGACGCGTCGGCCACGGCGCGCTGGTCGGCGGCGCGGTCGACCAGGAACTGAGCCTCGTTGCGCATCTGCTCGACGATGTCATCCGGCGGGTCGCGCTTCGACCGCGCGATGCGCAGATCGAGCCTGTCAGCGCCGTTGCGGCCGAGCGCGTGCATCGCATTCGCGAACGGACCCCAGTTCTTCGCCTGCTCTTCCGTCAGGTTCAGCCCGGTCTTCAGCCGCTCGACATTGCTGTCGCTGTTGGCGACGATCTGTTCGGCCGTGAGTTGCGGGGCGCCTGGCTGCGTCAGCATCGGCGTCGCCTTGGCGACCTTGCTCGTCTTCGCCGCCTTGGAAGGCTTCGCCTTCCTGGCCTCGGCCGGCGGTGCCGCGGGCTGCGCACTCTGCTGGTCGTTGTTGCCGGTGAACGCCCCGGTCACGCCGGTGACCACGCCGACGACACCGCCGATCGCGCCACCGAGCACACCGCCGACCGGGCCTGCCGCCTTGTTGCCTTCGCGCGCGCCCTGCTCGACGCCCTTGAACAGGCCCTGCGCGGCAGGCTGACGCGGTAGGCCCACGAGGCCGACGAGGCCCACTGACACTCCTATTGCGATGCATCCGAAAGACCGGCGCCAGATGCCGGCGGGGCTCGTCACCATCAGTTCATGCTCCGTGCAACACGTCCGACCGTCTCGCGACTTGCCGGTCGTGACGGCCATGATTCCAACGAATTCTATCGTTGCCGCACCGCGCAAGTCCATCTGTCGCACGCAGTGCGATGCATCCAACGCGTCCAGCTACATCGAGTCCTGTTCTGCCGTGACGCGCTTTGCGCTGCAGCGCTCATCGTTGCGATGCAATCAGTTGCGAGACCTGCGACGATTGTGCCCGCCATTAGTTCTAGGATTCGCTCCACCTGCTTTCTCGACAGCCGCTCGCAATTCTGCTCTGATTGCACCCAAGCGAAATCCATGCGTCGCATGACGCGACGCAACAACTAACAAATCGGATTCGCACCCAAACGCTTGGCTCACCAGGGAGGGAACGCCATGTCACGGAGGAAGCTGAACCGCCGACAATTCGTTGCTGCGACCGCTGCCACCTCGGCGGTCATGATTGCCGCGCCCTATGTGCGCGGCGCCTACGCCGCCGGCAAGCTCTCGATGGGATTCTGGGACCATTGGGTTCCCGGCGCCAATCAGGCTTCGACCGATCTCGTCAACGAATGGGCTGCCAAGGAGAAGGTCGAGGTCCAGATCGACTACATCACCAGCCAGGGCAAGAAGCTTGAGCTCACCATCGCTGCCGAGGCGGCGGCCGGTTCGGGCCACGACATTCTCGCCCATCCCACCTGGTGGCCGCAGGCCTATGCCAATCAGCTCGAGCCCGTCAACGACATCATGGAGCCGATCGTCAAGGAGAATGGCTCCGTCAACGGCACCGTCAAATATCTCGGCCAGGCTGGCGGCAAATGGCTCGCGGTGCCGGCCTGCGTCGGCAGCCAGATCAAGGGCCCTTGCACCCGTATCGATCTGATGAAGAAGCACGCAGGGATCGACGTGCAGGAATTGTATCCCGCCGGCAGCCCGCCGAAGGCCGACAGTTGGACCACCGAGACGTTCCTGAAGGCGGCGGAGGCATGCCACAAGGCCGGCGTGCCGTTCGGCATCGGTCTCGGCGAGACGACCGACAGCGTCGATTCCGCCGGCGCTTTCTTCCAGGCGTTCGGCGCCGATCTCGTCAACGCCAAGGGTGACGTGACGGTCAAGACCGATGAAGTCCGTCAGGCGCTGGAGTTCTACAAGCGGCTGATTGCCGTGCTGCCGCCCGACGTCGCGGCGTGGGACGACGCGTCCAACAACAAATGGCTGGTGTCCGGCAAGGGCGCGATGATCATGAATCCGCCGAGCGCCTGGGCGGTCGCCAAGCGCGATGCGCCGCAGGTCGCCGAGCAATGCTGGACGCACGGGTTCCCGGCGGGCCCGAAGGGACGCTTCGCACCCTTCTTGCCGTACTTCTGGGGCATCTGGGCGTTCTCGAAGAACAAGGAAGCGGCCAAGAGCCTGATCGTCCACCTCTCGAAACCGTCTTCGATCGAAAAGATGGTGGTGGCCAGCGGCGGCTACGACCTGCCGGCCTACGAGAAGCTGACGACGCTGAAGGTGTGGGCCGAGGCGGCGCCGCCGAAGGGGACGCTGTTTCACTATCCCAACCCCTATAATCACCAGACGCTGTCGATCGCAGCCTCTCCTGCTCCGCCCAAGATCGCGCAGCAGATCTATGCACAGGCGACGATGACCAAGATGTGCCTGCGCTACGCCCAGGGCGAGAAGATGGAATCCACCCTCGCCTGGGCCGAAGGCGAGTGCGAAGGCTTCATGCGCAGCTGAGGCATGCTCGAAGCAACGCCGGCGGTCCGCTTCAGCAGGCGGGCCGCCCCCTTTCACCTCGTCAGTGTTTCCCATCCAGTGAGGACCCCGCCGTCGCAGGGGACATCACGAGGAGCCCTTTGTCATGGTTGATGCCGCCATCGGTGAAAACGCCGTCGCCCGCCCTCGTGCGGCCCGCCGCAATGGTCTGCACAGGGCGCTGAAGCGGAAATCGACCGCCGCTTTCCTGATGACGCTGCCGCTGATCCTGCTGATCGTGCTCCTGGTCGTCTATCCCGCCCTGTATTCGGTGCATCTGGCGACCCTGAACAAGTCGATGCAGCGCTTCGTCGGCTTCGGCAATTTCGAGTTCCTGTTCAAGCGCGACACGTTCTGGCTGGTCGTCAAGCAATCCTGCATCTTCGCGATCACCGCCGTCGTCTTCAAGGCGCTGATCGGCTTCATCGTCGCGCATTTCGTCCACAACATCCCGGCCAAGGGCCAACGCAAATGGCGCGGCATGCTGCTGGTGCCCTGGGTGATTCCGCCGGCGATGAGCACGCTGGCCTGGCTGTGGCTGTTCGACCCGTCCTACAGCGCCTTCAACTATACGCTGTCGTTCTTCGGCATCGGCCCGATCCCGTGGACCGGCGATGCCGCCTGGGCGCGGTTCTCGGTGATCCTGGTCAACGTCTGGTACGGCGCGCCGTTCTTCATGATCATGTACCTGGCCTCGCTGAAATCCGTCCCGGACCAGCTCTATGAGGCCGCGGCGATCGACGGCGCCAATTGGTGGCAGCGGATCTGGTACGTGACCCTGCCGATGATGCGCAACATCATCGCCATCACGACGCTGTTCTCGCTGATCGTGACGTTCGCCAACTTCGACATCGTCCGCATCCTCACCGCCGGCGGCCCGCTCGACAAGACGCACATCTTCGCGACCTGGGCGTTCCGCGTCGGCATCGAGGGCAGCGACATTCCGCTCGGCGCCAGCGTCTCGCTGTTCATGGTGCCGATCCTCGCGGTCGCCGCCATCTTCATCCTGCGCGACGTCAACAAGCGGGGGAACGAGTCCTGATGAGCACCATGACCGTCGACAAGGCCGGCCCGACCCGCAATGTCAAATACGGCTCGATGAGCCGCGACCGCGCCTGGGCGCTGCGCTGGTCGTATTTCTTCCTGACGCTGTTCGCGATCTTCTCGCTGGTGCCGCCGCTCTACATGCTGATCACCTCGCTGAAGGGCAGCGCGGAGATCTCGGCGGCGACCAACCCGTGGTGGGTGTTCCACCCGACGCTGGAGAACTATGTCGGGCTGCTCACCTCGAACCAGTTCCTGCGCTTCTTCTTCAACTCCGCCATGGTCTCGATCATCGTCGTGATCATCACCATGCTGATCAGCATTCCGGCCGCGTTCGCACTGTCGCGGATGAAGTTCTGGGGCTCGGCGACGCTGGCGACCGGCGTGTTCCTGACCTACCTGATCCCGGACAGCCTGCTGTTCATTCCGCTGTTCAAGATGTTCGCGCTGGTCGGCGACGTCACCGGCATCCAGTTGATCAATCGCTGGTACGTGCTGCTGTTCATCTATCCGACGCTCACCGTGCCGTTCTGCACCTGGATCATGATCGGCTATTTCGCCTCGATCCCCAAGGAGCTCGACGAGGCCGCCATCATCGACGGCGCCTCCTGGCTGCAGACCTTGACGCGGATCTTCATTCCCGTCGCCCTGCCCGGCCTGATCGCGGCGACGATCTTCGCCTTCACCGTCTCCTGGGCGCAGTTCCTGTATCCGCTGGTGTTCACGACCTCGACCGACCAGCTGGTGCTGCCGGTCGGCATCGTCACCACCCTGATCAAGGGCGACGTCTTCAACTGGGGACAGATCATGACCGGGGCGCTGCTGGGCGCGGCGCCGCCGCTGATCATCTACGCGTTCCTGATGGACTACTACATTGCCGGGCTCACGGCCGGCGCGACCAAGGGCTGAGGACGGGAGTTGATCTGACATGGCTGAAGTGAGCTTGCGCAAGGTCGTGAAACGCTACGATGACGTCGAGGCCGTCCGTGGCATCGATCTCGACATCGCCGATCACGAGTTCGTCGTGCTGGTCGGCCCGTCCGGCTGCGGCAAGTCGACGACATTGCGGATGATCGCAGGGCTCGAGGACATCTCCGACGGCGACATCACGATCGGCGGCGACGTCGTCAACGACGTGCCGCCGAAGGACCGCGACATCGCCATGGTGTTCCAGAACTACGCGCTCTATCCGCACATGACGGTGGCCGAGAACATGTCGTTCGGGCTGCGGCTGAAGCACTATCCGAAGGCCGAGATCAAGAGCCGCGTGGCGGAGGCCGCGCGCATGCTGGATATCGCCGACCTCATCGACCGCAAGCCCAAGCAGCTCTCCGGCGGCCAGCGCCAGCGCGTCGCGATGGGCCGCGCGATCGTGCGCAATCCCAAGGTGTTCCTGTTCGACGAGCCGCTGTCGAACCTCGACGCCAAGCTGCGCGTGCAGATGCGCATCGAGATCAAGAAGGTGCACCAGAAGGTCCGCACCACGACCGTCTACGTCACCCACGACCAGGTCGAGGCGATGACCCTGGCCGATCGTGTCGTGGTCATGAACAAGGGCCGCATCGAGCAGATCGGCACGCCGAACGAGCTGTACCACAATCCGGCGACACGCTTCGTCGCCGGCTTCATCGGCTCGCCCGCGATGAACTTCGTGCCGTGCCGGCTCGAGGAGGCCAATGGCCGGCTCCACATCCGCCTCACCGATCGGATCGCCTTTCCGCTGCCGCCCGCGCGCGCCGCGCGCTATCAGTCCGTGTCACGGAATGAGCCGCTGCTGCTCGGCATCCGGCCGGAGCACATCACCGAGACCAAGCCGCATGCGGAGCCTGGGATCGAGCCGTTCGAGGCGCTGCTCGACGTCACCGAGCCGATGGGCATGGAGACGCTGGTCTACTTCACCCTCAACGAGACGCCGGTCTGCGGGCGAGTCAACCCCAATGCCGGCGCGCGGGATGGCAGCCCTCTGCGCATGGCAATGGACCTCAACAACATGCACCTGCTAAACGAGGCGACCGGGCTCGTGATCTGACGAGCACCAGGACGATTCAAGGGCAGGACATGACCACCAGGACGGCAACCAACAAGAACAAGATCCTCGTCACGGAATCCTTCTCGGCCAAGGGACGCGCGCTGCTCGCAGCGCGCGACGACGTCGAGATGATCGAGTTCCCCAACATGATCTCGGCTGCGGATTTCTCCGTGCTGCTCGCCTCCCATGCCCCGGTGCATGGTGTGGCTCTCGGTGCGACGCGCTTCGGCGAGCCGGAGCTCGTCGCTGCCGGCGACATGAAGGTCGTGACCCGGATCGGCGTCGGCTTCGATGCGGTCGACGTGCCGGCGCTGAGCCGCCACAAGGTGCCCTTGATGGTCGCGGGCACCGCGAATTCGCCGTCGGTCGCCGAGCAGGCACTGTTCATGATGCTGACGCTGGCCAAGCGCGCCAACGAGATGCATGCCATGGTCAAGGACGGCACCTGGGGCTCGCGGCTCGGCGTGCTGCCGTTCGATCTCTACGGCAAGACCGTGCTGATCATCGGCTTCGGCCGCATCGGCACCCGCACCGCCAAGCGCTGCCTGGCGATGGAGATGCAGGTCCTGGTCTACGACCCCTACAAGCCCGCGGCCGACATCACCGCCGCCGGCTGCGAGCCGGTGACCGACCTCGACGCCGCGCTGCCGCGCGCCGATTTCGTCAGCATCCATTGCCCGAAGACGCCCGAGACCATCGGCCTGTTCAATGCCGCGCGTCTGCGGCTGATGAAGCCGACCGCCTACCTCATCAACACCGCGCGCGGCGGCCTGGTCGACGAGGCCGCGCTGTACGACGCGCTGGTGTCCGGCCGCCTCGCCGGCGCCGGCCTCGACGTGTTCGAGCAGGAGCCGCCGCCGGTCGGCCACGCGCTGCATATGCTGCCCAACGTGATCATGGCCCCGCACGTCGCCGGCGTCACCCGCGAGGCGGTCGACCGCATGAGCGAGCAGACCGCGCGCAACATCCTCAGTGTGCTCGACGGCGAGCCGATTCGGCAGAACGTGATCAATCAGGACGTGCTCTGAATCGCGGGCTGGCGCCGTCTCGCGCTGATACTTGTGCTCAGTGCTCGAATGATCATGGCCGGGCTCCATCCCGGCCATTCACGTTTGGAGACAAGCCGGCTGAGTCGAACGCCGTCCTGCGGGGATCTTCATCCACCGCTTTGTCGCCCAAATTTGAACGCAATGTTGCATCTCGCCCAGACTTCGCTACAACTGCAGCTATTGGCGTCGGCGTTTGCGCGCGTCAGTAGGAACAGAGGCGATCATGAGTGTTGCGACGGAGCACGCGCTCGCAACGATAGCGAGCATCCTCGACAAGCCGGAATCTGCGAAGCGTGACGACCGGGCGAGCGCGCCTGTTCCCAACTCTCCAGCCAGAAAGGCCACGGGTACGGTGGTCTCATTCGATCAGGCCGACGGCTACACCAAGATCGGTCCCGGCCCGATCTCTGCGATCCGCTTCCGCTGGACCGCGCGGCGCGGCGAGGACGGCTACTATGTCGATGAGACCGTCGGGCCGACCTCGATCGCCGTCAGCAGCGGCCCGATGACGGCCGAAGCCGCCATCGACATGGTCGACACCCGTGCGCGCGAGGCGGCAGAGCGCTTCGAGGCACTGAAGAACGAGATGACCGGCAAGGGTGCGTTTGCTCCGGTCGAACCCGGCCGGACCTAGCGCTCGGTGGCCGCGCATCGTTGAATGATGCGCGGCATTGCCTGGTGGACCAGGAGGCTCGACCGCTGGCGGCGGCCGTGAGCCGATCCGAACGATGCGACCGCCGCCTGCCCCTCGTCCCGCGACACCGCTTCCTGTAAGAAGACCCTCGTCCCACTCAAGCCGAGGTGTCGCAATCATGGGGTTTTTCGATCGTCCGCTGTCCGTCCTGACCGGGCTCGTCCTCGTCTGCAGCCTTGCCGTGCCGGCGGCCGCGGACCAGGCCTCGCGGCTCGACGAGATCGTGCAGCGCGGTAGCTTGCGGGTCGGCATGACCGGCGACTACAAGCCCTTCACCTATCTCGACAAGGCGACCGGCAAATTCTCCGGCTTCGACGTCGACATGGCCGAGTCGCTCGGCAAGGCGCTCGGCGTCAAGGTCGAGTTCGTGCCGACGAGCTGGCCGCAGCTCATGAAGGATTTCGAGGCCGACAAGTTCGACGTCGCCATGGGCGGCGTGTCGATCACGCTCGACCGTCAGAAGAAGGGCTACTTCTCGACGCCGATCATGCGCGAGGGCAAGACACCGATCGCCCGTTGCAGCGACACCTCGAAGTACCAGACGCTGTCCGACATCGACAAGCCCGGCACCCGGGTCGTCGTCAATCCGGGCGGCACCAACGAGCGCTTCGCCCGCGCCAACATCAAGGCCGCCGACATCCGGGTCCACACCGACAACGTCACCATCTTCGACGAGATCGCCAAGGGCGACGCCGACCTGATGATGACCGACGCCTCTGAGACGCGCTACCAGCAGAAACTGCATCCTGGTGTCTTGTGCGCCGTCCATCCAGAGAAGCCGTTCGACTTTTCGGAGAAGGCCTACTGGCTGCAGCGCGACGTGGCGCTGAAGGCGTTCGTGGACCAATGGCTGCACATCTCGACGGAGAACGGCAGCTACCAGGCGATCTACAAGAATTGGTTCGAGTAAATTCTGACGAAGCTGACGGGATGTAGGCTGAATATGCAGCGTTCGATGAATTAGGCAGACTCTCTGCAAGTGCCCCGTGAGAACGTCGGATCGAAAAAGTTAAGGCTTGGCGGAAAACGAAGCAACGTCGCTGTCACGGAGCAGAGCAGACACGCAATCAATATTCCCCGTAAGCGCCGCTCGGCCACGGGAGGAAGGGGATCATTCTCAATCGTGCGCTCCCTGTGTTGTCAAAGATGAAGGGGAATGATCCCCAAGTGAGAAGATCGGTGACAAACGGAAGCAGCAATACCCCGGCGATCATCAAGACCACCCATCGCCATGGCTGTCTCACCGTGACGAGAAACGCAACAACAGCTAGACCGTAAAGCGGCCAAATAATTGAAGTCGCAATTACGCCGAGGAAGAACGCCGCAGACGGCGAGATCAGAGCGCCCCACGTCCAGCGATGCCAGCCGAGCTTGATGAGCAAGAAAGCGTGGCTAACCGTGTGCCGCTCCACGAACGCGAGCACGATCACGCAAAGCGGCACGAACCAAAGCCAATGCCAGCCTAAGCGCAGTCCCCTACCGGTGGCCTTCGCGGTGTCGCTCATGACCGAATTCTAGCGATCGCCCTTCGCTGTTGCTAGGGGCTGAGTGTCACCTCTGGGCCGGGAGTAGATATACGATGGCCGGTTGTGACCTTAGATCGGACCTCGTGGAGCGTCAGTCTACCCGCCGTGGAATTGCACGCCGAGCCTACCCCGAAAGACCCGCACCTAAACGCGATATTCCGGCGTAGTTTCAATGAGAAGACCTCTGTCCAGTCCTCCGGTAGAAAATATTCCACTTTTGTTTTTCAGAATTTCATGCTTTACTGCCGCCATCCCGCCTCATCGAAGAGGGGCGTTGCGCGCGATCGTCACGACACGCGAGGTGGGGAGGCGACGGCCGCGAGATGCCGAAAGCGTGCTTGCACGCGGACGAACGGCAGCTTGCGGACGTGAAGTCGCAGGGTCCTGATACCCCGACGCTGGTATCAAGCCGCGAAGGTGCTCAAGGCGCCGCGTGGTGATGGTGGCCAACAAGCCCGGCGCACCAGGGAGACTGCGTATAAGCGTTAAGAACGTCGCGCAGGGAATGCCGGTTGATCGGCAGCACCTGTGGTACCTGCCGCCTGCATTTTTTACGCAGGCGGGCCATGGGTGAGGCCCTCACCCGGCATTCCCTGCGCCCTCTTCTATTCGAGAGGGGCACGACTGATGGAATCACTCGGACGTCATGCGTCGCGAGACAGCAAGGTCATGCTCTAGAGTGTTAGGTGCGGATCGCTCGGGCGACACAAACGGTGTCGTCCCGGCCTCGAGCCGGGACCCATGCTCACAGGCCGTCGTTTGTGGCAGGTGCGAAGGTGCAGGCCTGCAGAACAGTCCCGCTGGTGGTTATGGGTCCCGGCTCGAGGCCGGGACGACAGTGGAGCGTGTTGTGAAAGCTCGGCTCATAACCGCGCAGCGAACGGAGTTCAAACAGGCCTCAGCCGTTGCGATACGTGTAGCTGTAGCCGTTGATCGCCGGCGCGCCGCCCAGATGGGCGTAGAGCACCTTCGATCCCTCCGGGAAGTAGCCCTTCTTGACGAGGTCGATCATGCCCTGCATCGACTTGCCCTCGTAGACGGGGTCGGTGATCATCGCCTCGGTGCGGGCGGCGAGGCGAATGGCCTCGTTGGTCTCGGCACTCGGCACGCCATAGGCCGGATAGGCGTAGTCATTCAGGATCACGATCTCGTCGTCGCGCACCTTGCGGCCGAGCTCGACCAGCTCGGCGGTGTTGTCGACGATCTGCCGCACCTGGCTGCGGGTCTGCTCCGGCGTGCCGGAGGCATCGATGCCGATGACGCGGTCGGCGCGTCCATCCGCGGCAAAGCCGACGATCATGCCGGCCTGGGTCGAGCCGGTGACGACGCAGACGATGATGTAGTCGAACTTGATGCCCATCTCGGCTTCCTGCGCCCTCACCTCCTCGGCGAAGCCGACATAGCCGAGGCCGCCGAATTTGTGCACGGAAGCACCGGCCGGAATGCCGTAGGGCTTGCCGCCGGCGTCCTTCACCGACTGGATCGCGTTCTCCCAGCTCTTGCGGATGCCGATGTCGAAGCCGTCCTCGACGATGCGGCTGTCGGCGCCCATCAGGCGCGTCATCAGGATGTTGCCGACGCGGTCATAGACGGCGTCCTCGTGCGGCACCCAGCTCTCCTGGACGACAACGCACTTCATGCCGATCTTGGCCGCGGTCGCCGCCACCATGCGGGTGTGGTTGGACTGCACGCCGCCGATCGAGACCAGGGTGTCGGCATTGGACTCGATCGCGTCGGGCACGATGTATTCGAGCTTGCGCAGCTTGTTGCCGCCCATGGCGAGACCGGAATTGCAGTCGTCGCGCTTGGCGTAGATCTGCACCTTGCCGCCGAGCGCCGCCGTCAGCCGCGGCAGATGCTCGATCGGGGTGGCACCGAAGGTGAGCGGATATTTTTTGAACTTGTCGAGCCGAAGCACGGGTCTCTCCGTGGGTGGATGAATGGGCCGGCCGAAACATACGAAAAAGGCGGAGAAAGGTGCTCTCTTTATTACCCTGTGTTTTCGTGCTTACGTCCGCCTATTTTTGGTATCCGTAAGAGAAACTCCCATCCATGACAGCAAGAATGAAAGAACCTTCCAGCATCGATCTCGACCGCGTCGACCGCCGCATCCTGCAACTGCTGCAGAAGGACGGCCGGATGAGCAATGCCGAGCTTGCCGCCACCGTTCATGTCAGTCCGGCCACCTGCCATCGCCGCACCCAGCGCCTGTTCGAGGAGGGCTACATCAGGAGCGTGCGTGCGCAGATCGCCCCCGAGAAGGTCGAGCGCAGCGCGCTGGTGCTGGTCGGCGTCGTGCTCGACCGCTCGACGCCGGAGAGCTTTCGCACTTTCGAGGCGGCGATCCGCAAGCTGAAATTCGTGCTCGATTGCCATCTCGTCGCCGGCGATTTCGACTTCTTCCTCAAGATCCGCGTTCGCGACATGCAGGATTTCAACCGCATGCATGGTGACCAGTTGATCTCGCTGCCCGGCGTGCGGCAGACCCGCACCTTCTTCGTGATGAAGGAGGTGGTCGACAATGCGCCGCTGGATTTCTGAGCGGGGGCTGCGTTGAACCGAGGCGGCCGCATCGGCGACTTAATTGCGCGTGAGCTCGCTCACATCAGCAACCGACATCGCGGAGACACGGATGAAGAGGCTGTTGGCCGTCGCGGCTTTGGTTATGGCCAGCAGTGCCGCCGAGGCGCAGTACGTCATCGAGTACGGCGGCAAGACGATCCGCATCGATCCCGACCGCGGCACCGTGCAGATCCCCGGCGTCTACGACAATACCGAGCAGAAGAAGTCCAAGCGCACCAAGCGCGATCCGGATCAGGCGGCCAGGCCGCCAGCCGCGGCGGACAAGCCGGCTCCGGCGCCCACCGAGGCGGCGGTCACGCCGGCCCCGCCCGCGCCGGCTCCGGCTGCGACCGCGCCCCCTGCTCCCCTCCCTACGGCGCCCGCTCCGACGGCAGCCGCACCAGCGAGCCCGCCAACGGTGCCTGCCCCCGTCCAGGCGGCCGCGCCACCGGCGCCGCTGCCGCCCCCTCCGGCGGCCCCAGCCGCCAACGCCACGGCACCGGTTGCGCCGCCAGCCGCTGCAACGGCCGCTGCGGCTCCTGCTGCTTCCCCGGCTCCCGACGCCGCGCCGCCGCCGCCGCGGCCGGCCCAGACGCCTGCCGTGACCACCGCAGCCGCTCCGCCCGCTGCGGCGCAGACCGCCGGTCGCGATCCCAACTCGCCGGTCGGCATCTGGCTGACGGAGGAGAAGGAGGGCCAGATTCGCATCGAGCCCTGCGGCACCAATCTCTGCGGCTACGCGGTGGATGCGAAGACCAAGCAGAACGGCGAGCAGATCCTGATCAACATGCGGCCGAGCGACAAGGCCCAGGAGAAGAAGTGGACCGGCCGCATCTTCGATCCGAACAGCGGCAGCACCTACGATTCGACCATTGCGCTGAAGGGGTCGGACAGTCTTCGCGTGCAGGGCTGCGCCTTCGGCGGCATGTTCTGCGGCGGCCAGACCTGGACGCGGGTGAACTGAGCGCGGCGACGACCGTCGAAGTTCATTCAAATGAAACGCGCGCGGCCTTGCGACCGCGCGCTCGAGCGGTCGTCAGTCTGGCGTCAGCCGACCGGCGTCGCATATTCCTCGTCGGTGACGTGCTCCATCCACGTCACGTGCTCACCGTTGAGCGATTCATGCATCGCGACGTGGACCATGCCGGTGGTCGGCGCGGCGCCATGCCAATGCTTCTCGCCTGGTGGAATCCACACGACGTCGCCGGCCTTGATCTCGCGCACCGGCCCGCCCTTGGCCTGCACCCGACCGACGCCCTGAATCACGTAGAGCGTCTGTCCGAGCGGATGGGTGTGCCAGGCGGTGCGCGCGCCGGGCTCGAACGCCACGCGCGCCGAGGCGACGCGGGCGGGCGCCTGCGGCGTGATGATCGGGTCCTGCCACACCGTACCGGTGAAACTTTCGGCCGCCGCGCGGCGCGTGGGGCGCGAGCCCGCGAGATAAACATCCACCATGGTTCTGCCTTTCCTAAGTCCTTGCAGTCGATCGATCGCTGCGTCGGCCGCGACCTACTTCTTCGACGCCGCGTAGCGCGCCTTGGTCTCGGCATTCATCGGATAGAGGCCCGGCAGCACCGCGCCCTTGTTCACCTCGTCGACGATCCAGGCTTCCATGCGCTCCTGCTCCGGGCCTTCGGCGAGCACGTGATCGAGCATCGCCTGCGGGATCAGCACCGCGCCATCTTGGTCGGCGACGATGACGTCGTTCGGAAACACCGCAACGCCGCCGCAGCCGATCGCCTCGCCCCAGCCGACGAAGGTGAGCCCCGCGACCGACGGCGGCGCGGCGTAGCCATCGCACCACACCGGCAGGCCGGTGCCCATCACGCCTTCGAGGTCGCGCACGACACCATCGGTGATCAGCGCGGTGACGCCGCGCTTGACCATGCGGGCGCACAGGATGTCGCCGAAGATGCCGGCGTCCTTGACGCCCATCGCATCGACCACGGCGATGCAGCCTTCGGGCATCGCCTCGATCGCGGTGCGGGTCGAGATCGGCGACGACCAGGATTCCGGCGTCGCCAGATCCTCGCGCGCCGGCACGAAGCGCAGCGTGAAGGCGGGACCGACCAGCCGCTTCTGTCCCGGGCGCAGCGGCTTGGCGCCGCGCAGCCAGACATTGCGCAACCCCTTCTTCAGCAGGACCGTCGTGATGGTCGCCGTAGTGACCTGGGAGAGGGTAGCGATGGCTTCGGGAGTGAGGGACATTGTGAGACTGGCGCTCCAAACAGGCTGGCGGAAAAAGCAGGCGCATCTTGCGAGCGACGAAGGCCGCGTCAAGGGCATGCTCAGTGCGCCCAGCGCATGCGGGGCCTGCAGCGGCCCGATAAGGTCTTCTTATCGCGGGGCATCCGATTAATTTATTGAATTTTCGAGACTTTTTGTCTCCAGCGCAATTCCACTGGCGATCGAAAGCGGCTAGATGAGGAACAGCAACACGGATCTTCTCGGACAGATGGCCGACTCTTTTCCACCTCCTCGCCTGCTGCCCAGCGGCGACAGCGCGGTCACCGTCGAGTTCAGCCGGACCATCGACGAGACCGCCAATCGCCGCGTGCTTGCGCTCGACCATGCGCTGACTGCCGCCGCCATCGCGGGCATCACCGAGACGGTGCCGACCTATCGCTCGCTGCTGGTGCACTATGATGCAGGTGTGATCGACCACGACACGCTTGGGGCAAAGCTGTTGGCGCTGTCGGCCGGGTCGCTTGCGCCGGACAGCGAGATCCGGCGCTGGCGGGTTCCAGTCTGCTACGGCGGCGAGAATGGCATCGACCTGGAGGACGTCGCCAAGGCGCTGAACCTGACGCCGGACGAGGTCGTCGCCCGCCATGTCGCCGGCATCTATCGCGTCGCGATGATCGGCTTCACGCCGGGCTGGTCCTATCTGTCCGGTCTCGATCCGACGTTGCAGATGTCGCGCCGGCAGAACCCGCGCTTGGCGACACCGGCAGGCATCATCGCGATCGGCGGCATCCAGACCGGCATCCAGTGCCTTGCCGGCCCCTGCGGCTGGCACCTGCTCGGGCGCACCGCGATGCGGACGTTTCAACTGCACCGCGACCCGACCTTCCTGCTCGAGCCCGGCGACGAGGTCAGCTTCTACGCCGTCGACGTGAAGACCTTCGCGGAGCAGGAGCGCGCCGCGGAGGGCGGCGAGCTCATCGCAGAGCGGATCGCCGCATGAGCACGCTCGTCGTCTCACAGATCGGTCCGGCAAGCTCGGTCCAGGATGGCGGCCGTTTCGGCGCGCAGCGCTACGGACTGACGCCATCCGGCGCGATGGACAAGCTGGCGCTGGCCGCAGCCAACAGCCTCGTCGGCAATGTGCCGATGGCGGCTGCGATCGAGATCGGACCGTTCGGCGCGACGTTCGCGGCGAAGGGCGGCGCGGTGCGCGTGGCGCTCGCCGGCGCGCAGCGGCCGGCGGACGTCGCCAAGCGGCCGATCGAGATCAACACGTCGGTGACACTGAACGACGGAGAGCAGCTCACGCTCGGCTTTGCGCGCGGCGGCTCGTTCACTTATCTGGCCATCGAAGGCGGCATCGCCGGCGAGCCGATGTTCAACAGTCTCTCGGTGAATGCGCGCGCCGGGCTCGGCAGCCCCTACCCGCGGCCGCTCCAGGCCGGCGACAGGTTCGAGGTCACCCCCGCCAGCGACGCGCCGGAACTGCGGATTGATGTGCCGAGAATGAGCGGCGTGATCCGCGTCGTGATGGGGCCGCAGGACGATGAGTTCAGCGACGAGATGAAAGCGCTGTTCCTCGGCAGCGACTGGATGGTGTCAGCAACCAGCGACCGCATGGGCTATCGCCTTGAAGGACCGCCGATCCGCCATCTCCATGGCCACAACATCGTCTCCGACGGCACCGTGGACGGCAGCATCCAGGTGCCTGGCAACGGTTCGCCGATCGTGCTGATGTCCGATCGCGGCACCAGCGGCGGCTATCCGAAGATCGCGACCGTCATCACGGCGGATTTCGGCCGCCTGGCGCAGACGCCCGCCGGCACGCCGTTCCGCTTCAAGGCCGTGAGCGTCGCCGAGGCGCAGGCCGAGCTGCGCCGCTACAAGGATCTGCTGCGCAGCCTGCCTGGCCGCATCAGTGAGCTCGCGAACAGCGATTTCAACGTCGATGCGCTGTTCACGGCCAATGTTGCCGGTCATGCGGTCAGCGCAACCGACGCCACCACCTGGCCCGGAGCGACTCCCGATTGATTTGAGCACATCTCACGCTGTTTCGGACCCATCAACGAGCGGACCCTGACATGACCAGCACCGTCGACCTGAACTGCGACCTCGGAGAGAGCTTTGGCCCGTGGGAAATGGGCAATGATGCCGCCATGATCGAGCTGGCGACGTCGGTGAACGTCGCCTGCGGTTTTCATGCCGGCGATGCCGACATCATGCGCCGCACGGTCGAGATGGCGAAGGCCAAAGGTGTCCGCGTCGGTGCGCATCCCGGCTATCGCGATCTGCATGGTTTCGGCCGGCGTCCGGTACCCGGATTGAAATCATCGGAGATCGAAAACCTCGTCGCCTATCAGATCGGCGCGCTGCAGGCGATCGCCACCGCGGCCGGCCACAAGGTCACGCATGTGAAGGCCCACGGCGCGCTGTCCAACGTCGCCTGCGAGGATGACATGACGGCAAACGCGATCGCCAAGGCGATCAAGGCCGTCGATCCCAGTCTGATCTTTGTCGTGCTCGCCAACTCCAAGCTGGTGACCGCGGGCGAGAAGGCCAATCTGTCGATGGCGCACGAGGTGTTCGCCGATCGCGCCTATGGCGACGACGGGCTTCTGGTGTCGCGCAGCAAGCCCGGCGCCGTGCTGCACGATCCCAAGGTCATCGCCGATCGCGTCGTGCGCATGGTTCAGGATGGCGCGGTGATCTCGGTGACGGGCAAGGTGATGAAGATGCGCACCGACACAGTCTGCATTCACGGCGATACAGCTGGCGCGGTCGAGATTGCGCGGGAGGTCCGCAAGGCGCTGGACGCGGCCGGCATCACGGTCGCGCCGTTCAAGAGGTGAGGAGGATCAGAACGGGTGCGTGAAGGATGTGCCCAGGGTGATCGCGGCAATCAGCGCCATCGCGCTGTAGAAGGCAACCAGCGCGACAGTTGCGCCGCGCTCGCGAATGGCGCGGGCC
This sequence comes from Bradyrhizobium sp. HKCCYLRH2060, assembly GCF_051168135.1. Taxonomy (NCBI): domain Bacteria; kingdom Pseudomonadati; phylum Pseudomonadota; class Alphaproteobacteria; order Hyphomicrobiales; family Nitrobacteraceae; genus Bradyrhizobium; species Bradyrhizobium sp. HKCCYLRH2060. The sequence continues at coordinate 309,753 of NZ_JBNPUK010000002.1, forward strand.
TGGGGCATCTGTCGCAGGGGCGTCGATATCGTCCGCATGGCCGGTCTCCTGAAGTTCCGGCCATGAGAAAAGCGTTCTCGCGGGCCGGCGCAAGGCAACCGGCGAAATAACGACAAGCCCCCTGCTTCGGGTCCCGCTGGAACCAAAAAATTCTCGGCCGGGGGTAGCGGCCGAGAATATTCTCCGCAGGGTTCCCGCTCAGTAGACGTCGAGCTGGAACCGGCCCTTCTTCTTGAGGTCGGCCACGAAGCTGACGGCCTCGTCGGTCGAGCGGGCCCCGAACTGGGCGACGATGTCGACGAGGGCGCGCTCGACGTCCTTGGCCATGCGCTTGGCGTCGCCGCAGATGTAGAGATGGGCGCCGTCGGCGAGCCAGGTCCAGACCTCGCGCCCGACCTCGCGCATGCGGTCCTGGACGTAGAACTTCTTGTCGCCGTCGCGCGACCACGCCAGCGACAACCGCGTCAGGAGGCCGGCCGTCTTCATGGCGTTCAGCTCGTCGGCGTAGAAGAAGTCGCAGTCGCTGCGCTGATGTCCGAAGAACAGCCAGTTCTTGCCGGGCGCGCCGGTCGCCCTGCGGTCGTGCAGGAACGCGCGGAACGGCGCGACGCCGGTGCCGGGACCGACCATGATGATCGGCGTCTTCGGATCAGCGGGCAGCGCGAATCCGTGCGCCTTCTGCACATAGACGCGCAGCTTGTCGCCGGGATTGATCCGCTCGGCCAGGAACGTCGAGGCAAGTCCCAGCCGCTTGCGCTTGCCGATGACGTAGCGGACGCAGTCGACCGTCAGCGACAACCTGCCGGGCGTGGCATTGTGCGACGACGAGATGGAGTAGAGCCGCGGCTGCAGCGGCTCCAGCGCCTCGACGAAGGCCTCCGGATGCGGCCGGACGCCGGAGAACTTCTGCAGCACCGCCATCACGTCGAGCGTCGCCGCGTCGCCGTCGGGATCCTCGCCCTGCGCCAGCTGCCGCGCCTTCTCGCGGGTCGCGCCGCCGGTGATGAAGGAGATCAGCTCGAACAGCGAATCCGGCGCCGGCGCCAGCGAGACGTCCTCCAACAGGCACTGCCGCAGCGGCTTGCCGTTCACCTCAGTCATGTGCGAGGCGCCGAGCAGCGCGATGATCTGATCGACGAGGCCGAGATCGTTCTTGGCGAAGATGCCGAAGGAATCGCCGACGACGTAGTCGAGCCCGCTCTCGCCGAGATCGAACTCGATGTGCCAGGTCTCCTTCTCCGAGCCCGGCTTGTTGAGCAGGCGCCGCGACAGGAACGTCGCCTCAACCGGATTGTCGCGCGAGCGACCGGGCTCGCTGACGACGACGGAGACGGTGGCCGGCGCAGCCGCAGCGGGCTTGGCCGCGGCCGGAGCCCTGTCGATCTCCTCGTAGAGCGCCTTGAGCATCCGCGCGGTTTCCTTGCCGCCGGGGACGCACAGATTCAGCCGCGCCTCGCTGCGATCGGCAATCGCATCCGAATAGTCGCTGCAATTGTAACCGCATTGGCCGCAGTCCTGCTGCGCCATGGCCGCCATCATGCGCCGGCGCAGCGGACGGCCCTCGGCGAGCTTCATGCGCTCGGCGATCGGCATGGTCTGGTCGTGCCATGGCGCCTCGCCGTCGTCACCGTCGCCCGCGGGCGCAAGCACGGCGCCGTTCTGCGCCGGCGACAACGCTGTCGCGCCGTCGAAGCCGAGCGCTCCGGCCAGAAAGCCGTTGAGCCATGAGCGTTGCGCCTCGGAGAATGGCGCCGTCGAAGGAATGATCTCGATCTTGGGCATGGGCGTGATCTGGTTCATGCTGACACCTCCGACGAGGTCTGGGCTTCGGCGAGATTGCGCAGCGCCTCGCCGTCGTGACGGCGTGCGAACGACAGGAAGGTCTCCTCGGGAGAGGCGCGATGGGCGAGATAGGCCTTGAGCAGCTTCTCAACGGTTACAGGCGCATCCGCCGCCTTGAGGTCGCGATAGACCTCGCGGCCGATGTCGGCCTGCGGGCCGAACCCGCCGCCGGCGAACAGGTGATAGCCCTCGACCGTGTCGTCGCCATCACCGACCGGCACCTTTGCCGCGATCATGCCGATGTCGCTGATGTAGTGCTGGGCACAGGAATGATGACAGCCGGTGAGATGGATGTTCAACGGGGTGTCGACGTCCACCCTGCTCTCGCACCAGTCGCCGATCTCGGCCGCATGCTTCTTGGTGTTGGATGCCGCGAACTTGCAGCCGGCGTTGCCGGTGCAGGCGATCAGTCCGGCGCGGATGTGCGAGGCCTTTGTCGACAGCCCGATCTGCTCGATCGCCGCACAGGCCAGCGCGACCTTGTCGTCGGGAACGCCCGAGAGCAGCAGGTTCTGCCACACCGTGAGCCGGATCTCGCCGTCGCCGAGATCGGCTGCGATCTTGGCGAGCGCGCGCATCTGGTCCGTCGTCAGCTTGCCCAACGGCAGCACCACGCCGATCCAGTTCACCCCCTGCTGCTTCTGCTGGTGGACGCCGATATGGGCCATGCGATCGGCGTCGGGCCGCGGCGCGAGCGCCTCGTCGGGGACGCGCGCCAGCTTGCGGCCGAGCCTTGTTTCAACGGCTTCCATGAACTTGTCGTGGCCCATGCTGTCGAGCACATATTTGAGCCGAGCCTTGAGGCGATTGGTGCGGTCGCCGGTCTCGATGAACAGCCGCACGATGGCGTCGGCCACCTCGGTCGCCCGCTCCGGCTCGACGATGATCCCTGTCGGCTTGGCGAAATCCTTGTGTCCGGTGATGCCGCCGAGGGCGAGTCTGAACCACACGCCGGGCGCGACCCCAAAACCGTCCTTCACCTCGACCGCCGAAAAGGCGATGTCGTTGGTGTCCTCAAGCGCCGCGATCCGCCCGGCACCGTCGAAAGCGACGTTGAACTTGCGTGGCAGGCCGTACAGTGAGCGGTCGTTGAGGATGTGGAAATGCCATTCGCGCGCATAGAGCCGCGTGTCCAACAATTCCTGCGGATCGATGCCGGCCGTTGGCGTCCCCGTCACATTGCGGATGTTGTCGGCGCCGGAGCCGCGCGCCGTCAGACCGAGATCCGAGAGTCCTTCCAGCAGCATGACCGCGTGCCTCGGCGGGATTTCGCGCAGTTGCAGGTTGGCCCGCGTGGTGACGTGGCTGTAGGGGCCGCAAAGCTGGTCGGCGAGATCGGCAAGGCCCGTCAGTTGCCAATGCTTCAGGATGCCGTTGGGAATGCGCAGCCGGCACATATAGGAATCCTGCGCCGGCGCGACGTGAAACAGGCCGTAATAGCGCCAGCGGAAATTGTCGGCCGTGGATGGCGCAGCATCATTGCGCGCCTGCTCCTTCAGCCTCTCGTAAGCATCGAAGGGATGGAGCTCGCGCTTGACCTTCTCCTGGTCGACGAGCTTCCGTCCCGACGCGATCACCTTGTCCTGCGCCTTGATGTGGATGGCGTCTGGACCGGTCGGCTCGCTTGCTGTCGGCGTGCCACCCTGGCCGCGCCCTGCCAGCGTGACCTTGAGGCCCGCAGCCAAGCCTTCGAGGTAGCGCTTCTGCTCGTCGTTGAAGTCGACTGACAACGATTCGATTTTCATGATGGCGGACGAAGCTCCAGCGGCCACGGCGGTTGGCGTTCGGGAATGGGATGAGGATCGCACCGTCCGACAGGCCGACATGGCCTGCTTCCGATGAAAGATCCGACCAGCTTCGTTGCTGCGGAAATCCGACACGGATTGCAGTCAGCGGCATCTGCGGCGGCTGACTGCACTGCAATATTCAAGTTGCGTGCCAGCCTGAAAAATCAGGAAAAGCGTGTAAAATCAGAATGCTGATCGAATCAATGAAGGCAAGTTAACCGACTCAAGCCTCGAAATACGGGCACGCCGCCCAAAAATTGGTCGACGGCACACGGTGCCCAGACCCTGATCGGTGCGTGAATCAGGCCGTCCAGCGGCCGATCTTGAAGGCCTTGAGATGGCCGATCACGTCGTCCGCCGCGAAAGGCGGACCGGCGAATGCGCCGATGGCGGCATCCGTGCCGACCGCGGCCGTGCCCATGGCCGCGTCGTAGATGTCCGGCCGGAACACGCCCATGGCAGTGCCCAGGGCTTCAGTACTGAGGGGAGTCTGGCCCCACCGCACCATCTGGGCATAGAGCCATGCCGCCTGGATCCTCTCGGGCCGGCCCGCGTCTTCGCGGCCCACCAGCAGATAGCGCGAGCTTTCGCGGAAGGTGCCGTCCGGCGAGATCTTGAGGCGGCCGTCCAGCGTACGCTGGAGCACCTCCGCATCGACGCCGATGCGCTCCGGCTGAGCCAGGATGCGCGCGGATTCTGCGTGGTTCTGTTCGATGAAATTGGCGGCCTTGGCGCAGGCGCGAACCAGGCCGGCGAGAGCGCCGGGATTCTTGTCAGCCCAGCTCTGCCTGACCGCCAGCACCTTTTCGGCCGCGCGCACCAGCACGTCAGACACGAAGTGGAGAATATGGCCGATGCCGAGATCGACTGCGATCGAGTTCCACGGTGCTCCGACGCAGAACGCGTCGACGTGACCGTTGGCGATGCTCTCCACCATGTAGGGCGGCGGCAGCACCACGAGGCGGACGTCCTCATCGGGGTCGACGCCACCTGCGGCCATCCAGAACCGCAACTGATAGTTGTGGGTCGAGAACGGAAACGTCATGCCGAACGTCAGCGGCTCGCGCCCGGCCTTGCGCCGTTCCGCGACGACGCGCGCCAGCGCCAGCGCCGTCGCCATCGGGTCGAAACGATCCCCATCGAGATTGGCCATGATCGCCGCATGCAGCGCCGGCGTCACGGTGATCGCGTTGCCGTTCACCCCGAGATTGAAAGGAGCCACGATCGGCACCTTGACGTGACCGATGCCCAGGCTCGACGCGATGGCGACGGGAGCCAGCAGATGCGCCGCGTCGAACAGGCCGATGTTGAGCTTGTCGCGCACGTTCGACCACGACACCTCTCGGACCAGCGTGACGTCGAGACCTTCGGCCGCGGTGAAGCCGTTGTCGACGGCGACGATCAGCGCGGCGGCATCGACCAGCGGGATGAAGCCAATGCGAAGCGGGCCGGTCATTTCAACAACTCCGAGGCGGTCAGGATCGACTGCGCGATCTCGCCGATCTTCTTCTTTTCGCGCATGGCCGTGGAGCGCAACAGCACATAGGCTTCCTCTTCGGTGAAGCCCTTCATCTTCATCAGAATGCCCTTGGCGCGGTCGATCACCTTGCGGTCCTCCAGCGCGGACTTGGTGCGCTCGAGCTCGTCCTGAAGCTTGGAGAACGCATTGAAGCGCGAGATGCAGAGGTCGAGGATCGGCTTGATCCGCTCCTTCTTCAGCCCATCGACGATGTAGGCGGAGACGCCCGCCTCGACCGAGGCCTGGATCGAGGCCGCGTCGCTCTGGTCCACGAACATCGCGATCGGCCGGCGGACGGCGCGGCTGACCTGGAACATCTGCTCCAGCACGTCGCGGCTGGGGTTCTCCAGGTCGATGACGATGACATCCGGGTCCAGGGCATAGATGCGCGCCAGGAGACCCTGCATCTCGCTGACATGCACCACGCCGGTAAAACCCGCCTCCCGCAAGCCCTCCTCCAGGATGGCCGCGCGGATCGGGCTTTCGTCAACGATCACGATTTTAGGCGATTGCTCGGCGCTCATCGATCACCAGGTTGTCCGGGCCCTCACCCATAGCATGGACGTGGCCGCCTCAAAGCCTTGTCTTTCTGGACAATTCGGACTAGCTGACGCCTATCTCATCAGGCAGTTCCAAGATGCAGCAGGGTTCGGCGCCCAAGATCAGCTTTGTTTCGCTCGGTTGTCCCAAGGCCTTGGTCGATTCCGAGCGCATCATCACGCGCCTGCGCGCCGAGGGCTACGAGCTCGCCCGGAAGCATGACGGCGCCGACGTCGTCATCGTCAACACCTGCGGGTTCCTGGACAGCGCCAAGCAGGAATCGCTGTCGGCGATCGGCGCGGCCATGGCCGAGAACGGCAAGGTCATCGTTACCGGCTGCATGGGCGCCGAGCCGGAGCAGATCGAGCAGGCCTATCCCGGCGTGCTGTCGATCACCGGCCCGCAGCAGTATGAGAGCGTGCTGGACGCCGTCCATCGCGCGTCGCCGCCGGCGCACAACCCGCATCTCGACCTGGTTCCTCCGCAGGGCATCAAGCTCACGCCCCGGCACTACGCCTATCTGAAGATCTCCGAAGGCTGCAACAACCGCTGCACCTTCTGCATCATCCCGAAGCTTCGCGGCGATCTGGTGTCGCGGTCCGCGGCCGACGTGCTGCGCGAGGCCGAGCGGCTGGTCGCAGCCGGGGTCAAGGAGCTCCTGGTCATTTCTCAGGACACCTCGGCCTATGGGCTGGACCTGAAATATGCCGAAAGCGCCTGGAAGGACCGCAACGTCCGGGCTCGCTTCCTCGATCTGGCGCGCGAGCTCGGCGAGCTCGGCGCCTGGGTGCGCATGCACTACGTGTACCCCTACCCGCATGTCGACGAGGTGATCGGCCTCATGACGGACGGTAAGATATTACCCTATCTCGACATCCCGTTCCAGCATGCCAGCCCCAACGTCCTGAAGGCGATGCGCCGCCCGGCGGCGCAGGACAAGACGCTGGACCGGATCAAGGCGTGGCGGACGACCTGCCCGGATCTTGCGCTGCGCTCGACCTTCATCGTCGGCTTCCCCGGCGAGACGGACGCCGACTTCGCCTACCTGCTGGACTGGCTGGATGAGGCCGAGATCGATCGGCTCGGCTGCTTCAAATACGAGCCGGTGGCCGGCGCGACCTCCAACGCCCTGCCCGACCAGGTCCCGGACGAGGTCAAGCAGGAGCGCTGGGACGCGCTCATGGCCCGCCAGCAGAAGATCTCGGCGCGCAGGCTCAAGCGCAAGGTCGGAACGCGTCAGCAGGTGATCATCGACGAGGTCGGGCCGAGCGTCGCCAAGGGCCGCACCAAGGCCGATGCCCCGGACATCGATGGCGCCGTTTATCTGTCCAGCCGGCGGCCGCTGCGTGTCGGCGAGATCGTCACGGTCAAGATCGAGCGTGCCGACGAATACGACCTGCACGGCACGGTCGCTGGGTTCTAGCGCGGGTCAACGGCAACTCAGGGAAGCCGGCCGATCGCAATCGTCCGGTCGGGTCCTACGCTTTCCAATGATGCAAAGCCGGCGCGTCTGCCGAGTTCATCAAGATTGCCGTAGCGCGCGATCCAATCGGGATAGGCGTAGCAGAGGATGATGTCGGCGTGGCTGCGAAGCCACCGACACAGTGTGGCAGCCCTGTCAGCGCCCGCTTCGAGCAACCGTCCGGGCATGATCAAAACGACGCTCCGATCAGCGGCCGTCTCAAGAGGTGCGGGGCAAGCGAACATGTCGCAACTCGGCCAGTGCGAAACCGCTCGTCCGAACATCGCTCGCGCATGGACGAGCTTTCGTGAATCTCGCTCGATGCCGAGCGGCTGCAGATCAGGCGTCCCTTCGCAACTCGCGGCCAACAGCGCCCCATTGCCGCATCCGAGATCGATGATGTTGTAGCGCGCCCCGGCCGTGACCGTTCTTACGGCCGCGGCGATGGGAGCGTGAGCCTCTCGCATTCCGCAGACGGACGCGAAGCCGTTGTCGGCCGCAAGCCAATCCGGCGCGGGCCGTTCGCCGGACATCAGCGCTCGCCACGTTGACAGGTCCAACGACGGCCTCCTCAGTGCACCGCCGCCGCCTCGCGGGTCTCGAGCAACTGCCGGCCTCGCGCGATCAACGCGTCGATCCAGGCATAGAGGCCGGCAACGAACGCCTCTCCGTCCCGGTCGACGCGGATGTACCGCCGGATCTCGTCGACCCCCTCCTCAATGCGGGCGAGATTGCGCCGCAGCAGGCGAAACAGCAATTGGCGCCGCTCTTCATCCGGCTCGGTCTCGATCAGCACGATGTCGAGCGCCGTGATGTAGGCAAACGAATATTCCGCGTGCAGCACCGCGGTCATCGGGCGCAAACGATCCTTGATGACGGGGCTGACATACAACTCGTCCGCCGGATTCAACACCAGCCGATCCGCGGATTCCAGATTGATGCCGAGCGCGCGAAGCTTGTTGTGTCCCATCTCGTGCACGAACGCCTGGGCCAGGCCGATCGGATCGAAGATGGTGGCGAACAGCGTGCCCAGCCGGTCGTCGGTCGAGCCGCTGTAGGATCCGTAGCCCTCGCGATAGTCGCTCTCCGCAACATCGGGACGCGCCAACGGATGGAAGGAATCGATGAGCATGCGCATCTGTTCGAAGGCGACCGGCCAGCGCCGCACGTAGTCGACGGCAGCATCGATGTTGGGGTGCTCCAGCGGACCGTTGCTGAATACGGGCGCCCCCGGCGCGGTCGGCTGCACGTAGCGAACCGACACGGCGCCATCGAAGATGCGCGGCGAATGGCCGGCGACCCGGTGCACGAACGGCTCCGGCCGGTGAGCGTTCGTGGTCGTGCTGGCGAGATGACAGGCCAGCAATGCGTCATACAGATCATCCTGTGGTGCCGCGGCCCGCGACCAGTCGATCATTGTCTCCTCCCGCGACGGATGTTGATTCAGAATTGAAGCTGAGCGGACGACGCGCCGGAGCCGTCCCTGGCGATCGGGCGCAGCCAGCCGCCGGGGAAATCGCGCCGGCATTCGTCGTCGATGACGAGGGCTTCGGTGCTGGTGACCAGTGTCAGCGCGCAGTCCTCGTCTTCCAGGATGCACCCGCTGGCGACCAGGCCGGCGTAGCTCTGCTCCACCTCTGGCCAGGAGGTCTCCTGGTCGACCAGTCGCCCGAGGGTCGCGTCGATGCGAACTGGTTCTCGGAAGGCGTCCAGCACGGCGATCTCGATCGGATCGAGGATGCGCCATGTCTCGGTTGCGATCCGGCGCGTGTCCTTGAGGATCGACAACGGACCCAATCCGACCACCGCCAGTATCGGCATTGCGGTGCCGTCCACATGTGCAGACCGCCAAAGCCTGATCGCCGCGCCGAGCGGCGCGAGATCATCATCCGACGCGGTGTTGGCCGCCGTGCCATCGAAGAAATAAGCGAGCCGCGTCAGCACATCTTCCGGCTGGCCATAGACCGCCTGATAGGCCAGCGCGGGAGCGACATTTTCAAACCCGAACTCGGCCGCGTGGTTGAAGTACGGGCTGAAGCGGTCGAGCCTGATCCGGCAATGTCCGGTCGGCGGCTGCAGATGCTCCAGCAGCGCAAACCATCGCGCTATCTTGGCGTAGGCCGCAGGCCGCTCGCCGGGGAAGCCGCACAGCACGTTCCAGATCGGCCGGAGTCCGATCTCGGCACAGCTTCGGAGCACGCGGACGTTCTGCAGCCCGGTCACGCCCTTTTCCATCAGGCGCAGGACATCGTTGTCGAGATGCTCGATGCCCGGCTGAACCCAGGTCACCCCGCCGCGCGCGAGCGTACGCAGCTGCTCGGGGCGCATGTTCGACTTGATCTCGTAGAGGATCCGGTAAGGCGACGGCGCGGTGTTGGCGAGGTGGCCGAACACGGCGTCGACATGCTTCAAGTTCAGAATGTTGTCGGTCGCCTCGAAGCGCTTGACGCTCCAGCGCGCGGATAGTGTTGCGAGCTCGGCCAGCACGCGCTCGGCCGACTTGGTGCGAAACGCCATCGTCGCGCCGTTCAGGCCGCAGAATGTGCAGTGGTGCTTCATGCCCCACCAGCAGCCGCGCGAGCTCTCGAACGGCAGCGCGGGGAGCAGATCATCGCAGAACGACGCCTGCCTCAGCTCCGCGAAATAGTCGGTGAAGTCGGGGACGGGAAGCTCGTCAAGATTCTGCAGCGGAGTCTCCGCGATCCTTCCATTCGTGCCTACGCGGCCCAGCACGTCGGTGCTTTCACTGTAAGGCAAGGTGCCTGCAAGGAAGCGCTCGACGAAATCCGGGAAGGTCCGGTCGGACTCGCCGCGAAACACATAGTCGATTTGCGGGAAGCGTTCGAGCAGCGCCTCGCCCATCGGCCCCTCGCAGTTGGCGCCGCCGAAGCATATGATCGTGTCCGGCGCGAGCTGCCTGATGCGATGCGCGATGCCGAGAGACGCGCAATTCTGCTGGAACGTCGACGAGAAGCCGACGATGCGGGCGCCGTCTGCGATCAGCAGACGAGCCGACCGGTCGACGAACCTCTCCGCCGCATCGCGCGCCGCGACGACCGCGGGCCAATGCTTGCCGCAATAGGCTTCCATTCGCTCCCGGTGCCGGGCTTCCGCGACAGGATCAGGAGCGTTTTCGAAGGTCGCGGCGAACACCCATTCACCGATCAGCAGGCTGGTCTGAACCTGCTCCGCGATGAACTGGAAGGTGTCGGCGCCGATCAACTCGGCAAACGCAAAACCGAGATAGTACTGCCGTGCGTCGATCCCGCGGTCCTCGAGGGCCGCCTGGAGCGTGCTGATCCCCAGCGCGGGCCGCGTCAAGGCCAGGAACGGCGCTGCAACCAGCGCAACGGATATGGTCATGGCAATGGCTCTCAGAACTTGGGCTGTCAGAACTTGGCGGACAGGTCGGACGACGGCGGAGGCACCGAATGAAATACACCCACTGCCTCGAACATGTGCTCGAGCAGCGTCAACGTTGGCAGCTTCCGCGGCAGATGGCTGTCGAGCAATTGCAGCAGCTCGGGATTTGAGAACAGACGGTCGCACGCCGTGCAGATGCCGTCGAAATCGCTGGCCGCGAGCGGTCGTTCGGTCTCCGCCGTGATTTCGCAGAGCAGAGCGATCGGACCTTCGAAGGCGATCCACTTCCACACCGGGTCCATGTAGGCGCGGGACATCGCCTCGGACATCGGCGTCTCGTTCAGATCACCGACGCTCATCGCGGCATGAAACGGCAGCACGCCGCAGCAGGGCAGAACGTTCCCGCTCGGGGCCACGGAGAAATGCCTCAGCACCGAGGGACATGGTCCGCGATAGACCTGTGGCGAATGCCGCCTTGCGTCGAGGTCGGACGCGCTGACATCGTCGACGGCGCGTCCCGTGGAGTTGATCGCCGTCTCGTACACCGACAGCTGCGGATCCGAGTCAGGGTCGACACCGAGAAGATCGAAGATCCGGGACCGGTCGATCACGCTGCCCGGCGATGTCACGACGGCAATCAGCACGTCCAATCCGAGCGAACGGGCAGCCCGGTAGGCATGCGCGATATTGCGCCCGTCCAAGAATTCGGCATGCATGTCGTCGAAAGAGATGATGATCCGTTCGAGACCTGCTTCAACCAGTGGAGTCAGGATCCGCTCGGCCTTCGCTTCGGATGTCGCCCAATAGGCGCTGGTGGTCGCGGACGTGGAGAGGCCGAACGACCTGGCGCGGGATGCCGCAGCGCGCATCAATTCGGGCTGGAGGAATGGATCGCCGCCGACCAGATTGATCCGCGTCATGTCGTGAGCGACGGCTGCATCATCGATCGCTGCGATCATCAGGTCCTGCGGCAGCACGTCGAGCTGAGTCATATCCGACGAAAAGCAGCAATGGCTGCACTTCAGCGGACAGCGGTAACTGATATTGAAGACAAGCTCAGTCGGTTTCGTCACCCGGTCACGCGAATGCATGTCCAGCTGCTCCCAGGGGCAGGAACTGACTTTGACGGAGGTCGGAGCTGCAGCACGTTTCCGGCCGGGCAATGCAGACATTGTCCGGCCGGCTTGAGATCGCGGTCAGACGTCGACGTGAATGACCGAAGCAGGCGCGGCGGTCGCCTTCTGGCCCGACAGGCGATCCTTGATCAGATCGGCCGTGTTCGAATCGATCTCGATGCCGACTTGGGCGAGATATCCCTGCGGATCCTTCTGGAGCTCGTCCGCGGCATTGGCCTGGCTCTTCAGCTGGGCCGCCGCAGCCTTCACTTTCGCAAGGTCCGCAGTGATTTGAATCTTCTTGTCCATGTAAGACATCTTGGAGTCTCCCGATAATCGCTCTTGGCAATGAAGGTGGTCAATCAACGCAAAGCGGAGCATATAACACTTTTGCGGCAGTAGATACATCACAACTCGCGGAGATTGTATTTTCACTCGGGCCAGGGAAGTAGGACCGCCTACCCTGTCGTCAGCGTTCCCCCACGAAAGCTCTTCGACCCCGTCCAGCGTTCGCGCGATGGTGCCCGATACGGGAAGCGCAAGCCGCTCGCGCCTTCAACGGGCCAGGTCGCGCCATGATAGATAATTTCGCGGCGTGCGCTGCTGTAGGAGGTCGATGCCGTGATCCGGCAGACCGGCGCGTGCAGCTCGGCGATGCCGTGCATCATCGACCACTCGGCCGGCCATGTCAGGACATCGAGCAGCCACTCCGTCGTCTGCCCGCAATGCGCTCGGCCGAATGCGAGCATGTTCGCCGCGAGCGCGGCGCTTGCCGGGCAATCGAGCCGGCAAGGCCAGTGCGGGATGATGCAGAGATCAATTGACCGCCAGAGCATGTTCGTCGCCGGCCGCGACGGCAGCTCGATCCGCCGATGTCCCGACGCTTCGGTTCTCTCGAACAGCGCGCTCGCCCAGACCGGATCCAGCGGCCGGCGCTCGCGGCGGCGCAGCGCCTCGGCGCAACAATGGGGACACCCTGCCCAGTCCCGCAATGTGCGTGCCGGATCGCGCTGCCAGTCGGCTTCGAACTCATCCGTGTCGCGAGCACGGACGACAGCGATGGTGACTTCGAGCGGCAGTCTTGCCCGCGTCTGCGACGACGGCAATTTCGGGACCGCCTCGACCGCTAGTCGGACTGGTATGAGCGCGAGCCCTGCGCGTTCGACCTGCAGCGCCATCTCGTCGAGAGCTTCGGGGTTGACGGTGCTGATCGATGCCCGGCTCAAACCGGCCGCGACCGCCCGCCAACGCAACACTTTCCATTCCGTCCTGATCAGCTCGAAGCGCGGCTCCCACACCTTTCTCGCAGCCTCCGAGACCCAGCCGATGCGAACGAATGGCGGGCGGATCGGAGGGAGGATCGCGGCATGCTCGGACATTTGATCGGCCAAATTCTCTTTCGCAAACGTCCTGGATCTCAAACCGCCACAGGCGGCGATCCACTCAAATCGTCCATGATCTCCGTCAGCAACGGGACCCGGCCGTCCATCATCGACTTGATGAGCCTGTGCTCGATCTCGGCGCGACGAGGATCGCAGGACAACGGCGTTTCGCCTGCAGCGAGCAGGTCTTCCTCGATCTGGACAAACAGCGCGGTCCAGAGCGCGCATTGCGCACTGCGGTTGCGCCAATCGCCGTCGATCGAGGTTCCCGGGCATTGGCCCTTGCACATCGCGAAGAAGCGGCAGTCGCGGCAGCCGCCGGCCGGCTGCGGGGTGAACCACAGGGCAATGCTGCGCTCATAGCCGGCAGCCTCGGTCTTGATGAAGTCGATCCCGCGCTTGTTGGTGCGGCCGCAATTGCTGCGCTCGCCAAATCCCTCGATGCCGTGCACCGCGCCGGTCGTATACGGATCACAACCGTGCCAGACACAGCCGGTCTGGTCGTCCAGCCCACGAAGAAGCGCCCGCATCTCGTCGAAGATGTCGAAGCGCATCGAGGTGAGGTGCTCGCGCTCGAATCGATAGAAGTGCAGAAACGCCGCGATGGTTTCGGGATCGGTCATCGCCCAATGCGCCTGCACGGCGGGCGAGTCGACCTCGAGTGCATGCAGCCTGACATTTCGCACCCCCCTCGCCTGCATCTCCAGCAGCCAGCTGTCCATCGAGGGCCAGTGCTGCGGCAGGCCATTGCCCCGATGCATCGTGATGATCAGGCTCGGATGCAGGCCCCGCTCGCACAGTCCGGCGATCGCACGATCGACGCTCTTGGTGAGGTCCCGCGTCCTGTCGAGGGACCCGGCCCAGCGGACATCATTCAAAGCGTCAGGGCCGTCGATGGAAATGCCGACATGAACCGCGTAGGTCGCGAACAGCTCCATGTGGCGGTCTGTGATGAGCGTGCCATTGGTCTGGATCCGGTTGCGGCCAAAGCGCGCCAGTCCGAATGCCCACAGCCTCTCGAGATCCGGCAGCGGCAGCAGCAGCGGCTCGCCGCCGAACAACGTGAACGGCTCATCGTCCTCTGCGAGGGCGGCCAGCATCGCATCGATGTCATAGCGCGGGCGCAGGCTGCCGCTGTCCCGGAGCGGGTTCTGGTAGCAATACTGGCACATGATGTTGCAGGTCACGCCCAGCGGACGAAGCTCGACACCCATCACGATCTCCTCGACGGGAGTCATTCCTGACCGGTCTGACCGGGGCATCTCCCGCAGGCAGCGGAGAGGATACGATACAACCCCTGATTTTAAAAGATCAAAGGTGCGTGGATATGGCCGAACGCCCCTCGGTTGTCTTGCTGCACTGCAGCAGGTCGCCCAAGCGCCTTTGCTGCCCGGGCGAGCCGTCCTCAGTGCGAGGAGCCCGTGGTACGAACCGACCAGAGCTTCAGCAGGCGAAGCGCCTCGTCCTGCTTCAGTTCGAGATATTTGTTCTTGAGCTTGGTCAGCTCGTCGGGGGGCGTTGCGCCTGAAACGAACCGGCTATCGAGGATCGCGGCAACCGTGACCCAGCTCAGTCCAGCGGCCTTGCACGGCACGAGGATGCCGTCGCTGCGCAGGCTCTGCATCAGCGGCCGCACCAGCTCGATGCTGCATTTCGCGAGCTCCGCGATGGCCGCGATCGTCTCGCCGTAACGCCGCTGGCGGGCAAATTCCAGCAGCGCGGCTTCGGTCAGTTTGCCGCCCTGCTTCAGCTGGCCGACTGCCACCTTGGAACTGCCCGCGTCGCGATTGCGCGACATTTCGCGCTCGGCGTCGAGCGTGGCCGATGAAATGGCGCTGCGAATTTCCTCGTAGAGATGCGGCGGCGCCGACGCGAGCAGGCGCACCCTCACCGCCTCCGTCGCGCGCTGCAACAGGGTCCTGCGCAAGGCTGCCGGCAGATCGGCGCGGATGCCGGCCGCGACCGTGAGCTCCGCGTCTCCCGCCGCTTGCGCCACGATGGCGGCAAATCCGGCGGGTGACACCCGCGCCCCGGGGTTCTTCATGAGTTGCCGGCTCACGCTCGGATAGCGTCGCGCGAGCAGCGCGTCGGTCACGATCTCCTGCAGCCACCAGCGCCCGGCGATCGCCATCAGGTGCTTCTCGCTGCGCGTCTGCGCGATCTCGATCAGATCCTCGCTGCTCAGCCGCGGCGATTCCGAAAGCACCGGCCCCGCGACGGCGATGTCGTCATGATGGGCCAGCCGCCGGATCACGCCGGCCGGCGCCTGCGGGATCGGGGCGAGCTGGGCGCTGAGTTCGGCGAGTGCGATCCGGGCCCCGACGTCGGCCAGCGCACGCAGCTCGATGGTATTGACGAGACGCTCGAAGACGTCGGCAAACAGCGCGTGCTGCTCGATATCCAGGCTGCCGGCAGAGGCGACGAACAGGGAGGCGACCCGCTCGGCCACGCCGGAGCAGCGGTCGGCTGAGCCGGTGGCTATGGCCGCCTGCACTTCTTCGGCGATCGTGAGATGGGGGTTCGACATCGCTCGTCCTGAGCGCTTGCATTTTCAAGCTGCCCCGGGAGGGTAAACACAGCCGCTAAATGTTTGGTAAAGTTGTCACTAAAGCGCGAGACCCGAGATCGGATCGAGCGGGCTTCGCACCGGCCGGCGCTTCCCTCGCCGCTTCCTGGAACGGCGGCCCTTGTTGCAGTCTGCAGGCCGGCATCTTGACACCGGTTGCGATTTGCCTGTATGGCCGCCGCATGATCTTCAACCGGACCAACCGCCGCGCCGCCGTTTGCCGTCGTCACCGCCGTGACGATGCCGGGGCGCGCCATGTCCGAAGACGTTGCTGATCAGCTAGCTCATCAGCTCCAGGTTTTCGAGAAGGCCGCTCCCGCAAAGGAGCGGCCTTCTCGGTTTTTGGCCCCCGCTTCCCCCTGAGCATAGGAGATTGCACATGCTGACCGCCTCCCATCCCTACGACGCTCTGATGGAGATCACGGCGCGCCCGCGCACCGTCTTCGTTCAGGGCAAGGGTTCCTGGTTATGGGACGACGGCGGCAAGCGCTACCTCGACTTCGTCCAGGGCTGGGCCGTGAACTCGCTCGGCCACGCGCCGCCGGAGCTGGCCAGCGCGCTCGCCCACCAGGCGGCACGCCTGATCACGCCGAGCCCGGCCTATTTCAACGACACCAGCCTCCAATTCGCTAAGGCGCTGGTCGACCGCTCGTGCTTCGACCAGGTGTTCTTCACCAATTCGGGCGCCGAAGCCAATGAAGGCGCCATCAAGCTCGCCCGCAAATACGGCGCTCTGCGCAAGAACGGCGCATACGAGATCATCACCTTCGAGGGCGGCTTCCACGGCCGCACGCTGGCGACGATGTCGGCTTCGGGCAAGAAGGCGTTCGAGCCGCTGTTCGAGCCCAAGGTCCCGGGCTTTCCAAAGGCACGGCTGAACGACATCGCCTCGGTCGAGGCCCTGATCTCCGACAAGACGGTGGCGATCATGCTGGAGCCGATCCAGGGCGAGGCCGGCGTGTGGCCCGCGACCGACGAGTTCCTGCAGCAGTTGCGGGCGCTGACCACCAGGCACGGGCTGCTGCTGATCGTCGACGAGATCCAGACCGGCATGGGCCGCACCGGAAAACTGTTCGGCTATGAGCATGCCGACGTCCTCCCGGACATCATGACCCTGGGCAAGGGCATCGGCGGCGGCGTTCCGCTCGCCGCCCTGCTGGCGACCGACGAGGCGTCTTGCTTCGAGCATGGCGATCAGGGCGGCACCTTCAACGGCAATCCGCTGATGTGTGCGGCGGGACTCGCCGTGCTCGATGTGATCGAGAAGCCGGAGTTTCTGAAGGCTGTCGCGGACAACGGGATCTATCTGGAGAGCGAGTTGCAGCGCATCTCGGCAAGGCACGGCCTGGGCGAAGTGCGCGGCCGTGGTCTGCTGCTTGCGCTCGACGTGATCAGGCCGATCGCGCCGGCGATCGTTGCGCACGCCTTCGAGCTCGGCCTGCTGCTGAACGCGCCGCGTCCGGATGCGCTACGCTTCATGCCGGCCCTCAATGTGACTCGCGATGAGATCGCGGCGATGATCGACACGCTGGACGGAATCCTGACCAAGGTCGGCGCCGCGCGCTGCGTCGCCTGATCGAATGCCGTTCAAGACGCAGGCTCCGTGCCACATGCGAAGCCTGCGTGCCGGCTGCCTACAGATGAGGCACAAACACCGAGGTCGGGCTCGCCGCCATTTGACTTGGATCAAGGACAGCTGTCCCCCCGAACAACGATCCTGATCGCGCCAAACACCTGCGATCCGATGACTTACGTTATATCTGTCCTGATATAGCGTTGTACGGGATGTGATCAGCTCGGAGGAGAGAGGCTTGCCGGGACCAAGCTGATGATCATCCGCCGACAACGAGGTCGGCACGATAGAAGGAGATGCAAGAATGGCGAGAGACAATCTGGCTCGGGCGTTGCCGGTCGACGACAGCGGCAGCCACATCGCCCTGGCCGCGACCGAAGAGGTGCTGATCCACGTTCGCTTCTTCCCGAACTCGGACATCAACTCGATCGGCGAGAAGCCCGCCAGCCTGACCGCCAATGAATGGTATGAGCGCCTGCTCGACATGGCGCGTCCGCATTATCAGACCTTCGCCGGCGGCCGCGGCTTCTTCCGCATCCCCCGCCCCTGTTTCGAGGCGATCCTCAAGGGCATTGCCTGACATCGGCTTTCGGGCTGGGTGTGGCAGTGAGCGTCCTCTCTGCCCTGCCCCTGTCGACCGCGGTGCGCCGGGTGCGCCGCGGTCGCTGGCGTTTTGACCGTCCGGCGTTTTGATCGTCGGGTCTTTGGAGGACAGCATTGAGCGATGCGGCTTTCACCGAACTGAAGCGGGCGTTCAGCTCGCTGCTGGCAGCGTGCAGGGCATCGCAGAACTGCGCTGAGACGCTCGCCGACCGCGCTTTCGATCTGTTCGAAGCCAATATCGACGCCCAGACGGCGCATCTGCCCGCCCTCGCCTGCGCCAAGGGCTGCCCCTCCTGTTGCGCATTGCGCGTGACCGCGACGGCACCGGAGATCTTCCTGCTCGCGCGCTATGTCCGGCAGATCGACCAGCGCATGCCGGCTAAGGCGCTCGGCTCGCTGTCGCGCCGGATCAAGCTCGCCAACCGCGCGACGCACGGATTGAGCGACACCGCGCGGATGAAGTTGCGTCAGCCCTGCCCATTCCTCGTACGCGGCGGCTGCATCGTCCATCCCGCGCGTCCGCTCGCCTGCCGCGGGCATGCCTCGTTCGACCGGCGCGCCTGCGCACAGGCCATGGCCGGCCGCGAGGTCGACGTGCCGGTCTCGGCACCACACCTCGCGCTGCGCGCGCTGGTGCAGGATTCGCTCAGGGCGGCGCTCGTCGCTGCGGGGCTCGCCTCTGGCCTGTATGAGCTCAACCAGGGTCTCGTTCTGGCGCTCGACGACCCCGAGCGCGAGCGCGCTTGGCGGGACGGGCAAGACAGCCTCGCGCCGGCGCGGATCGAGGCGTCGACGGCAGCGCAGACCGATGCGGTGCTCTGGAGTCGCGCGGCAGCCGGTGACGCTTCGATCCGGGGCGAGGTGTAGCGACAGGGCTCGGTCGCGCGGCTGTTAAGGCCGGCTGTTAAGGCTTGAGGATCGAGGCCCCGGTCGTGGCGCGGCTTTCGAGGTCGGCATGCGCCCGACCCGCATCCTTCAGCGCATAGGCGTGATTGATCGGCACGTGCAGCTTGCCGCTGATCACCGCCGAGAACAGCGTATCGGCGCCCTCCAGCAGTTCGGACCGCTTGCCGATATAGTCGTTGAGCTTCGGCCGGGTCGCGAACAGAGAGCCATGACTGTTGAGTTCGGCGATCGAGAACGGCGGCACCGGACCCGAGGCGTTGCCAAAGCTGACGAACAGGCCGCGCTGCTTCAGGCAGGACAACGAGCCGGGGAAGGTCGACTTGCCGACGCCGTCATAGACCACGTCGCACAATTCGCCGCGGCTGATCTGCTTGACCCGCGCGACGAAGTCCTCCTCGTTGTAGAGGATGACGTGGTCGCAGCCATTGGCCAGCGCGAGATCCGCCTTCGCCTTGGAGCCGACGGTGCCGATGACGTGCGCGCCGAGCGCGCGCGCCCACTGGCAGGCCAGCAGGCCGATGCCGCCGGCGGCGGCGTGGATCAGCACGCGATGGTGCGGCTCGACCTTGAAGGTCTTGTGCAGCAGATACCAGACCGTCAGCCCCTTGAGCATCAGCACCGCGCCCTGCTCATAGGTGATATGGTCGGGCAGCTTGACCAGGCGCTGCCAGGCGATGTTGCGCTCGGTGGCATAGCCGCCGAGGTTCTCATAATACGCGACGCGGTCGCCGGGATGGAAATGCGTGACGCCGGGCCCCACGGCGATCACCTCGCCTGCCGCCTCGTTACCGGCGATGAACGGCAGGCCGGGCGCCTTGTACAGACCGGTGCGATAATACACGTCGATGAAATTCAGGCCGATCGCGTGCTGGCGGATGCGGACCTCGCCGGGGCCGGGCGCGGCGAGATCGACCGGCTCATAGACCAGCGCCTCGGGGCCTCCCACCTTGTGCACGCGCACCGCCTTGACCATCCCGCCATCTCCCCTTCGGACTCTCCATCGCCGCGTCCGGGAATCCGGCGAAAGAACCTTCGACACTTACCTGATTCCCATCGGACATCCGGCTCCGTTGAAGGAGCCGGCCTCCGGCCGTGCACCAGGCGCTGCCGGCGGCAAAAGCGAAGGCGATCACGATCGTCTTGTCAACTCGGCGACCGTCAGGCCTTGCGCTTCCTGCGGTTGCGCGAGGCCATCACGTTGAAGGCCTCGACCGCCAGCGCAAAGACGATCGCGAAGTAGATGTAGCCGCGCGGGATGTGGAACTTGAAGCCGTCGGCGACCAGCGCGACGCCGATCAGCACCAGGAAGGCGAGCGCCAGCATCTTGGTGGTCGGATGGTTCGCCACGAAACGCGCCACCGGTCCCGAGGACACGTACATGATGACCATGGCGATGATGACGGCGGCGATCATGATCTCGAGATCCTGGGCCATGCCGATCGCGGTAATGATCGAGTCCAGCGAGAACACGAGATCGATGACGATGATCTGCAGGATCACCCAGAAGAACTTGTTGGCGCCGCCGCCCTGCGACCCCTCCTCCTCCTCGCGCGCCTCGACCTCGGCATGGATCTCGTGCGTGGCCTTGGCGATCAGGAACAGGCCGCCGGCGATCAGGATGATGTCGCGCCAGGAGAAGCCCACGCCGCCGATCGTGAACACCGGCTGCGTCAGCCCGATCAGCCAGACCAGCACGCTGAGCAGCAGGATGCGGAAGATCAGGGCCAACGCCAGCCCGATCTGGCGGGCGCGTGTCGCCTGCGGCTGCGGGATGCGCGAGGTGATCACCGACAGGAATATGACGTTGTCGATGCCGAGAACGATCTCGAGGGCGGTCAGAGTGAGCAGCGCGGCCCACGCTTCGGGACTGGTCAGAAGGTCGATCATGCTTTCAAGGATCTCAGCAGGCGGATCGCGGAGTCGCTCGCGACGATGTAGAGGGCGATCGCGCACAACAGCGTCGTCACGATCGGGCCCACGGCGAAGTTGTTGCCCAGGACGTCGATGACCAGGACGCCCCAGAGCGCGACCAGCGGCAGCGTCAGCCAGCGCAGCCGTTCGACGCGCACCGGGTGGATGACATGGAATGGGACGAAGGTCAGCGCGATCAGGACCGCAAGACCCGAGGTCGCCAACGATGGCGAGGGATGCAGCAGGAACAGATAGAACGCCGCGATGTTCCAGAGTCCCGGAAACCCGCGAAAATGATTGTCGTCGCTCTTCATCCGGCGATCGGCGAAATACAGCGCGCCGGTGACGGCGATGCCGACGCCGATGACCGGGGCGGCGAGCGGCAGCAGCATCCCGCTGGCGGTGATGGCGTAGGCAGGCACGAACACGTAGGTCGTGAAATCCACCACCAGATCGAGCACGTCACCCGACCAGTCCGGCTGCACATGGACGACGTCGAGCCGGCGCGCCAGCGGCCCGTCGATGCCGTCGATGATGAGCGCGACGCCGAGCCACCAGAACATCGCAGTCCAATGCTCGCGCACGGCCTCGAGCATCGCCAGCAGCGCGACGCCCGCACCGAGCGCGGTGAAGACGTGCACCGAGAACGCCGCGGCGCGATGCGCGGGCGTTGCGGCCACCCCGCTCTCTGGTCTCAACTGATCCATGCGGCGCCATTGCTATCAGGAATCGGCGCCAATTGCATATCCGCCGTTGCGGCGATGCGCCGCGCAGGCTCACGCAATACCCTTGAAAAAGCCCTGCCGGAACGTCAAATGTTCCCGCATGAGCAACTCAGACGCCAGCTTCGATGTCATCGTCGTCGGCGGCGGACCCGCCGGGCTCGCCACCGCCATTGCCCTGTCGCAGACCGGGGCGCGGACGGCGCTCGTGGCCCGTCAGGCTCCGTATGCCGACAACCGCACCACCGCCCTGCTCGGCGGCTCGGTCGACTTCCTCGACGAGATCGGCGTCTGGTCGGCGTGCCGTGACCGCGCCGCCGGCCTCAAGGCGATGCGGCTGGTCGACGATACCGGCCGGTTGATCCGAGCCCCGGAGGTGCGCTTCGTCGCCGACGAGATCGGTCTCGACATGTTCGGCTACAACATCGCCAATGCCGTCCTGGTCGAGGCGCTGGAACAACGCGCCGGCGAGATCGACGGCCTGGTGCGGATCGCCGAGGATGCGGAAAGCGTGCGTAGCGATGCCGATGCGGTGACCGTCACCAGCGCATCGGGCCGCGTGCTGACGGCGCGGCTCGTGGTCGGCGCCGACGGCCGGCATTCACTGTGCCGCGAGGCCGCCGGCATCGGCGTGAGCCGGCGCACGCTGCAGCAGTCGGCGCTGACCTTCAACATCACCCATGCCCGGCCGCACGACAACGTGTCGACGGAATTCCACACGCCGCAGGGACCCTGCGTGTTCGTGCCGCTGCCGGGCGACCGCTGCAGCGTTGTCTGGGTCGCGGCCCCGAAGGAGGCCGACCGGCTGTTCGCGCTCGACGACGACGCCCTGTCCGCCGCCGCCGAGCGGCAGTCGCACTCGATCTTCGGCCGGGTGCGCGTCGAGCCGGGCCGCCATGTGTTTCCGCTCGCGATCGAGCGGCCCTTGAGCTACGCGCAAAACCGGATCGCCCTGGTCGGCGAGGCCGCGCATGTGGTGCCGCCGATCGGTGCGCAGGGACTGAACCTCGGCCTGCGCGACGGCATCGACATCGCAGATGTCGTGCGCAAGGCCAATGCGGCCGGCGAGGATATCGGTGCGCCGCAGGTGCTCGCGCGCTATGGTGCGGCGCGCCGCGCCGATATCCTGAGCCGCACCTTCGCCATCGACGTCGCCAACCGCTCGCTGCTCAGCGATCTTCTGCCGATGCAGTCGCTGCGCGCCGTCGGCATGCACCTCATGAGCGGCATCGGTCCGCTGCGACGGCTCGCGATGCGCGAGGGCCTGGCGCCGTCATGGAGAGCCACGCGCAGGGCCGGTTGAGCACCGTCAGGGAAACGCCAGCCGGCCAGTCTGGATCAGCCACATCACGCTGGTCAGGGTGATCACCGAGGCGAAGGTGCCGATCAGCACCGCCGATGAGGCCGGCTCGATCCAGCTGTCGTGCTGGCGCGCGATCACGAACACATTGAGCGCCGGCGGCAGCGCCGCCATCAGCACCGCGGTCGCCGCCCAGGGCTGCGCGAACGGCCCGAACAGCAGCATCAGCCCGAACGACAGCAGCGGGTGAACGACGAGCTTCACCACGGTCAGGACCGGCACCTCCCAGGGCAGCCGCTCGAACGGGCGGAGCGCCACGGTCACGCCGAGCGCGAACAGCGCCGTCGGCGCAGCGGCGTTCTGCAGGAACTGCAGGGTGCGGTCGAGAACGGTCGGCGGATGCAACTGGAACGCGGCCGCCAGGATGCCGGCGGCGGTGGCCATGATCAGCGGGTTCTGCAGGATCTGGCGCAGCACGGTGCGCATCGCGTGCACCACCGAGGCATGATCGCGCTCGGTCAGCTCGACGAGCAGCGGCACGATCGAGAACAGGAAGATGCTGTCGCAGCAGAAGATCAGCGCGGTCGGCGCCGCCGCCTTGGTCCCGAGCACGGCCAGCGCCAGCCCAGGCCCCATATAGCCGATATTGCCGTAGCCACCCGCGAGCCCGGCCATGGTCGCCTCGCGGAGCGACAGCCGCCCGATGGCCTTGCCGAGCACGAGCGCCAGGGCGAAGGTGAGCATGGTGGCGAGCGTCGTTGCAACCAGGAAGGGAGGGTTGCTCAGCTCGGTGAACGGCGTCCGCGCGATGAGGTTGAACATCAAGGCGGGCAGCGAGACGTAGAGCAGGAAGAAGTTCATCCAGGCGAGCCCGGCTTCGGGCAGCCTCCTCCACTTACCGCAGGCGAAGCCTATGAAAACGACGCCGAAATAAGGCAGGGCCAGATTGAGAATGTCGAACATGGGCTCGGAAGATGGCCCCCTGAGGGAGCCTGGGAAGGGCCTGGAATGCGGGGGCGTCGCGGCTTGACGCGACTCGGATTGGTCTAGATTAAATCCGCCCGCGGGGCACTAGCATCGCTCCCCGTCCTGGTCTATTCGACTGGGATGATCAAAGCACGAACTGCCAAGTTTCAGATCGGCCAGATCGTCCGGCATCGGGTGTTCTCGTTCCGGGGCGTGATTTTCGACATCGATCCGGAGTTCAACAACACCGAGGAATGGTGGCTGTCGATTCCCGAGGAGGTCCGTCCGCATAAGGACCAGCCATTCTATCACCTGCTGGCCGAGAACGCTGAATCCGAATACGTCGCCTATGTTTCCGAGCAGAACCTGGTTCCCGACGAGTCCGGCGAGCCGATCCGCCATTCCCAGGTTGCGGAGATCTTCATCAAGGACAAATCGGGCGGCTATCGTCCGCGCAATCCGCTGATGAACTGACCTGCTCGACCAGAGAGCTTCGCCTGAGCGCCGTCGGCGCAAGCCCCTCATCGTTCGGTCCCGGCTCGCAAGTTCCCCCTCGCATCAGCTCGCAGAATGAAAAAGGCGCCCCGAATGGAGCGCCTTTTGATGATGCGGGACGGGCCCGGCCAGCGTTACTGCTTCGCCTGCGGCTGGCCTGGCTGGGTCTGCTCGAGCTTCTTGCGCTGCTCCTCGGCGCGCTTCTGCAGCTCTTCCTGCAGCTTCTTCTGGGTCTCTTCGAACTGCTTCGGGTCGGTCGGCGGACCATCATAGGCCTTGGCGAAGCTGCTGTTGCCTTCCTGCAGCGGCAGCGGCAGCGTCAGCGCGGTGCCGTTCGAGTTGATCGCCTGGACGTAGAGGGTCTGGCCCTTCTTGAGGCTGTTCACGAATTCGGGCGTCGCTTCGTAGTCCGACATGCAGCCGTTCTGGAAGCAGATGACGTACTTTCCTTCCATGAACTGGTTGTTGTCGATGACGATGCGGGTTCCGGGCTGGAGCTGCATGCCGAGCGGCAAGGTCACACGCAGGATCTTCTTCGGCTCGCCTTCGGGCTCGATGATGACGGCTGCAACCACAGGCTGACCGGATTCGATGCGGCCGTCCTTGCCGATGAAGCAGACCTGCTTGGCGTTGGCATCCTGCCCCTTCAGGCAGAACTTGGTCCACGGCGCGTAGATCAGCTGCGGCATCTCCTGCTGAGCCTGGGCCTGAGGCTGGCCGCCGGCGGGAGGAATGGCAGGGGCCTGGGCGGCCGGCGCGGGAGCCTTGGGAGCGGCAGCCGGAGCCTTCGCCTTCGGCGCTTGAGCCTGCGCAACCGAAGGAGCGAAGGAAACGGCCAGCGCGGTGACCGCGAGCAGCGCGACAAGCCGCCCACGCGGCCCAACCGACGAGGCCAAGTCACGGAAATTCATTGCGGAAAACCCTTTCTGAACGGCAGCGCCCGAGACCGCCAAAGGCGCCACACCAAGCCGTTGAAGCGGCTGTCTCCTCAGGAAATGAGGCGGTTAAGTGACAGGCGTTGCCGCCCTAACTCAATCGCCCGCCTTCTTAACGCGGTGCGCGGAAGAATCAATGCCGCGAGACCATGTCGAAGCCGCGGTCTAGCGCTGGCGAGCCTGTGGTAAAAGCCCCTTGTGACCTGTTCCGAATCAAATGCTTGCGCCCCGATCCTGATGCTGCAGCGCATGTTCAGCGCGGCCGCGGGATGGGTCGCCGTGGTCCTGGCATTGTTGCCCGCGGTCTACACCCCCACGGCGAACGCGGCAGAGACTGCGGCGATCGCCATGCACGGTCTCCCGGCCTTGCCGGCCGACTTCGACCACATGCCCTATGCGAATCCCGACGCGCCCAAGGGCGGCCGTCTGGTCTGGGGACTGCTCGGCACCTTCGATAGCCTGAATCCGTTCATCGTCCGCGGCCTCGCGGTGCAGCAAATCCGCAGCTATGTGGTCGAGAGCCTGCTCACCCGCGGCAACGACGAGCCGTTCACGCTGTATGGCCTGCTCGCGAAATCCGTCGAGACCGACGAGAACAGGACCTATGTCACCTTCCGGCTCGACCCGCGTGCCCGCTTCTCCGACGGCAGCCCCGTGCTCGCCGAGGACGTGGCGTTCTCCTTTGAGCTGCTGCGCGATCACGGCCGCCCCAACCACCGGCAGTTCTACGGCAAGGTGGCCAGGGCCGACGTGCTCGACCCGCTGACCATCCGGTTCGATTTCGGTGGAACGGAAGACCGCGAGCTGCCGCTGATCCTCGGCCTGATGCCGATTCTGGCGAAGCACGCGACGGACGTGCCGAGCTTCGAGGACACGACGATGACCGCGCCGCTCGGGTCAGGCCCATATCGGGTCACCGCGGTGCAGCCGGGATCCAGTGTCACCCTCACCCGCAATCCGGACTATTGGGGACGCGACCTGCCGGTCAACCGCGGATTGTGGAACTTCGACGAGGTCAGGCTCGACTACTACCGCGAGTCCAACGGACAGTTCGAAGCCTTCAAGCGCGGGCTGTACGACTTCCGCGTCGAGACCGAGCCGCTGCGCTGGCACGACGGCTATGACTTCCCGGCCGCACGCAATGGCGAGGTCATCCGCGACAGCTTCACCTCGGGGATGCCGCAGCCCTCGCAGTTCCTGGTGTTCAACACGCGGCGGCCGGTGTTCGCCGACGTGAAGGTGCGCCGTGCGCTGACGTTGCTGTTCGATTTCGAATGGATCAACCGCAACTACTTCTTCGGGCTGTACCGCCGCAGCGGCGGCTATTTCGCCGGCTCGGAGCTGTCCGCCTATGGACGTCCGGCCGACGCGACCGAGCTTGAGCTGTTGAAGCCCTACGCCACGCAGATCCCCGCCGACATCATGGACGGCAGCTACCGGTTGCCGATCACCGACGGATCCGGCCGCGACCGCGCAACGCTGAAGGCGGCGCTCGATCTGCTTAACGAGGCCGGATATGGCCTCGACGGGACGGTATTGCGGCATCGGACCACGCGGGCCCCCCTCGCCTTCGAGATCCTGGTCACGACGCGCGATCAGGAGCGCATCGCACTGGCTTACGCCGGCAGTCTCAAGCGGGCCGGCATCAATGCCTCGATCAGGGTGGTCGATCCCGTGCAGTTCGACCAGCGCCGCCTGAGCTTCGAGTTCGACATGATCCAGAACCGCTGGGACCAGTCGCTGTCCCCCGGCAACGAGCAGGCGTTCTACTGGGGCAGCGAGGCCGCCGACCGCACCGGAACCCGCAACTACATGGGGGCCAGGGACCCGGCGATCGACGCCATGATCGCGGCGCTGTTGCGCGCCCGCGACAGGCCGGAATTTATCTCGACGGTTCGCGCATTGGACCGTACTCTTATGGCGGGGTTCTACGCTATTCCAGTGCTCAATGCCGCCGAGGAATGGATCGCGCGGTGGAATCGTATAGAACGGCCAAAGAGGACGGCTTTGACGGGAGCGCTCCCGGAGAGCTGGTGGCAGCGGCCGGAGCCGGCACGGAAGTGACCAATCGGGGCAATTGGTCGTGGCCGGGTCCGTGAAAGTACGGGGCAACAGGTGAATCAGGCCAATACGTCGCCGACGTTCGACGCGTTGTTTCAACGCATCCTGGCGCGCAAGCCGGATGCGGTCGCGCTGGTCGATCCCATCAACAAGCAGCGCGTCACCGGGCGGCCGCCGATGCGCCTGACCTATGCCGAAGCCGATCGCGTGATCTCGGCGCTGGCGGCGCATTTCATCGACGCCGGCCTGCCCGCCCATTCGGTGATCGCGGTCCAGCTGCCCAACACGATCGAGTTCGTGCTGACGGTGTTGGCCGCGCATCGCGCCGGCCTCGTCGTCGCCGTGTTCCCACTGCTGTGGCGTCAGTCGGAGCTCGTGGCGGCGCTGAACCGCACCAGCGCGCGCGCCATCGTCACGATGTCGAAGATCGACGGCGTGATTCACTCCGATCTCGCGATGAATGCGGCGGCGGAGGCGTTCTCGATCCGCCACGTCTGCGGCTTCGGCTCCGACCTGCCCGAGGGGATGTATTCGCTCGACCAGTCGATCGCGAAACCTTCGCGCTCGACGCGCGGGCTGATGCCGGACGGCCGCAAGGCCGCGATCGTCTCGTTCGACGTGACCGCCGACGGCTTCCGCGCCGTCCCGCGCACCCATTTGAGCCTGATCGCCGGGGGGCTCGCCGTCTCGCTCGAGAGCGATCTGCCGCAGGGCGTGAACATGATGTCGGCCTTCCTGCCGTCGTCATTCGCCGGCCTTGCCGCTTCGGTCGTGACATGGCTGTTGTCCGGCGGCACCCTTGCGCTGCATCACCCGTTCGACGCCGACGTGCTGGAACAGCAGCTCGCGGAGCTCGCCTGCGATACGCTGATCGCGCCGGCCCAACTCGCCTTGCGTCTCGACGAGGGCGACCTCGCCTCGCGGCTGCCGAACCTGCGTTACGTGCTCGGCATGTGGCGCGCGCCCGAGCAGGTGGCGTCGAGCGCATCTTGGAAGACGCGCGACATCGAGATGACCGACGTCTATCTGTTCGGCGAAGCCGGACTGTTCGCCGTTCGCCGCACCGCGGCCGATGGCAGTCCCGGGCCGGTCAAACCGGGCCGCCAGGGCGCGCCGCGCGAGCAGCCGGGCTCGTCGATCGCCGGCGAGATCCTGGTGACGCCGAAGGGCACGCTCGGGCTGCGGGGGCCGATGGTCGTGCTCGCCGCCTACGCCCCTCCGCCGCCGCCGAGCGACTCGCTGATGCCGGCAGCGCCGCGCGACTACGTCGACACCGAGTATGCCGTGCGCCTCGACCGTGCCCAGGACACGATCTCGATCACGGCGCCGCCGGCCGGCGTGATGGCCGTCGGCGGCTACCGCTTCCTTGCGCAGGACCTGCACGAATGGTCGCGGCGGCTTGGCCAGGGCGCGCTGCTGACCGCTCTGCCCGACCGTCTCAGCGGTCACCGCCTCGCGGGCCGCGCGATGGACAATGCGCGCGCGCGGGAAGCGCTCGCTGAGCTCGGGCTCAATCCGCTGATGGTCGAGGCCTTCCGCGACCGCGCCGGCCCGGGCGGCTGATCCTGCCGTCCGGACCACTACGGAACCGTCATGTTTGGAACAGTGTTGACGCTGCGTTAACGGGAGGGACCTAGGATACGCGACGTATCGCCCAGCGTATCCTGAGTTTCCTGGATGTCCCCACAAGGCCCGCTTCTCATCGTCTCCTCGTCCACGCGGCCTTCGCTGAGTGCGGCCCTCGCGGTGGCGCAAATTCTTCCCTCCGTCGAGACGCGCTGGGCTGATGCGATCAGCACGATGTCCCGGGTTCAGCCGGCCGCGGTCGTCGCCGTCGTCGAGGATGCTGATGCAACCGAGCTGGCGGCGGTCTCGCGTCATGTCGGTGCGCGCAAGCCCTACGTGCCGCTGATCGCCATCGCGCCCGGTGGCGCTGTCCTGCCCGACCACGCCATTCCCTTGCATGGCAGCGACAATCACGAGCGGCTGCTGGCGCGGCTGCGCGCGGCGCTGCGTGTCCGCACGCTGCACACCACCGTGCTGCGCCGTCTCGATGAAAAGAAGGCACCCGACGCCACCCTGCCGGAAACAGATCCGCTGGATGACGCGACCGTGCTGCTGCTCGGCCGCGGCAGCTCCCTGCCCGGCCTGTCGGTCGCGCTCGGCGAACGCATGGCGGTCGTCGGCGCGCTGAGCATCGAAGCCGCCGCCAAGCATCTGTCGAGCCGCGACATCGACGGCATCGTGCTCGGCGAAGGGTTTTCGCCGCGCGTGGTCGACGCGTTCCTCGCGGTGCTCGCCGAGGACACCCGCTTCCGCAACCTTGCCGTTGTCGTCACTGCCAACCAGCCGGCGCCGCTGCAGGAACTCGCCAATCTCGAGATCATCGCCGGCGCTCCCGCGCACATCGCGGCCAGCGCGCTGCCGTTGATCCGCCTGCACGCCTTCGAAGCCCGCCTCAACCGCACGCTGCGCGCCATCGAAGCCGGCGGCATGCTCGACCCGCAGACCGGCCTGCTCACCCGCAACGCCTTCGCGCGCGACTTCGCCACCGCGGTCAGCCAGACGCAGAAGAGCGGCGGCAGCCTCGCGGTAGCTCGGTTCGCCTTCGACCCTGTCAACCCGCGCGCGCAATATGACGGCGCCCGCATCATCAGCCGCCTGATGCGGCGGATGGATTTCGGCACCCACGAGGACAACGGCTCCGTCGTGGTCGTCTTCGCCGAGACCGACCTCCGCTCCGCCCATGCCATCGCCCGCCGCCTCTCCAGCGTGATGCGCCACACCTCGCACGGCAAGCGCGACACCCGCACCGAGCCTTCGATCACCGTCGCCGCATTGCAGCCCAATGACACGGCGCGCACGCTGCTGGCCCGCGTCTATGGCGAGGCGCAGCGCGCGGCGTCGTAATAAACTACATGTTTTGCGTCATCACTGCGCTGGTTCGAACCAAGAGTCGTGCTGCGTAGGGTGGGCAAAGGCGCATGCACGGTCTCGCTACATGCGATCTATTAGATGGCGCCGTGCCCACCGTCTCACCGCTTAGTATGCCGGCCGACGGTGGGCACGCTGCCGCCTGACGGCGGCCGCTTTGCCCACCCTACGAGATCTCGTGTTCCACGCCGGACGTTCGTTCCTTCGGCCACGATCTCATCCAAACACGTGCATGTTGAGATCGCGTATTTGCCCCACTCGTGTGGTGCGATCCAAGCTCGACTCGGGGGCATCTCAGCAAGCGGAGCATGCGTCATGCACAACCGGCAATCACGCGACGAGACTGACTGGGTCAGCGTCGTCGCGATCGTCTCGGTCTTCCTGATCGCCAGCCTTGCCTTGCACTTCGGCTGGCAGCTTCGCTGATGTAGAGCCAGCGGCTGCCCTACGCCGCCTTCTTCTTCTCCGCGAGCTCGGCGAGCTCCTTGAGGATATCCGTGGTCCCCGCCAGGCGCTCTTCCGGCGTCTCCCATATCTGCAGGAACACGACCTTCATGTCGGGGCGCACCTTGGCGGCTTGGCCGTGGCGCTTGATGAAGGCGACGAGGCGCTCGGGATAAGCAAAACTGTTGTCGCGGAAGGCGATGACGGCGCCCTTCGGGCCGGCGTCGACCTTCTCGACATTGGCGCGGCGGCAGTAGTTCTTGATTGCCGCGACCTTGAACAGATAGCGCGTCTCGTCCGGCAGCTTGCCGAAACGGTCGCGCAGCTCGGCGGCAAAATTCTCGATCTCGTCGTCGGTCTCGAGATCGGCGAGCCTTCGGTACAGCGACAGCCGCACGGAGAGGTCGGAGACGTAGTCCTCGGGAATCAGCACGGGCATGCCGATGGTGATCTGCGGCGACCAGCGGTCGACGGTCGGCTCGGTGATCCCGGCCTTGAGGTTCTCGATCGCTTCCTCCAGCATCGACTGATAGAGCTCGAAGCCGACCTCCCTGATGTGGCCGGACTGCTCGTCGCCGAGGAGATTGCCGGCGCCGCGGATGTCGAGGTCGTGGCTGGCGAGCTGGAAGCCGGCGCCGAGCGTCTCCAGCGACTGCAACACACCCAGGCGCTTCTCGGCCTGCGGGCTGATCTTGTGGGTCGACGGCAGGGTGAACAGCGCATAGGCGCGCAGCTTGGAGCGGCCGACGCGGCCGCGCAGCTGATAGAGCTGGGCGAGGCCGAACATGTCGGCGCGGTGCACGATCAGGGTGTTGGCGCGGGGAATGTCGAGGCCGGACTCGACGATGGTCGTCGACAGCAGGACGTCGAACTTGCCGTCGTAGAACGCCGACATGATGTCCTCGATCACGGTCGGCGCCATCTGGCCGTGGGCGACCGCGACCTTCATCTCCGGCACGGTCTTGTCGAGGAACTCCTTGACCTCGGCCAGATCGTCGATGCGCGGCACGACGTAGAACGCCTGGCCGCCGCGATAGCGCTCGCGCAGCAAGGCCTCGCGGATCATCACCGGGTCATGCGGCGCCACGAAGGTGCGCACGGCGAGCCGATCGACCGGTGGCGAGGCGATGATCGACAGCTCGCGCACGCCCGTCAGCGCCAGCTGCAAGGTGCGCGGGATCGGCGTCGCTGACAGCGTCAGCACGTGGACCTCGGCACGCAGCTGCTTCAGCCGCTCCTTGTGGCCGACTCCGAAATGCTGTTCCTCGTCGACGATGACGAGGCCGAGGTCGCGGAACTTGATCGACTTGCCGAGCAGCGCATGGGTGCCGACGACGATGTCGACCGAGCCGTCGGCGAGCCCCTTCTTGACCTGGTTGAGCTCCTTGGTCGAGACGAGGCGCGAGGCCTGTGCGACGTTGACCGGAAAGCCCTTGAAGCGCTCGGTGAAGGTCTTGGCGTGCTGGCGCGCCAGCAAGGTGGTGGGCACGACCACGGCGACCTGCTTGCCGTCGAGCGCGACGGCAAACGCCGCGCGCAGTGCCACCTCGGTCTTGCCGAAGCCGACGTCGCCGCAGACGAGACGATCCATCGGCCGTCCCGCTTCGAGATCGCCGAGCGTCGCCTGGATCGCGGCGAGTTGGTCCTCGGTTTCGTCATAGGGGAAGCGGGCGCAGAACTCGTCATAGAGCCCCGCCTGCACCGGCAGCTTCGGCGCCTCGTGCAGCATGCGCTCGGCGGCGATCTTGATCAGCTCGCCGGCCATCTCGCGGATGCGGTTCTTGAGCTTGGCCTTGCGGGTCTGCCAGCCGGAACCGCCGAGCTTGTCGAGCTCGACACTGGTCTGGTCGGAGCCGTAGCGCGACAGCAGCTCGATGTTCTCGACCGGCAGATACAGCTTGGTCTCGCCGGCATAGCGCAGCTCGAGACAGTCATGCGGTGCGCCGGCGACCTCCAGGGTCTGCAGGCCGACGAAGCGGCCGATGCCATGATCGACGTGCACGACGATGTCGCCGACGCCGAGGCTCGTGACCTCGGAGATGAAATTGTCGAGCTTGCGGCTCGCCCGGCGCGGCCGCACCAGGCGGTCGCCGAGAATGTCCTGCTCGGAGATGACCGCGATCTGGTCGGTCTCGAATCCGGATTCCAGTCCGAGCAGCGCGAGCATGGTCTCGTTGCGCGGCGTCGCCTGCACCACGCGCCAGGTGTTGACGCTGGTGACATGGATCAGCTTGTGATCCTTCAACATGCTGGCCATGCGGTCGCGCGAGCCTTCGCTCCACAGCGCGATGACCACCTTCTTGCGTACCGACTGCAGCGCCTGCACATGCGCCACCACGGCCTCGAACACGTTGACCGCGGCGTCGTTGCGCTCCGGCGCGAAGTTGCGGCCCTGCCGTGCGCCGATGTCGACGACGTTTGCCGCTTCGGGCAAGGCGAAGGGCGTGATCCGCGCCAGCGGCACGGTGGCGATCCGTTCGGCCCATTCGGACGACGTCAGATACAGCCGATCGACGGTCAGAGGCTTGTAGATCGCGCCGCCGCCGGGATGCTCCATCGCCTCGCGGCGCGCGTCGTAATAGTCGATGATCTGCTTGAAGCGTTCGCGCGCGGCGTCCTCGCCCTGCGGCTCGATCACGACCGGCGTGTTCGGCAGGTAGTCGAACAGCGTCTCCATCTTGTCGTGGAACAGCGGCAGCCAGTGCTCCATGCCGGGATAGCGCCGGCCCTCGCTGACGGCCTCGTACAGCGCATCGTCGCGCTCGGGCGCGCCGAACTCGGCGACATAGCCCATGCGGAAGCGGCGGATGGTGTCGGTGACCAGTTGGAATTCGGAGACGGGCACCAGATCGAGCGAGCGCATGTCGAGCAGGGTTCGCTGCGTCTCGGCGTCGAAGGTGCGGATCGATTCCAGGCTGTCGCCGAAGAAGTCGAAGCGCACCGGCTGGTCGAGGCCCGCCGGGAACAGGTCGAGGATGCCGCCGCGCACGGCATATTCGCCGCTCTCGCGCACGGTCGACGAGCGGTGGTAGCCGTTGTGCTCCAACCAGGCGACGACAGAGTCCATCGGCACGACATGGCCGGGCGCGACCGACAGTGCCTGCCCGGCCATGGTGTCGCGCGACGGCACGCGCTGGACGATGGCATTCACGGTGGTCAGCACGATCAGCGGCTTGTCGCTGCCGGCGAGGCGCGACAGCCGCGCCAATGTCGTGACGCGCTGGGCCAGGATGCCGCCATGCGGCGAGACGCGGTCATAGGGCTGGCAGTCCCAGGCGGGGAACTGCATGACAGGAAGATCGGGCGCGAAGAAGTCGAGCGCCCGCGCCAGCTGCTGCATGCGTGCGCCGTCGCGGCAGACCACGGCGAGGCTCACCGCCGGCGGCTTCGGCTTGGCGGCGATGGCGCGCGCGAGGTCGGAGACGACGAGGCCTTCGGCGCCCTCGGCGACGTTGGCGAGCGTCAGCGCGCGCCCCGGCGCGAGATGCTCGGCAGGCGACTTGACAGGGCTCTTCATCAGTCGGCGTCCACCGCGCGGAACGCCTTGATGCGAGCGAACAGCGCCGGGGTCTGCTCCGGCGGCAGCGGTCGGGCGCCGGTGACCGCGGCATAAAAGTCCGGGTCGGGGACTTCGAGCAGTTGCTCGAGCTCGGCCAGCTCGCTCTCGCTGAGGCTGCCGATCTCGGCGTCGGCAAAGCGGCCGAGGATCAGATCCATCTCGCGGGTGCCGCGATGCCAGCAGCGGAACAGGAGCCGCTTGCGGCGGTCGTCAAGGCCTTGGCTCGATCGGGTCGTTCCAGTCATCGCGACATCCTGCAGTACAACGCCAAAAGCCCGGACGGTGCCGGGCGCGGTTGATATAGCGGTGCGCGGCGCCCCTGTCAGCCCTCGGGACTGCAGAACCGGCATGCCCGGCACCTGAAAACTGAGAAAAAGACGTGGATGTCTCGGCATTCGCGGCTATCCCGGCTCCCAAACCGCTTTAAGTGTTCGCTCCATGCGCCCCAGCATCCTCAATCCCCTGTTTGCGCCGGTCACCGCCCTCTCCGGGGTCGGGCCGAAGCAGGACAAGCTGCTGCGCTACCTGCTCGGCTGCAGCGAGACGCCGCGGCTGGTCGACCTGCTGCTGCATCTGCCGGCCAGCGTGATCGACCGCCGTAACCGGCCGAAGGTCCGCGACGTCGAGGTCGGCACGGTCGTGACGCTGGAGGTCACGGTCGACCGCCACCGTCCCTCGCGCAACGCGCGCGCGCCATACCTCGTTTACGCCAGCGACGAGACCGGCGACGTCGTGCTGACGTTCTTCCGGCCCAAGGGCGACTACATCGAGAAGATCCTGCCGGTCGGCGCCAAGCGCTACGTCTCCGGCACGGTGCAGATGTACGACGGCGTGCCGCAGATCGTGCATCCCGACCGCATCCTCGATGAGGCTGGGTTTGCAAAACTGTCAGGAATCGACCCGGTCTATCCGCTGACCGAAGGCCTCGCGCTCGGCTCGCTGCGGCGGGCGATCGCCGCCGCGCTGACCAAGCTGCCGGACCTGCCGGAATGGATCAGCCCGGAGGTGCTCAGCCGCTGCAACTTCCCGTCCTTGAGGGAGGCGCTGACGCGGGTGCACGTCCCGCAGGAATTGACCGACATCCTGCCGGAGAACCCGTTCTGGTCGCGCCTCGCCTTCGACGAGCTGCTCGCCGGGCAATTGGCGCTGGCGCTGGTGCGGGCGCAGCTGCGCCGGCCCGCCGGCAACCGCCACGCCGGCGACGGCCGCCTGCGCCGCAGGATCATCGACGCCCTGCCTTATGCGCTGACGAACTCGCAGGCCGAGGCGATGGCCGCGATTGCCGCCGATCTCGAAAAGCCGGTGCGGATGCTGCGGCTGCTGCAGGGCGACGTCGGCTCCGGCAAGACGGTGGTGGCGCTGCTGGCCGCAGCCGCCGTCGCCGAGGCCGGCAAGCAGGCGGCGCTGATGGCGCCGACCGAGATCCTGGCGCGCCAGCATGCCAAGACCATCGCCCCGCTCGCCGCGCGCGCCGGCATGAACGTGGTCATCCTCACCGGACGCGAGAAGGGCAAGGAGCGCCGCGACATCCTCGCCCGGCTCGAAGCCGGCGAGATCGACATCCTGATCGGCACCCACGCGCTGATCCAGGACGACGTGGTCTTCCAGTCGCTGGCGCTCGCCATCGTCGACGAGCAGCATCGCTTCGGCGTACGCGAGCGGCTGGCGCTGACCTCGAAGGGCGAGGCCGTCGACGTGCTCGTGCTGTCGGCGACGCCGATCCCGCGCACCCTGGTGCTGACCTATTTCGGCGACATGGACATTTCCGAGCTGCGCGAGAAGCCGGCCGGCCGCCAGCCGATCGACACCCGCGCGGTGGCCGATACCAGGCTCGGCGAGGTCATCGACGCCGTCGGCCGCGCGCTCGATGCCGGCAAGCTGGTGTACTGGATCTGCCCGCTGGTCGAGGAATCCGAGGCCGAGGGCATCGATCATCTCACCAACGCGACGGATCGCTTCGAGAGCCTGCGCGAGCGCTTCGGCGACAAGGTCGGCCTCGTCCACGGCAAGATGAAGGGCAGCGAGAAGGACGAGGTCATGGGCCGCTTCGCGGCGCATGAGCTGCGCCTGCTGGTCGCCACCACGGTGGTCGAGGTCGGCGTCGACGTGCCGGCCGCCAGCATCATGGTGATCGAGAATGCCGAGCGCTTCGGCCTCGCACAATTGCACCAGCTGCGCGGCCGCATCGGCCGCGGCTCCGAGGCCTCGACCTGCATCCTGCTCTATCACGAGCCGCTCGGGCCGATGTCGAAGGCGCGGCTCGCGGTGATCCGCGAGACCACCGACGGCTTCCGCATCGCCGAGGAGGATCTCAAGCTGCGCGGCGAAGGCGACGTGCTCGGCATCCGCCAGAGCGGCCTGCCCGGCTATCGCATCGCGCGGCCCGAGGTGCACGCCCAGTTGATCACCCAGGCGCGCGACGAGGCGCTGCGCATCCTGAAAGAGGATCCGAAGCTGAAGGGTCCGCGCAGCGACGCGCTGCGCTGTTTGTTGTATCTGTACGAACGGGATGAAGCGATCCCGCTGTTGACCGCGGGATAGACCAACGCCGTGATTGCGAGCGCAGCGAAGCAATCCAGAGTCGTCGCGGGATTCTGGATTGCTTCGCTGCTGTTCAGCCCGGGGACATGGCTGACAGGTGTTCGGAGACATGGTTGACACCTCAAAATTGGCTCGATTCGTCAAGCAAAGGGGCGAGCGATGCCGTGGCGAGAGGTGTCTGTCATGGACCAGCGACGAGAGTTTGTGATGCTTGCCAAGCAGGAGGGAGCCAACCGGCGGCAGCTGTGTCGGCGGTTCGGCATCAGCCCCCAGACCGGCTACAAATGGATCGAGCGGTCTGACGCCGGCGATACGACGCTGGCGGACCGGTCGCGGCGGCCGCATCGAAGTCCGGAGCGCACCGCAGCTGCGACTGAGCAGCAGATTGTCGCGTTGCGCGATGCTCACCCGGCCTGGGGCGCGCGCAAGCTCGCGCATCGTCTCGATCGCGATGGGCAAGCTGTCCCGGCGATCTCCACCGTGCATAACATCCTGCGCCGCTACGATCGGGTGACGGAGCCTGGCGGCACGCCCGGGCAGCCCTACACGCGGTTCGAGAAGGATGCGCCCAATCAGCTGTGGCAGATGGACTTCAAGGGACACAGTGCGCTGGAGAACGGTGTGTCTTGTCATCCGCTCACCGCGCTGGACGATCACTCGCGCTTTTCCTTGTGCCTGGCGGCCTGCGACAATGAGCGCGGCTCTACGGTCAAAGGACATTTGGAGACGACGTTCCGCCGCTATGGACTGCCGGATGCGATGTTCGTCGACAACGGTGGCCCCTGGGGCTTTACTCTCGAAGACCCCTGGACCGCGTTGACGGTCTGGCTGCTGAAGCTCGGCGTTCGAACGATCCATAGCCGGCCCTATCATCCCCAGAGCCGCGGCAAGAACGAACGCTTCCACCGCAGCCTGAAGGCCGAGGTCTTTGCCTTCAAGCGTTACAGGGACCTTCCCGATGTCCAGCGGGCACTCGACGAATGGCGAGCCGTCTACAATCTCGACCGCCCCCATGAGGCTCTCGACTTCAATGTGCCGGCAAGCCGCTATCGGCCCAGCCAACGCACCATGCCGGATCGCCTTCCGACGGTGGACTACGACGAGGGGGAGATCGTCCGTTCCGTGTCGAGCACGAAGGCCTATGTCAGTTTCGAGGGACGGCTCTGGAAAGTCCCTCAAGCCTTTCGCGGTGAGCGACTCGCTATTCGTCCACTCAGACAAGACGGAAAATTCGGAGTTTTCTTTGCCGCTCATCAGATCGCAGCGATCGATTTGCGTGACCCCAAAAGTGTCAACCATGTCCCCGAACAGGTGTAAGCTATGTCTCCGGGCTAAACACTGCGCTCGCAATGACGCGGGGAGAGGTTCCGGCTACGTCTTCGCCTTGCAGCTCTCGGCGAAGGCCACCAGTTGCGCCGCCTCTGCCCCCTCCCCCTGCACGTCCGCCGCGATGTGCTCGAACAGCCGCGCGAAACCTTCGTAGATCAGCGCCGCCGGATGATCCTCTCCCAGGAAGCCCGCGATCTCGCGCATTTCGGCAACCCAGCGATAGGACTTCGGCAGCATGTCCGGCAGCGCATTGCCGAGCCGCGCCTGCACGTGCGGCTGGCTCAGAGCCAGCTCATCGCGCAGCGCGTCCGCTGCGCCGGCGCGGGTGGCGGCCAGCACCATCGCGGCGCCGAGCCCGGTCAGCCCCTTGTTGATGCCGGCATAGGACATCTTCAGCGCCGAAGCAGCGCCGATGGGTCCTTCGATCCGTCGCAGATCGAGCCCGAGTTGGCCCAGCACGGAGACATCGGCGGACGCCTCGCCGCTCACATAGAAGGCCGGTCCCTTCGTGCCGGGCTTCGGCGGCAGGCCGATGATGGCGGCATCCACCAGGCGCGCGCCCGACGACAGCACGATGTCCTCGATCGTCCGGATGGTCTCGACGTTGACGGCATTGCAGTCGACGATGATGGGCTTCCTCGAATTCCGGTTGACGACCGTCGCGAGCTGCTCCGCCAGCGCCACGGCCTCGCCCGGCGGCACGATCGACAGGATGATGTCCGCATTGGCGATCTCGGCATCGCTGGCGCCGATCATGCCGGATGCGGCCGCTCTCGCCCGCGTCGCCGCGCTGCGCCCCTCGAGCGACGTCAGGACGTTGCAGCCGTGCTCCACGAGACGGGCAGCGATCGCGCCGCCCATTGCGCCCGGTGCGATGACGGCAATGCTGGGGGGCATGAGGACGGCTCCGGTTCCAACGATGGTCTCGAAGACTATGCGCACCCCGTGACAAAATTGAAGGCACGAAAACGAAGGGCAGCCCTTCCGGGCTGCCCTCGCCTTGGCCGCAACTTCAACGCTCCCCTCAGAGCCCCCGAGAACGCTGGCCGCCGCGGCAGACCTCAGAACGCGATCTTCAATCCTCCGCTGCCGAAGAAATCGTCGCCACCCGTGCGTCCGATGGTGCGCGACACGGTCGCCGTCAGCGCCACATTGCTCCAGAACGGCGCCACGACGCCGGCGCTCACCCGGCCGTAGACGTCGTGCGAGGTGCCGTTCGGAACGGTCCAGTTGTTGACGATGACGGGCGCCGACGTCGCGCTGTACTGAATCAGGCGGCCGTTGCCGATGATGTCGTCATCGAGCGTCAGGTTCAGGTACGGATTGATGACGTTGCCCTGCACCTGGAACGGGGTGCGCAGCTGCACGCCGACGCTGCCGATCAGGGTCTCGGCGGTCTGCGAGCCGACCGCGAGCGTGAGCGCAGGATCGCCGGTCTCGGTGAAGCCGTCGACACGGGCGCGGGCATAGGTCAGCCCGCCGATCGGGCCGAGCTTTGCCGTGCCGGCATCGAACAGGTAACCGGCCTTGCCGGCCGCGACGAAGGTCGTGCCGCCGGGATTGGAGGTGATGGTGTCGACGACGCCCGGCCGCGTGTTGCGATAGTCCTGATGGCCGATCGTCGCGAGCGCTTCCGCAAACAGGTTGCTGCTGGCCCAGGCGCCGTAGAGGCCGAACTGATAGGAGTTGGCATCCGTGGTGCCGGCGCTGTTGAACAGCCTCGCCTTCGGGTTGGAGTAGTCGAAGGCGGTGCCGATCATGGCGTTCGCCGACAGCCGGTACTCGACGCCAATCGTGCCGCCGATGCTGTCGAGATTGAAGCCGTTCGAGGCGGCGCTGCCCTGGCGGTCGCTGACGCCGCCATTGCCCTGCATGTAGAACGACCATGGACTGACCGACGCGAGCGGCGGCGCCTTGGTGTGGGGCGGGCGGCCCATTGCCCCATAGGCGTTCATCGTCGATGGAGCGAAGCCCGCGGTCTCGCGGAACATGTCGAGCTTGCCGAACAGGGTCGAGGCGAAGCCCATCGCCGTGATCGACCCCACCTCGCCTTGCGGCGCGAAGGTCAGCGGCGCGTTGAGGCGGTTGACGATATATTGGCCCAGCACCTCGAAGCCGTGTGACGTCAGGTGCACGCCATCGACATAGAACAGGTATTGGTTCTGCAGCGCAGGATTGCCGATGCAGGCGATCGGACAGGCGCCGACATTGGTGAAGCCATAGCGCGACGGATTGGCCTGGATCAGCGTCCCCACCAGTCCGGTGTCGACATACTCGACACGTACGCCCGAACGCGCGACGCCGGCGAGCGACTGCTGCATCAGGCTGTTGTAGGTCGTGCTGTAGGCCTTGCCGGCTGGAGCATTGGCGTTGCCGACGGCCTCCGGCAAGGTGCTGACATCGCCGGCCGTGAACACGATGCTGCGCGCGCCGTCCCCGACCAGCGCGTTGATGCCGGCCATGGCCTGCTGAGCCGTGACGGCCGCGGCCGTCGGCGCTCCAGCGAGCGAGCCACCGGCGCGGTAGTAGGCTCGTGCGTCATTGCCGCCGACGGAAATTTCGACGAGGTCGGTCGATGAGATCCTGCCGGAGAAGCCGGTCAGTCCGCTCCACTCCTGGAAGAAGCCGGGAATGCCGGGCGCCACCACGTTGGTGTTGCCGGCCATGGCGCCGCCGATCGCGTAGTTGAGCTGGGGAATGCCGAGCAGCGCCGAGGTCGTATCGACGAAATTGGTGCCGCCGCTGAAGCGGCCGGTGGGATAGAGCGGCAGCTTGCCGGCCCCGCCGGTGAAGGTCCAGAGATTGCCCGTATCGGCGTAGCTGTCGCCAAATGCCTGAATGCGCGTATAGGTGGTCTGGGCTGCCGCCGGCCCGGTCAGTTGCAGCGACGCTACGGACAGCGCGACCACGCACAACAACGTCGTTCTACTCACAGGCCTCATACGCGCTTCCCCAACGTCATACTTTTGTTTGCCCGATGTTTCCATGGTGACCATTCGAAACACCACCGCCCGCTGGTTGTAGGAACGACGACATCCGTGGCTGTGCCTTCCTCGCATCATCATGCAGTGCAAAGTGCCGCGATGCGCACGTTTGCCCGCTGGGCGGACCGGACCGCCGCCGACCGTGCTCGCGAAGGCTGCTGACAGAATCTGGCAGGGAGCTCGGCTAGTCGTGTGGCTGACGCGCCGCAGCCGGCGCCGCCACCGGAGAAAAGACGATGCCCGAGTTCAATTTCCTGATCCTCTACGTCGACAACCCGCCGAGCAGCGCGGCCTTCTATGCGGATCTGCTTGGCCGGCCCGTGATCGAACAATCGCCGACGTTCGCCATGCTGCCGCTGCGCGAGGGCGTCATGCTGGGCCTGTGGTCGCGGCACACGGTCGAGCCGCCAGCGGCCGGCGCAGCAGGCTTCGGCGAGGTCGCGTTCGCGGTCGGCGATGCCGGCGAGGTCCAAAGGCTGCACGACGACTGGAAGGCGCGCGGACTTTCGATCGCGCAGGCGCCGACGCGGATGGATTTCGGAACGACGTTCGTCGCGCTCGATCCGGATGGACATCGCCTGCGCGTGTTCGTTCCGCAGGATGCGGCCTAGCTCTTCCGCAGTGGCTGGCCTTTCGCGCCAGTCGGCCCTTCAGCCTAGTCCGCCTTGGCCGGCTCGGGCTCGCGGTGCGGCGATGGCTGCGCGGGTGCGTTGGCGAGGCGCGCGGCGTTGGCCATGTTGGCCAGCGCCGCGACTTTTTTCTGCTGGTCCGATCCCGGCTGCACCACGCCGCAGGACATGATCAGCGTCGCCGCGTCCTCGGCGCTCATGTCCACCTCGATGATCTTGCTCCGCGGCAGATAGAAGAAAAAGCCGGTGGTGGGGTTCGGCGCGCACGGCAAGAACACCGAGATCTGCTCGTCGTCACCGGGCAGCCGGCTCGAAATCTCCGCGCTCGGCGGCTGCGAGATCAGCACGATCGACCACATGCCGGGCGACGGAAACTCGACCAGGCCGACACGGCGCAGGCTCGAACCCTTGCCCGAGAACAGCGTCTCGAACACCTGCTTGAGGCCGCGATAGATCGCCCGCACCGCCGGGATGCGGCCGAGCAGCCGCTCGCCGAGGTCGACCAGGGTGCGGCCGATCAGGTTGGCCGTCAGGAAGCCGAGCAGCGTCAGTCCGATCACGGCCACGATCAGGCCGGAGCCGGGCACGCCGAACGGCAGATAGGTTTCCGGACGATAGACCAGCGGCACGAACGGCCGGACCAG
The DNA here is from genome assembly GCF_051168135.1 of Bradyrhizobium sp. HKCCYLRH2060. NCBI lineage: Bacteria > Pseudomonadati > Pseudomonadota > Alphaproteobacteria > Hyphomicrobiales > Nitrobacteraceae > Bradyrhizobium > Bradyrhizobium sp. HKCCYLRH2060. Next base: position 351,865 of record NZ_JBNPUK010000002.1, read on the forward strand.
CCCGTCCACCCAGGTCACGAACCACCAGGTGATGTAGAGCGTAATGGCAACGGGTCCGGCGACGACGAGGCCGGTCAGGAAATAGTTGCGAAACCTGAACATCAGCCCATGGTGGGGCGTCTCGGCCGGAACATCGGCCAAGGGATCGGTCTCAGGCGGCAGGTCGTCGCGGGAACTCATGCGAACTTCCGGGTCGGATCAAATCTCACCTAGGGGTCTTAGCAGATTTTTGAAGGGCAAAGGCCCTCTTTCCGACACAGGCGCGCTTTGCCGCTGACCTGTGGCCCGGCAGTCGGGCCCCAAGTCAGCGCGCAAGCCGTCGATTTCGATCCCTGCGGCGGCGAGGAGCCACTCAAAAGGGCAAACCCGCCGCGCCTAGGCGCTTCGCAGCGGCAGGGCCAGGCCGACCGCCACGAAGATGCCGCCACAGACCTGGTTGAAGCGCCGCCCGACCCGGGCGAGCCACGGACGAACCTGGGCTGCCGCGCTGGCAATGGCGTATTCGGTGACGAACTCCGTCACCGTATAGGTGACGGCCACGACGGCGAACTGCACCGCCAGGCTGCGATCGGGATCGATGAATTGTGGCAGCAGGGCGCTGAAGAACAGCAGGCATTTCGGGTTGGTGGCCGCGGTCAGGAAGCCCTGGCGGAACAGCGCGTGCGGGCGCGCCGCCACGGTCTGGCCGGCCAGATCGACGCCCACCGGCGGCGCGAACCAGAGCTTGATCCCGAGCCAGGCAAGATAGAGTCCGCCGACCCACTTCAGGACCACGAGCCAGGTGATCGACGCTTGCACCAGCGCGCCGATGCCGAACATGCACAGCGCGATGACGAGGATGAAGCCGATCAGGCCGCCCGCGATCGTGAACAATGTCCTGCGACCGCCATGCAGCGCCCCGTGCGTCAAGGCGAGCAGGCCGTTGGGTCCGGGCGTCAGGGAGATTCCGATGCTCGTGAGCAGGAACAGCAGCCAAGTGTCGAGTGCCATCGGAATCCCTGTCAATCAGTTGCGCCACAGCACAGGCAAACTCGGCCGTCGTCCCGGGAGGTGGTTTGGGCCTCGCTGGAGCTGCCAGCCACGAAGTGAGGTGGTTATGGATCCCGGCGTTCGCCGGGATGACAGCGAATGTGCAGAGGCCGCGTCGCAACTCACGCCCAACTGGTTCTCAAGGCGACGCGAGAGCATCGCTTGGACGCGGCAAGCGGCGGCGTATCTACTCCACCGTGACCGACTTCGCCAAGTTGCGCGGCTGGTCGACGTCGGTGCCCATCACCACGGCGGTGTGATAGGCCAGCAGCTGGACCGGGATGGCGTAGACGATCGGCGTGAAGGTCGCGGCCATGTCCGGCATGGTGATCGTGACCAGCGAGTCCACCGTCGCCTCCTCGGCGCCCTTGGCATCGGTCATCAGGATGATGTTGCCACCGCGCGCGGCGACCTCCTGCATGTTCGACACGGTCTTTTCGAACACGCGGTCATACGGCGCGATGACGACGACCGGCATGGTCTCGTCGATCAGCGCGATCGGCCCATGCTTGAGCTCGCCGGCGGCGTAGCCCTCGGCATGGATGTAGGAGATCTCCTTCAGCTTCAGCGCGCCTTCCAGCGCCAGCGGATAGGAGGTGCCGCGGCCGAGATAGAGCACGTCCTTTGACTTGGCGATCTCGCGGGCGAGCTTCTCGATCTGCGGCTCGGTGGTCAGCGCCGCCGCGATCAGACGCGGCACCTCGACCAGGCCGTGGACCAGCTTGGTCTCGTCGGCCTCGGACAGCTCGCCGCGGCCGCGGCCGGCGGCGATGGCGAGCGCCGCCAGCACCATCAACTGGCAGGTGAAGGCCTTGGTCGAGGCGACGCCGATCTCGGGACCGGCCAGCGTCGGCATCACGATCTCGCTCTCGCGCGCGATCGTCGAGGTCGGCACGTTGACGACGGAGAGCGTATGCACGCCCTGCGATTTGGCGTAGCGCAGCGCGGCCAGGGTGTCGGCGGTCTCGCCGGACTGCGAGATGAAGATGGCGAGATCGCCCTTGCGAAGCGGCGCCTCGCGGTAGCGGAACTCGGAGGCGACGTCGAGTTCGACCGGCACCCGCGCGAAGCGCTCGAACCAGTATTTGGCGACGAATCCGGCATAGCTCGCGGTGCCGCAGGCGGTGATCGAGATGCGCTGGATGTCCTTGAAGTCGAACGGCAGCCGCGCCGGCAGCATCACGCGCTCGGTGCCCATGTCGACGTAGCGCGCCAGGGTGTGGCCGACGACCTCCGGCTGCTCGTGGATCTCCTTGGCCATGAAGTGGCGATAATTGGCCTTGTCGACCAGGAACGACGACGCGCCGGATTTCAGCACCTCGCGCTTCACCACCGCGCCCGAGGCGTCGTGAATGATGCCGGAATCGCGGGTGATCTCGACCCAGTCGCCGTCGTCGAGATAGCTGATCGTGTCGGTGAACGGCGCCAGCGCGATCGCGTCCGAGCCCAGGAACATCTCGCCGTCGCCATAGCCGAGCGCCAGCGGCGAGCCCTTGCGGGCGCCGATCAGGAGATTGCCGTGGCCCTTGAACAGGAAGGCCAGCGCGAAGGCGCCCTTCAACTGCGGCAGCGACGCAGCGACCGCCTGCTGCGGCGTGTGGCCCTTCAGCAGATAGGAATTGACCAGATGGACGACGGTCTCGGTGTCGGTCTCGGATGCGAACCTGGCGCCCTGCTTTTCGAGCTCGGCGCGTAGTTCGCGAAAATTCTCGATGATGCCGTTATGCACCACGGCAACATTGTCAGTTGCGTGCGGATGCGCGTTGCTCTCGGTCGGCTTGCCGTGGGTGGCCCAGCGGGTATGACCGATGCCGGCGTGCCCCTTCAGCGGCTGCTGCTCGAGCCGCTTCTCGAGGTTCTTCAGCTTGCCCTCGGCGCGTCGCCGGTCCAGATGATCGCCCTCGAGCGTGGCGACACCCGCGGAATCGTAGCCGCGATATTCGAGACGTTTCAGGGAATCGACGAGATGCTCGGCAACCGGCCCGCGTCCCAGGATCCCGATGATTCCGCACATCAGCGCTAGTCCCCAAATCGTCGAGAGAGATTCAAAAGCGTGGCATTGTCTTAACGAAAACCGCGCGCTTTCAGGATTCAATAATTATTGCGGATTGCGACAGGGTTAAGTGCAAGACTTCACGCAAGGCTTAACCACGCGGCAGGCCGGCAGCTCCGGTTCGACACGGAGGTCGGTTCGGAGCGGGCTTAACGTGCGGTCAACGCTTTCGCACAAGACTATCGCGTCGGAGATGACCCATGGCCTTTTACCGCCGCCCAACTGATCCAAAGGGAACCAGCTCGCTCAGCCTGTCACATCCGGCGTCCGGGAGCCATCTGGCGCACTGGCCGCCGCCGACGCTGAGTCACGAGCTGAAGCCGATGCCGATCAAGCATCAGAGCAAGAACGAGCCGGTCAAGCACGCCACCCGCCGCGGCTGGCGCCTGACGCGCGCGATGTTCGCCGAGTTCCAGGACGACGAAGAGTGAACAAGCGCGTGGCGCCTATAGAAAGACCCTAGCGGCGATCGCACCGATCAGGCCCATATGCCGAGCCCGGTCAGCAACATGATCTCCAAAGGGGGAGTTGTACCAAGCGTGGCGTAAACGACGCGGCCAGAAACATGGCTAGCCGTACGATCGCAGTCAGAATCGCACCGACGAGATCGAACAGCAGTTGACCGAAATCCAAGCTGCCCTGCCCCGGCTCGCGCCTATTTTTTGTGGCGTTGCTTGGCATTCCGGAATCGCGCCGCGGCGCCTTCGCGCGTCGTCTGCGGACTGCGCTCCAGCGCCAGCGCATCGTCGGGCACATCGCGCGTGATCACCGAGCCCGAGCCGATATAGGCGCGCGCGCCGATGTTGATCGGCGCCACCAGCGAGGTGTTGGTGCCGATGAAGGCGCCCTCGCCGATGTTCGTCTTGTGCTTGTTGAAGCCGTCATAATTGCAGGTGATGGTGCCGGCGCCGATGTTGGCATTGGCGCCGACATGGGCGTCGCCGATATAGGACAGGTGATTGACCTTCACGCCCGGCTCCAGCACCGCAGCCTTGGCCTCGACGAAATTGCCGATCTTGGCGCCGTCGCCGAGCGACGTTCCGGGCCGCAGCCGCGCGAACGGCCCGAGCAGGCTGTTGCGGCCGAGCTTGGACTGCACGATGTGCGAAAATGAATGCACCACCGCGCCGTCGCCGATCGACACGCCGGGGCCGATCACGACGAACGGCTCGATGGTCACGTCCTTGCCGAACGTCGTATCCGCGGCGAGATAGACGGTCTCCGGCGCGATCAGCGTCACGCCCGCATCCATCGCCGCGCGGCGCAGCCGGGTCTGCATCACCGCCTCGGCCTCGGCGAGTTGCGCCTTGGTGTTGATGCCGCGCACCTCGTCCTCGGAGGTTTCGATCACGACCGCATCGAGCCCCTGCTCGCGCGCGATCGCCACCGCATCGACCAGATAGTACTCGCCCTTGCTGTTGGCATTGCCGATCCTGTCGAGGATCCCCAGCGCGCGACGGCCGTCCATCGCCATCACCCCGGCATTGCACAGCGTGATCGCCCGCTCCGCTTCGCTCGCATCGGCCTGCTCGCGGATCGCGACCAGCTTCGATCCGTCGAGCAGCAGGCGTCCATAGCCGGTCGGATCGGCGGCGCGGAAGCCGAGCACGGCGAGTGCAGCGCCTTCGGCGAGCGCCGCCCGCAGCCGCGCGAACGTCTCGGCCGTGATCAGCGGCGTGTCGCCGAACGCGACCAGCAGATCGTCGGTGCCGCGCGCGATCGCCTGCCGCGCCGCCAGCACCGCATGCGCCGTCCCCAGCCGGTCGCGCTGGACGAAGATATCCGCATCCGGGCGCAGGCGCCGGGCTTCCTTCTCGACCGCCTCGTGCCCCGGCCCCACCACCACCGCGACGCGGGCGCCATCCCCATGCGGCGCCGCCGCCAGGACGTGCGCCAGCAGTGATTCGCCGGCGACGGGATGCAACACCTTGGGCACGCTCGTGCGCATCCGGGTGCCCTCGCCTGCCGCAAGCACGATGGTCAGACTGGATCGAGCGGTCATGAAACACCTGGGATGAAGGGAGCGCATAGGTCGCGCTGTCATAATGCGTTTTCTGCGCGGGGCAAACCGCACCGGCTGAAGCCCCTGGTGGTTTTCCTGTTAATGTTCGCTTCGTGATTCGATTAAGGCAGGTTCATGGCTAAGGACTCCCGCAAATCCGCCGGCGCAAATGCAGCTGAGAAGACGGGCACGACTCTGTCTGGACTGTTTGCCGACGAGAACGAGTTCGATCGCCGCGCGCTGTGGCGGCTCGGCTGGTGGGGGGCTGGTGCCGTCGGCGCCGTCGGCCTGGCCGTTTTCACCAATCAGGCCGCACAGGGATGGCGGCAGGACCGTGTTTCTGCGGCCGACCTGTCGCGCCAGGCGCAACTGCTGCAGTCGCTGGCCCGTGAGACCCAGGGCGAGGCGCGCCAGCTCGGCGCGGCCATCGAGACGCTCAACACCGACCGGGACCGGCTGTACGCGCGCGTGACCGTGCTCGAGCAGGGATTGGACTCGGTGACCGGCGCGCTGGCCAAGCAGAGCGCCCAGGCGTCCCCGAATCCCGCCAGCAGGGCCGGGCCCGCGCCGCAGATCGCAGCCGTGGAATCCCTCGCCCCGGCTGCGGTTCCGTCGAGTTCCGTGGCGCCCAGCCCCCTGCCGGCATTCGCGAACGCGTCCCCGTTCATGCCGATTCCCAGCGGAGCGGCCGGACCCAATCCGGCTCAGCCGGTGGCTCCGTCGGCTGCCGCGAGCGCCGACAAGACGAAGCAGGAGCCGGCCTCGGGAGCTTCGTCATCGCCTGTGTCTGCGGCCCCGTCCCCGACACCATCTGCCTCGCCCGCCCCTGCGGTCGCAGCAGCTGGTTCCAAGCCGCTGCCCGCTGGCGCACCGGACCCGGCCGGCAAGCCGGCCGAGACCGACAAGCTCGCAAGAGCTGAACCCGCCGAGGCCGCCGGCGCCAAGGGCAGTGACAGCACCGACGCCGCGGTCACGGCGGTCCAGAAGACCGAATTTGCCGTCGATCTCGGCGCGGCCAACTCGCTCGGCGGCCTGCGGGCGCTGTGGCGGGACCTCGTAAGAACCCATGCGGACCTCGCCTCGCTCAGGCCGATCGTCATTCTCAAGGAAGGCCGAGGCGGTCCGGGCGTGCAGCTGCGGCTCGGCGCCGGTCCGTTGAGTGACGCGGCGACGGCGGCGAAGATCTGCGCGGTGCTCGCCGAGAGCCAGCGCGCCTGCGAGACCACCGTCTATGACGGCCAGCGCCTCGCGGTCCGCGAGGAGCCGGAGGCGGCCAAGCCGGGCGCTCCCGCGGCCGCCGCCCCGAAGCCGGTGCAGCGCCGGCGCACCTATCAGCCGCAGGCCCAGCAGCAGCGCCACGGCAAGCGCGAGGAGCCGCCGCCCACGGCAGCCGCGCCGTCGCCGCCGCCGGCCGAGGCGCCCAAGCCCGAGCAGCCGTCGGCGCTGTCGTCGTTCTTCCGCCGCTCCTGAGTCTCAAATCAGCGAGCGGTCAAAGCCGGTTGGGACGGATTGTGAAAGCAGTCCGCGAACCGGCTTTGCGGCTTGTCCGCACGTCCTTTCCGCAGCATAGTCCGGCGCATGAAAAAGACCCCGTTCCGCCTCTCGCCCTATCAGGTGCAATGGCTCCTGATCGTCGGCTTCGTCACCGTCGGCTATGCCCTCTATCTGCGCTATCTGGCGATCGAGCTGTCGAGCGTCGCGCTCGCCTGCGACGCCGGCCTGCAGACGCTGGCCTGCAAGAGCCGGGCGGTGGCGACCCCGCTGTTCAAGAATTCTGTGTTCGGCGCCACCGCGCTGGTGATCGCGGTGCTGCACGTGATGCGGCCGTCGATCGTGCTCTTGACCGGCGGGCTGATCGCCGCCGGCCTCGGCATCGTGCTCTACAACATCGTGCTGTCGGGGCTGGCGATCGGCCTGCTCATCCTCGGCTTTGCGCGGCCCGCGCCCGCCACAGCGTGAACGCCAGCAGCAGATACATCGCGCAGGTCCACATCGCCTGCCAGTTGTCGCGGCCCTCGTTGTAGATCACGTAGACCGAGGAGATCGCCAGCAGTCCGGCGAAGCATGCCTCGGCGATCGGCCGCGGGCCCTGCGTCGGACGGTTGCCGAGCAGCATCGCGAATGGCACCACCGCCATGGTCAGGCTGGCGAACGGGAAATCGCGGTAGCGCGGGTCGAACACGAAGCCGAGCGCCGTCTCGGCCGCGATCAGCACGGTCACGACCAGGACCAGGGCCAGCAGGTAGGTGATCTTCAGCTGCTTGCGGCCGTCATTCGGCCCGAGCAGGTCGAGGAAGGTCGGCAGCGGCCGCCCGGCCATCGCCGCATTGGCGGCCAGGATCGGCGCCAGTACGCCGGCGGCGAGCAGCGCGCCCCATTGCAGCCAGCCGCCGACACCGAGGCTCTCGTAGAACATCTTGTCGGCGGCCATGCCGAACAGCACGCCGGCCGTGGTCGCGGAAATGCCGACGCCGATCCAGGCCGAGATGTGCGGCGGCCAGGGCCGGCGCCGCACCGTCAGCCAGCCGGCGAGGAACACCGCGAAGGACAGGATCATGCCGCCGCCCATCTGCAGCTTCCACAGCGGATAGTTGCTGACGGGCTGGCCCGGCGGATATTTCAGCGTGCGCGTGTCGTCGCTGATCAGGCCCCAATAGCCGCCGACGGTGCCTTCGAGCTTGCGCTTCCAGGGCTGGTCATAGGCCTCGATCAGGTTGACGCGGAAATTCTCGCGCTTGGCGAGCGAGAGGATCTCCGACACCACGCGGGCCTGGTTGGCGCGCGACGGCAGCGCGCCCTCGCGCATGCGCCCCTCGCTCGGCCAGCCGGTCTCGCCGATCAGGATCTCCTTGCCCGGAAAGGCGACGCCGACCTGCTGGCGGATGGCGTCGACATGGGAGGCGGCGAATTTCGCGCGCACCGGGATGTCCTCCCAATACGGGAGGATATGAACCGTGACGAAGTCGACGATGTCGTAGAGTTCGCGGTTGCGCAGCCAGAACTCCCAGACGTCGGCATAGGTCACAGGAACCGTGACCTGCGCCTTGACGCTGCGGATGGTGGCGGCGAGGTCGGCGGTCGTCATCTCGCCGCGCAGCAGCACCTCGTTGCCGACCACGACCGCCGTGATGACGCCGGGATAGCGCTTGATCAGGTCGACCGCGATGCCGATCTGCTGCTGGTTCTTCAGCTTGTTTGAGCCGAGCCAGATGCCCTGGATGACCTTGATGCCGACCCGGGCGGCGATTCCCGGCACCTGGTCGAGGCCGTTCTCGATCGAATAGGTGCGCACGCATTCGGAGATCTTGGCGAGCTGCACCAGGTCCTGCTCGATCTGCTCGGCGTCGATATGCGTGGTCGGATCGAGCGGGCTCTGCTGGCCGCGGAACGGCGCATAGGATACGCACTGCAGCTTCGAGGCCGGCTCGATCGGCGCGCGCGCGAGCGTGATCGGCTTGGCCAGCCACCACCACGCGGCGGCGATGACACCCAAGGATATGAGCAGAAGCGCCAGCGGCGTAGGGAGGGATTTCAGTTCCGTTCTCCAGGCAGGGTGGTGTCGATTACCCGGTCGGCGGCGATCTGCCAAGTAGGCGTTCGGGCCCGACGGCGCACCGGGCGTACCCGCTCCAAATCACCCTTTTACGATGACGCGAGAAAGTTGGTACGTTGCTGGACAAAATCCGAGATTCCGGTCATTGGGAATCCCGGTTGACCCCGGCCGTTGCAACCCAGGTTCTGGACCCCTGCGCAAGCGCCCGTTAGGAACGCTCTGCGACAGTCGGAATCAATCTCCCGCCGCAATCGGGGCTGATTTGATCGGCATCAACACTGCGTCCGTCAGGGGACGGCACGAAGGCAACAATCGGGGAATTTATGGGTCGACGCGTGCTCCACTCCAAGTTTTCGGTTTCGCGCCTGTCGGCGGCTCTGGGCCTCGTGCTCCTCATCGGCGCCCCCGGCGCGCTCGCCCAGAGCGGCAGCGACCATCCCCAGGACCAAAAGCCGCAGGCGGCCAATCCGGCCGACGTGTCGAAGGAGAACCAGCGCAAGGCCGACGAATTCACCGAAGCGTCCCAGGCGCTCTCTGGCGGCCCGGCCGGCAATCCCGAATGCGTCTGGCTCGGCCGCCGCGTCGTCCAGCTGATGTACAATGACGACCTCGATACCGCCTTCCGCCACCTCGATCTCTATGACCGCTTCGGCTGCCCCGGTGGCCACGTCCAGGCCGCCTTCCGCTGCCTGACGCGCTTCATCCCGCAGATCGATCCGAAGGTGCCGAACTCGCTGAACAACCACGTCCATGGCTGCTGGATCAATCCGGACGCCAAGCCGCAGGTGGCTGCGGCGCCTGCGCCGGGCCCGGCAGCGACGCCGGCCGCGCCGGCTTCGCCAGCGCCGGCGCAGCAGCCCGCCCCCCAGGCCTCGCCGTCGCCCCCGCAGCCTCCGGCGAAGTGACCGGCGCCTGACGGCAGGCAGGACGCACGATCCCGCCGACCGGGCGCCATGCGCGGCGTGCGGCATGACAGCGCTCCGATCGCGTGGCAGGATACGGCCGAGATATGATCGAGGTCGTCGACGCGCGCCTGAGCCTCGCCCCGGTTCAGGCAGCGTTCAGCAGGATTGGGCTCTGTTGGGATGACATATTGGGATGACGTATGACGTCGCGGCCTTCGGCTGTGACGGCGTGAGACTGATCGCCTTCGCCGTTCGTCGTCGGACGTCACCCGCGAACGTGATCCCGGCAGCATCGCATATCCGAGATGGAACGGCGATCGACCGCTCCGCTTCACCGCTGACTTGATCCTAGGAATGGTTGCCCCTCCCATGCGTGCCGTCGTCGCCGTCCTGCTCCTCGTCACCGCCGTGCACGCCGCCCTCTGGGGACTGCTGCAGGACAAGCAGGAGGCCCCCAACTTCACCGGCCTGCTGCAGAGCGTCTCCTACGATCCGCATGAAGGAACCGGCGCCCCCGGCGCCAACACCGTGGCCTCGCCGGAGCGCATCCGCGCCGACATGAAGAAGCTCGCCACGATCACGCGGGCGATCCGGCTCTACTCCTCGACCGGAGGCCTCGAGATCGTGCCGCCGCTGGCCGCCGAGGCGGGCCTGAAGGTGATGCTCGGCGCCTGGATCGACAAGGATCCGGACCGCAACGAGCGCGAGATCCAGTCGGCCATCACCCTCGCCCGCCGCAACAGCAACGTCATCGGCATCGTGGTCGGCAACGAGACCATCCTCACGGCGACGCAGAAGGTCGACGAGCTGATCGAGAAGATCAAGCGCGTGAAGAAGTCGGTCAACGTCCCCGTCACCACCGGCGACGTCTGGAACACCTGGCGCGACAACCCCGAGCTCGCGGCCAATGTCGACTTCATCGCCGCGCACGTCCTGCCCTATTGGGAGTTCTTCACCGACGACCAGGCGGTCGACCAGGCGGTGGATCGCTATCAGCTCCTGAAGAAGCAGTTCACCGGCAAGCGCATCATGATTGCCGAGTTCGGCTGGCCGAGCCAGGGCTACAGCCGCAGCGGCGACGGCCGCGGCCCAGCCGTGCCGGGCCCGCTCCGGCAGGCCAAGGTGTTGCGCAATTTCCTCGCCCAGGCCGCCTCGATCGGCATGGAGTACAACATCGTCGAGGCGATCGATCAGCCCTGGAAATATTTCGAAGGCGGCGTCGGCCCGTATTGGGGCGTGCTCAACGCCGCGCGCGAGGCGAAATTCGCCTGGACCGGCCCGATCGTGAATCCCGACTATTGGAAGCTCGCGACCATCGCGCTGCTGGTCGGCGTGCTCCTGTCCTTGCCGATCGTGCGGCTGCGCCAGCCGACCATGCTGCAGGCGATGATGCTCGCCATCACGGCGCACGGCGTCGGCGCCTGGGTCTCCACCGTCTTCGCCTATTGGAACGTGCACTATTTCGTCTGGGGCTCGACCTTCGCGCTGACGCTCGGCCTGATCCTGCTGGTTCCCCTGATCCTGATCGCGATGGCCCGCATCGAGGAGATCGCCGCGATCGCCTTCGGCCGCGAGCCGCGCCGTCTCCTGACCCGCGACAAGGTCGCGCGCGACCGCGCCGCCATGCCCCAAGGCTATTGCCCGAAGGTCTCGATCCACGTGCCGGCCTATTTCGAGCCGGTCGAGATGATGAAGCAGACCTTGGATGCGCTGGCGCGGCTCGACTACCCGAACTACGAGGTCGTCTGCATCATCAACAACACGCCCGATCCGGCGTTCTGGCAGCCGATCCAGGATCACTGCCGCATGCTCGGCGAGCGTTTCAAGTTCATCAATGCCGAGAAGGTCAAGGGCTTCAAGGCCGGCGCCTTGCGCATCGCGATGGAGCGCACCGCCGTCGATGCCGAGATCATTGGCATCATCGACGCCGACTACGTCGTGACGCCGGACTGGCTCTCCGACCTCGTGCCGGCCTTCGCCGACCCCACCGTCGGCCTGGTGCAGGCGCCGCAGGAGCATCGCGACGAGGACCTGTCGCTGATGCACTACATCATGAACGGCGAGTATGCCGGCTTCTTCGACATCGGCATGGTCCAGCGCAACGAGGAGAACGCGATCATCGTGCATGGCACGATGTGCCTGATCCGGCGCGCGGCGATGGACATGGCCGGCGGCTGGTCGAGCGACACGATCTGCGAGGACACCGATCTCGGCCTCGCGATCCAGGAACTGGGATGGCAGACCCACTACACCGCCACCCGCTATGGCTCGGGGCTGCTGCCCGACACCTACGAGGCGTTCAAGAAGCAGCGCCACCGCTGGGCCTATGGCGGCTTCCAGATCGTCAAGAAGCACTGGCAGCGCTTCCTGCCGGGCAGGAGCCGGCTGACGGCGGACCAGAAGCGCGAGTTCTCGCTCGGCTGGCTCAACTGGCTGGGCGCCGAGAGCCTCGGCGTCGTGGTCGCGATCCTCAACCTGATCTGGACGCCGATCGTCGCCTTCGCCGGCATCGCCATCCCCGACAAGATCCTGACCATCCCGATCCTCGCCGCCTTCGTGGTCTCGCTCGCCCACTTCCTGATCCTCTACCGGCTGCGAGTGGCGGTGAAGCCGTGGCAGATGCTGGGCGCGATGGTCGCGGCGATGTCAGTGCAATGGACCGTCAGCCGCGCCGTGGCGCAGGGCCTGATCACCGAGCACCTGGCATTCGCCCGCACCTCCAAGGGCGGCCTGTCGCGGATGTCGATCGAGTTCCAGGCGTTCTGGGAGGCCGTGATCGGCGCCCTGCTCCTGATCGGCGCCACCATCCTGATCGTGACCAACACGTTGCAGATCACCGAGCTCTACATCTTCGCCGCCGTCCTGATCCTGGAGAGCCTGCCGTTCCTGTCCGCGGTCGCGATCGCGCTCCTGGAGATGTCCCGCATCAACTCCTTCGAGTTCTGGCGCCACGCCACCGTCCGCACCGCCGAGCTGATCGGCCTGCGCCCGGTCTGGGTGCCGGAGCTGGCGGGACCGGGCATGCAGCCGGCCCCGCTGAGCGCAGCGGCGACGAAGGTGGCGGAGAAGGTCTGACGGCAACCGTCGAGCGGCGCGAGACCGCGCCGCTCCCTCGCCACCCGTCGTGGCCGGGCTCGTCCCGGCCCTCCACGTCGTGACGCCAGCCGCGTAGCCCGAATGAGAGGACGCCTGGGCCGGAAGGGCGCAGGCGTCACCCGGGTTCATCGCAACACCCTGGAGACCCCGCATGTCGCCTCCGCGTCGCTGTCGAGCGCCGGCGGAGGCTCATGGCGGGCTACGGCACCGTCGTCGCCGCGCCCGAAACGATCGTCGATCTCCCGTGGTTTCCCCTCCCGCCCTATTGACCGGGACGGACCCACCCCCTACACAGCGCCCCACGACAGGATGCGGCTCACGGCCGGGGTTTCACCGCCCCGTTCCCCGTGCCGCAGTGAACCACAGCCACGCCTCCAGCGTTCTGATGGTGACCTGTCGACGATCCGGACAGTGACGGTCCAGCCGTCACACCGCTTCCTTGGGAGCGAGCGCGTAGCTCAGCCGGTAGAGCACGTGACTTTTAATCATGGGGTCCCGGGTTCGAGTCCCGGCGCGCTCACCAACGAGGCAAGTACTTAATAGCCAAGCCGCGAATATTAGATTCTCGTGCGAGCCGTGAAGATGATCGGCTATTTTTTGGAGGCGCATCTGATCGAGCATGGATACGTATCACAGCGATGGCCAGCAAAAGACTGTGTGATTGCGACGCTCGCTACGGTAACGCGCCACAGCTATGAAGAGATAGCCCACGCTCTTGACATCGCTATAGACGAGAAGACGAGGCTCCCGGAGCTGACCCCCTATCCAATGGGGATAGACATTCTCAGTATTCCCTTCCCGCTATTGCGCCTCGGCTGGTCCGCTGCGGTTATCGTTACGGAAGAAGGATTCAAGCGAGGGGGAGTAGACCGGCACGGGCCGACCAGTGAGGAGTTAAAGCCCTTACTGATCGGACAGCGCGCCATACTTGGCTACACAGATCCGGACCCGCTCGTCGGGGATCACTCGTTGGCCTGGGACGGAACCATCGCAACGGATTGTTCTAACGGTGGAGAGGTCTTACTGAGCAACATCGTGCTCCTAAATGCCATTTTCCTGACCCCACTCAGTTCCACCTGAGGCGGACCGGCGCATCTTCCCGTGCATATTCTTCGACCACAGCGTTAAAAAGGCGTTCCACTATGCGTTCCGCTGGTATCAAGAAGAGCGCTCTTTCCTCTGGGCTGTTGCGAGCCACACGTTTCCGGATCAATCTGGGTTCGCTCCGATACTGGACCGTATGGTAGTGCCGACTTCTTCGCCGAAAAGATGAACTTTCCGACCGACTTCAAGAGCTTCCGCGGTAAGCGGACCACGGGTGTTCGGTCCGAGGACGAATAACGCTTCCTCAATGAGTTCTTGAGCCGACGCAAACGAACTCGGGTTATGGTCGAGCCGGGCACGTTCTAGGTAGCTGCTCGCAAGCTGGGTCTGTACGGCAGCTCGGAACATAGGCGCCTCCCCCTTGGAGGCAACCGTGAGACAGCCCTGAAGTCTTTCAATCGACGAATCAATATCTGAAGCGGATTTCTCAAGCCGACCTATCTCTCGAAGTGCTTGTCCCAACGCGACTTGTGTTTGAGCATGCACAAAAGGACAGGCCGCCATATCGTCGGCGTCAATTGCAGCAGAAAGTACCGCGCAAGCGATCCGAAGGGACGGACGGTCCTCTGTCGCTACACCGAGGAAGTAGAACGCCATCCCAAGATTGTTTTTTGCTTCCCGGCGAACCAATGGATCTTCAACTTGTAACAAACTGTTAAAAATGGAGATGGCCTCGTTTAGTTCACTAGCCCGTTCATTTTCCTTACCTGAGAACATCAATGCCTTAGCGAGACCAAGCGAAGCCCTCGTCCGCAGCTCGATGTCCGGCGAAGGGACCAAAGAAAGCGCGCGACGCAAAATCAAAATTGCTTCAGTGAACGATCCATGGTCAGAGAATGCGATCAGAGCCAGCGAAACTCCCAAATTAATCTCGACAACCAACCACACGCGCAGATGATCCACTTACGAAACAAGTCGTCGCGCGTCCCGCAGCCTGGCCGCGGCATCGTGTATCCAGTCCAGACTATTTTGACGCGTGCCCATTGAAATAAAAGTGTTTGACAGATTGGCAAGAACTGCCGCCCGAAGCTCGGGAAGTTTTTCGTCAAATATCTCCAATGCGTCTGTGAATGCTTCGACGCTCCCGTAAAGAGATTCCGGACTGACTCGCGCTTCGGCAAGCAGAGCGAGCGCTCTCCCACGCTGATCGGCGGCCGCTCCCCAAAGAATGGACTCCTTTTGCCGCAGCAGTTCTGTGTTCAGCACTTGCATGCATACGTCAATTGCGGATTGTGCATCCTCGACTGTTCCGCGAACTCTCGCCAACTCAAAATAGGCTAGTGCCAGGGACAGCTGGATCTTGCACCACCGAACCTCGTCAGAGGTCAAGCCAGGGAGGGCCTCCTTTAGGACATCGATGGCGGAGGTTAACATCTCCACATCATTAGCTGCGCTGCCCAAACGAACTTCGGCGGCACCTTGATTGGCGCGGCACCTTGACCACTCCTCTCGGTTGTTCTCCGCCGAAAAGGCGGCGCAAGCTTCGGAAAACCCCGCAATCGCACTGCGGAGGTCATCAAAGTTGCCGGAAAATTCGTACCGAAATGCACGAGCTAGTGAGTAGGAATTTACGAGCCCGGCTCTCACGCGATTATCACTAATCGCTGGCGATTCCTCGACTAACGTTTGAAGCCGAAGCGTAAGTCGACCCAAGGCGTTCAATATTTCCCTGCTAGCTCGGCGTCCATTTAGGTGGAGCATGACGCAGGTGCCAAGGGCAGACGCGAGATCGTTTGTGAACTTTTTTGGCAAGTCCATCGTATCCGTGGCGAGCGCGTACGTCAGCGGACGCGCGGCTAACTCTTGGGGCGATGAGGGACCGCCAGCTGCAGCAATAAATCTGATCGAGATCACACTTTCGGATTTGACCCGCCCGGCGACCAATAGGTCGCACTTTTTTCGGGCCAAGAATTTTCTGGCTCTTTTGTAGGCTGTGACTTGTGAGGCCTGATCCTCCCCTGCACTTATCACCCATTCTTCATCCCAGATGTAGATACTTACCTCTGGAAGAGTTTCTCGGATCGCGTCACGTATATTGCTCTGGTTCGAATTGGCGGAATTATCCCCCGCTACTCTCGCGATGAGTATGGAAAGCCGATGCGCTGATGCGACCGGGAACGAATATCTCTGCCACCAGCGCTTCAGAGGCGGAAAAAGAAGTGCGAGTGCCGAAAATCCAATTTTCCCAAGAACATTCAACAGTTGGGTGGATGTCACCATCAACACGCTCCTTCAGCGAAGCAGTCGTTGGCACGATCTTTCGATTTCAGTATCAGAGATATTACCACCTGCGCGTATCAGGTGACAGCGTACAAAAATGGCCCGGGTTATCAGCCAGCGAGGCACCAAGAACTAACCCGTCCACTTCATGCGTTACGGTAGCGTGTTCGTAAGGACAGGTCGGTGGCGGTGCTATCGTGAACGTCCGGCTGATCCACCGAACGCAGAGCGTCCAATAACAGCCGTTCCCTGGCGTTGGCGACGCTGGGCAATATTAACTTCCGCGCCAAACGCGATAAGAATAGCCGTCGGGTCCGTAGTCAACGATTTCGCTACCAACCCGAATTCTCCAACCTTCATCAGTACCGGTCTCGGCGACGACGACGCCCGAGCCCTGTTGGAGCGCAAGATCGGTCGCGCCCTTAAAAACGTACAAGCGAATTTCCGCCGGCGTTTTGCCGTCCCTTCGCATTACCATTGCACTAAGCGCGAGCGTACGCATCCTCATCTACCATTCCTCCGGTTTTGAATCGCAAATGCGCAAGCATAGTGGTGCGAGCCATGAGCGGAAATGTAGGAATCCCGTTGTCCACCGACCTCGTCGATCCGGTTGGGAGTTACGGTGACGTGCTGGACTGCACCCCTCAAGTGAGACACGATAATCTCAGTGACAATGGGTAAAGTCATCGCATCGTGTTTTGCTTGAACGCGGCTTCGAACTCAAGGGGAGATCGATAGCCGAGGGCCGAATGCAAGCGCTCCTTATTGTAGATCTCGGCGATGAAGCTGTTGATCCGGCGCCGGGCGTCGTTGACGTCGGCAAAGCTCTTGCCGTTGATCTCCTCGGCCTTGAGCGTCTTCATGAAGCTTTCGGCCTTGGCGTTGTCGAACGGGTTGCCGGGACTGCTCATGCTGATCTTGATGTCGCGCTTGGCCAGCCGCTCCCGATAGGCGATCGAGGAGTATTGCACGCCGCGGTCTGAGTGGTGGATCAGGCTGCCGGGCTTGGGGTTCCGAGATTGAAGCGCTTTGTCGAGAGCCGCGATCGCGAGGGAGGCGTCGAGGGTGTTGTCGAATGCCCAGCCGACCGCCTTGCGGGAGAAGCCGTCGAGAATGACGGCGAGATAGGCGAACGTCTTGGCGAGATGGACGTAGGTGATGTCAGCGACCCAGATCTGATCCGGAGCCGATGGCGCTAGGCCACGGATCAGGTTGGGGACGACGATCACGTCAGTCGGCCTTGCAGTCGGCGGCTTCAGGAAGGGCGTCTTGCGCTGCGCGAGAAGATTATCCTGACGCATGAGGCGCAGGACTTTCTTGCCATTGACGACCATTCCCAGACGCCGAAGAGCGGCGGTCACCCGTCGATAGCCGTAGAACGGATGCTTCAGGCAGATGCGCTGGAGCTGGTCGCGCAACTCGCACTCGGCTTCGGCGCGGCTACGTCGATTGAGATGCCGGTAATAAGTCGCTCGAGGCAGCCTTGCCAAAGCGCAGAGGCGCTGCACATGAGCGCTGGAGTCGGCTGTCTCCGCGGTCATGCTTTTGATGACTTCGATGATGCGGATACGGGTTTGCCTTGCGCTGCCGGCCGCTCCAGTGCGCGCAAGGCTTGCCGAAAAAAATCGAGGTCCATCTGCTGACGGCCGACCAGCCCTTCGAGCTCGGCAATGCGAGCATTGGCCCGTGCCAGTGCGGACCGCTTATCGTCATAGGTCGCCACAGATTTGAGCTTCCGGGGACCAGGCTTCGGTCCCGGCTTGCGGTTCAACCCGTCCGGCCCTTGCGCCCTCCAGGCCTTGATCCAGTCATGAAGGATCTTGCGCGATATCCCAAGGTCCCGAGCCACAGGCAGAACGCCTTCGCCTCGTTCGACACGCTTGATCGCCTTCAGCTTACAAGCCGTCGGAAACCGACGGGTCTTCCCTCTTGCTGCCACAGGTCATCCTCGGAATGCCTGTCACTGAGATTATCGTGTCTCACTTGAGGGGTGCAGTCCAGTGCACGAAATTCCCATGGACATCAGTTGAAGCAGCCGCGCTGCCCTCACCCACTGACCGCGAACCCAAGCACCAGCTGCCGCGGGCTCTGCTTGAACTCCTTGAGCACTGCGGCCCGGACCTTCTCCGCCAGCTCTGGCAGCGGCTTGTCGGTGTAGAGCTTCGGAAAGGTCACCATCACCGACGTCAGGGTGCCGTTGTTCCAGTTGAAGCCGACGGCGGGCTTGACGCCGGTTTCGGCGAGGAGGTCGGCTTCGACGGCGCGGCTGTAGGCCAGCCCGTTCTGGACGGCGTCGACCATCCCGCAGCCAGCGAGGCAGGCGATCAGTGGGATCAGCGCGAGGGCTCTCATGACATTCGACTCCGACGTTGAAATTGTGGCCGGCGCTATCGTCCCCCGAACCCGTGATCTCGACAGGCGATCGAACGAGTTATGTGCACGGTCACCGCAACTGCCGTGACCGCCAGCGACGAAGGCTCCCTCCATCACCTCCCGGCGGCATCGGCCTCCAGCACGACCTTCGCGACGGGATAGCGCCAGTCGTTCTTCGTGTTGTCGGCGGCGGCATCGATACCTGCCACGATGACCGCACCGAGGATGCCGCCATTGATGCCGCTGGCCAGACGAGCCTGGCGCGTCGCATCGATCGGCGCGACCGTGATCATCCGCTTCTGATAGCCAGGCTTTTGGCAGGACACGGCCAGCGTGCTCGACTGTCCGCGATAGAGCGGTACGCGCACCTTCGCGGGGCTCGTCATGGTCGCCGTGAAGCCGGAGGCTTCCAGTGAGCAGGACGCTCCGGCCATCTCGACCTCGCCTCCCCCGCCGGGATTGTGAAACGTCCGCACTTCCACGAGCTGGTCGCCCGCGAACTCGGGCAAGCTCGGATCGGTCCGGCGCTTCGCCTCGTAGACGTCGATCCCTCGGCTGCCCGTCGTCGACCTGATGTCGGTTACATTGTTGACCGCAAGCGGCGCAGCACACCCGCCAAGACACGCGACTCCCAGGATGGCCAGCCAGCCGGCAGGCCAACGCAAACACTTCATTTGAGCCCCCACGGCATCCCCAACTGTCGTTGAGCAGCGGTAGCAGGGGCCGATCTGGGGAACAATAGCCGCAACCTCGAGGGGAATGGTGGAACTATCAAAAACCGACCACGTTGCGGGCAGGACACAGCCGTTGCCGTCCCCGGCATCAAGCAGGTCGTTGGCAGGGCGATGCGTTCAGTACCCGCACAGGTTGCAGTGTCCGGGAGGTCCTCACGGCGCAGAAACCGGATCATGGCGCGACGGCGCTGGCTGCGCTTGCCGGCAGCATGAGCCGTGAGGATGCGCGGCGAAACTTATTTCAGCAGGCCGCTCAAGACGATCACCCCTGTCCAGTCATCGGCGCAAAAATATTCCTCTTCACTTTTTCCGAAATTCATGATTGACTGTCCCCATCCCGTGCTCCTCGAGAGGGGCGGATCGCGATCGTCACGGACGTTGGGCGCGGGGAGCGGTGGCCGCAGGCGGGTCGCAGCGTGCTTTGATAGCGCGCGGACGAACGGCTCCTTGCGGACGTGAAATCGCGTGGTCCTGGCGCCCCGAAGCTGGCGTCAAGTCCTGGGGGATGATGACCCCCGTGGCGACGGTGGCTACCAAGCCGGACACCGGGGAGATCGCGTATAAGCGTGAAGACCATCGCGCGGGGAATGCCGGATGTCGGCTGAACCTGTGGTGACTGCCGCCTGCTTTTTCTTCTGCAGGCGGGCCATGGGTTGCGGCCAGCAGCCCGGCATTCCCCGCGCCCTCTGTTTGCTGGAGGGCGAGACGACCGCAACAGTTCGGGCGCGACATGCGTCGCGATGACGAATGAACGCGCCCCCTGCCCGCATGACCCGCTGCGCGCCCTCGACGACGACGCACACGATGGCACGCCCGGTCGTCACCGACCCGTGTCCCGTGCCCTTCTATCGTCCGCCGCTGCGCCGTGGAATGATGGAGGCCGATTTGAGATGCGCCGACTGCCCTTTGCCTGAACAACCGCGACCCTGGGAGCCCGCCGATGTCCACTGCCTTCCTGCTGACCTCGCTGATCGTGGTCGCCTCGCCTGGCACCGGCGTGCTCTACACGCTCGCAGTGGCGCTGACCAAGGGCTCGCGGATGAGCATCGCCGCCGCGTTCGGCTGCACGCTCGGCATCCTTCCGGCGATGCTGGCCGCGATCGTCGGCCTTGCCGCCGTGCTGCACACCAGCGCGCTGGCGTTTGCGGCACTGAAATATTGCGGCGTCGCCTACCTTCTGTACATGGCCTGGCAGACGCTCGGCGAGCGCGGCGCGCTGGCGGTCGAGACGAAGGACGATGCGGATGCCCGCTCGGCCGGGCGCGTGGTGCTGACCGGCTTCCTGATCAACATCCTCAATCCAAAGCTGTCGATCTTCTTCCTCGCCTTCCTGCCGCAGTTCATCGCCGCCGATGCCGCCCATCCGCTGGCGCTGATGCTGGAGCTGTCGGCCGCGTTCATGGCGATGACGTTCGCGGTGTTCGTGCTCTACGGCCTGTTCGCCGCCGCCGTGCGCGACCGCGTCGTCAGCCGCCCCCGCGTCATGACCTGGCTGCGCCGCGCCTTTGCCGGCGGCTTTGCGTTGCTTGGTGCGCGGCTGGCGCTGGCGGAGCGCTGAGGGCACCGCGCGACGGGGCGAGAGGGTCGCGTAGGAGAATGACGTCCTCAGCCGCACGGTCCGGCACCAATTTGTTGCTCGTCATGCCCGGGCTTGTCCCGCCTGCGCGGCCGAAGCCGCTTCGGCGCGGCGAAGGCCCGGGCATCCACGTCGATCCACGTCCGCCGAACGACGTGGATGGCCGGGACAAGCCCACGGCTGTCCGGTTCAGACAGACTGGACATGGTGCATGGCGTGGATTCTTCTGCGGTCTTGAGCATCGCCAAATGTTCGAGACACACCAGGAAGGTCCCGCCATGCCGCATCAGAATACAGTATTCCGAGACATTCTGAAGTTGGTCCCCTGGCATCGCTTCGAGGCGCTTGTGGACGAGCATGGCACGGACGCGCGGATTCGACGGCTTTCCACCAAAGACCAATTTGTGGCGCTGCTGTACGGTCAGCTTTCGGGGGCTTCCAGTCTGCGTGAGATTGTCACCGGGCTGTCGAGCCACACCGCGCGGCTTTATCACCTGGGTGGGGGCCCTGTCCGCCGCTCGACTTTCGCGGACGCCAATATGAATCGGCCTGCGGAGATGTTTGCCGCCCTGTTGGCCATCATGATGAAGCAGGCCCATCGCCGGTTACGCCGCAAGCTTGCCGAGACGACGTATTTGATTGATTCGACCAGCGTACGGCTGACAGAAGCCAGCGCTGGCTGGGCACGGTTCTCTACCGGTGTCTGCGGTGCCAAGGTGCATGTGATCTATGATGCCGACGCCGACCGGCCGATTTATGCGGCAATCAGCGGAGCCAACGTCAACGACAATACTGCAGCGCATCAGATGCCCATCGAGCCGGGAGCAACCTACGTCTTCGATCTCGGCTATTATGAATATGCTTGGTGGGCTCAACTGGACGCCGCCGGTTGTCGAATCGTGACCCGGTTCAAATCCAATACGCCGCTGCGGGTCGTGGAGGAGTTGCCTGTCATCGCGGATGGCAACATCCTCTCCGACCGCATCGGCTTCCTTCCACAACGCCAAGCCTACAGCCGCCGCAATCCAATGCAGACTGCGGTGCGCGAAGTGCGCGTCACCTTGGAAACGGGAAAGATCCTGCGCATCCTGTCGAACGACCTCGATGCCAGCGCTCAAGAGATCGCCGACCTCTATCGTCGCCGCTGGGCCATCGAGTTGTTCTTTCGTTGGGTCAAGCAGACCCTCAAGATCACCAGGTTCCTCGGGACTTCTGAGAACGCCGTTCGTATCCAGATCGCCGTTGCCCTGATCGCCTTCCTCTTGCTTCGCCTCGCGCAAGACCTTCAGAAGGCAATCCAAAGCCCCTTGGTCTTTGCCAGATTGGTCCGCACCAACCTCATGCATCGCCGCCCCATCGATCAATTGCTCACGGGGCCACCCCAACTTGCCAAAAACCCACAACAGTTGAGCCTCGCAATATGCGGAAGCTGAACCGGACAGCCGTGGGACAAGCCCGGCCATGACGGCGTGGAGAGAGGCGACCTCAAGCTTCCAGGCTCACGATCGGCGACAGCTACAAGGCGCGTCCCCAAAAAGCGAGACCCGCCTGAAGCTGTCAGCTCCAGACGGGTCCTGTCAGTCCTCAGTCGGCCAAGCTCAGCCGAACTGGTTCATCGTGTTGTGCGCGCCGCCGGCCTTCAGCGCCTTCTCGCCGGCGAAGTATTCCTTGTGGTCGTCGCCGATGTCGGAGCCGGCCATGTTCTGGTGCTTGACGCAGGCGATGCCCTGGCGGATCTCGGCGCGCTGAACGTTCTTGACGTAGCCCAGCATGCCCTGCTCGCCAAAGTACTCGCGGGCCAGATTGTCGGTCGACAGCGCGGCCGTGTGGTAGGTCGGCAGCGTGATCAGGTGGTGGAAGATGCCGGCGCGCTTGGCCGAATCCGCCTGGAAGGTGCGGATGCGCTCGTCGGCTTCCTTCGCCAGCGGGGTGTCGTCGTACTCCGCCTTCATCAGCTCGGCGCGGTTGTACTTGCTGACGTCCTGGCCCGCCTCCTTCATCGCGTCATAGACCTGCCAACGGAAGTTGAGGGTCCAGTTGAACGACGGCGAGTTGTTGTAGGCGAGCTTGGCGTTCGGGATCACCTTGCGGATGCGGTCGACCATCTTGGCGATCTGCTCGATGTGCGGCTTCTCGGTCTCGATCCACAGCAGGTCGGCGCCGTTCTGCAGCGAGGTGATGCAGTCGAGCACGCAGCGGTCCTCGCCGGTGCCGGGACGGAACTGGTAGAGGTTCGAGGGCAGCCGCTTCGGCCGCATCATCTTGCCGTTCTGGGTGATGATGACATCGCCGCTGCGCGCGGTCGCAGGCGTCACCTCCTCGCAGTCGAGGAAGCTGTTGTACTGGTCGCCGAGATCGCCCGGCTGGCTCGAGAACGCGATCTGCTGGGTGAGACCAGCGCCGAGCGAGTCGGTGCGGGTGACGATGATGCCGTCCTCGACGCCGAGCTCCAGGAAAGCGTGGCGGCAGGCGCGGATCTTGGCCAGGAAGACGTCATGCGGCACGGTGACCTTGCCGTCCTGATGGCCGCACTGCTTCTCGTCGGAGACCTGGTTCTCGATCTGCAGCGCGCAGGCGCCCGCCTCGATCATCTTCTTGGCGAGCAGATAGGTCGCCTCGGCATTGCCGAAGCCGGCGTCGATGTCGGCGATCACAGGGACGACGTGGGTCTGGAAGCCGTCGATCTTGCCGATGATCTCCGCTTCCTTCGCCTTGTCGCCGGCCTTGCGGGCTGCGTCCAGCGTGCGGAAGAGATCGTTGAGCTCGCGCGAGTCGGCCTGGCGCAGGAAGGTGTAGAGCTCCTCGATCAGCGCGGGCACCGAGGTCTTCTCGTGCATCGACTGGTCCGGCAGCGGGCCGAACTCGGAGCGCAGCGCCGCGATCATCCAGCCGGAGAGATAGAGGTAGCGGCGGTCGGTCTTGCCGAAGTGCTTCTTGATCGAGATCAGCTTCTGCTGCGCGATGAAGCCGTGCCAGCAGCCCAGCGACTGGGTGTACTTGGTGCTGTCCTCGTCATAGGCGGCCATGTCGGCGCGCATCACGGCCGCGGTGTAGCGGGCAACGTCGAGACCGGTCTTGAAGCGGTTCTGCAGGCGCATGCGCGCCACGGCCTCGGCGGTGACGCCGTTCCAGGTCGGCTGGGTCTCGAGCAGCGCGCGCGCCGCCTCGACCTCGGCCTGGTAGGACGCGGGGCCCTGGAGGGCCTGGTCGTTCAGTCCACGCGGTTGGAAGTTCATGTCCGTGATCCCTTGGTTAAGGACAACCTGGGACCTGTTGTAAGCAGCCTGGGGCGGCGGACCAGACATTGCGCGGAAAACTTGTCACACTTTACAAACTTATCGTGTATAGCTGTAAGGAGATTACAAGACCGGGATATGGCCATGACCACCGCCACGGCACGATCGATCTTCATGGGCCCGCGCCTGCGCCGCCTGCGGCGCGAGCTCGGCCTGACCCAGGCCGACATGGCCGCGGACCTCGAAATTTCAGCGCCTTACGTCGCGCTCCTGGAGCGGAACCAGAGGCCGGTCACCGCCGACATGCTGCTGCGGCTGGCGCGGACCTACAAGATCGACCTGGCCGATCTCGCCGGCGACGGCGGCGCCGACCATACCGCGCGGATGCAGTCGGTGCTCAAGGACCCGATGTTCTCCGACATCGACATTCCCGCGCTGGAGATCTCCGACCTCGCCGTCAGCTATCCCGGCATGGCCGAGGCGTTCCTGCGCCTCTACACGGCGTATCGCGAGGAGCAGCTCGCGCTGGCCGAGCAGCGCGCGCCGGCGCCGGCCGGCAGCGCGCCGCGCGTCGGCAATGACGGCTTCGACGCCAACGATCCCGTCGCCGACGTCCGCCGCTTCCTCGCCGCCCGCCGCAACAACTTTGCCCAGCTCGACGATGCCGCCGAGCGGCTGGCGCAGGCGATCTTCCAGGGGGCGCCGACGGGGGCTCCGCAGGTCTCCGCCGGACCGGCCGGCTTCATCGAGCGGTTTCGCGCCCGGCATAATCTCCAGGTCCGCTACATGCCGCCGAACGTGATGCTCGGCTCGCTCAGGCGGCTCGACCTGCACCGCCGGCAGCTGCTGATCGAGGATTCGCTGGACAGCGCGAGCCTGAAATTCGAGCTCGCCCGGCAGCTCGCCTATCTCGAGCTCGACACCGAGATCGGCGCCGCCCTGGAGGACGGCAAGTTCGCCAGCAAGACCGCCGAGCTCCTGGCGCGCCGCGCGCTCGCGGCGTACGCAGCGGCTGCGATCATCATGCCCTATTCGATCTTTGCGAAAGCGGTCGATGCGCGGGCGTACGATCTGGAGGCGCTGGCGCGCCAGTTCGGCACCAGCTTCGAGCAGACCGCGCACCGCGTCACCACCCTGCAGAAGCCGGGCGCGGAGCGGATCCCGTTCTTCCTGATCCGGGTCGATCCCGCCGGCAACGTCTCGAAGCTGCTCGACGGCGCCGGCTTCCCGTTCGCCAGGCATGGCGGGGCCTGCCCGCTGTGGTCGGTGCACGGCATCTTCAAGACACCGCGCCAGATCGTGACGCAATGGCTGGAGCTGCCGGATGGCCGCCGCTTCTTCTCGATCGCCCGCACCGTGACGGCCGGCGGCGGCTCCTATGGCGCGGTGCGCGTCGAGCGGGCGATTGCGGTCGGCTGCGCCGCCGAGCATGCGGGGCAGTTGATCTACACCCGCGACGGCCACGGGCCCGATGCGAACGCGCCGACCCCGATCGGCGTCGCCTGCCGGGTCTGCCACCGGCCGAAATGCGCCGCACGCTCGGCGCCGCCGATCGGGCGCGAGATCCTGCCGGACGATTTCAGGACGTCGTCCGTTCCGTTCGGGTTTTCGGCGGATTGAGCGGGGGATGACCGTGGAACCAGGAACTCGTTTTTATCCGGGCCGCGGGCGGAAAATCCGCCGGATCGGGCTGCAAATCGGCCCTGGACACCATGGCCCTTGACGGAACAGCCATAAACCGGACAAAGATTGCGCCAAAATGTCGCGGCGGAGGTTGGCCATGAGATACGTCGACGGCGTAGTGATGTTCCTCAGCCTGTGGCTGCTGGCATCGATGGTCCTCGACGCCGTGACGCCGCCCGAGCTGAACTTCTACATGATCGGCCCGATCATTGCGCCGGCCGCGATCATCGCCGGCTTCCTGTACTGGCTCCGCATCCCCTCCCGCGACTTTGTGCTGGCGTCCGCAGCCATCTGGATGGTCTGCGAGATGACGATGGAGATGATCACGCCCAAGCCGCTGTCGCCGCTGCTGGCGGTGGCCGCCGTCGCGCCGCTGCTGGTGGCCGGCATCCTTCTGCACGTCGAGCACTGGCGCCGGCCGGGCGGGCGCCTGCCTCCGGCCGATTCGGCAGAGATGACCGATCTGCGAGGCTCCTCCAAAGCCATGCCGAGCCGTCGGCCGTTCTGAGCTGTTCCGCGCGGGCGCCGGCAATGACGGATAGCGTGCAGATTTTCCGTTGTTCTACGGGACCCGATGTTTACGAGGAAATCAGAAACCCCCTCTTAAGTTCCGCAGGTCCATCTGTAGCCGACACACCAGCCGCGCGGGGACCATGCTGAACGAACTTCTCGTGATCGAAGATGCCGACGTTCATCTGTCGATCCTGCGCAAGATCGCCGTGCAGGCGGGCTTTGCGACGACCGGCGTGAACTCGGTCGACGGCGCGATGAACGTGCTGCGCCGGCGCAACTTCGAATGCATCACGCTCGACCTCAATCTCGGTGAGCGCTCCGGCACCGAGGTGTTGCAGCTGTTGGCGGACATCAAGTCCCGCACGCCGGTGCTGATCATCAGCGGCTCCGACGATCAGACCCGCGACGTCACGGTCCGCGCCGGCAAGATCCTCGGCCTGAACGTCTATCCGCCGTTCTCCAAGCCGGTCGATCTCGCTCTGCTCCGACAGACGCTGCGCCAGATCGCCGCCGACACCGACCGGCAGCGCCTCGTCAAAGCCAGCATCCGCTAGCCCGAACGCACGCGCGTTTTCCCGCTTGATCCAGATCAAGGCGCCATACCTCTGCCGCTTGTTGGCTGCAGAGGGGCGAGCGGAAACGAGATGCGATGACGGCAGCGAATTCGGCTAACGAAGCAGAAGCAGTTGTGAACGAGGCGACGCCCTATGAGCTCGTAGGCGGCGAGGCCGGCGTGCGCCGTCTGGCGGAGCGCTTTTACACCATCATGGACCAGGAGCCCGGCGCCAGCCGCATCCGCGCGATGCACGACGCCGATCTTGGTCCGATCAAGCAGTTGCTGTTCGAATTTCTCAGTGGCTGGCTGGGCGGGCCGGCGCTTTATTTCGAGCGGGCCGAACATCGCTGCATCATGTCCGCGCACCGTCCGTATCCGATCGGCGACGCCGAGCGCGACGAATGGATGACGTGCATGCGCCGCGCGATGTTCGATTGCGACATCACGGGCGACATGTATGCGTTGCTGGATCAAGCGTTTCTGCGGATGGCGAACGCATTCCGGAGCCGCAAGGCGAGCTGACAGGAACTCCCGTCAGCCCGACTTGGCGGCGGCCTCCCGGGCCAGACGCTCGGCCCGGAGCCGCTCGCGGTTGGCGTAAAAGGCGCGCTGGGCCGCCTCATGCTCGCGCATGGCTTGTTCGGCATCAGCCCTGCGGCTGGCGTCGCGCGCTCGACGCTCTTCCGGCGTGAGGACGCGAGGCTGTCTGTCTGTGTTATCGTAAGGCATGGGCAGATAACGCCCAGGCGGCCGGGATGTTCCCAGCCCGCGACGGTTCAGTCCGGCTTTCGTGGAAACAGCTGGTCGCGGATGTAGCGCGACGTCGGCGTCAGGCTGAGTCCGTAGGGCTTTTGCCACACCGCGCGGTCGATCTCCTTCTTGTCTCCGATCTCCAGGCGCCCTTTGGCATGCTTGGCGATGAAGATGGCATCGCTCATCTTGCGACCCGAGCGCTTGTTCTTGGCGGTGACTTCCTTCCATAGCCGCAGCCGGCCGAGCTTGAGCTTGGGAAGCTCCTCCTTGATCTCGCGCTTCAGGCAGTCCTTCGCCGTCTCCTGCGCGCGTTTGCGGCCACCCGGAAACATCCAGCGACCGTCGGCCCGGCGCCGGACCAGGAGAACCCTTCCGCCCTTGGCGGCAACCAGCTTGGACGCCTTGGTCATGGCCCAGGAGCTCTCACCTCTCGAACGATGAAGCGGAGTCTATCAAGATTCGCTCCCACTCCTGCTCCGGAGCTTTGCGGAGATTCGGCCACAACTCCGCAGCGGCCAACCAAGCTCAGCGCAGCGCTCCGACCGCCGGCGGCGGCTCAGTAGCAGGAGCGCGGATCGACCGCGACATACTCTCCCGACGGATATCGATAGTAGCAATTGCCCTGCGACAGATAATAGCCCGGTCGCGCCGCAGCCGTAGCGCCGGCGATCGCCCCGGTGGCACCACCAAGCACGGCGCCCGCCGCGGCACCGCCCGCCTTGCCGGTGAGGATACCGCCGAGCACCCCGCCGATGATCGCGCCCCCGAGCGCGCTGGCACCCGGATCGACTTCGGCCGGAGGCGGCGCCGGCTCGTAGGCGACCGGCGGGGGCGCCTCGTAGGCCGCCGACGGCGCATAGACCACATCGTCAGCATAGTCCTCCGACACGTAGGTCGGCGGTCCTTCCATGGGCTCGGGATAATAGTACCAGACGCCACCAACGTCCCACCACCAGCCCGGACGGCCATTGTGAACCTCGTGCCGCCATCGGCCGCCCTCCCAGCCGACCCGGCCGCGATAAGACTGCCCACCATAGTCGCGCACCGCGACCCGGCCGTGCGTATAACGCGCATCCGGTCCCCGCCCGACCATCGCCGGACCAGGGCCCGGGCCGTGACCCGCTGCGTAGCCCTGACCGGCTCCCGGCGGACGTCCCTGCTGCGCCACCGGCGCAGGCTGACGTCCCTGAGGGACAATGGCAGCCCGCGGCGGTGCGCCCGGCTGTGCTCCCTGCGGCTGGCCGGCCATGGGACCGACTTGCCGCGGAATCTGGACATGGGGCTGGCCGCCCGGCTGCCCACCCTGGGCCGGCGCCTGGCGAATGACACCGGGCGGGCGGGCCTGGGGCGAATGCCCGGCGCCGGGACCAGCCTGGTCCTGGGTTTGCGCCCAGGCTTGGGCGGGGATCACGACTGCGGTCAGGATTGCGATCGCGGGCAGCCACCGTGTGCTCTGGTTGGACAACGTCATTCTCTCCTACCCTTGATCGCCCGCCGGTTGCCGCGCACGCGAGGTGTGATGCGGATTGATGATCCCGGATCGCCGGCTTTGGCGCGTATGGTCCGGGCGCACCATAGTTTCCGCGACAAACGGGTAAAATCCCGACTATTTTGCGGCCAGGTCGACCTGCTGCCGTCAGGTTAACCGAGATGCCGGCTGATTCGCCGCTCCGATCATGCAACCTTGCTGGCGCGGTCTTGCCGATCCGGTACGAGCTGATCGGCGGTCACCGGTCGGGCACGATCACATTGCAGTTGGTTCGTCCCGACATCAGGCAATCCTGCATCTGGCTTGCCGAGGTCAGGCTGCGAGCCAGCCACACGCCGAAGGCCACGACGAGCGCCGCGAACACCAGTGCCGCCATGGCACCGCGTCTATCCGGCCCCTGCGTACTCATCGCCGGTGCGCCTAGGCGGCACGCAGGCCAGCGGCCTCACCGTGCGGTTGCTGCTGCTGGCGCGATGCCGGCGAGATCGATTCGATACGGGTGCAGCTCGTCACCCAGAACAGCTGCCCGCATTCCCATTCGGAACCCAGCACACCGGCCGAAACGGGCCGCGGGCGGGCGAGGACCGCGGTCATCACGCATGCGCTGACCACGAGAGCGACGAGCGCGAGGCCGAGCGCCATGCGCCCGCGGCGAACACAGATCATGCCGGTCAACTCCGTTGGACGTCGCACCCGGGCGGTGCGCTGGTGCCCGCGAGGCGTGAAGCGACTCACAGCCGGCCGACCTGCGTCAGCGACGGGGGTGCTTACATAGCCTCCGGCGAGCGCCATGCAAGCGCTAGGCAGGTCGGATGTGGAGGAGCGGCGATAAAGCATTTGTCATCGACGCATGCGATCCTATACACACGGGCTCGCGTCGGCCTCCGCTCGTGTTCACGATCTCGTGGAAGAACTGCCTGGCGGCGCGTGCAGCCCCTGACCGACCACACCCTGATCGAACACCCAAATAGCGAAGTGACGACGTCTCCATGAGAGGATTCAAGGAACCTGGATTTGCCGATCGGCAGAAGGCCGCGCAGCAGGCCCGCCAGAGCATCGTGCAGAAGTTCAAATCGCAGCCGGGACCGGACGATCCCGAAGTCGTGAAGCGACGGCAGGAGCGCGAAGCTGCCGCCGCCCGCCGCGAGCAGCAGCGATTGGAGCGCGAGGCCGCCAAGGCGGAGCAGAAGCGCCTCGAGGAAGAGGCCAAAGCTGCCGAGATTGCCCGGCTCGCGCGCGAGGCGGAAGACGAAGCCGCTCGCCTGGCCGAGATGGAGGCCGAGCAGAAGGCGAAGCGCGATGCGCGCTACGCCGCGCGCAAGGCCCGCGGAAAGAAGAAGTAAGCAGCAACGCCGCCGCCACGAGACCTGCGTGCCGTCGCGTCCGGCATCGCGCGGCTCCTCACTTCATCGGCGATGGGACTGATACGGTCGTCCCATCGCACGATGCCGGGCGAGACGACTTAGTTCTTCTTCATCATGCCGTCGTCCTTCTTCATCCCGTCCTTGGACATGGCATCGTCCTTCTTCATGCCGTCCTTGGCCATCGAATCCTTCTTCATGCCGTCGTGGGACATCGCGCCCTTTTTCATCCCATCGTCCTTGCTCATCTTGTCCTCCGCGAAGGCCACCGGCGCGACGGCCACGTTGAACGCGAGGGCGGCGGCGGAGATTCCGAGGATGAGGCGGCTACGATTGGTCATGATGATCGCTCCTTCGTATGACGGGGTTCGACGGCGACGGACGCGCCGTTCCTGGATATCGACGTTCCGATGAAGGCGATTGTTACGAGCGCGGGCGAGAATTTTTGTTCGATCAAATTTGACTCGAATGCGTCCCGTTCCGGAATCGAGGACACAATTTTGCCCGGCAAGATCATGTTAGTACAACCCGGGCAAGGGATTCACAGGCCGGTACGTGCGCCGCAGCAATATGTCGCTTCCCATGCATTTGGCCTCGAACGAACTGCCTAGTTCGGCTAGAGGTAAGTCCGGTAGATTGGTTGGTATAACTCACGCCAACGAACCCGGGTCGGGAACCCAACCAGAAGTTGTCCAGGGGAAATCTCATGCTCACACGCCGTCATGTCATCGCATCCGCGCTCGCTGCGCCGGCCATTCTGCGTTTTGGAACCGGCACGGCCCATGCAGCAACGACGCTGAAGATCTCTCACCAGTTTCCCGGCGGCACCATCGACAAGGGCGATTTCCGCGACCGGCTCTGCCGGGTGTTCTCCGAGGAGGTTGCGAAGCGCTCCGGCGGCGAGATCGCGACCGAGATCTATCCGAACTCCTCGCTCATCAAGACCGTCGCGCAATTCTCGGCCATGCGGAAGGGCGCGCTCGACATCAGCCTTTATCCGATGCCTTACGCCGGCGGCGAGGTGCCCGAGACCAACATCGGGCTGATGCCGGGTCTGGTCACGACCTACGACCAGGGGATGCGCTGGAAGAACGAGCCGGTCGGCAAGACGCTGAGCGATTTTCTGGCCGACAAGGGCATCATCCTGCTCACCTGGGTCTGGCAGGCGGGCGGGGTCGCCAGCCGATCACGGCCGCTGGTGGCGCCCGAGGATGCCAAGGGCATGAAGGTGCGCGGCGGCTCGCGCGAGATGGACATGGTGCTGCAGACCGCCGGCGCCTCGGTGCTGTCGGTTCCGTCGAATGAAATCTACACCGCGATGCAGACCGGTGCCTGCGATGCCGGCATTACCTCGTCGACCAGCCTGATCTCGTTCCGGCTGGAAGAGGTGTCGAAGGCCCTCACCTCCGGAGCCAAGGCGTCGTACTGGTTCATGCTCGAGCCGCTGATGATGTCCAAGGCCTCGTTCGACAAGCTGCCGAAGAACCAACAGGACATCATCCTCGCGGTCGGCGCGGAGATGGAGGCGTTCGGGCGCAAGGGCGCGCAGGACGACGACATCGAAGTTGCCAAGGTCTACGAAAAGGCCGGCGCCAAGGTTACGGAGCTCGATGTCGAGACCGTCAACAAATGGCGCGACATTGCCCGTGACACGGCCTGGAAGGACTATGGCGGCAGGTCCGCGAACTGCGCCAAGCTCCTCAAACTCGCCTCCGACGTCGCGGCCTGATTGATGCACGCGCCCGTTCTCGATACCGAGGCCACGACAGCCATCGGCGCCAGCGGTCCGCTGGCGCCGCTCCAGCGTGTTGTCTCGCTGCTCAATCGTATCATCGTCGTTCTGGCCGCGTTCGCACTGGTCGCGGCCTGCCTCATCCTGAGCTACAGCGTGGCGGGCCGTGCACTGTTCAAGGCCGCCAACTACTGGCAGGACGAAGCCGCCGTGTTCTTGCTCGTCGGCGCAACCTTCATGACTGCAGCCTATGTGCAGGAGCATCGCGGCCACGTCAGCATCGAAGCCTTCGTTGGGCTGATGTCGCCGCTCGCCAACAAGATCAGGCTCTGGCTGGTCGACGTCGCGAGCTTTTTGTTTTGTGCCTTCTTCACCTGGAAATCCTGGACCCTGACACATGAGGCCTGGGTCGATGGTCAGGTCTCGAATTCGATGTGGTCGCCGCCGCTGGCGATTCCCTACGGCCTGATGGCCGCGGGAATGACCCTGCTGTGCCTGCAGATGCTGCTGCAGATCGTGGCTCCGCTGACCGGAGCGCGTCGATGAGCGTGTTCGGAATTGGGGTTGCCTACGGACTCTCGACCCTGTTTGCGATGTTCGCGGGCATGCCGATCGCGTTCGCGCTCGGCGCCGTCGCCGTCGTGTTCATGGCCATCTACATGCCGACCGCGTCGCTCGATACGGTGACGCAGAACGTCTACGAGGAAATGGCTTCGATCACGCTGCTGTCGATCCCGCTGTTCATCCTCAAGGGCGCGGCGATCGGCCGCTCCCGCGCAGGCCAGGACCTCTACTCGGCGCTGCACGCGTGGCTGCATCGCGTGCCCGGCGGATTGGGCGTCGCCAACGTGTTCGCCTGCGCGCTGTTCGCGGCGATGGCGGGATCGTCCCCCGCGACCTGCTCGGCGATCGGCTCGGCCGGAATTCCCGAGATGCGCAAGCGCGGCTATTCCGGCGGCTTCGCCGCAGGCATCATCGCCGCCGGCGGCACGCTCGGCATTCTGCTTCCGCCCTCGATTACGATGATCCTGTTCGCGATCGCGGCGGAGAAATCGCTGGGACGGCTGTTCCTGGCCGGTATCGGCCCCGGGCTGCTGCTGGTGACCCTGTTCGGCGTCTATTCGGTGGTGCGCTTCCGGCAGGAATATGCGCGCGCGAAAGCCGTCTATGAGAAGTCGGGCGCGTGGTCGGACATCCTGACCAAGGACGATTTTACGATGGCGCAGCGCTTCTCCGTGCTGCCACGCGTGATTCCGTTCGTGCTGCTCCTGACCGGCGTCATGGTCGCGCTCTATGGCGGCCTCGCCACGCCATCGGAAACAGCCGGTCTCGGCGGCATCCTCGCGCTCGTGCTGATCGCGATCATCTACCGCGTCTGGAGCCCGGCCGATCTCGCGCCCATCATGAAGGCGACGCTGCGCGAATCGACCATGCTGATGCTGATCATCGGCATGTCGCTGCTGTACTCCTACGTGATGAGCTACCTGCACATCTCGCAGTCGGTGGCGGAGTCCATCGTGGCGATGCACCTGCCGCGCTGGGAACTGTTGTTCGCGATCCTGCTGATGGTGGTCGTGCTCGGCTTCTTCCTGCCGCCGGTATCGATCATCCTGATGACGGCGCCGATCATCCTGCCGCCGTTGCGGGCAGCAAACTTCGACATCATCTGGTTCGGCGTGGTGATGACGATCGTGATGGAGATGGGCCTGATTCACCCGCCGGTGGGTCTCAACATCTTCGTCATCAGGAACGTCGCGCCGGACATCCCGCTGCGCGAGGTGATCTGGGGCACGCTGCCGTTCGTCCTGCTGATGATGGCCGCCGTGCTGCTGCTCTGCTTCGTGCCGCAGATCTCGACGGCGCTGCCGGATCTCGTGATGGGGCCGGATCTCAGCCGCTGACGCAGCGACGAATGGCGACTAGGACGTAGCGAATAGGGATTGGCGATAGGTTCAGCCCCCGTTCGCTATTCGCCATTCGCTGCTCGCCTGTTCTTCGCATTCAGCGCGCCGGCAACGCGGCTGACCGGGGGCCGGCCGAGCAGCCGGCTGATTTCGTTGGTGGCGGCCAGCAGTTTCGTCATGTCGACGCCGGTGCGGATGCCCATGCCTTCGAGCATGTAGACGACGTCCTCGGTCGCGACATTTCCCGTCGCGCCCGGAGCGAACGGGCAGCCGCCGAGGCCGCCGGCGGCGGCATCGATGACGCGGACGCCCTCCTCCATGCCCACATAGAGATTGGCCAGCGCCTGGCCGTAGGTGTCGTGGAAATGCATCGCAAGATGCATCACGGGCACATCGTCGCAGACGGCGCGCAGCATCTGCTTGGCCTTGAGCGGCGTGCCGACGCCGATCGTGTCGCCCAGCGAGACCTCGTAGCAGCCCAGGTCCCACAGCGCCTTCGCCACGCCGGCTACCGCCTGCGGCTTGATCTCGCCTTCATAGGGACAGCCGAGCGCGCAGGAGACGTAGCCGCGCACCTTGACGCCGTCGGTCCTGGCGTGGGCGATCACCGGCTTGAAGCGCTCCAGCGACTCCGCGATCGAACAGTTGATGTTGGCGCGGGAGAAGCTCTCAGAGGCCGCCGTGAACACGGAAATCACCCTGGCGCCCGCAGCGCGCGCGGCCTCATAGCCCTTCACATTGGGCACCAGCACATGGAATTCGCCGGGCAGCGCAGACACGCTGCGCATCACCTCATCCGATCCCACCATCTGCGGGATCGCCTTAGGCGAGACGAAGGCGCCGACCTCGACGGTCGCCAGGCCGGCGTTCACCAGCGCGCGGACAAAGGCGATGCGATCGGCCACGCCGACCAACGTCTTCTCGTTCTGCAGGCCGTCGCGCGGGCCCATTTCGATGATGCGCACGCTCTCGCTCATGCCGACCTCTCCGGTTCGAGGATCAGGCGGACGGTTCGAGGTCCGCCAGTTCGACGCCTTCCTGCACGATGTCGCCGACCTTGCACTTGATCGCCGTGAGCCGGCCTGCGAACGGCGCCCGCAGGGTCTGCTCCATCTTCATGACTTCGAGCGTCAGGATCGCCGCACCCTTCTCCAGGACGGCGCCTTCCTGCGCAAGCAGCGCCACGACGGTCCCCGGCAACGGCGCCACGATCTTGTCCTCGCCGGCCTGCTCCTCGTCGTCTCCGCCGAACGGATCGATCCAATGCAGGTCGAAACGACCGTTGCGGGTCCGCAGGTACAGCTCATGGCCCTCGATGACGGCCACCACATGGGATTTGACGCCGTCGCACACAAGGTCGAAGCCGCCGTCATCAGTCGGAATAGCCGAGAACGAGGTCTCACGGCCCTCGATCGACAGGCGCTGTACGCCGGAACCATAGGCCAGCGTGGCGGTCCGCGGTTCATTACCCGCGCCTTGGCGGAACGAGAACACGCGCTGTCGCAGTCCCACCGGCATCCAGCCGGATGCGCGCCACGGCGAGCCTTGCTCCTTCGCGGCCGCGATCTGCTCGCCGATGAGAATGGCCCCAACCGCGGCACAGAGCTCGAGGTCGCCGGCCACCGCTCCTGACTGGGTCAGATGCGTCAGATGGCGCTCGATGAAACCGGTGTCGATCGCGTTCGCCACGACGTCGGGATGCGTCAGCAGCGACGACAGGAACGGGATGTTGCTGACGATGCCTCGGACGTCGGTGTCGTCAAGGCCGCGATTGAGCCGCTCGATCGCGACCTCGCGGGTCGGCGCCCAGGCGATCATCTTGGCGAGCATCGCGTCGTAATAGGGCGAGACCGCATCGCCCTCGCGATAGCCGGCATCGATGCGCAGGCCGCCGGTTTCAGCGGGAAGCTGCCAGGTCTTGATCGTGCCGACTGAGGGCATGAAGTTCTTGGCGGGATTCTCCGCGTAGACGCGCGCCTCGATGGCATGGCCATGCAACCGGATCTGGTCCTGCGTCAGCGGCAGCTCTTCGCCGAAGGCGACGCGCAACTGCCATTCGACGAGATCGACCCCGGTGATCAACTCGGTGACGGGATGCTCGACCTGCAGACGCGTGTTCATCTCGATGAAGAACACGTCGCGGCCGTCGGAGACGAACTCGATGGTGCCGGCGCCGACATAGTTCACCGCGCCCGCCGCGCGACGCGCCGCAGCGCACACCGTGTCCCGCTGCGCCGGCGTCAACGTCGGCGACGGCGCCTCCTCGACCACCTTCTGGTGCCGGCGCTGCAGGGTGCATTCGCGCTCGAACAGCGAGACCAGATTGCCGTGGCTGTCGCCGACGATCTGCACCTCGATGTGACGCGGGCTCTCGACGAACTTCTCGATCAGCACGCGGTCGTCGCCGAACGCCGCCTTGGCCTCGCGCTTGGCGCTGGTGACGGCATCAGTGAGGTCGCCGGCCGCGTGAACCACGCGCATGCCGCGGCCGCCGCCGCCGGCGGACGCCTTGATCAGCACGGGAAAGCCGATCCGCGCGGCTTCATTGGCGAGCGTGGCGTCATCCTGCGCCTCGCCGTGATAGCCGGGCACCAGCGGCACGCCCGCCTGCTCCATCAGAAACTTCGAGCCGGACTTCGACCCCATCGCCGTGATCATCGCCGCGGTCGGCCCGACGAACACCAGCCCCGCATCGAGACAGGCCTGTGCGAACTCGGCACTCTCGGACAGGAAGCCATAGCCGGGATGAACGGCCTCGGCACCGGTCTGCCTGGCGGCCTCGATCAGCCGCTCGATGTTGAGATAGGAGTCGCGGGCGCGCGCAGGGCCGAGCAGCACCGCTTCGTCGGCCAGCGCGACGTGCAGCGCGTTGCGGTCGGCCTCCGAATAGACCGCGACGGTCTTCAATCCCATCGCGCGCGCCGTGCGGATGACGCGCACGGCGATCTCGCCGCGGTTGGCGATCAGGAGCTTGCGAAAACGACGATACAATCCGGGACGAGCCATGATCACATCCTGAACAGGCCGAACTTGGTCGGCTCGACCGGGGCATTGGCGGCGGCAGACAATCCAAGGCCGAGCACGAGGCGGGTATCGGCGGGATCGATCACGCCGTCGTCCCACAGCCGCGCGGTCGCGTAGTACGGATTGCCCTGCGCCTCGTATTGCGCGCGGATGGGGCTGCGGAATTTCTCTTCCTCTTCCGCCGGCCAGCTCTCGCCCTTGGCCTCGATGCCGTCGCGCCGGACCTGGCTCAGCACCATCGCGGCCTGCTCGCCGCCCATCACCGAGATGCGCGCGTTCGGCCACATCCACAGGAAACGCGGCGCATAGGCGCGGCCGCACATGCCGTAATTGCCGGCGCCGTAGGAGCCGCCGATCACGACGGTGAACTTCGGCACCGACGCGGTCGCGACCGCCGTCACCAGCTTGGCGCCGTCGCGGGCGATGCCGCCGGCCTCGTATTTCTTGCCGACCATGAAGCCGGTGATGTTCTGCAGGAACACCAGCGGAATGTTGCGCTGGCAGCACAGCTCGATGAAGTGCGCGCCCTTCAGCGAGCTCTCGCTGAACAGGATGCCGTTGTTGGCGATGATGCCGACCGGATGGCCCCAGATGTGGGCGAAGCCGCACACCAGCGTCTGACCGTAGAGCTTCTTGAACTCGTCGAACTCCGAGCCGTCGACCACCCGCGCGATGATGTCGCGCACGTCGAACGGCTTGCGGCCGTCGACCGGCACGACGCCATAGATCTCTTCCGCGGCATAGCGCGGCTCGCGCACCTCGCGCATGTTGAGCACGGTGCGCGCGCCCGGCGGCTTAAGGGTGCCGACGATGCGGCGGGCGATGCCGATCGCATGGGCATCGTTCTGCGCGTAGTGATCGGTCACGCCCGACTGTCGCGAATGCACGTCGGCACCGCCGAGCTCCTCGGCGCTGACGACCTCGCCGGTCGCGGCCTTCACCAGCGGCGGACCGCCGAGGAAGATCGTGCCCTGGTTGCGCACGATGATGCTCTCGTCCGACATCGCCGGCACATAGGCGCCGCCGGCGGTGCACGAGCCCATCACGATCGCGATCTGCGGAATGCCCTGCGCCGACATCTGCGCCTGGTTGTAGAAGATCCGGCCGAAATGCCGCTCGTCCGGGAAGATCTCGTCCTGCAGCGGCAGGAACGCGCCGCCGGAATCGACCATGTAGACGCAGGGCAGATTGTTCTGCCGCGCGATGTCCTGGGCGCGCAGATGCTTCTTCACCGTCATCGGGTAGTAGGTGCCGCCCTTGATGGTGGCGTCGTTGGCGACGACGACGCATTCGCGCCCCGCGATGCGGCCGATGCCGGTCACGATGCTCGCCGAATGGACGTCGCCGCCATAGAGCCCGTGCGCGGCCAATGGCGACAGCTCCAGGAACGCCGTTCCGGGGTCGAGCAGCAGGTCGACGCGCTGGCGCGCCAGCATCTTGCCGCGCGACAAATGCCGCTTGCGCGAGGTCTCGCCGCCGCCCTCGGCGACCTGCCCCAGCTTCGTTCTGAGGTCGGCGACCAGCGCGCGCATGGCGTCGGCATTGCGGGCGAAATCGGAGGACGATGGATCGATCGTGGAGTGAAGCGTCATGACCGGCGTCTTCGTTGCGGGGCTGGAGGGGGAAGCCGTGGGAGCACGCGTCAGAGCGGTCGCGGCCGTTCAGGCCGCTGCGAGCCCGGGTGTACCATCTTTGCCCGCATGCTGTCCTCCCTGCCCGCCGGCGGCCGGTTTGCGACCGTCCGTCCTTCTCGAATTAAACGATCATACGTTTTTAAATTCTATTCTCAAGCGGATTGTTGTAGGGTCCGGGGCGAGCAGCATTTGCTTGAGACCACGGAATTTTCAGACTTCACTACGGGACCCCCCGCCGTGGCGGATCCGCCGCGATTGGCATCGGGACGGTCCAGCGAGGACGAGATGGCGCGCACGATCGGGTCACATGGTCCGACGACGATGGAGGCGATCCGCAGGGCCGGCCTGCGGCTGATCTTCCAGCACGGCTATGAGGCCATGAGCCTGCGCCAGCTCGCCGCCGAGGTCGGCATCCAGCCGGGCTCGCTCTACAATCACATCAGCACCAAGCAGGAGCTGCTGGCAGAGCTGATCCAGGACCACATCAACGACCTGCTGCACGAGCTCGAGCAGGCGCTCCGCGACACCCAGGGTCCGGTCGAACGCCTCCGGGCATTCGTCGCCTTCCACGTCAGCTATCACATGACCCGGAAGCGCGAGGTCTTCATCGCCAATTCGGAGCTGCGCAGCCTCGATCCCCGCAACTACGAGGCGGTGGTGGCGCTGCGCGGCGCCTATGAGCGCCGGCTGGCCGACATCCTCAGCGACGGCGTGGCGCAAGGCGTGTTCGACGTCGACGACATCCAGGTCGCGACCTTTGCCATCATCGCGCTCCTGACCGGGCTGTGCAGCTGGTACCGTCCCGGCGGCCGGCTCACCAGGGAGGCGATCATCGCGGCCCACGAGAAGCTCGTGCTCTCGGGCGTCATGCCGCGCACCGCCGAGCCTGATCCGGCCGGCGGTGGCCGGCCTGATCGCCCGACCGGCTGAACGGGCCGCGCCGATGGCTGGCAGCCCGGAGCTCGACGCGATCGATCGCAGGATCCTGGCGGAGCTCCAGGCCGATGGCCGGATCCGCATCAACGAGCTCGCCGACCGGGTCGGGATCTCGCATCCGAACTGCCTGCGCCGGGTGCGGACGCTGCGCAGCAGCGGCGTGATCAAATCCATCCGCGCCAGCATCGATGAACGGTCGCTGGGCTATGAGGTGGTCGCGTTCGTGTCGATTCAGCTCGACAGCCAGCACCAGACGGCACTGGAGTCGTTCGAGGCCGCGATCGTGACGTTGCCCTGGGTCCAGCAATGCTGGCGGCTGTCGGGAGATGCGGATTTCCTGCTGAAATGCGTGTCGACCGGCGTCGAAGGCATGAGCCGCCAGCTCCGCCAGTTCGCCGCCCTGCCCGGCGTCCGGGCCATCAGGAGCTTCCCGGTGCTCGGCCTGTCCAAGGACGCCCCGCTGCCCATCTCCGGCGGGCCGCCTCAAACAGGTTGAACGGATGACGGCCGAGCCGGCCCCTCAATGAGTCCAAATCAGTGCGTCCAGGGCTCACCGCGGCGGAACGAGA
Organism: Bradyrhizobium sp. HKCCYLRH2060; assembly: GCF_051168135.1. Classification (NCBI taxonomy): domain Bacteria; kingdom Pseudomonadati; phylum Pseudomonadota; class Alphaproteobacteria; order Hyphomicrobiales; family Nitrobacteraceae; genus Bradyrhizobium; species Bradyrhizobium sp. HKCCYLRH2060. The sequence goes on from NZ_JBNPUK010000002.1 coordinate 391,900, forward strand.
AATTGTCGGCATAGGCGATCTGCCGCTTCACCGGCTCCTTCGGCTCGATCACCTGGTAGGGAATGCCCTTGCGCTCGCAATAGGCAATCGCCTCGTCCTTGGTGTCGAAGCGCAAGGTGACCTGCTGCTTCATGTCCGAGGAGGACGTCCAGCCCATCAGCGGCTCGACCGACCGCGGCTGCTCCGGCTCATAATCCAACTGCCAGTCCCTGGTCTTGGCCTTGCCCGATTGCATCGCGTTCTTGGCGGGCTTGAAAATGCGTGCGGTCATGGCTGGAAGAGCCCCTGGAAGCTGAGGTCGTCATGCGTTTGGCGGAAACGGCCGGGATGGGGTACAGGCAAGCTCCAGCACGGAACGGTGATTCCCATCCAGGACGTGACCGTCTATCGTGCTCCGTATAGTCATTCTGCCGTCCCGTGACAATCTCGGTCGACTGCCACGGCGCCTCTGCTCCCCGAACGTTTTCCATTCAAAACAGTGCGTTGAAGCGGCCATGAAAATCAATGCCACGCTGCCCGAGCGCGGGCGCGACCTGCGGCTCGACCTGTTTCGCGGAATCGCCAACTGGGCGATCTTTCTCGATCACATCCCGGACAATGTGGTGAACTGGATCACCACGCGGAATTACGGCTTCAGCGACGCCGCCGACCTGTTCGTCTTCATCTCCGGCTATACCGCCTCGTTCGTCTATGCGCGCATGATGATCGATCGCGGCTTCATCGTCGGCGCCACCCGGCTGTTCAAGCGGGTGTGGCAGCTCTACGTCGCCCACATCGTGCTTTTCGTGATCTACATCGTGGCCATCAGCTATCTGGCGACGCGGTTCGGCGTCTCCGAGATCATTGACGAGTTCAACGTCGCAGGACTCGTCGACCACGCCAGCGATACGCTGGCCCAGGGACTGATCCTGAAGTTCAAGCCGGTCAATCTCGACGTGCTGCCGCTCTACATCGTGCTGATGGGCTTCTTCCCGCCGGTGCTGTGGATGATGCTGCGCCAGCCCGACCTGACCATGATCGCCTCGATCGTGCTCTGGCTCCTGGCGCGGCAGATGGGCTGGAATTTCGCGGCCTATCCGGCGGGCACCTGGTACTTCAATCCGTATTGCTGGCAGGTGCTGTTCGTGTTCGGCTCCTGGTGCGCGCTCGGCGGCGCCCGCCGCTCGATGGGCATCATCATGGCGCCGGCCACGCTCTATTTCTGCATCGCCTACATGGTGCTCGCATTGGTCATGACGATGGCCGGCCGCTTCCCTGAGCTCGGATCGATGTTTCCGAACTGGCTCTATGCGGCCTTCAACCCGAACGACAAGACCAATCTCGCGCCGTACCGCTTCCTGCACTTCGTGGTGATCGTCATTTTGGTCATCCGGTTCGTGCCGAAGGAATGGCCGGGCCTGGAGTGGAAGGCGTTCGATCCCCTCATCGTCTGCGGCCAACAGTCGCTGGCGGTGTTCTGCGTCGGCGTGTTCCTGTCCTTCATCGGCCACTTCACCCTGATGCTGAGCTCGGGCTCGCTGCTGGCGCAGATCCTGGTCAGCGCGGCGGGCATCGCGATCATGACAACCGTCGCCTACTACATCTCCTGGTCGAAGCGGCAGGACAAGCCGCTGCCGAAGCCGCCCGCGCCGAAGTAAACTTCGCGCCATTGGGGGCGCGTGGTCGCGCCCCGCCTCCGTTGACCTGCATCAAGCCGGGCCCGATCGGGCTCGCTAAGGTTTGCATCACCAACGGAGCCGCTTCCCGCGGCGCGCGTTCGCTTGCGAACGCGCGAGGCTGCGCAAGCGGTGATTTGCTGACAAGGACCAGATCATGCCAACCCATTTCCATGCCGTCGTGTGGCTCGATCACAGCGAGGCCAAGGTGTTCCACATCGGACTGACCGGTGCCGACGAGCTGACGCTGCATCCGCACCTGCAGACCAAGCATCTGCACCACAAGGCCAACGAGATCGGCAGCGGCCACGCGGCGCCCGACAAGAATTTCCTCGAAGAGGTCGCGCACGCGCTCGATGACGCCGGCGAGATCCTGATCATCGGCCCGGCCGGCGCCAAGACCGAGCTTGCCAAGTACCTGCACGAGAAGCATCCTGCGGTCGGAAAGCGCATCGTCGGCGTCGAAGCCGCCGATCACCCGACCGATCGCCAGATCGTCGCCTATGCCAAGCAGCACTTCAAGATGGCTCCGCCCCGCGTGGCGACGGGCACTACGGGCTAAGTATAGCCTTTCTCCCGTCGCAGGGTCCGTTCGATCATGGACATGCTGACGCCGGACCAATCCAACGCCATTGCTGCCACGCCGGCCGTCGATCGCGGCCGGCGTCGTTTTCCGTGGCGCGGCCTGCTCTCGATCATCCTGCTGTCCGGCGCACTGGCTGGGCTTGCCGCATGGTGGGGGCGTGGACCGCTGATTGCGACCGCCCGCATCACCCGCGGCACGGCGGCCGAGATCGTGTATGCGACCGGCGCCGTGGAGCCGGAGACGTGGTCGCGGAGCACGCCGCTGGTCCGCGGCCGCATCATCGAGCGCTGCCGCTGCGAGGGCAAGTCGGTCAAGGCCGGCGACTTGCTGGCGCGGCTCGACGACAAGGAGGCGCTGGCCACCTTGAACGATCTGCGTGCACAGGAGGAATTCCAGCGCCACGAGTTCGAGCGACAGTCGCAGTTGCTGGCCCGCGGGGCGGCCACCTCGCAAGCCTACCAGCGCTCCGAAAGCGATCTCGCCCGCATCCGTGCCCAGATCGCGGCCCAGACCCAGCGCCTCGACTACTTCAAGCTGGTGGCGCCGATGGACGGCGTCGTCCTCAAGGAGGACGGCGAGGTCGGCGACATGGTCGATCCCGGCACCATCCTCTACCGCGTCGGCCTGGAGAAGCCGCTCTGGGTCGTCGCCGACGTCAACGAGGAGGACATCCCCCGTGTCCAGGTCGGGCAGAAGGCGCTGCTGCGCGCCGATGCGTTCGGCAACCAGGCCCTGCCCGGGACGGTGAAGCAGATCACGCCGGCAGGCGATCCCGTGGCCAAGACGTTCCGCGTGCGGATCGGCTTGCCGGACGACACGCCGCTGCGCGTCGGCATGAGCGTCGAGGCCAACATCGTCAGCCGGGAGACGGCCGACACGCTGCTCGCGCCGGCCAATGCCGTCGTCAACGGCAGCCTCATGGTGATCGAAGACGGCCGTGTGCAGCGGCGCGCGGTGCGGATCGGCATCCGCGGCTCCGCGGCGGTCGAGATCCTCGACGGCGCCCGCGAGGGCGAGCTGGTCGCAGCGCCCGCGACCGCCGACATCAAGGACGGTCAGCGGATCCGCGTGATCGGGCCCGAGACGTCGGCGCCATGAGCCTCGTCCTGACCATCGCCTGGACTCATGTGCGCCATCGCGCCCGCCAGACGCTGGTCGCGATCGCGGGCGTCATGACCGGCGTGGCGTTTTCGGTGATGATGGCGGCGATGATGGAGGGCTCCCAGGACGACTTCATCCGCACGCTGGTCGATGCGCTGCCGCACATTTCGATCACCGACGAGCTGCGCCAGCCGACCCGTCAGCCGGCCGATCAGATCTATGCGGCAGCCGAATTCCACCGATTGACCCCGAACGTCCGCCGCCCCGGCATCAAGAACCCGATGGCCACCATCGCCTCGCTGCAGGGCTGGGTGCCGGGCGCGCTGACGGCGTCGGTGCAGTCCAAGGCCGTGCTGCGCTTCGCCGGCCGCAACCTCACGGTCGCGATCATCGGCATCGATCCGCGCACGGAGGGCCAAGTTTCGACGCTGGCGAGCCACATGCGACAGGGCAACCTCAATTCGCTGTACCGGTCCTCGCACGCGATCCTGCTCGGCGACCGGCTCGCGACCAAGATCGGCGCGCGGGTCAACTCCAACATCACGCTCGCCTCGGCCCAGGGCGTCAGCATGAACGCGACCGTCGTCGGCATCTTCCATTCCGGCTTCCGCGGTACCGACGAGACCACCGGCTACGTGCTGCTGCGCACCGCGCAGATCCTGGAGCGCCAGACCGGGATCATCAACGAGATCCGCGTCCGCACCAACGATCCGATGCAGGCGCGCCTGATCAGCGAGCGCATCGGCGAGCAGACCGGCTACAAGGCGGTCTCCTGGCAGGAGGCGCAGGAGGACCTGCTGGCGGCGATCACGCTGCGCAACGTGCTGATGTACACCATCGTCGGGGCCATCCTGCTGGTCGCGAGCTTCGGCACCTACAACATCATCTCGACCATCACCCACGAGAAGACCCGCGACATCGCCATCCTCAAGTCGCTCGGCTTCCGCGACCGCACGGTCCGCACCATCTTCATCGTCGAGGCGCTGTTCATCGGCCTGACCGGTGCCGCTCTCGGCTGGGCGCTCGGCTACCTGCTCACCCGCGGGCTCGCCTCGCTCGAGTTCAAGACGCCGTTCTCCGACTACAATCATCTGCCCGTGCTGTATTCGCTGAAGCACTATCTGCTGGCGGGCGCGGTCGCGCTGATCTCCAGCGCCGTCGCCGGCTACTTTCCGGCCCGCGCCGCGGCGCGGTTGCATCCGGTCGACATCATCCGGGGCGCGACGTGAGCCCGCCCCTGATCGAGGCGCGGCAAGTGACGAAGGTGCTGCCCGGCGAGGTGCCGGTGACGCTGGTCGCCGACATCGATCTCGTGATCCATCCGCGCGAGCTCATCGCCATCACCGGACCGTCGGGCTCGGGAAAATCCTCGCTGCTCTATCTGCTCGGCCTGCTCGACCTGCCGAGCCAGGGCGACGTGCTGATCGACGGCCGCTCGACGACGGGCATGAACGAGGACGAGCGCGCCGAGGTGCGGCTGTCACGGCTCGGCTTCGTCTTCCAGTTTCATTTCCTGCTGCCGGAATTCTCGATCACCGAGAACGTCGCGCTGCCGATGCGCGCGCTGGCACGGCTGTCGCCGCGCGCCATCACCACGCGCGCCGAGGAGCTGCTGAGCTCGCTCGGCCTCGCCGAGCATCTGCGCAAGACGCCGGACAAGCTGTCGGGCGGCCAGCGCCAGCGCGTGGCGGTGGCGCGCGCGCTCGCCAACGATCCTCCCGTCATCCTCGCCGACGAGCCGACCGGCAGCCTCGACACCGCCGCGACCGCGCAGGTGTTCGGCATCCTGCGCGATCTCGTCACCCTGCGCGGCAAGACGGTGGTCGCGGTCACGCACGACCTCAACCTCGCCGCTCAGATGCAACGGCGCGTGCACATCATCGACGGCCGGCTGGCGCAGGACGAGCTGGCGCGCTGATCCCCCCGCCGCGACCTCGGCACGGCCGACGCGCGAACCGCCGCCCACGCCCGATTTGATCTAGCGCAAAGACGCGAGATTCCGATTCAGAGGATGCTGGCGGCCAGCGGATGTTCCTTCCCCGGATTCACCCGCACACTTCGGATGCTCCCGGGTTTTGCCGCTGCGGGAGCATCCGAATTTTTTATCGGCCTCGTCGCGCAGTTCGCGCCAGCTATCAGGTCTCACCTGCGAGGCCACGTTGCTGCGGAGATGGTCGGGGCAGCTGGATTCGAACCAACGACCTGCAGTACCCAAAACTGCCGCGCTACCAGGCTGCGCTATACCCCGATGTTCTCAAGGGACGATTGTCCTCGACGAACCCGTCACTACACGGTCGCGGCCTCGGCAGCAAGACCGCGGCCTGGCCGTGAAGATGGAGCCGACATGAAAACGGCCCCGGAAAGCACCTTTCCAGGGCCGTCAAGTGCAGTGATCGCAAGCAACTCAGTGCGAGGACAATGCCGGCGAACCCGTCTCGGGGTGGATCTCGGCCGCCATCATGCCCTTGGAGCCGGGCCCGTAGCGGACCAGCACCCATTGGCCGGGGCGCAGCTCGGTCATGCCGTAGCGGCGCAGGGTCTCCATGTGGACGAAGATGTCCGGGCTCCCTTCCCCGCAGGTCACGAAGCCGAAGCCGCGCAGGCGGTTGAACCACTTGACCTGGGCTCGCTCCAGCCCGCTGGTCGGCGTCACCGTGACATGGGTGCGCGGCGGCAGCATCTGCGCCGGATGGATCGCCGTCGACTCGTCCATCGAGACGATGCGGAAGGCCTGGTAGCCCTTGGAGCGCTGCACGCACTCCACCACCAGGCGAGCCCCTTCATAGGCGGTCTGGTAGCCGTCGCGCCTGAGCACCGTGACGTGCAGCAGCACGTCCGGCCAGCCATTGTCGGGAACGATGAAACCGTATCCCTTCGAGGCGTCGAACCATTTGATGACGCCGCTGATTTCGACGAGGTTCTCGCCAAGACCGGTCATCGCATCGATTGCCGAGTCGCGCGCGACGCCGGTTTGATATTCCGCCCCGAGCCGGGTTGGTGTCGAACCACCAACGACCGGCACCCCAAGCTTCTTGGACTCAAATCCGTCCGACCCCATAACCCCGGACCTCACATATGAATTGTGAGCCGCCACCCCTGCAACGGCGCCCTCATACACGTGCTCACCACCTATACCCACGATGAGTCACGCGAATCTCTCGAATCAAAGATAACATTCCCTCGTGCCGCGCATAGATAAAAATCGGTTTCACTGAGGCATATGAACAGAGATGCCGACAAAAATGCATCAATTTCCGTTCAATTACGGACGAACGATCCGAGTACTTCGCCGATCTCGTGGTGGACAACGAGGTCGGCAACGTCGTCCTGATCGGTCGGTTCCCGGTTGATGATCACGAGTCGCGCGCCAGCCCGCTTTGCCATCAATGGAAAGCCAGCGGCCGGCCACACAACCAGCGACGAGCCGATCGCGACGAACAGATCACAGTGCTGCGCGAGCTCGGTGGCGCGCTGCATTTCATGCTCCGGCATCGACTGACCAAAGGATACCGTCGCGGTCTTCACCGGCTCCGCGCAATCGGGGCAATCCGGCGCGGCCCCGTCGGCCTCGAAGCGCTGGCGCACCCAGGTGAGCTCATAGCGCTGCCCGCATCCGATGCATCGCGCGTAGGTGGTGTTGCCGTGCAGCTCGATGACGTGATCCGGCGCGAAACCGGAGTCCTGGTGCAGGTTGTCGATGTTCTGAGTGATCACGGCCGGAATTTTCCCCGCACGGTAGAGCGACGAAAGCGCCAGGTGTCCGCGGCCGGGCCGCGCCGCGGCAAACGTCTCCTGCATCGCGAAGCGCCGCCGCCAGGCCTCGTCCCGCGCCTCCTGGCTGGCGACGAATTCGTCGAAATGGATCGGCCGGTTTCGCGTCCATAGACCGCCGGGAGACCGGAAATCCGGAATGCCCGTCTCGGTCGATATTCCAGCGCCGGTGAAGGGCACGATCACACGCGCCGCAGCGATCATGTCTCCCAGGCGGTTCACCCCGTCGTGCAGATCGGATGCAATCATCAGCGGCGGCCCCGAACCATGAAACCTCGCACCATCATTGTCCTCCCTTCATAGCACGGCAAGCTGGCTCCCGCCTCCGAGCATGTCCGGCCCGGCTGCGTCGTTGCGCCACTCCGCATCCTCCGGAACCAGCCGTGAACGACGCGACCGCAAGCAAGACGAGTCGGATCGTTCCGTTCTACCTGAAGACGTTGGCGGTGCTCGCCTTCTGTCCCCAGCAAAACGCGCGAGCCGCCTGCAGCGGGGCCGGGCGTCCGCAATCACGCCTCAATCGGACATCCACATCGCGCCAGCGATTCGCCAGGAAGTTTGTCACGCGTCTCAGGGCGAGGCTCGCCGGATAGCGACCGGAGCAGAGAGGATCCGTGAGGCAGAACGAGACGCAGGACGACCGCCGCGCGAAGGAGCGCGCCGACATCACCGCAAGGATTGCACGGTTCAAGTCGACCCAGGAGAAGTTCGCGCGCGAACGCGAGGAATATGCCCGCTTGGCGTGGAAGAAGGCACAGCGCGGCGAGGCCGCGGAATAGCAGGGATGAGAGAAGAGCCCGGAAGCTTTCGCCATCCGTGCCCTCCTCCTTACGACTGGCGCTTACCAGTGATGACGCCAGTGGTGGTAGCGATGATAGTACGGTCCGCCGTAATAGGCATACGGCCCGGGCGCGTAGACGTAACGCGGGCCGTAGTCGTAGTAGCCGTAGCCCGGACCATAGTAATACGGGTGCGACGCCGCGATCGCGCCGGCGGTCAGCGCTCCCGCCGCGAGGCCGAATGCGAGACCCGGGCCGATGCCGCGCGCCTGTGCCGGAGCGGGTGCCGCCAGTGCGGTGATGGCGACGGCGCCCGCGGTCGCCAGAACAGCCAATGTCTTTCTCATGATCGAATGTCCTCCAATTCCCGTGCGTCCAAACAACGCAGATGCTGGGGAGTTGGTTGCAGGCAGGCTCACCGCCGCGCGCGTCTGGAACCGTCACCGTCGCCACACGTTCACTGCCATGGGGGGGAATCCGCGATGGCATCCTGGCTGGAACTTCTGTTCAACATCATCGGCTATGGCGGATTCGTCGTGCTTGCGTCCTGTCATCCCAGGACCGAGGCGGCCGGTGTGGCGCCTGAAACAGGAGCGGACGACGGCGCGGATCTGAACGGCGAGCGCCGCTAGAGCCGAGCTTTGCGGCGATCGCCGGGCCTTCATCCACAGTCGATCCAACGCTTGTCCACAGCTCCTCGCCTGGACTCTCCGGATTGCGGATCAACGGCTTGCTGCGCCATATCCACCGGCTTCTCCCCAGCACGCGCGACGGCGCTCCTGCGCGGGCCGGAGGTCGCACGGGCCGGTCAATTTTCCCGCAAAATCCTTTGAACCTGCCTGCGCCACCCCGAGACAGATCAGTACTGGGGATTTCAGGGCCCAGTGCTCGAGGGTGGCGCCACGCGACGAAGATATTCCGTCGCGCTGGCGCTGCTGTCGTTTTTCGGGCCCCCGTGGTGCCAACCTTCGCGATCCGGGGACGGCGGCGCTTCGGCGACCGCAACGCTCAGCCGCGCTGCAACCACATAGCCGCAACGAAAAAGGCCTCCCTTCCGGGAGGCCTTTGACGTGATCACGACCGTGACTGACGGTCAGATCAGGCAACCGCGTCCTTGGCGGCCTTGACCGGGCGCGCGCGCACGATCTTGCGGGCCGGCTTGGCCTTGAACATCATCTCTTCGCCGGTGAAGGGGTTGGTGCCCTTGCGCGCCTTCACGGCGGGCTTCTTGACGACGACGAACTTGGCGAAGCCCGGCACCAGGAACACGCCGTTCTTCTTCAGCTCCTTGTGGCCGACGTCGGTGAGCGTCTCCATGACGTTCTTGACGTCGCGCTTGGACAGCTCGGTCGAGGTCGCAATCTTCTCGATCAGTTGCGACTTGGAAAGTTGGGTAGCCATCGTATCTCCTTGTGATTGATACTGGTGAATGACGTGACGACTGCGCGGCTATCAGCGCATTGCTGCGCAGACTGGTCGGGGCTTTCTGGCTGCATTGCACAGCCGGGACTTCAGTCGTCTGGTGGCGTATCACCCCGCGATTTTCGGGATTCTCCTGCATTTCAAGGGGCCCCGAAGCACCCACAGCGGCGCCAAAATTCCAACGGAGCGCGCAGAAGTCAAGCTGCGTTGGCGATCGAACGGAGCATGCGATTCATTTTCCCCTATATTTCTAGGCATTTTCGACGGTCCTGCGTGATTTTGGCCGCACATTGCAGGCGAAACACGCTGAAATACCTGCATGCGGTCGCATCGCGCCCGTTCATCCATGCCGCGAATCACTGCCAAAACAGCGATTCGCGGGCATGCGGAGAGGCTTTCGCAACACCGCGCAGCCCATCGAATGCGTCGCCGCGCGCACCGCACATCCGCGCGAGCCGGCATCGCCGCAGCATCGGGCTCGATACACGGGCGAACGAATTGCTGCTATGGATCGGCGTCCGCAGGCGGCCATTGACCATCCGCTTCGAGTTCAGGGAGAGAAGAAACGATGCGTTATCTCCACACCATGCTGCGCGTGCGCAATCTCGACGCCGCGCTCAAATTCTATTCCGATGCGCTCGGCCTCAAGGAGGTGCGCCGGATCGACAACGACAAGGGTCGCTTCACACTGGTGTTTCTCTGCGCACCCGAGGATGAACACCTGCTGAAGAGCCTGCCGCCGACGCGCGGCGCCCCGCTGGTCGAGCTCACCTACAATTGGGACGAGGAGAGCTATGGCGAGGACCGCTTCTTCGGCCATCTCGCCTATGAGGTCGACGACATCTACGCCACCTGCGACCGGCTGATGAAGCTCGGCATCACCATCAACCGGCCGCCGCGCGACGGCAACATGGCGTTCGTCCGCTCGCCCGACCTGCACTCGATCGAGCTGTTGCAGAAGGGCGAGCCGAAGGCGCCCGCCGAGCCCTGGCTGTCGATGCCGAACACCGGACATTGGTGAGTCATCTGCCCGCGTGATTCCGGCCGGAACATCGAGGCCACCCTCGCGTTGTCGTTCCGATTGACGGTGAGGATACGAGGAGGCCGAGATGGGTCGTGGAATTCTATTGTGGTTGTTGGGCGTGCCGATTCCGGTGATCATTCTGCTGTGGCTGTTCTTCGGCCGCTGATCCCGCGAACGACGCGTTCGACCGAAAAGCCCCGCCAACGAGCGGGGCTTTTTGCGTAACATGCGCTAATGATGACGCTCGCCAGAGAGGAGCCGAACGTGTCCGCCGACAACAGACTGACGATCTGGGGCCGCCCCAATTCGGTGAACGTGCAGAAGGTGCTGTGGTGTCTCGCCGAGCTCGATGTCGCCCATGACCGGATCGACGCGGGGATGCAGTACGGCCGCAACAACGAAGCGGACTATCTCGCGATGAATCCGAACGGCCGCATCCCGACCCTGGTCGAGGGTGATTTCGTGCTGTGGGAGAGCAACGCGATCATGCGCTACCTCTGCCTCGCTCACGGCGACGGCACGCCGCTCTACCCGACGACGCCGCGGCACCGCGCCGCGGTGGAGCGCTGGCTGGACTGGACGCTGTCGACGGTGCAGCCGATCGAGCGTCCGCTGTTCTGGGGATTGGTGCGTACGCCGCCGGAGCAGCGCGACATGCCCGCCTTGCAGAAGGCGGCCGACGACGCCGCGGCGATGTGGCGCATCCTCGACGCGCATCTGGCCACACGCAGCCATGTCGAGGCCGAGCGCTTCACGCTCGCCGACATCGCGCTCGGCGCCTATGCGCGGCGCTGGTTCGGAGTCGAAGGTGTTGTCAAGCCGGAGCTGCCGAGTCTCGCGCGCTGGTACGGACAGATCGCGCAACGCCCGGCCTTCATCCGCCACATCGCGCCGCCGCTGTCGTGAGCGCCTCAGCGGCCGGCCGAGGTGCCCATCTCGACGCCCAGGGCGCCGCCGACCTTCACGCAGGTATCGGTTCCCTCGACGCGTACGAAGTTCGCACCGTAGGACGCGCAGGGATTGTTGGTGGCGGCGCCTGAACTGGGTGCGGCCTTATTCGGCCCAGCCTTATTCGGCCCGGGAAGCGATGGCGCAAGAAGCGATGACCCCGGCGAGCCGGCGGCCGCAACGGTCACGGCGGCGAACGCCGCGAGGACGCCCAGGATGAGAGATCGACACATGCCGCTTGTTAGCGCGTCTGCGGCAGTGAAGCGATACCGGTCTATTTGCCGATGAACTTGACGCCGACCGAGGCGCCGCGGCGCCACACCACCTGGCACTGCCGGCCGGTTCTTGCGTCGCGCGCGAAGGCGAGCCGGATGGTCGCCGGCAGCGCCGCCGCGTCCTGCAAGGTCAGCTTGGCGCCGGCGCTGGAAATGTCCTGAACCAGGCAATGGCGCACGGCGAACCCGCCATCCAGCGTGATCCACGCCGGCTGCTTCATCGATTTGCGGGCTTCCCGCTTCTTGGGCGCGGCCATCATCCTGCTCCTGCTCGCCCGCTGCAGTACGGCAAGGACCCTAATGGACGGTTGACCGGATCACGTACTGGGCGTGCGATTCATGGATGCAGGACCCCGCGCCGACACGTCTCGGCGCAAACCGTCCGTTTCAAGATCGGAGATGGAAGGAAAGCCGGCGCGGAATGGCGCTCCCTAGCGGAATCGAACCGCTCTCTCCACCGTGAAAGGGTGGCGTCCTGACCGATAGACGAAGGGAGCAATACGCACGATGCCAGAGGGCACGAGGCCCCGGTGCCATCGCCGCTTGCACGTTTCGGCAAAACCTTCAGCAAATCAGCCGCTTGAGGCGATGATCTGCGAGGTCGGCTGAACCACCGACGGTGATTCCGTGCCGCGCGCCGAACGTATAGAGGCGTTTCGCCGGCCGGGCAAGCCACCCCGTGCCGGTCTTTCCAGTCTGGTCCCGCATGCTCAACGGGCCGCAAACAGCGGAGAGATGCCGTCCGTGTCGATGTAGACCACGCCGTCCTCGACCTTCACCGGATACGCGGCCAACGCACTCTCCGGAGGGTGGAGCGGTGCGCCGGTACGGGCATCCCACGTCCAATTGTGCACGGGGCAACTGAGCACGCGGCCGTCGAAGCCGGCCTCCTCCATCGGCGCCGCGGTGTGCGGGCAGACGCCCTGGAACGCCTTGAGCTCGCCATCGTCGGGCCAGGCCAGGATGATGAGCTGGGCATCGGCGATCACGAGGCGCATGCCGCCTTCGTCGATGGTGTCGGCCTTGCAGACACGGGTGAACATTCACTGGCCTCATGCTTTCCGTTGCGAACATCGCACGCGAAGCAGCCCGAGCAAGACTCGTTCCGAGGATCGCGCCGTGCCCGCGAGCCCGACAAGACCGTGGCACCCTTCTTGCTGCCCTTCCGGCATCTTCGTCGAACGAGCCATCATGTCGCAAAGGCGACAGACCGTTCGGCGGCGAGCTGCTGCGGAGTGCGACATGACCGACATGACCGAGCTGAGAACGCGCAAGGAGCCGCTCAATCTCGCCATCGTGCATGTCGATCCCGACGCCTTCATCGCCAACCTCACGGCTTGGCTCGAGATCACCGCCTTCATCAAGGCGCAGCGCGCCGGCGAGGCCACGGTGCCTGCCGACGGCAAGACGCCCGCATTGTCGGCGGCGCAATTGAAGAACGGCGGCGTCCATGAGGTCGGCAACGACGCGCTGTTCGCCTTCGCGATGACGGCGTCGCTCAAGGGCGACAAGGCGGCGGTCGACACGGTCGAGACGGCCCTGCTCGACGGCATGGGCAAGGATTTTCCCGGCTCGTTCGCGCTGTGGCACTTCCGCGCCACGATCGATGCGCCGACCACGCTGGACGATTTCGTCGGCCAGGCCGGCAGGAAGATGCTGACCGGCGATCTGTCCCCACCGCCCCTGCGCGCCAAGGAAAATTGGAGCGCCGGACTGCGCTTCTTCGAGAAGGCGCGCAAATCGAACTTCGTCCACGAGATCATGTATCCGCTGGCGAAATGGACGCGGGCGCGCTGGTCCGACACGGCGGAGAAAGGCGTCGCCTTCCTGCACCACATCGAGGACAACGTCCCGGTGCTGCGCGAGGTGCTCGCGGAGCCCCGCAACGATCAGGCCTTCATCGCCAACGTGCTGCTGCGGCTCGCACCCGCCGTCGATATGGAGCTGAACGAGGAATATCAGGGCTTCCTGCGCTCGCTGGCGCGACGCAACTGATCCAGGAGGGGCGATTCCAGGACGCCCCGCCCACGCAAAAAGGCCGGCGGGCGTTACGCCGCCGGCCTCTTGTCGCGACTGCCGGCTCCGGCCGTCCGGTTCCGTCGCACTCCTGGGGGAGCATGCGAACAGGGTCGCGCGGCCTGGTTAACGATGTCTTAATACAAGCCAGCCAACCGTATGCTTACGGGGCAGCACCGTCAGCTCAGCAGCAACGGGAGCTTCTTCTCGCGACGGAGCGCGCGCTCCTGACAGCCCGACAGCCGGATGAGCTTCTGCGGATACATGTCATAGCCGTGGCTGCCGAAGGCGTTCTGCTGCGCCATCGGGACCTGCGCAGGCCTGCCCGTCGCGTCGACGGCACCTGCATCCTGCGAACCTCGGGCCGGTTCGAGCCCTGTGTTCAAAGCGGTCATAGCCAACTCCGAGACGAGTGCCTACCCCCGAGCTGAAACTATAGTCCACGGCTCGCGGGGCGCAATTGGGCAAAATGCCATCAGCCGGCCGTGGCGCGCGCCTGCTCCGCCTCCTGTTCCCAGCGCAGGATGGTCCGCTCGAGATTGTGGAATTTCTCGGCGACGTCGCCGTCGAACAGCGGGTCCTTGCGGTCGGACATGCGGGCGTCGATGTCGGCCCAATCCTCCGCCTGGAGGGTACGCAGCGCCGCGGGAAACAGCAGGGTCTCCTCCTTGCGCAGATGCTCGCGCTGGCTGTCGATGAACTCATTCACGGCGGCGTGGAAGCTCTCGCGCAGGATCTCCTGGTCCGACAGCACCGCGTTCACGGCGTCGGCAAAGCCGCGCAGCCGCCGCGCCTCGGTCTCATGCTCGTCGTCGACGTCGCCATAGGCCGCGGCCGCGGCTGGATCGCGCTCGCGCAGCTTGCCGAAGATCATCTCCTCCTTGGGATGATGACAGCGCTGCGGATAGTCCTCGAAATAGGCGATGATGCTCTGCAGAATGTCGTAGTCCGGCCGCCGATTGTGATCGAACAGCTCCAGTTCGTGCTCGAGCACCGAGAGAAGCTTCTCGAGATTCTCGTGCTCCTGCAGCAGCGCTTCGATGATCCTTGCCATGGCCGCCCTCGCCTGTGCGCCGGCCGGGCCTTGCCGAACCGGCATTTTCCCTGAACGCAAAAGACTACGCCCGCGCGGGCGCGGGCGGCATTGCGGCAGATCAAACTGACAGGCCCATGTGACAGGTCAGCGGAACGGGCTCACTCCGCGGCCAGCGCCTGCGGCGCCCGTGCAAGGCCGAGCCGGTCCCAGACGTCGACCAGCGCCTCGGCCAGGGCGTCGATCAGGCCGTCATCATGGTAGGGCGATGGCGTGATCCGCAGCCGCTCCAGGCCGCGCGGCACGGTCGGATAGTTGATCGGCTGGATGTAGATGCCGTGCTCGGACAGGAGCAGGTCGGACGCCGTCTTGCACTTCTCGGGATCGCCGACATGCACCGGCACGATGTGGGTGTCGGACGGCATGACCGGCAGCCCCGAGGCGTTAAGTACGGCCTTGAGCCGCGCCGCCCGATCCTGGTGCCGGTCACGCTCCCACTGCGAGGTCTTGAGGTGGCGGATCGCGGCGGTCGCCGCGGCGCAAACCGGCGGCGGCAAGGCGGTGGTGAAGATGAAGCCCGGCGCATAGGAGCGGACGGCATCGATCAGATTGGCATTGGCAGCGATGTAGCCGCCGAGGCAGCCAAAGGCCTTGGCGAGCGTGCCCTCGAGGATGTCGATGCGGGCCATCGCGCCGTCGCGCTCGGCGATGCCGCCGCCGCGCGGGCCGTACATGCCGACCGCATGGACCTCGTCGACGTAAGTGAGCGCGCCATAACGCTCGGCGAGATCGCAGATCCGGTGCAACGGCGCGACGTCACCGTCCATCGAATACAGGCTCTCGCAGACGATCAGCTTGGGACGGTCGGGATCGGCCGCCCGCAGCAGCTCTTCGAGATGGGCGAGGTCGTTGTGCCGCCAGACCTGCTTCTCTCTCCCGGCCTTGCGGACGCCCTCGATCATCGAATTGTGGTTGAGCGCGTCCGACAGCAGCAGACAGTTCGGCAGCAGTTTTGCGATGGTCGAGATGCCGGTCTCGTTGGAGACGTAGCCCGAGGTGAACACCAGCGCCGCTTGCTTGCCGTGGAGATCGGCGAGCTCGCGCTCGAGTTCGATCAGCGGATGGTTGGTGCCGGCGATGTTGCGGGTGCCGCCGGCGCCGGTGCCCATGCGCGCGGCCACGTCGACCATGGCGCCGATCACCTTCGGATGCTGGCCCATGCCGAGATAGTCATTGGAGCACCAGATCACGACATCCTTCGGCCCCTCCGGCGAATGCCAGATCGCGCGCGGGAAGCGGCCGGCGAGGCGCTCCAGATCGGCAAAGACGCGATAGCGCCGCTCCTGGTGCAACTGGTCGAGGGCACGGTCGAAATAGCTGTCGTAGTTCATCACCTGATCCGTCCTTCCCCTGCCCGCGTCCCGAACCTGCGTTCCGGCGCGCCCTTGGAGCCCTGCTCGGGGTCGGACCAAAGCGCAATCCGGCGCCTTCTTCGTTGATCCAGATCAGGGATCGCGCACATTGCCGGGCATCCGGACACCGCTCGCCGCGGCTCTCATCACGACGCGCGCGGAGGCATTCAGGCGGACAGCGGATTCCCCGCATCGGCAATATCGAGCCGTAGCGGCGCCCCGCTATCAAGAAAGGCGGACAGATCGCCCTCGTACGGTGCGGGGTCGAGACCGCGCGCGGACAGCCATTGCGGCTCGTAATAGGTCTGGCGGTAGCGCTCCCCGGAATCGCAGATCAGCGTGACCAGCGACCCCGTCTGTCCCTGCTGCCGCATCTCCGCCGCCAGCCGGCACAGCGCCAGGAAGTTGGTTCCGGTCGAGCCGCCGACCGGCCGCCGCAGCCGCCGCGTCAGCACGTTCATGGCCGCCACGGACGCGGCATCCGGCACCTTCATCATCCGGTCCACCACGCCAGGCACGAAGGACGGCTCGCAGCGCGGACGGCCGACGCCTTCGATCAATGACGGCCGTTCGCAAGTCCGGGCGCTGTCGCCGTTGCAGAAGGCGTCGAAGAAGGCCGAATGCTCGACATCGGCGACGCACAGCCGCGTCGGGTGGCGGCGGTAGCGCAGATAGCGGCCCATCGTCGCCGACGTGCCGCCGGTCCCTGCGCCCATCACGATCCATTCCGGCAGCGGACAGCGCTCGCCCTGCAACTGGTTGAAGATCGACTCGGCGATGTTGTTGTTGCCGCGCCAATCGGTGGCGCGCTCGGCGAAGGTGAACTGGTCCATGTAGTGGCCACCGAGCCGGCCTGCGAGCGCGGCCGCCTCGGCATAGAGAAACCGGCCGTCGTCGATGAGGTGGCAATTGCCGCCGTAATGCGTGATCGCGGCGATCTTCTCTTCCGAGGTGGTGCGCGGCATCACCGCGTAGAACGGCACGCCGATCATCTGCGCGAAATAGGCCTCCGAGACCGCTGTCGACCCGGAGGAGGCCTCGACCACCGGCGTGCCTTCCCGGATGTGGCCGTTGCACAGCGCATAGAGAAACAGCGATCGGGCCAGCCGATGCTTGAGGCTCCCGGTCGGGTGGGTCGATTCGTCCTTCAGGTAGATGTCGATGCCGGCGAGCGCGGGCACGATCAGCCGGATCAGATGCGTGTCGGCGGTCCGGCACTGGTCGGCCTCGATGGCCGCCACGGCGTCGTCGACCCAGCCACGGCGATAGCGTGGACCACAGGCTCTGTCGGAAGCTGACCAAGGCGGCGAATTCATCGCGGCAACCGACCATGATCCATCCGCCACATCAAGCCCGGCCGACCGTTCATGCCGCGCAAGCTGGGGGCAAATGGTCCGGCAGCGGCTCGGCGCCGGCCGCGCACTTGGCGCCGTTCGAGAGCGAGCGCAACCGCGCATTCATTCCACCGGCCAGAACTCGCGCACGACTTGCAACCTTCCGATAATGCAAGCGATTTTCGGAAGTTTTTTTTGAATGACGGCGAGAATGGTCAAACAAATGCACGCTTTTGCGACCAAGCTGGAGATGATCGGCCAATAAGACCGAGTCGAGCCTGCATCACGGGCGAGCCGAGCCTGCTCCGAGGGGCACCATGAGAGTTGTTCTTTCGATTGTCCTGGTTGCGTGCGCCATCAGCCAGAGCGCTTTTGCTGAGGGTCTGGAGTGCCGGCGCGTAGCCGACCCGACGCCGCGCTTGAGCTGCGTGGAAACGCCGACGACCGCCCAGGCGCCGAGCCCCTCCCGCACCGACGCCTGGACCCCGGGCGAGCCGCGCCAGGAGGCGCCGGCGCGCGACAGCGATACGGCGACGCCAAGAGGACCCCGGCCCCGTTGAGCCCTGCCGTGCGGCCGCGGACTGCGGCCGCACAGCGGTCCCTCCCCAATCGAGCATCCGGACGGGGTTCTTTCCCTTGAAGGGCGGCTCATTCTGCCGACATGTAGATCTTGCCGTGCGGCCACGGACCGATGTCAAATCCATCCCCCGTGCGGGTGGTGGCGGCCGGTTCGGCCCCGCCGCATTGGATGATCGGAGACCATGGCTTACTTGCCATCGCAAATGAACCTGCTCGAAGCCCTCGCGACCGTGATCGGCACCGCCGCCATCGCGCCCGCGCTGCTGATCCTCTGGCTGGTGGTCGCCGCGGGTGACAATTCAGGCCCCCCGCTCAAGATCTGGACCGCCTTCCTGCTGGGTGCCGCCAGCGTGCTGCTGCTCGGCATCGTCAGGATCCCGTTCCAGCATGTCGGGCTGACGCTGGAGAATCCCTGGATCGCGCAAGCAGTCCGGGCTCTGTTCGGCGTCGCCTTGCCGGAAGAGCTCGCCAAGGTCGCGGTGATCGCCGCGCTCTGGTCGCGGCGCCGGCAGGTCGGCAATGCCATGGACACGGTGTTCTACGGCGCCGCCGTCGGGCTCGGCTTCGCGGCTTACGAGAACCTGGCTTATCTCGTCCAGCATGCCGAGATGTGGCGCTCGCTGGCGGTGCTGCGCAGCGTGCTCACCGTGCCGTTTCATGGCGCGCTCGGCATCATTGCCGGTGCCTATCTCGCGATCGCCCGCACCAGTACGGCGCTCGGCGCCAACCGCCACAATCGCGAAGGGGCGCGGCTGTCGAGCTGGGCACTGGTGCTGGCCGCTCCGGTGATGCTGCATGCGGCCTTCGACTATCCGTTGCTGCTGCTGCAGCGGGCGTCGACCCTCGACGCCGCCGCGCGCCTCTGGCTCGGCGGCGTCAGCGTGCTGATCGGGTTCTCCTCGATCGGCCTTGCCGTGCGGCTGGTGCGCCGGGTCGCCCATCACCACACGCCGCGCACCGAGGTAGCGCGGGCAAGGCTGAGCCAGCTGCGCAGGATGTGGGCGCTGCTGCTGTTCGGCGGCGCCGCCGGCTTCGTCGGGCTCGGATTCGTGCTGACCTCCATTCGGCACTGGCTGCTCAACCCCGACCGCAACGTCGCCGCCGTGCTGGTTCCACTCGGTCTCACCGCGATCATCGTCGGCATGGCCCTTCTGATTGTCACAACGACGGTCTATGTTTTCGGCCGCAACCGGATGCGGACGACGGCCTAGTCCCGGCCTGCTGCGGCCGGCAGAGCAACGAAACGCGCATCGCGCGCTTGTCCGGGCCGCAGGTCCTCACCATGTGCGTGGACAGGCGGCCGCGGCGTTGAGCGCGTGACCTTGCCCGGAGTGACGATCATGACCCTTCCCCAGGATACGATTCCGCCCGAGCTCGAACGCATGAGGTCGCAAATGGGGGCGGCCATGCGCGCGCATTGGAAGGCCTTCCTGATCGAGGGCATCCTGCTCGCGGTGCTCGGCCTGCTGGCAATGATCCTCACCCCGCTGGCGAGCCTCGCGGTCACGATCTTCCTCGGCTGGATGTTCCTGATCTCGGGCATCGCCGGGCTCGCACTCACCTTCTGGGCTCGCGGCATGCCGGGCTTCTGGTGGTCGCTGTTGTCGGCCGTGCTCGCCATCGTCGCCGGAATCATCCTGGTGGCGCAGCCGGTCCAGGGGACGGTGACGCTGACGATCGTGATCGGCGTCTATTTCCTCGCCGAGGGCGTCGCCACTATCATGTATGCGCTGGAGCACCGCCGCGAGCTGTCCGGGCGCTGGTCGTGGCTGGCAATTTCGGGCGTCGTCGACATCGCGATCGCCGGCATCATCATTTCCGGGCTGCCGGGCACGGCGTTGTGGGCGATCGGACTCTTGGTCGGCATCAACCTGCTGTTCGGCGGGCTGTCGATGATCGGCATGGCGCTCGCCGCCCGCAACGCCTGAGTCCGAGGGTTGCGATTTTCGGGATGACAAGCGGCCGCGCGGCCGCTATAGAGCGATCATGATCCACGCCGCCACCAGCTACTATTGGTACTTTAGCTACGACAGCTCGCTGGCGGCGGGAGGATCGCGCTCAATCTGACACATTGCAGCAAGATATCCGAACGAGCCGCCAGACCTGGCGGCTTTTTTATTGCCGGCAGGTGCCCACCCAAGAGACCCAGGAGCCCGCCGTGCTGAGCACCACAGACGATCTTCGTATCAAGGAAATCAAGGAATTGAGCCTGCCGGCGGAGGTGATGGGTGAAATCCCCCGCACCCTCACCGCGACCCGGGTGGTCATGGCCGCGCGCAATGCGATCCACGCCATCCTGACCGGCAGCGACGACCGCCTGCTGGTCATCGTCGGCCCCTGCTCCATCCACGATCCCGCCGCCGCGATCGACTATGCCGGCCGCCTCGCGGCCCTGCGCGAGCGCCTCGCCGACCGCCTGGAGATCGTGATGCGGGTCTATTTCGAGAAGCCGCGCACGACCGTCGGCTGGAAAGGCCTGATCAACGATCCCGGCCTGGACAATTCCTTCGACATCAACAAGGGCCTGCGGCTCGCGCGCAGCGTGCTGTCTGCCGTCAACAATCTCGGCCTGCCGGCGGGATGCGAATTCCTCGACATGACGACCCCGCAATACATCGCCGACCTCGTCGCCTGGGCTGCGATCGGCGCGCGCACCACCGAGAGCCAGATCCACCGCGAGCTGGCCTCAGGCCTGTCGTGCCCGGTCGGCTTCAAGAACGGCACCGACGGCAACATCCGCATCGCCGCGGATGCGGTGAAGTCGGCCGCCCATCCGCATCATTTCATGGCGGTGACCAAAGGCGGCCGCTCGGGCATCGCGGCGACCACGGGCAACGAGGACTGCCACATCATCCTGCGCGGCGGCAGCGGCCCCAATTACGACGCCGCCCATGTCGAGCAGGCCGCGGCCGAGCTGATCAAGTCCGGACTGCCGGCGCGGCTGATGATCGACACCAGCCACGCCAATTCGAGCAAGAAGCCGGAGAACCAGCCGCTGGTCGCCGCCGACGTCGGCCACCAGCTCGCCGCAGGCGAGCAGCGCATCATGGGCGTGATGATCGAGAGCCATCTCGTCGCCGGACGGCAGGACGTCAAGCCGGGCGTGCCGCTGACCTACGGCCAGAGCATCACCGACGGCTGTATCGGCTGGGACACGACGGTGGAGGTGCTGGAGCAGCTCGCCGAAGCCGTCGCCGCCCGGCGTGCGGCGCTTCGCAACTCCCCACACGAGCGCTCGGCGTAACGCTCACGAACCAATAAGGCGGCGCGCGTCGGGCGCGCCGCTGGTCGGACTCAGCAGCCGCGGCAGATGCCCTTGATCTTGCGATCGAGGTCGCGGTCTTCCTTGGTCATGCCGCTCATCGAATTGTCTTCGGTCTGCTCGGCCTTCGGCAGGTCGCTGGGACGCACCTGGCGATGGCCGATCGGCGCCTGCGGCGGCATGCCGCTCTTCGATCCGGTGCCGGCGGAGGAGCCGCTGCCGCTCTGCGCCAGCGCGATGCCGTCAGTCGCGGCCATCAGGAGCCCCATCGCGATCGCAAGTCTCTTCATGTTGCTCCTCCGTGTCAGCGGAATCAGCAGGACACTTCATCCCGCGGCGGGCGGATAGAGGTGCGCCTCACCGCAATAGTCAATCACACGATAGCGCGTTTGCGCAGCTGCCACATGATCCTGCTCAACAGTTTCATCGGCAGTGAGGTATTGCGGCCCCACCGGCGCCTTGCCGTAGCCGCCGGGAATGTCGAGCACGTAGTCGGGCTGGCACAGGCCGGACACCCGGCCGCGCAGCGTTCGAATCAGGGCCTGACCTTGCGCCAGCGTGGTCCGCAGATGCGCCGTGCCCGGCGCGAGGTCGCCATGGTGCAGGTAATACGGCTTGATGCGGATCTCCACGAAGGCGCGCATCAGCGCCTCCAGGGTCGCCGCGTCATCATTGACGCCGCGCAGCAGCACCGACTGGCTGACCATGGGAATGCCGGCATCGATCAGCCGCGCGCAGGCCGCCTGAACCGGAGGACTGAGCTCGCGCGGATGATTGGCGTGCAGCGCGATCCAGGTCGTTGCGCCCGGCACCTTCAGCGCGTCGACCAGCGCTGGCGTGATGCGCTGGGGATCGGCGACCGGCAAACGGGTGTGGATACGGATGATCCTGACGTGCTCGATGCCGGCGAGATCGGCCATGATCTCCTTCAGCCGCCGCGGTGACAGCATCAGCGGATCGCCGCCGGTGAGGATCACCTCCCAGATCTCGCGATGGCCGCGGATGTAGTCGAGCGCGCCGCGATAGGCCTCCTCCGACAGCGCATTGTCCTTGCCGGGCCCGACCATCTCGCGGCGGAAGCAGAAGCGGCAATAGACCGCGCAGACATGCACCAGCTTGAGCAGCACGCGATCGGGATAGCGGTGCACGATGCCGGGTACCGGTGCATGCGAATCGTCCCCGATCGGATCGCCGCGCTCGCCGGGCGCGGCCTTCAGCTCGTCCGGGCTGGGCACGAACTGGCGCGCGATCGGATCGTTGGGATCATCGGCGTCGATCAGGTCGGCGAGATGCGTCGTCACCGCCACGGCGTAGCGCTGCGCCACGCGCGCCAGCGCCGGCTGCTCCGCCGGGTCGGCCAGTCCCTGCGCGACGAGATCCTCGGCGCTGCGCAATGTCGTCGGACGTTCGATCCTGTTCATCGCTCACCTGCCGGCGGTGTCCACACCACCTGGTCGATCCTGATGGCGCCGGCCGCCAGCATCACCAGGCGGTCGAAGCCGAGCGCAACGCCGCTCGCCTGCGGCATCTCGGTCACGGCGGCGAGGAAGTCGTCGTCGAGCGGATAGCGCTCGCCATAGCGGCGCTCCTTCTCGGCCATCTCCTGCTCGAAGCGGCGGCGCTGCTCGGCGGCGTCGGTGAGCTCGCCAAAGCCATTGGCGAGCTCGACGCCGCAGGCATAGACTTCGAACCGCTCGGCGACGCGGGGGTCGGCGGCCACCCGTGCCAGCGCGGCCTCCGGCGCCGGATATTCATAGAGCACGGTGAGCCGACCCTGCCCGAGATGCGGCTCGACATGCTCGACCAGCACCTTGCTGAACAGGTCCGACCAGGTGTCGTCGTCGCTGATCCGGATCTTGCCGGCGGCGGCCTCGGCCAGCGCCGCACGGTCGCCCGCGCCGTCGCGGATGGTCGCGAGCAGGTCGATCCCGGCATGGCGCGCGAACGCGCCGGCAACCGTCAGCAGCTCCGGCTCGGCGAAGGGATCGGCGGTGCGGCCACGGAACGCGAATTGCCGGATGCCGGTGGTCCGGGCGGCGTGGGCGATCACCACGACGGTGTCGGCCATGATCGCGTCGTAAGGCGCCTCCGCCCGATACCATTCCAGCATGGTGAATTCCGGCAGGTGCAGGTCGCCGCGCTCGCGGTCGCGGAACACCCGGGCGAACTCGAATATCCGCCGCTCCCCGGCCGCCAGCAGCTTCTTGCAGGCGAATTCCGGTGAGGTTCGAAAAAAACGCCGGTAGCGGGTTCCATCCGGGCTCGTCAGGTCGGTGCGTGGTGCGTGCAGGTGGGTCTCGTTGCCCGGCGACACCTGCAGGATGCCGGTCTCGACCTCGGTAAAGCCCTGCTCGTCGAACCAGGCTCGCAACGCCCGGGTGATCGCGGCCCGGGCGAGCAGGAACGGCCTGACATCGGCGTGCCGCTGCGGCGACCACCACGGCGAAGGCGCGGGCTCCCGGGACATCAGAGGGTCGTCCGTTCGGGCCGCAAAAGACTGGCAACCCCGGACAAAATCAGTATGTTGCCGCCCGAAACCGCATTCCGCGTCGCGTGGCGCCCCGGCTTGGGCCGGCGCCCCCTTTTCAGTGTCAGGAAAACAGCTTTGAAAGTCATCGCCAGCTCTATTCGCAAGGGTAACGTCATTGAGCAAGATGGAAAGCTCTATGTCGTCGTGACCGCCGAGAACATCCATCCCGGCAAGGGCACCCCGGTCAGCCAGATCGAAATGCGCCGAATCAGCGATGGCGTGAAGATCTCGGAGCGCTTCAAGACCACCGACCAGGTCGAGAAGGCGACGATCGAGGAGCGCAACTTCACGTTCCTCTACGAGGATGCCGACGGCTTCCACTTCATGAACCCGGAGACCTACGACCAGGTCCAGGTGCCGAAGGACGTGGTCGGCAACCAGGCCGCCTATCTCCAGGAGAACATGACGGTCAAACTGTCGATGCACGACGTGGTCCCGGTGGCAATCACGCTGCCGCAGCGGGTCACGCTCGAGGTTGTCGAGACCGAGCCGGTCACCAAGGGCCAGACCGCGTCGTCGTCCTACAAGCCGGCGGTGCTCTCCAACGGCGTCCGCACCGGCGTGCCGGCGCATATCACGGTCGGCACCCGCATCGTCGTCATGACCGAGGACGGCTCCTACTGCGAGCGCGCCAAGGACTGAGGCATCTCGAGGATCTGACGCCGGGGGGCGTGGGGGAATTTGGGGGCACGGGTCATCACGCTCATCGCCGCCCTGGCGGCGATCATCACGCTGGCCGCGCCATCGACGACGCGCGCGGCCGATGACTTCGCGCCGCCTGCCCTCACCATCAACCGCGCCGACTGGCGCGCGGCGCTGGATCAGCTCCGCTCCGAGCTCAACGCGGCGCCCGAGGTCGCCGCCGACTTCGCTCTGTCCGCGCGCCGGAGCGGTATTTCCGCCGGCGATGCCCGGCGCAGGCCCGCGCTGGTCCAGCTCAACGGCGTAACCTCGACCATCTTCACGGGGATCGGACGCAGTCCGGTCCCCGTTTTGCTGCCGTTCGACACCATCGCCTATCTCGCTGCGCGCCGCAGCGCCGCCATCGCGGCGCGCGACCTGTCGCGCTATCAGGCCGACTTCCAGACCGACCTGTTCGATGCCGGCCCGTCCGGCTACGACGCCGTGTTCTCGCTGCCGCCGGAGGTGACCTCCGGCCTGCCGTCGCGCGTCTTCGCCAAGCCGGTCGAGATCCAGATCACCGGCTCACTCCTCACCTACGAGGTCGCCGATCCCGCCGGCGGCAAGGGCGAAAGCGTCAAGGCGCTGTCAGCGCAATATCCGGATCTGCGCCGCTTCATTCGCGAGGGCTATGTCCGCTACGCCTTCACCCGCTTCGGCGTGCCCTATGTGGTCTCGATCCAGTGTCTCGACAGCGCGCCGCGGCCGCGGCGCCTCGCCTGCCGCGAGGCCTATCCCATCGCCGAGCGTTTCCTGAAGGCGCTGCGCATCGCCGGCGGGCAGCCGTCGCGCATCCCGCCGGAGATCGCGCCGCTCACCGCCGAGCGTCCGGTCACGCTCGATGCCGATTTCACCTATCGGCCTGTTGGCGACATCGTCGCCAACAGCGGCGGACGCGGCCGGAGCGGGCGGGCCGACCGCACCGTCTATTCGCAGATCCGCTATCCCCTGGATGCACCGGCCTATGTGCACTCGCAGTCGTTCGGCCGCCGGCGTGCGAGCGACAAATTCGATCAGCCGTGGAGCCAGTATCCCTGGCGCGACAATTTCTGCGAGGCGCGCAGCTTCAACGTCGGCCAGTGCGCCAGCGGCTTCGGCCATCAGGGCCAGGATCTCAGGCCGGGGGCCTGCCCGGTGCGGCGCGACGGCGCCGAGGGCTGCAATCCGTGGCGGCAGCGCGTGCTCGCCGCGCGCGACGGCGTCGTGATCCGCTCGACCCGGCAGCAGGCCGTGACGGTGCAGGTCAACAGCGGCACCGAGCACATCCGCTTCCGCTACATGCACATGAACCCTTCGGCGATGGATGCCGACGGCCTGCTCAACGGCCGGCGCTTGCGCGAGGGCGAGCCGATCGGCGTGGTCTCGAACTATCTCGACCATCCCAACGGCACCACGCGCCATCTGCATTTCGACGTCCAGCTGTTCACGCGCGATGGCTGGATCTGGGTCAATCCCTACATGACGCTGATCGCGGCCTATGAGCGCCTGATCGGCGGCCGCGGCCGCGAGGTCGGGCTGGAGGAGATCACCGCGTCGCAGCCGCCGTTGACCACCGGCGCGCTCGGACCCTCGCCGCCCGGACCTGCGGCCGATGCTGCCGCCGGGCGCGACCGGAACTGATCGCCGGCGCGGCTGGAACCGCGGCCCACCGTTCCGGGTTGTCTGCGCGGAGGATCGCAGACGGTGACAGCCAACCCACATCGCAGAGCCGGCCCGGCGCTCGTTTCAGCGGCGATTGCGCTGGTGTGTGTCGGCGCGCTGACGATGCTGGTGCGCGACCGCTGGCATCCGCCCGAGATCAAGTCGGCCGACGAAGCGCGTCATTCGACCACCGGCCAGGTCGCCCGCGCTGCCGGCGCGCGCGTGATGCCGACCGACCCCAGCCTCGCGGTCGAGCCCAAGCCGGAAGGCCCCAAGCGCGCGCAGCCGGCCAATCCGTTCTGAGCGCGACATACTTATTAGCTTGCAGCCGGTATCTGTCTCCCGCGGCTCTCAGAGAGACACAAGCTTGCCCGCCATCACCGGTGTGCTCCCTCGCCCTGTTCTTACGGGGAGAGGGTTGGCGTGAGGGGCAGCCGCACGGGAATTATGAGTGGTAGACCTGTCACCCTCGATCCGACCTCTCCCGGCGAGGTGCATGGCGCAAGCCGCGAGATCATCGTTCACATCGCGCGGCTCGCCGTCTCGCAAGGCAACTCATGAGCTCGTTGTCGTCGGTCACGCCGACCACTTGTCCTCTTCGCGGCGTTGCTCCTCGGCATTGAGACGCTCGGCGATCTCGTGCGCCATCGCCTCGTTCTTCGTCGTGGCGATCGGCTTGCCGTCCTGGCGCTGCACGTGCTGCTTATCGGCTTCCAGCGGGAAATCCTCCGGCTTGAGCGGTTCGTCCGTCCCGGTCATGCGCGCCTCCTCCGAGTTGCACGCATAACCCGCCCGGCCCCGCTGCGGTTCCAGGCAGCTCAGGACGGCGCCCGTGCCGGCCGCTCCGCCGGCGTCCAGCGGAACGCGACGCCATAGCGATTCCAGAGATTGATCACGCCGATCGCCGACGTCAGGAACACCAGCTCCGTTTCGGAAAATTCGGCCCGCGCCTGGGTGTAGACCTCGTCGCTGACGCCGCCGTGCAGCGTGGTCAGCGCCTCGGTGAACGCCAGCGCCGCGCGCTCGCGGGCCGAGAATTGCGGCGCCTCGCGCCACACGACGACCAGGTTGATCTTGTCGGCGGAGATGCCGAGCTTCTCGGCCAGCAGCACGTGATGCTGCACGCAGAATGCGCAGCCATTGATCTGCGACGCCCTGATCTTGACGAGCTCGAGCAACTGCTTGTCGAGGCCGGCCTTGGCCGCCTGCTGGCTCACCGCCAGGATGGCCTCGTACAGCTCCGGCGCCTGGCTCCGGAACGCGGTGTATTCGCTGCGCGCATGTGACATTATCCGTCTCTCATGTTATCAGATGTCTGACAACTTATCAGGGCTCTGATGACATGCGCAAGGCACCGGCATTGACGAACTCGCGAGCCTCGCGAAAGGCCGGCCCCGCGCGTCGGCCCAAAGCGCAATCCAAGACACAACCCAAGAGTCAGCCCAAGACGGCGGCCCGTCCGCCGTCGCCCGGCGAGGGCAAGCGCGGCGAGGACGGCCACCTCGCCTATCTGCTGCGCCAGGCGCAGGCCGCGGCGCGGCTCTCGCTCGACCGCGCGCTCGTCGCCACCGGCCTGACCCATCCGCAATTCGTGGTGCTGACGATGCTCAAGGCCTATCCCGGCCTGTCCGGCGCCGACTGCGCCCGCGTCGCGCTGCTGACGCCGCAGACCGTCAACGTCATCATCGGCAATCTCGAGCGGGACGGTGCCGTCCGGCGGACGCCGCATCCGGTCCATGGCCGGGTGCTGCAATGGAGCCTGACGCGCCGTGGCCTCGCGCTGCTCGCCACGGCGCGCCGACAGGCGACTGCCATCGAACGCAGGCTCGCCCGCGGCTTGAAACGGAGTGAGCTCGCGACCATCCGGCGCTGGCTCGCGCACATCGCCGCCGATCTCCACGGCGCCTAGCGGGTTCCCGGCGCTGCCAAGGCTTTGCCGCGCACCGCCCTGACCGGGTAGACTGGCGGCCATGACCCAGTCCGATTCACGACCCGATCCGGTGACCCGCCGCGCCCTGCTCCGCTCCGGCCTCGGCGCCGCCGCGCTGCTCGTCCCGGCCCTGCCGGCGTCCGCGGCGCCGGCCGAGTTCGAGGCCTGGCGCGACGGCTTCCGCAACCGCGCGCTCGCCAAGGGCATCTCGCAGGCGACCTGGACGCGGGTCATGGCACGGCTCGAGCCGGACATGACCGTGTTCAAGGAGATGCGCAACCAGCCCGAGTTCAAGGAGCAGCTCTGGCAGTACATCAACCGCCGCGTCTCCGACTGGCGCGTCATCAACGGCAAGATCGCGCTGCAGAAGAACGAGGCGCTGTTCACGCGCATCGAGAAGGATTTTGGCGTCGAGCGCGGCACGCTTCTCGCGCTGTGGGGCGTCGAATCCGCGTTCGGCGATCCACTGGTGCAGCAGAACCACATGCGCCCGGTGTTTCCGGCGCTCGCCGCGCTCGCCTGGAACGAGCCGCGCCGCAAGGCCTATTGGGAGACCGAGCTCACCAATGCGCTGAAAATCGTCGACCGCGGCTGGAGCACGCCGGAGGAGATGCGCGGCTCCTGGGCCGGCGCCATGGGTCACACGCAATGGATGCCTGAGGTCTGGCTCAATGTCGGCTTCGACTATGACGGCGATGGCAAGATCAACCCCTTCGGCCGCCCCGACGACGCGCTCGGCTCGACCGCGCGCTATCTCGTCAACCGCGGCAAATATCACCGCGGCGAGCACTGGGGCTACGAGGTGCGCGCGCCCGGCAACATGTCTGGCAGCCGCAGCTATGCGGCGTGGCAGGCGGCCGGCGTCACCCGCGCCGACGGCCAGCCGTTCCCGCAGCCCAATGCGTCAGCGCAGCTCTGGATTCCGGTCGCGGGCGGCCCCGCCTTCCTGCTCGGCCCGAACTTCTACTCGGTGAAGTCCTACAATCCGGCCATGAGCTACGCGCTCGCGATCTGCCATCTCGGCGACCGCATTCTGGGCGCCCCGCCCTTCCTGCAGCCCTTCCCCGGCTCGGAGCGCGCGCTGACCTTGGCCGAGGTGCAGGAGATGCAGAAGCGCCTGACCGCCGCCGGCTTCGACACCGGCGGCACCGATGGCCGCGTCGGCAACGACACCATGAAGGCGATCCGCGACTTCCAGGTCAAAGCGGGCCTCACGCCGGCCGACGGCTATGGTGGGCTGAAGGTGCTGGCGAAGCTCAGACAGGGCGGTTGAGCGGTACGGTCGCTGCCGTGTGACCAACAAGTAGAGTGGGCAAAGGCGCTGCCGTGCTCTCTCAACGATCGAAATCGCGGTGGCGCCGTGCCCACCATCCCGCGGTTGAGCACGCGGCCCGACGGTGGGCACGCGGCCTCCTTCGGCGGCTGCTTCGGCCACCCTACGAGTTCGCCGTCATGGCGAGTAGCGCAACGCTCCGGTCATCGCGAGCCTCGCGCCGGAGTGATCACGTCTTGGCGGCCGCCTCGCGGTGGCCGGACCTCGACGCCCGCGCCTTGGGCTGCGACGCGCTGGCAGCCTTCACCCGGATGCGCACCGAGCCGCCGCCCTTGGCCTGCTCCTCGATCTCGAAGCCTCCCGTCTTGCGAACGAGATCGCTGAGCTTGCGACAGCCATAGGTGCGCGGATCGAAGTCGGAGACCAGGTTGGAGAGCTGCTTGCCGACCTCGCCGAGCGCGACCCAGCCGTCCTCGCTCTCCATCTGCGTGATCACCTTCTTGATCATCGGCGTCGCCGCGCTGATCGGCAGCAGCGACTTCGGCGCCGCGGCGCTGTCCGCATCCTTGCTGCCCGCCGCGTCGCTGCGCAAATTCTCCGTGTAGATGAACCTGCGGCAGGCCTGCCGAAAACTCTCCGGCGTCTTCTGCTCGCCGAAGCCGAACACGTCGGTGCCCTGCTCGCGGATGCGCGCCGCGAGACGGGTGAAGTCGCTGTCCGACGACACCAGGCAGAAGCCGTCGAAGCGTCCACTGTGCAGCAGGTCCATCGCGTCGATCACCAGCGTGATGTCGGAGGCGTTCTTGCCGGTCGTATAGGCGAACTGCTGCTGCGGCACGATCGCGTGACGCGCCAGCGTATCGGCCCACGGCTTCGAGCGCGGGCTGGAGAAGTCGCCATAGATCCGGCGCACGCTCGCCTCGCCGATCTTGGCGATTTCCTCGAACAGCCCGTCCGCGATCTTGGCCGAGGCATTGTCGGCGTCGATCAGAACGGCAAGACGCGGCGAGCGAGGTTCGGATGGCATCGGATAGTCCTCAAGGTAGGCCCTGTTCTTATTCCCTTATACGCGGGCCGACACCCAGCCGGATGATTTTCTTGAGACGAACGGCATGGCCACGGGATGCGACTTGGCACGGCCCGGAGCGTAGCGAGCGGAGACGGCCCGCAGCGCCCCCACCATTCGTATACTAACAAATTCCGGGTTCCCGACCTGTTCTGGCGGTCGTTTTCACCTTCTCTTAATTTGCGTCGCACAACGATGCGCGCGACCCAACGACGGGATCTGCGGCAGATGATGAAAGAAGGCACCTATTCCGCCTGGTTCAGGACCCCCAAGGGCCAGGGAACGGGCATTGTCGAGCTGGTCGCTGGCAGGATCTGCGGCGGCGATACCGTGCTCAGCTATGCCGGCAGCTACGAGGCCCATGGCGATCGTTTCACCGCCATCATCAAGACCAAGCGCCATGCCCCGGGACAGCCGTCGCTGTTCGGCCCGGACGAGCTGACGCTCAGCCTCGAAGGATGCTGCCGGGGCACGCCCGTCACCTGCTCCGGCTATGCCGCGGAAGCTCCCGACGTGCCGTTCGAGGCGCTTCTGCTGTTCTCGGCGTCCGACGACGCCGCGCCTCCACCAGCGCCCCGGCCGACGCCGAAATTCAATCCCGATCAGCTGCCGAAGCCGTCCTGGCGCTGAGCTCCAGGCGCAGCCCGCCGGCTGTCACTGCGGTTTCCTGTGGCGCATGCTGAGATAGCCGCCAACAGCGCCCAGCACCGGGCTCAAGGCGATGAGGGCCAGTTGCGTCCCAAGCCCGCCACGGCCGACAAACATCGCGTACACGCCGAACCCCATGCACAGGATCGACGAGAGAGCTCCATTCAAGATGTCATCGTGCCTGGCAAGCCGCCCGGACACGTAGCCACCCAACACGGAGCTGAGTGCTCCGAACGTGAACGACAACGCCTTGAAGAGCTTGCTCGCCATCAGTGCGCGCGGATCGGAGGCCGCGAGCTCCGCCGCAGCCGATCCCGACACGATGAAGACGAGGATCGTCACGGGAAAGATGGCAAGGTTCGTCGACAGAATGTCGACGATGTTACCGATCACGACGCCCTTGAACGACACGCGATTCATCTAGCCCCCCTCAGCCGCCTGCGCACCTTGCCGAGCCGGTCAAGAGCGTGCAACCGCCTCGCGCGTGCGCGTCCTCGACGTTCGCCAAAGCGTGCTGCACCTGGCGCGCTGCCCCGGGGGCCTCAGTTCTCCAATCACGTGGCGCCATGCCGGCATCGCTGCGCCAATCGAACCCATTCCGCAGGACAATCAGCCGCCTGCTTCCTTCAGCTCCCGGGAGCCAACTTTCCGCTTGCTTTTATTCCGAAAATCGGAAATAACATCCGGGTCTCGTCCTCATGAGAGGGGCGCTTCGCGATCGTCATGAACGTGGAGGGCGGGATGCGGTGGCCGCGATCGTGTCGCAGCGTGCTCCATGCGCGCGGACGAACGGCAGGTTGCGGACGTGAAATCGCGTGGTCCTGGCGCCCCGAAGCTGGCGCCAAGTCGTCGGGTGATGATGAGCCCTGAGGGCGACGGTGGCTAACAAGCCGGACACCGGGGAGATCGCGTATAAGCGTGAAAACCATCGCGCAGGGAATGCCGGTTGATCGGCCTACCTGTGGTGACTGCCGCCTGCTTTTTGTTTGCAGGCGGGCCATGGGTGAGGCCTTCACCCGGCATTCCCTGCGCCCTCTCCCATCAAGAGGGTCTTTGACGATGCATCACTCGGGCGCGAATGCGCGGCGGGATGCAAAGACACGCGAATTCATGAAAGGCACGACAGCCGCGTCATCCTCCGCTGTCGTCCCGGCCTCCGCGCCGGGACCCATACCCACAGGGAGCAAGGTGAGGCACGAACGGCGTGAGCATTTCGTTCTCACAACAACTGCTGCGGCGTATGGGAAGCTTGTCCGGGACGACGCCGAATGTGGAACCGCTACCTGATCATCGCCGGCCCATGGTCCGGCACGGCCACATCGAGCACGCGCAACTGCACGCGCTCGACGCCCTGGTAGCGGTCGACGGTAAGGGTGCCGGCGACGTGCAGGATCTGGCCGCGATGCTGAACCAGGGCGTTGCCGAGCTTTTGGCCGACCGAGCGGAATGCGATCGCATTCACGGTAGCGCCGTCGCCGGATTTGAAGCGCAGCTTGAGATGCGCCTGCCCGACCTCGTCGGCATAGACCAGCTGATGCGACGGCAGCGCCACGATCGGCTCGGGATTGCCGCTGCCGAACGGACCGGCGCGATTGAGCGTCGCCACCAGCTCGGGCGTTGCGGCGCGCGCGCTGATGGCGCCGTCGATCAGGATCTCGTTGACGTGACGCGCGTCGGCGACGTCGGCCGCCAGCGCGCTTTCCAGATAGGCGCGGAATTCCGCCAGCCGCTCCTTGCGCAAGGTGACGCCGGCGGCCATCGCGTGCCCGCCGCCCTTCATCAGGATGCCCTGCTCCACCGCATGCCGCACCGCCTTGCCGAGATCGACACCCGGAATCGAGCGGCCCGATCCGGTGCCGATGCCGCCCGGCTCGAGCGCGATCGCAAACGCCGGCCGGGCAAACTTTTCCTTCAGCCGCGAGGCGACCAGCCCGACCACGCCGGGATGCCAGCCTTCCGATGCCGTGACGATGACCGCGCCCTTGTCCTCCAGCCCGAGCGAGGCCAGCGCCTCGGCCTCCGCCTGCGCTTCGGCCTGCTGCTCGATGACGCGGCGCTCGCTGTTGAGGCGGTCGAGCTCCGCGGCGATGCGCGCGGCTTCCGAGACGTCGCTCTCCAACAGCAGCCGCACGCCGAGATCGGCGCGGCCGATGCGCCCGCCCGCATTGATGCGCGGCCCCAGCATGAAGCCGAGATGCCAGGCTTCGGGCGGGCCGTTGAGACGGGCGACATCCATCAGCGCGGTGTGACCGACATGGTCGCGCCGGCGCATCGCGATCAGGCCCTTGGCGACGAAGGCGCGGTTGAGCGCGATCAGCGGCGCGACGTCGGCGACGGTGCCGAGCGCAACGTGATGCAACATGGACAGCAGATCCGGCTCCGGGCGCGTGCTGCTCCAGAAGCCGCGGCCGCGCAGCTCGCGATTGACGGCAACCAGCGTCACCAGGGTCAGCCCGACCGCGGCGAGATAGCCGAGGCCGGAGAGGTCGTCGGGCCGGTTTGGATTGACCAGCGCCTCGACCTCCGGCAGCTCGTCGCCGCATTGATGGTGATCGATCACCACCACGGACATGCCGAGCCGCCGCGCTTCCGCCAGCGGCTCGAGGCTGGTGGTGCCGCAATCGACCGTGACGAGCAAGGTCGCGCCCTTGTTCGCCAGCGCTCGGATGGCGTCGACGTTCGGGCCGTAGCCTTCGAAGATGCGGTCGGGAATGTGGATCAGCGGATCGAGCCCGCAATGGCGCAGATGCCAGGCGAGCAGCGCCGCCGAGGTCGCGCCGTCGACATCGTAGTCGCCGAAGATCGCGACCTTCTCGCCCCTCACCGCGGCGTCGGCAATGCGCTGCGCCGCCGCTTCCATCTGCGTCACCGTGAACGGGTCCGGCATCAGCTTGCGGATGGTCGGATCGAGGAAGTCGTTGACCGCGTCGAGCTCGACGTCGCGGCCGGCGAGGACGCGCGCCAGCATCTCCGGCAACTGATAGCGTTGCACCATCGCCAGGGCCCGCGCCGCGCCGCGTGCGTCCAGCCGGTCGCGCCACAATTTGTTGGTCAGCGACAGCCGCACGCCGAGGAACGCCTGCGGAGCGCTCAGGGGCAGTGCAAGGGCGGATGGTGCCATGATGCGCAGGGCCTCGCTTGCAGCGCAGCGATTCGAAAACGGACCCCTCGAATCTACAGCAACTGGCATCCATCAGCAGGTTCCTTCGCTGGAGCCCACCGGATTTGTGCCGGAGAACCACGGAACTCACAGGAAATGAGAGGGCTGCTGATATATACGCCCGGTTGCCTAAAATTAGAGCTGCGTTCAATGGAGTGCATTAAACAGCCGTTAGGCGAATTCCGTAACATTTCAATCAATTATTTCGTCCGATTTGTTCGCCCTCTTCGTGCCGACGAGGAGGCGCGGCAACATGGAGTTGATTGCCGATGCTGACCGCGCCCGAGTTGAAGACGCTTTCCTCCGCCGCTCCGTCGCAAACGACTCCCAAGGACGACGAGACCGACGTCTCGGCGCTGATCGCGCGGCTCACCGGCGAGGTCAATCAGATCGCCTGCGAGAAGACCAAGTCGATCCAGCAGATCACCAACCAGATGAAGATGCTGGCCTTGAACGCGCTGATCGAGAGCTCGCGGGTGGGCGCGCAGGGCGCGGGCTTCGCCGTGGTGGCCCAGGAGGTCCGCGCCGTCGGCCAATTGGTCGAGACCATCGCGCGCGAGCTCGAAGGCCAGCTCACGACGCGCACCGGCAATCTCAAGAGCTCGATCGAGCGCATGACCGAACGGGCCCGCGGCGAGCGCATGGTCGATCTGGCGCTGAATGCGATCGAGCTGATCGACCGCAATCTCTATGAGCGGACCTGCGACGTGCGCTGGTGGGCGACCGACTCCGCCGTGGTCGATTGCGCCGCCGCTCCGGACGCGGCGCGCGTCGCCCATGTCTCCGAACGGCTCGCGGTGATTCTCTCGGCCTACACGGTCTATCTCGATTTGTGGCTGTGCGATCCCAGCGGCAAGGTGATCGCCAACGGCCGCGCCGACCGCTTCAACGTCGTCGGCCAGAGCGTGGCCGAGACCAGATGGTTTCGCGAGGCGCGTGGATTGCGCTCGGGCGACGACTACGTCGCCGGCGACGTTGAGTGCCAGCCGCTGCTCGGCAACGCCCAGGTCGCGACCTATTGCGCCTCGGTCCGAGAGGACGGCAAGGCGCATGGCAAGCCGCTCGGCGTGCTCGCCATCCATTTCGACTGGGAGGCGCAGGCGCGCGCGATCGTCCAGGGCGTGCGCGTCAGCGAGAGCGACAGGGCGCGCGCACTGCTGGTGGATTCCAGCCATCGCGTGATCGCGTCCTCGGATGGCCAGGGCATCCTCAGCGAGCGGGTGTCGCTGAAGCTCGATGGCAAGCCCAGCGGCTTCTATCAGGATGCGTCCGGGCGATTGGTCGCATTCCACGCCACGCCCGGCTACGAGACCTACAAGGGGCTCGGCTGGTACGGCGTGATCGTGTCGGGCGCGTGAGGCGGGAGGATCAGCAGCCCAAGCGGTCGGCGATGCCGTTGAAATCATCGGCAACGATGTCCCAGGCCCCGGTGGCGTCGAAGTCGCGGCTCTGCAGCGGGCCGTATTCAGTGGGACGGGCGACGAAGGCGGTCTTCAGGCCGTAACGTTGTGCCGCCTCGAGATCGTTGTTGTGCGCGGCGACCATCATCACCTCGCCGGGCGCAAGACCCAGCAGACGCGCGGCGCCGAGATAGGTCTCGGGGTCGGGCTTGTAGTGCGCGAACAGCTCGGCGGAGAGGATCAGGTCCCACGGAAGGCCTGCGAACTTCGCCATGTTGGTGAGCAGCGCGACGTTGCCGTTGGAGAGCGGCGCGATGATGTATTTGGACTTCAGCCGGGTCAGGCCGGCGACACTGTCGGCCCACGGATGCAGCCGGTGCCAGCCGCGGGTGAGATGATCGAGATCGGCTTCGGTGAGCCCGGTGATGCCGAGCTTGGCGACCAGCGTCTCCAGCGAACGGCGATGCAGGACGTCGAGGATGACGTAGCCGCGCTCGGGGTGCTTGCGGACCTCGTCCATCGAGCCGACATAGAGCCCGCGCCAGCCATCGACCAGCGCGGTCCAGTCGCCCTGGATGCCGCGGGTCTTCGACCACGCGGTGAAGTCGTTGATCAGGCTGGTGCGCCAGTCGACGACGGTGCCGAACACGTCGAACACCAGCGCCTTGACCATGGACAGATCGGACATGCTGAATCGCTCCCCGACTTCGTCATTCCGGGATGCCTGCGAAGCGCGCAGACCCGGAATCTCGATCTGCGAGCTCGGGATTCCGGGTTCACGCTTCCGCCTTCGCTCTACGAGCTTCGGCGGACAAGTCGCGTGCCCCGGAATGACAGGGTTGGATTAGTCGAGGTGGAACTTCGCCAACTGGCGGTGCTCGGCGCGGATGTAGCGCACCGTGCCAGTGACCGAGCGCATCACGACGGTCTCGGTCTCGATGACGCCGTCCTTGCGGAACTTGACGCCGGAGAGCAGCGAGCCGGTGGTGACGCCGGTCGCCGCGAACAGGCAGTCGCCGCGGGCCATGTCCTCGATGCCGTAGATCATCTTGGGATCACCGACGCCCATCTTGTGGGCGCGCTCGCGCTTCTCCTCGGTGTCGAGGATCAGGCGGCACTGCATCTGGCCGCCGATGCAGCGCAGCGCCACCGCGGCCAGCACGCCCTCAGGCGCGCCGCCGGTGCCGAGATACATGTCGACGCCGGTATTGTCCGGGTCGGCGCAGTGGATCACGCCGGCGACGTCGCCGTCGGTGATCAGGCGCACCGCGGCGCCGGTCGAGCGGACGCCCTGGATGATGTCGGCGTGGCGGGGACGGTCGAGCACCAGCACCGTGATCGCGCCGGGCTCGACGCCCTTGGCCTTGGCGAGCCGGCGCACATTGTCGGCCGGCGTCGCGTCGATGTCGACGACGCCCTTGGCGTAGCCGGGGCCGACCGCGATCTTCTGCATGTAGACGTCGGGGGCGTGCAGCAAGGTGCCGCCATCGGCCATCGCCATGGTCGCGATCGCGCCCGGCATGTTCTTGGCGCACAAGGTGGTGCCCTCGAGCGGATCGACCGCGATATCGACCTTGGGACCGGCATTGAGGCCGACCTTCTCGCCGATGTAGAGCATCGGCGCTTCGTCGCGCTCGCCCTCGCCGATCACGACCGTGCCTTCGATCGGCAGCTTGTTGAGCTCGCGGCGCATCGCATCCACGGCCGCCTGGTCGGCCGGCTTCTCCTGGCCGTGGCCGCGCAGCCGCGCCGCCGACACCGCCGCCCGTTCGGTCACGCGCACCAGCTCCAGCGTCAGGATGCGCTCGAGCAGCAATTGTTGCGGGACAGAAATCTGCGTCGACATCGATCAACTCCTCAAGACGTCAAGGCGGACATCCGCCATCAAAATCTACCGCTCGCACGCCGCCCCCCTGGGCGGCATCCGGGTCAGGCGGTCGGCACGAACGGCCGCTCCCCGCCTGTCTACTCTCCCGCTTTGAGCATGAACCTATACCAAACGCCACGCGTTTGTTTGAGCAGGGACAAGCGGTTCCCTGGGCATCATGCGCTAGTTCTTCTCGATCCGGATCACCTGGGGCTTTCCGCTGATGACCTTGTCGCGCTGCACCGCCTGGAGCGCGCGATGCACGGCATCCTCGTGTGTCGCATAGGTGATCAGGATGACCGGCACCGGCGCCGACTTGCCGGCCGTCTTCGCCGGCTCGCTGCCGTTGGGATGGCGCTGCACGATCGATTCGATCGAGATCTTCTGCTCGGCCAGCCGGGTGGCGATGGTGGCGGCGGTGCCGGCATGGTCACGCGCCATCAGGCGGATGTAATAGCCACCCTCGTGCCGCTCCATCGGCGCCTTCTCGGTCGCCTGCAGCTTCTCGACCGGGCGGCCGAACGGCGCGGCGCGGATGCCGCGCGCGACATCGGCGATATCGGCCACGACCGCGGAGGCCGTCGCGGCGCCCCCTGCTCCCGGACCGACCAGCGTGATCGGCGGGATACCGTCGCCGTCGATCGTGACCGCGTTGGTGACGCCCATCACCTGGGCGATCGAGGAGGATTTCGGCACCATCGTCGGATGCACCCGCTGCTCGATGCCCTTGGCGGTCCGCACGGCGACGCCGAGCAGCTTGACGCGGTAGCCGAGCTCGGCCGCCGCCTTCAGGTCCTCCGGGGCGATCGAGGAGATGCCTTCCACATAGATGGATTTCTCCGCCACCTGGGTGCCGAAGGCGAGGCTCGCGAGGATCGCGAGCTTCTGCGCGGTGTCGTGGCCATGAATGTCGAACGACGGATCGGCCTCGGCATAGCCGAGGCGCTGGGCGTCCTTCAGGCACTCGTCGAACGACAGCCCTTCCTGCTCCATCCGGGTCAGGATGTAGTTGCAGGTGCCGTTGAGGATGCCATAGACGCGGCTGATGCCGGTGCCGGCGAGACCCTCGCGCAGGGTCTTGATCACCGGAATGGCGGCGCAGACGGCCGCCTCGAAATTCAGCGCGCCGCCATGCTTCTCGGCCGCCTTGGCGAGCTTCAGACCGTGCTTTGCGATCAGCGCCTTGTTGGCGGTCACCACCGACTTGCCGGCCTTCAGCGCGGTGTCGATCGCCGACAGCGCAGGATCGCCGGCGCCGCCCATCAGCTCGACCAGGCAATCGACCTCCGGATCCGAGGCAAGCGCCAGCGCATCCTTGGCCCAGGTGATGCCGGACAGATCGATGCCGCGCTTCTTGGCCTTCGACCGCGCCGTCACGGCGACAACCTTGACCGGGCGCCCCGTCCGCTCGGTCAGCACGCGCGCCTGACGCTCGATGAGACGAACGACCTCGACACCCACGGTGCCGAGGCCCGCGATGCCCACTCTCAGGGGTGCGACCATGGAATCAAAGAACCTGTCGAAAGGAAAGTACGGGAGGGCTCAGCGCCGGTTGGCGATGGGAACGACGTTGTGCAACGTTTCGATCCCGCTTTCAAGGAAGCGGCGGACACCGCGCGCGGCCTGCCGAATGCGCTGCTCGTTCTCGACCATCGCGATGCGGACATAGCCCTCGCCATGCTCGCCGAAGCCGACGCCCGGCGACACCGCGACGCCGGACTTCTCGACCATGAGCGTCGCGAACTGCATGCTGCCGAGGCTCTTGAACTTCTCCGGCAGCGGCGCCCAGGCGAACATCGAGGCCTCGGGCGACGGGATCTCCCAGCCGGCCCGGCCGAACGACTCGACCAGCGTGTCGCGGCGCTTGCGATAGACGTCGCGCATCTCGCGGATGCAGTCGTCGGGGCCGTTGAGCGCAGCGGTGGCCGCCACCTGGACCGGCGTGAACGCGCCGTAGTCGAGGTACGATTTGACGCGCGCGAGCGCCGCGATGATGCGCTCGTTGCCGACGGCAAAGCCCATGCGCCAGCCGGCCATCGAATAGGTCTTAGACATCGAGGTGAATTCGACGGCGACATCCATCGCGCCGGGCACCTGCAGCACCGATGGCGGCGGGTTCTTGTCGTCGAAATACACCTCGGCATAAGCGAGGTCCGAGAGGATCAGGATCTCGTGCTTCTTCGCGAATGCGACGAGGTCGCGATAGAAGTCGAGGCTCGCGACATAGGCGGTCGGGTTGCTCGGATAGCAGACGATCAGCGCCAGCGGCTTCGGAATGGAATGGATGATCGCGCGCTCGGCCGCCTCGAAGAATTGCGGGGTCGGCTCGGACGGCACCGAGCGGATCACGCCGCCCGCCATCAGGAAACCGAAGGCGTGAATCGGATAGCTCGGATTCGGGCAGAGGATGACATCGCCCGGTGCGGTGATCGCCTGCGCGACGTTGGCAAAACCTTCCTTCGAGCCCAAGGTCGCCACGATCTGAGTGTCGGGATTGAGCTTCACCCCGAAACGGCGGTCGTAATAGCCGGCCTGCGCCCGGCGCAGTCCGACGATGCCGCGCGAGGCCGAATAGCGGTCGGTCCGCGGCTTGCCCAGGGTCTCCTTGAGCTTCTCCAGCACGTGCGGCGGCGCCGGCAGATCCGGATTGCCCATGCCGAGATCGATGATGTCGGCCCCGGCATTCCGCGCGGCCGCCTTGGCCCGGTTGACCTGCTCGAACACGTAAGGCGGCAAACGGCGGATGCGGTAAAAATCTTCCATGGGTCTCTCGGCTCCGGCAACCGGGGGCGGATTCGCCAGCAGGGCTGGCGCTGCGGCGGCGTTCGCCATGCCTTGAAACCGGTGCTGGATCAGGAGTTTAGCACGGGCTCGCGGCTTGGCTGGCAACGACACGCGGAGGTGTTGATTCCGGTTGTTTTATCATGGCCGCCGCGCCGCGCCAGACAATTACGCCGCGCCACGCGGCCGATCGCCCAGCCTTTGTCCCGGGCCGGTCATTTGGGCCTGACGCTGGTCCCCGCCGAAGCCTGGCGGTCGCGCGCCGCGAGCAGCTCCTTTTCGATCTTGTCGCGCTCCTGCGGCGAGATGATCGGCGCATCGCGGTCGCGCGGCACGTCGTTGACGGGCAGATACCCACCCGGCTCCTTGGGTCGGGCGACGGCATCCGCGTCGAGCGAAGGCATGTCCGCGATTGGACTGGAGCACCCGGCAAGCGCGAGCGCGCCGAACACGACGAGCCCCGCAACAAGGGCGCGCCGTCCCGACCTCCAACCTCGCCCCTGCGTCCCCACGCGCACGTCCCTCAGCCCCCAACTTCCAGTCGACGGTCCCCGGCCCGACCGCAGCGCGGCGCATTTTGCCGCAGCACAACCAATTGTCACTCGAAACGTGACCGGCTTGAACAGGAATTTCATCCAGCTACGTGATCATGATGTCGGAAGCGAGAGATTTTTTCGCAGCGCAACAATCAGAAATCGAATTTGCCGCAAACTCGCGGATTATTGATCTCGCGCGGTGACGAAACGATCCCGACGCGATAGTGTGATCGAGCCATGACCGACGTTCAGAACAGCAGCAATCCAGAAAAAACATTCGATGCGGAAGCGTTCGCGATGAACATCGCGAAGGCCATGGAAAGCAGCGGCAAGGCGCTGTCCGCCTATCTGAAGCCGCGCGAGACCGGCGAGGTTCAGGACCGGCCACCGACCGAATTAACCGAGGTCGTCAAATCCTTCACCGCGGTCGCCGACTACTGGCTGTCGGACAAGGATCGCGCCAGCGACGTCCAGACCAAGATCGCCAAGGGCTATCTCGATTTGTGGGGCTCGGCCGCGCGCCGTCTCGCCGGCGAAGACGCGCCCCCGGCCATTTCGCCCTCGCCGCGCGACAAGCGCTTCGCCGATCCGGAATGGAAGTCGAACCAGTTCTTCGATTTCGTGATGCAGGCCTATCTGCTGACGACGCAATGGGCGCAGGACCTCGTCCACAATGCCGAAGGCCTCGATCCGCACACGCGCAAGAAGGCCGAGTTCTACGTCAACCAGATCACCAATGCGCTGGCGCCCTCGAATTTCGTTCTGACCAATCCTGAGGTGCTGCGGCAGACGGTGGCGTCGAGCGGCGATAACCTGGTGCGTGGCATGCAGATGCTCGCGGAGGACATCGAGGCCGGCAAGGGCTCGCTCAAGATTCGCCAGTCCGACCCGGCCAATCTCGAGGTCGGCGTCAACATGGCGACGACGCCGGGCAAGGTCATCTTCCAGAACGACATGATGCAACTGATCCAGTACGCGCCGTCGACGGAGAACGTGCTGCGCACGCCGCTGCTGATCGTGCCGCCCTGGATCAACAAGTTCTACATCCTCGATCTGCGCCCCGCGAAATCCTTCATCAAATGGTGCGTCGATCAGGGCCTCACGGTGTTCGTGATCTCCTGGGTCAATCCCGACAAGAAGCTCGGGACCAAGACCTGGGAGGACTACATGAAGGAAGGTCCGCTCACCGCGATGGACGTCATCGAGAAGGTGACGGGCGAGATGAAGGTGCACACGATGGGCTATTGCGTCGGCGGCACCATGCTGGCGACGACGCTGGCCTGGCTCGCCGACAAGCGCCGCCAGCGCGTGACCTCCGCGACCTTCCTGGCCGCACAGGTCGACTTCACCCATGCCGGCGATCTCCTGGTGTTCGTCGACGAGACCCAGATCTCGGCGCTGGAACGCGACATGCAGGCCTCGGGCGTGCTCGAAGGCAGCAAGATGGCGATGGCCTTCAACATGCTGCGCTCGAACGACCTGATCTGGTCCTACGTCGTCAACAATTACCTGAAGGGCCAGGCGCCGCAGGCGTTCGACCTGCTGCATTGGAATTCGGACGCCACGCGGATGTCGGCGGCGAACCATTCCTACTATCTGCGCAACTGCTATCTGGAGAACCGGCTGACGCAGGGCACTATGGTGCTCGACAACACGCTGCTCGACCTCTCCAAGGTGAAGGTGCCGGTCTACAATCTCGCCACCCGCGAGGACCACATCGCGCCGGCCGACTCCGTGCTGTACGGCTCGCAATTCTTCGGCGGTCCGGTGAAGTACGTGCTGTCTGGCTCGGGCCACATCGCCGGCGTCGTCAACCCGCCCTCCTCCGGCAAGTATCAGTACTGGACCAATGACCAGATCCACGACATCTCGCTGAAGGACTGGATGAAGGGCGCGCAGGAGCACAAGGGCTCGTGGTGGCCGGACTGGCGCGAATGGCTGAGCCAGCTGGATCCGGAAGAAGTTCCCGCACGCGACGTCGGCAGCGAGGCCTATCCACCGCTAGAGGATGCGCCGGGCTCCTATGTCCGCGTCCGCGCATAGCGTGATCCGCCGCGATTGACTATAACCGCTCCGTCCCGCCGGGACGGGACGGGAATCAGTTGAGGGGATCTCGATGACGCGCGAACTGTTCTGGCTGACGCTCACGGTCATTCTGACCGGCCTGCTGTGGGTTCCCTACATCCTGAACCGCTGCCAGGTCCGCGGCCTCACGGGCGCCATGGCCAATCCCTCCCGCAACGACAAGCCGCACGCACCGTGGGCCACGCGGCTGATGTTCGCGCACGACAATGCGGTCGAGAACCTCGTGATCTTCGCGCCGCTGGTGCTGATCCTCAATGCGATCGACTACTCGACCAAATGGACCGTGCTCGCCTGCGCCGTCTATTTCTGGTCGCGCGTCGCTCACGTCATCGTCTACGCGATCGGCCTGCCGGTGTTCCGGACGCTGGCGTTCGTGGTCGGCTTCGCGGCACAGGCTGTGCTCGCGGTCGCGATCTTCGGCTGGCTCTAGCGATCCGCTAGGGCAGATTGTCCCGCAGGAAGATATCGATGCGGATGCGCTCCTGATCGGGACTGATCGGCTCCCCCGAGCAGTGCGCGAGCAGGACGC
Source organism: Bradyrhizobium sp. HKCCYLRH2060 (assembly GCF_051168135.1). Lineage (NCBI taxonomy): Bacteria > Pseudomonadati > Pseudomonadota > Alphaproteobacteria > Hyphomicrobiales > Nitrobacteraceae > Bradyrhizobium > Bradyrhizobium sp. HKCCYLRH2060. The sequence goes on from NZ_JBNPUK010000002.1 coordinate 435,224, forward strand.
GCGCCGCCGAGCGCGCCTCGTGGCCGGGATCCTGGTTGATGATGGCGTCGCACGTGCCGCGGACCAGGAACCTCCTGGTGTGCTGGGTCAGCTCATGCGTGATCCACACCACCTCGCGAGCCCGCCCTGAGGCCTCCAGGGCATCGGCGATGCCGCGATTGCCGGCGCCGCAGCAATAGATGCCGAGCAGATCCGCATGGCGCGCGAGCAGCGCCGCGGTCAGCTCCCGCGTGCGCTCGCTGTCGTCGCGGCCCTCGATCACGGGCAGCGCCCGCAGGTTCGGATATTCGCTGGAGAGGATCTGGTTGAAGCCGAACTGCCGCTCGGCATGATCGCGCAGCGACAGAGATCCCGCGATCACCGCGACCGTTCCCTCGCGACCGCCGAGATAGCGTCCCATCAGGGTGGCGGCGGTTCGCCCCGCGGCCGGATTGTCGATCCCGACATAATGCAGGCGGCGCGAGCTGGGCGCGTCCGAGACCAGGGTCACCACCGCGACACCGCGCGCGGTGAGCTCGTCGATCGCGGCGCGCACTCTGGGGTGATCGAGCGCGATGACCGCAACGCCCTGATAGGCCGGCGACAGGTTCTCCAGCGCACCGGCCAGCACGTCAGGATCGAACACGTCGACGTGGAGGATATCGATGAAGCCGCGCTGGCCGGCCAGCCACTCCGCCGTGCGCTGGACCTGCTCGGTCAGGACGGTCATGAAGCTGTTGCCACCGGTCGGCAGCACGAAGGCAAAGCGGAAGCTCTGGCCGCGCGCGAGCCGTGCCGCGGCGACGTCGGCGCGATAACCCAGCTTGGCAACAGCGGCCTCCACCCGGGCAACGGTCTTGGCACGCACGCCCTCGCGCCGGTTGATGACGCGGTCGACGGTGGCGAGCGACACGCCCGCCGTCCGCGCGACGTCCTCCAGCGTGGCCCGGACCGGCAACGGGTTCGCGTCAGCCGTCACTCGCGCGCCGCCCATAACATGCCGCGGGTCATCAACGTCCGGATCTCCGGCACGTCGAGCTCGTAGGCGCGGTGGCCGAGCGAGGAATAGAACACCCTGCCCGCGCCGTAGCGCTTCTTCCAGACCACCGGCATCACCACCCCCTCGATCCACGGGGCGTGCTCTCCGGTGAAGGTCGTGGTCGCCAACACCTCGTTGGCCGGGTCGACGTGCATGTAATACTGCTCGGAACGGTGCTCGAAACTTGTCAGGCCCTTCATGATGGGATCGTCCGGCCGGGTCAAGTCGACCCGGTAGTCGATGATATTGCCGGGATGGGCGACCCATTGCCCGCCGCACAGGAACTGGTAGTCGACCGAATCGCGGAAGGCATCGCACATGCCGCCATGATGGCCGGCGAGCCCAACGCCGCTGCGCACCGCCGCGCAGAGATTGAGCGCTTCCGCCTTCTCGATCTTGGACATCGTGTAGATCGGGATGATCAGCGACAGATCGTGGATCGCAGGATCTGCGAATGCAGCCGTCGTGGTCTCGATCCGCACCTCGAAGCCTTCCGCCTTGAGCCAGCCGCGGATCATCGAGGCACAGAGATCGGGGTCATGTCCCGGCCAGCCGCCCCACACAATCATTGCCTTGCGCATGTCTCTGTCCTCAGTCGATCTGTCCGGTGTCGCGTCCAACCGGCAACATCGCCGGCCGCTCCACGCGGCTCTCGATCTTGACCCGCCGGCCTTCGTTTGCGGAGGTCTGGAACGCTTCCATGACCTCCAGCACGTGGAACGCGAGCGCGCCGCTGGCGCGATGCGGCCGGTCGTTCAGGATCGCGGTCGCCATGTCAGCGACGCCGATGGAGCGGAACTCGCCGTCGATGTGACCATGCGTCAACGGCATCGTCTGCCAGTCGCCGCCGGTCCTGGCGACCTGGACCTCGCCGCCGAAGCGGTTGGGGTCCGGCACCAGCATGCTGCCCTCGTCGCCATAGATCTCGATGGGGGCGTGCCGGTGCTTCGGGACGTCGAAGCTCATCGTGACCGAGACCACCGCACCGCTTTCGAATTCGAGCGTGCCTGCGACGTGCGTCTGCACCTCGACCGGGATCAGCGTGCCGCTCATCGGCTGGCTGGTGACGAGGCGCTCCGCTCGCGGGCGCGCGGTCGAGCCCATGACGCTCGCCACCGGGCCGAGCAGTTGCACGAGATCGGTGATGTAGTACGGCCCCATGTCGAGCATCGGCCCGCCGCCGCGCAGATAATAGAAGCCCGGCGCGGGATGCCAGCGCTCATGGCCGGGGCAGCCGAAGAAGGCGCTACCGGCCACGGGTGTGCCGATCGCGCCGTCGTCGATCAGCTTGCGTGCGGTCTGGTGTCCGCCGCCCAGGAAGGTGTCGGGCGCGCAGCCGACGCGGAGATTCTTCTGCGCGGCAAGCTCGATCACCTTGCGGGCCTCGGCGACGTCGATGCCCAGCGGCTTCTCGGAATGCACGTGCTTGCCGGCGTTCAGCACGGCGAGACTGACGTCGGTATGGGCGAGCGGCACGGTGAGATTGATGACGATCTCGACGTCATCGCGCTTCAGCAATTGATCGACCCGCATCGCCGGCAGGCCGAAGGCCGCGCCCTGCCGCTCGGCGGCGTCGCTGCGCATGTCGGCGAGCGCCTTGATGTCCAGAACGGGAAAGCGCTGCGCGGCCTTCAGATACGCCGTGCTGATGTTGCCGCAGCCGATGATGCCGATGCCGACTTTTCTCATTGAGGTCTCCGTGAGGTCTCGTTCATCCCTTGACCGCGCCCGATGTCAAGCCGGCAACGATGTGCTTCTGCGCCAGGAGGAAAAGGACGATCGTGGGCAGGATGGTCAGGGTGATGAAGGCGAGGATCAGGTGCCACTCGGAGGAATATTCGCCCTGATAGACCATGATGCCGAGCGGCCAGGGATACAGCGCGTCGGTGTTGAGCATCACGAGCGGCAACAGATAGGCGTTCCAGCTGTTCACGAAAGTGATGGTGCCCACGGTCGCCAGGATCGGGCGCGACAATGGCAGCGTCACATAGCGGAAGAATTTGACGTAGCTGCAGCCGTCGACCAGCGCGGCCTCGAGCAGCTCGTAGGGGATGTCCTTGAAGAAGCGGCGCAGCAGCAGCACGCTCATCGCAAGGCTGAAGGCGACCTGCGGCAGCGCGACGCCGAAATAGGTGTCCAGCAGCCCGAGATCGCGCACCTTGATGAACAGCGGCAACACCGCGGTCGCCGCCGGAAACAGCAGGCCGAGCGTCAGATAGCTCAACAGCATCGAGCTGCCGTAGAATCGGACATGAGCAAAGGTGAAGGCCGCCATCGACGCGACGATGAGAGTCAGGACCACCGTCAGCGTGGAGATGATCAGCGAGTTGCGCAGCAGCTGCCAGTAGCGCCCGGAGAACAGGATGTCGGCATAATTCTGCCACTCCCAGCGCTGCGGCAGGCCAAACGGATTGACGCGCAGTTCCCCGAGCGACTTGAAGCCGCCCAGCAGCGTCGCGAGCAGCGGCACCAGCACGAAGATGGCGACGATCGCGAGGAACACCGCCTTGAACAGCACGGCGGGATCGAACGGCGCTTGGCTCGTCTCGGCACTATTCATCGCGCATGAACCATCGCTTGTAGGTGAAGGCAAATGTCACACAGATCACGAACAGGATGACACCGATGGCGCTGCCATAGCCGACCCGCATGCGGGAGATGCCGTTGTTGTAGAGGAAGCTCACCATCGTGTTCGAGGAGTCGGCGGGGCCACCGCGGGTCAGCGGCATCACGAGATCGAACAGCTGCAGCGAGCCGACGATGGCGAAGAACACCGACAGCCGGATCGTCGGATAGAGCAAGGGGATGACGACATGGCGCAGGCTCTTCGTCCGGGTGGCTCCGTCGATCCGTGCCGCCTCGATCAGGCTCTTGTCGATGCTTTGCAGCGCCGCGATGAACAGCATCATGTGGAAGCCGAAATACTTCCAGACGATCACGATCAGCACCGCCAGCATCGCCGTGTCGGTCGAGGCCAGCAGATGCGGCGGCTCGGCGCCGAAGCTGCGCCAGATCGACGCGACCAGGCCGTAATCGCCGTCATAGACGAAGCTGAAGATCAGCCCGGTCGCGATCTCGGCGAGGATATAGGGCATGAAGAACAGCATGCGCAGCGCGACCGCGCCGCGAAACCGCTCCGCGAGCATCAGGGCCAGTGTCAACGCCAGCGGCAGCTGGACGCAGAGCGAGACCGCAATGATCAGGCCGTTGTTGCGCAGCGCGAGCCAGAAGGCGCGCGTCTCCAGCACGAAGCGGTAGTTGTCGAAGCCGATCCAATGGGTCGGCCGTCCGAATCCGTTCCAGTTGAAGCCGGAGTACCAGGCGGCCTCGCCGATCGGCAGCACCACGAACAGCGTGAACAGCAGCAGCGCCGGCGGCAGGAACAGGACCAGGACGGTGAAGCGGCCGTCCCAGCTCGGGCCGCGCACCGCGCGCGCGGAGAGCGATGCCGGCGACACCATCGCCGGCGAGCCCGCGATCGGCCGCGCCACGTCAGTTGCCCTGCTTCCGCGCCGCCTCGATCGCCTGGGCGGCGTCCTGCGGGGTCATGCTGCCGCCGGCAATCTCCGCGGAGACGTCATTGACGACACGGCCGACGGAGGGACCCAGGCTCTGGTCATAGAAGTTCTGGTGATAGTTCGATTTTGCCAGATTGGACGCGATCAGCTTCATGAAGGAATTGTTGAGGCCGGCGTCGGCGCCCTGCACCACCGGGATGATGAAATTCCCTGCCGCCAGCCGGGTCTGGACGTCCTTGGAGATGAAGTACTTCAGGAAATCGACAGCTTCCTTGGGCGAGCCCTTGGTGACCAGCCAGCCGGTGATGCCGCCGAGCGTATCCGTCGGCGCGCCCTTGCCGCCTTGCACGACCGGAAAATCGAACCAGCAGATCTTGTCTTCGCTGAGGCCCACCTTGTCGGCGGCGAGCGCCCGCTGCAGGTTGTAGACGGAGCTGATCGCGAGCGTCATGGCCGCCTTGCCGTCGCCGAAATAGCCGACGGCCTGCGGATTCTTGAAGCCAAGAAAGCCGTTCTGGAACGGCTGGAGATCGACGAGCTGCTTGAACAGCTCGCCGGACTTGACGAAGGTGTCGCCAGCAAAGCCGCCATTCTCGCCGCGCAACGCCGCGTCGAATGCCGGCTTGCCGCCGATGCGCACCGCCAGATGCGTCCAGTAGAAATGCAGCGGCCATTTGTCGGCGCCGCCGACGACGATCGGGGTCACGCCCGCGGCCTTCAACGCCTTCACGGCCGCCAGCAGATCATCCCAGCTCTTGATGGCAGCCGGATCGACCTTCGCCTTGGCCATCAGCTCCTTGTTGCAGACGAAGCCGACCTGCGACAGCGAGATCGGCAGGCCGTAGACATGGCCGTTGTCGGTGAAGGCCGCGAGCGCTGCCGGCGTCACGCTGTCGCTGTAACCCTTCACCTGGTCGGTGATGTCCTCGAGGACGCCGGCCTCGATCTGCGCCTTCAGCACGCCGCCGGCCCAGCTGTAGATGATGTTCGGCCGGTCCTTGGATTGCAGGATGGTCGGCAGCTTGGCCTTGTAGGCCTCGTTCTCGAGGAACTGCATCTCGATCTTGGTGCCGGGATGCGACGCCTCGTAGGCGCGGGCCACCTCCTCCCAGATCTTCACCTGGGCCGGATTGACCTCGATATGCAGCCATTTCACCGTGGTGTCGGCGCTTGCGGCGGTCGCACCAAGCAGGCATGCGGCAGCGGCGAGTCCCAGCTTCGCGAGCAGTCCCATCGGAATCCTCCCAACCGTCTTCTTTGCTGCGGTAATCCTGTCCTCATTTTCTGAGGTGCGCAACTGAAATTCTGACAGTGAGAACCTCAAGGATGAGGTGTTCGCGTTTGCGATACGTATTGCAGGCGGGAGAGACGGCTAGCTGAGCTGGGAAGGCGGGGACCGACCGGCGCGAGCTGGCGCCGGCTGCGCAAGAGAATATGCCGTGGACCGTATGACGCTCAGGTGCACCGTGCCTTGAAATCGGCGGCGACGAGTTTTGCCATCACGTCCTTGAGGTGGGCCTGGTCGCGCGTCTCGATCACCAGCTCCAGCAGGGTCGCCTTCGCCGGCAGGTCCGAGAAGGTGCGCTGGTGCGAGACCTCGATGATGTTGGCGCCCGCATCCGCAAGCAGGGTGGAGACGGCCGCGAGCTGTCCCGGGCGGTCGACGATGTCGATCGACAACTGCGTCAGCCGCCCCTCACGCGCCAGCTCGCGGGTCAGGACCGAGGCGATCAACCGGGTATCGATGTTGCCGCCGCTCAGCACCAGGCCGACATTGCGTCCGGCAAACTGCGCAGGATGCGCGAGCACGGCGGCGAGACCGACGGCGCCGGCGCCTTCGACCACTGTCTTCTCGATCGAGATCAAGGTCGCCAGTGCACGCTCGATCTGCGGCTCGGTGACCAGCAATATGTCATCGACGAGCTGTCGGATGATCTCGGTCGTGATCCGGCCCGGCGACTTCACCGCGATGCCCTCGGCCAGCGTATCACCGCGCATCGGCAGCTGGCTGTTGCGGACGGCGTTGTACATGGAGGGATAGAGTTCGGCCTGCACGCCGACGATGCGCAGGCCCGGCTTGATGGCGCGCGCCGCGACCGCCATGCCAGAGATCAGCCCGCCGCCCCCGATCGGCACCACGAGCGTATCGAGCTCGGGGACCACCGCGAGCATCTCCAGCGCCACCGTGCCCTGCCCGGCGATGATCAGCGGATCGTCGTACGGGTGGATCATGGTCATGCCCTTGGCCGCACCGTGCTCCCTGGCAAATGCCCCCGCCTCTTCCAGGGTGGCGCCGGAAATCACGACCTCGGCGCCGTGCCGCTTGGTGTTCTCCACCTTCACCATCGGCGTGCCCACCGGCATCACGATGGTCGCGGGAATGCCGAGACGCCGCGCATTGTAGGCGACGCCCTGCGCGTGGTTGCCGGCCGACATCGCGATCACGCCGCGTTCGCGCTGCCCGGCGGACAGCGCATTCAGCCGGTTCAGCGCGCCGCGCTCCTTGAACGAGGAGGTGAACTGCAGGTTCTCGAATTTGAGCCAGACGTTGCAGCCGCAGATCTCGCCGAGCGTCCTGCTCTGGTTGCAGGCCGTCGCGAGCACGGCACCGCCGATGGTTTCCGCGGCGGCGCGCACGTCGTTGACGGTGACGGGCAGCGCGTTCAAATCGGTGGCGGTCATGGGTCTGCCCATTCCTCAGCGTGCGTCATTGCACAGCGCGGCCGGCGGAACGCAGGCCGTCGCATGATGTTGCCGATCGTGCCCGGCGCTTCCGCGACCGGATGATCCAGATCGATCTCAGCTCACGAGATCGGGCAGTCCGAGCATCAGCCGCATGTTCTGCACGGCCGCGCCCGATGCGCCCTTGCCGAGATTGTCGAGCCGCGCCACCAGCACCGCCTGATGATGCTTGTCGCTGGCGAAGACGTAGAGCTCGAGCTCGTTGGTCTCGTTCAGCGCCTCCGGCTCGAGCCGGCCGCTCTTGGCCGCCGCGCCGTCGAGCGGCATCACCGAGACGTATTGGCTGCCGGCATAGTGCTTCGCCAGGGCCGCCTGCAGGTCCGAGCCCGACGGCCTGCCCGGCAGGGTGTCGAGCTGCAGCGGCACGGAGACCAGCATGCCCTGCCGGTAGTTGCCGACCGAGGGAATGAAGATCGGCCGCCGGGTCAGCCGCGAATAGAGCTGCAATTCGGGCAGATGCTTGTGCTCGAGGCCGAGGCCGTACAGCTCGAAGCTCGGTGCGGTGCCGTTCTCGAAGGCCGCGATCATGGTCTTGCCGCCGCCGGAATAGCCGCTGACGGCATTCACCGTCACCGGATAGTCCTGCGGCAGCAGGCCGGCATCGACCAATGGCCGCAACAGCGCGATGCCACCGGTGGGATAGCAGCCGGGGTTGGAGACCTTGCGTGCATTGCGGATCTTGTCGGCCTGATCGGCGGCGAGCTCGGGAAAGCCATAGGCCCAGTCCGGCGCGACGCGATAGGCGGTCGACGCGTCCAGCACCTTCGGCGCAGAGCTGCCCATGCCGTCGATCAGCGCCACCGTCTCCTTGGCGGCGTCATCGGGCAGGCAAAGGATGACGAGATCGACCTCGGCCATCAGCGCCCGCTTGGCTGCCGGATCCTTGCGCTTGTCCTCGGCGATCGTCTTCACGACGATATCCGGCTGGTGCCGGAGCCGCTCGGCGATTCCCAGGCCGGTCGTGCCCGAGCCGCCGTCGACGAACACGGCGCGTGTCGCAGTCCCGGAGGTGATGTGAGCTTTCGGCAAATTGCTGTCGATCACGGTCATGGCACGCTCCTTAGGTCTGGGTTTCGCCGGCAAAGGCCTGGGGCCGCGCCTGCCGCATGAGAGACGATATCTGTTGCGAGCCGATGTCGGGCCGCTCGCCGAGCCGGGTCGCGACCGCCGCATAATCGGCTTCCGACTTATGCTGGTTGAGCTTGAAGCTGCCCTCGACCTCGTCGATCGTCATCACGATGCCGACGATCGCCTTGCGCATCGCCTCGAGCCGGCCAGCGCTCATCTTGCCCGAGGTCCACGGCGCCTTCGGCAACAGCCATTGCTCGAACTTGGCGCTGACCGCATCCACCTGCTCTGCAAGCTCCGCCTCCGACAGGATGCGCGCCGGACCGGTCAGATGCACCGCCTGATAGAGCCAGGTCGGCACCTGATCGGGCGAGACGTACCAGTCGGCCGACACATAGGAATCGGCGCCATTGACGGCGAGCAGCCACGGCGTCGCGCCGTCGGCGAGCTTCGCCAGCGGATTGCCGCGGGCGACGTGGAAGAACGCCTGCGGCGTGCCGTCGTTCAGCGCCCCCAGGTGAAACGGCACGGAGGACGCAATCGGCCTAGTGCCGTCCCACGCGCAGACCGTGCCGAAGCCGCGCGCCTCCGCAAAGCCGAGGCTCGCGGCGCGATCGGGCTTGAAGGGCGGTGGCGTGTACATCGGAAAACTCCTGCTGGACGAAGGAGCCGCCTGATCGATCGCGCTGCAAGGAGAAAGTTTGCCGCGGGACGGATCCGGCGGCAGGGGCTGTGATCTAGACGCAGATCATCGCCCGTACCGCGGAGGTACGACGGCGCATTTCGGCGATCATGTTGGTCGCTGCGTTGATCATGGGGGCAGGCCTATAGGGCCGCAGGGTTCCTGCGTCAAGCTCGCACGTCGGCCCGGCCCGTTCGGGGCTGGCGTCAGACCGCATGCCACAGCCATTCCATGGTGCGCCCGATGATGTCGCCGAACAACAGCAGCACCGCCGACCACACCAGCGCCGACACGAAGTTGGCGATCTGGAACACCATGTAGGGCATCTCGAAAATGCCCGCCGCCAGCGGCACCGACGCGCGCAACGGGCCGAAGAACCGGCCGATGAAGATGCTCGGCACGCCCCAATCGCGCACGAAGGCCTCGCCGCGCGGCAGCAGCTCCGGGTATCGCGACAGCGGCCACATCTGGGCGACGCGGTCCTTGTAGCGGTAGCCGAACCAGTAGGAGACCCAGTCGCCGAGCGCGGCGCCGATTCCACCGGCCAGCCATATCGGCCAGAAGCTGATCCCGGTGGCGCCGATCAGGGCGCCGATCGCGACCAGGGCGCCCCAGGCGGGAATCAGGAGCGAGACGAAGGCCAGGGACTCGCCAAAGGCAAGCAGCAGGACGATCGGAGCAGCCCAGGCCTGATGGTCGCGCACGAAGTCGGCAACCGCGCGGCCAAAATCTTCCATCTGCTCGACGCCTTTCTGCTCCGCGGCGCTTAAGTGCTTGAAGGCCTTCGCGGTTCCATGGCGCAGACTGGTACGCCACCGAACCCGCCCACTTCAAGTCACAACAACCGGCTGAACCGCGTGAACAGCGGCGATCCGGCGATCGGAACCGGCCAAAACGTGGCGGGCTGGTGAACGTCGTTGTTTCCCGGGGTCATTGTTTTATGCCGGTCCATGGCATAGTCAGGCCCAACGATTCGTTCCATCTTGCGCACACGCAACATCCAATTCCATGGGTAAACCGTTGAAATCAGCTGCAAAAGCCAAGGCCAAGGGCGTCACGGACCCGTTGGCGGCGTTCGCCGCCAAGGGCAAGGCTCCGGCCAAGCCAGCCGCCCGCGCAGGCAGCGCCGAGGGCGATTACACCGCCCGTGACATCGAGGTCCTCGAGGGCCTGGAGCCGGTGCGGCGCCGCCCCGGCATGTATATCGGCGGCACCGACGAAAAGGCGCTGCACCACCTGTTCGCCGAGGTCATCGACAACTCGATGGACGAGGCGCTGGCCGGCCACGCCACCTTCATCGAGGTCGAGCTCGATGCCGAAGGCTTCCTCACCGTGACCGACAACGGCCGCGGCATTCCGATCGATCCACATCCGAAGTTTCCCAAGAAGTCGGCGCTCGAGATCATCATGTGCACCCTGCACGCGGGCGGAAAGTTCGACTCCAAGGTCTACGAGACCTCGGGCGGTCTGCACGGCGTCGGCATCTCCGTGGTGAACGCGCTGTCGACCCGGCTCGAGGTCGAGGTCGCACGCAACCAGAAGCTCTACCGCATGATCTTCGAGCGCGGCCACCCGAAGGGCAAGCTCGAGGAGGTCGGCAAGGTCGCCAACCGGCGCGGCACACGGGTGCGTTTCCAGCCCGACCCGACCATCTTCGGCGCCAAGGCGACGTTCAAGCCGCAGCGCCTGTTCAAGATGGCGCGCTCGAAAGCCTATCTGTTCGGCGGCGTCGAGATCCGCTGGAAATGCGATCCGTCGCTGCTGAAGGGCATCGAGGACGTCCAGCCCGAGGCGACGTTCCACTTCCCCGGCGGCCTGAAGGACTATCTGGCCGCAGCGATCCATGCCGACACGCTGGTCCATCCGGATATCTTCGCCGGCAAGTCGGGCCGCACCGGCGGCCATGGCGGCTGCGAATGGGCGGTCGCCTGGACCGCTGATGCCGACGGCTTCCTGTCGTCCTACTGCAACACGATTCCGACGCCCGACGGCGGCACGCACGAATCCGGCATCCGCAGCGCGCTGCTGCGCGGCCTGAAGGACCACGCCGAGCGCGTCGGCCAAGGCAAGCGCTCGGCCAACATCACCTCCGAGGACATCATGGCGGGCGCCGCCATCATGCTCTCGGTGTTCGTGCGCGAGCCCGAATTCCAGGGCCAGACCAAGGATCGCCTCGCGACCGCCGAGGCCCAGCGCATCGTCGAGCAAGCCGTCAAGGATCCGTTCGATCACTGGCTGTCGGGCAATCCGGTGCAGGCCAACCGGCTGCTCGATTTCGTCATCGAGCGCGCCGAGGAGCGCATCCGCCGTCGCCAGGAGAAGGAGACGGCGCGCAAGACCGCGACCAAGAAGCTGCGCCTGCCGGGCAAGCTTGCCGATTGCACCGATGCCGGCACCGAGGGCTCCGAGCTGTTCATCGTCGAGGGCGATTCGGCCGGCGGCAGCGCCAAGCAGGCGCGCGACCGCAAGAAGCAGGCGGTGCTGCCGCTGCGCGGCAAGATCCTCAACGTGGCCTCCGCCGGCAAGGACAAGCTGACGGCGAATGCCCAGCTCGCCGATCTCGTGATGGCGATCGGCGCCGGCACCGGCACGTCGTATCGCGAAGAGGATCTGCGCTACCAGCGCATCATCATCATGACCGATGCCGACGTCGACGGCGCCCACATCGCCTCGCTGCTGATCACCTTCTTCTACCGGCAGATGCGACCGCTGATCGACGAGGGCCACCTCTACCTCGCCGTGCCGCCGCTCTACCGGCTGACCCATGGCAGCAAGACGTTCTACGCGCGCGACGATGCCCATCGGGACGAACTCCTGAAGCGCGAGTTCAATGCCAACGCCAAAGTCGAGATCGGCCGCTTCAAAGGTCTCGGCGAGATGATGCCGGCCCAGCTCAAGGAAACCACCATGGATCCGGCCAAGCGCACCCTGCTGCGCGTGGTTCTGCTGGCCGAGGATCGCGACGGCACCGCCGACTCGGTCGAGCGGCTGATGGGGACCAAGGCAGAGGCCCGCTTCGCCTTCATTTCGGAAAAGGCCGAATTCGCCAGCGACGAGCTGCTCGACGTCTAGCTTTTGACCCGATTTCACGCCTCGATTGCAGGTTCCATTCGCTCGCGCGAGCCTGCAATCACCTAGTTTGATCAGAGACTTACGGGGGCCGCGCGCATCCCGCAGCGCACTTTCCCCTCCGGTGTGCTCAACCTGCAACAGCTTTTGGGCACCAATCGGCTATAGTTCGGGCACATCTGGCGAGGGAATCGCCGCCGCAACCCGGCACCTGCGACACGACGATCTTGGGGAATTGAATATGAAAAAGCTTTTGCTTGCTGCCACTGCGCTGGTTGCGATCACGGGTGCCGCCTCGGCTGCTGATCTGGCGGCTCGCCCCTATGTGAAGGCTCCGATGATGCCGGTGGCGCCGAGCTGGACCGGTTTCTACATCTTCGGTGGCGCTGGCGGCGGCCTCTGGGATGCCGATTCGCACACCAACTTCAACGGCGTGCCGGTGACGATTGATCAGCGCGTCGGCGGCGACGGCTTCCTCGGCACGGTCGGCGCGGGCTATGACTGGCAGGTCAACCCGACCTGGGTTTTCGGCCTGTTCGCTGACGGCCAGTTCGGCAGCCTGCGCGGCACCCTGCAGGATCAGTTCGCTGCCCTGACCGGCCGCATCAAGATGGAAACCGCCTGGGCCGCGGGCGCCCGCGTCGGCTACTTGGTTGCGCCGAACGTGCTGTCCTACGTCAACGCCGGCTACTCCGGTTCGCACTGGTCGGGCACTGGCCTGACCACCCTCACGGGCGCGGCGTCCGGCTTCCACACCGACTCGTTCAACCGCAACGGCTGGTTCGTCGGTGGCGGCGTCGAGAACAACCTGAACATCTTCGGTATCTCGGCGCCGGGCTGGTTCATGAAGACCGAATATCGCGCCGCCTACTACGACCGCAAGGACATCGCGGTCCGTACCGACGTCGGCAACCTCGCGACGACCGACTCGGTCAGCTTCAAGCCGTGGGTGCAGACCATCAGCACCTCGCTGGTTTACCGCTTCAACTGGACCGGCCCGGCCGTCAAGTACTGAGCGGACCGCACGCGGTCTTTCGATTTTTCTGCGAAAAGCCCCGGTTGATCCGGGGCTTTTTGTTTTTGCCTCCGATATTGGCGGCTGGAGCCGCTGGTCATCTGCCGCAGCGGCCGCTAGCCTCCTCCTCATAAAACATCACAAAAAAGACGGCAGCAGCGTCTCCGATGCTGTGACGCGGTCGATGAGGGAGGAAGTGGCCATGCGGAGATTCCTGATGATCGGCGGCCTGCTTCTGCTCGCCGTCGGCCTGCTCTGGGTCGGCCAGGGCACCGGGGTGGTGGCATGGCCGCGGACGAGCTTCATGATCAACCAGCTGCAATGGGCCGGCTACGGCGTCGGCATGGGTGCACTCGGCCTGGTGATGATCTGGCAGGGCACCTGCTGACGTCTGACAACAACATGGAGACACGACATGGCGGGCCGCTTCGACCTGAGTGGCAAGGTTGCGATCGTGACAGGAGGCAACGGCGGAATCGGCCTGGGGATGGCGCGCGGGCTTGCCGATGCCGGCGCCGACATTGCCGTGGTCGGCCGCAACGAAGCCAAGTCACAGGCGGCGGTGGCTGATCTCGCCGGTCGCGGCGGCCGTGCCATCGCCGTCACAGCCGACGTCAGCGACAAGGACGACGTCGCCGCCATGGTCGCGCGCGTGGCCAGCGAGCTCGGTCGTATCGACATCCTCATCAACAATGCCGGCATGAGCATTCGCAAGCCGCCGCACGTGCTCGAGCTGGAGGAGTGGCAGCAGGTGATCGACACCAATCTCACCAGCGCGTTCCTGTGCTCGAAGGCCGCCTACCCGGCCCTCAAGGCGAGCGGCGGCGGCAAAATCATCAACATCGGCTCGATGCTGTCGATCTTCGGCGCCAGCTTCGCGCCGGCCTACGCGGCCAGCAAAGGCGGCATCGTGCAGTACACGCGCGCCTGTGCCTGCGCCTGGGCGCCCGACAACATCCAGGTCAACGCGATTCTGCCCGGCTGGATCGACACCGACCTGACGCGCGCGGCGCGTAGCCAGATCGACGGCCTGCACGACCGCGTGCTGGCGCGCACGCCCGCGGCACGGTGGGGCGACATCGACGACTTCGCCGGCATCGCGACGTTCCTGAGCTCGCCGGCCTCCGACTTCGTCACCGGTACCGCGATTCCCGTCGATGGTGGCTATTCGATCATGGCGTAGCCGACGCCTCAGCGTCGAAAGCTCTTGATCTCGGAGACGCTGCCGTCGCGATAGGTCAACTCCACCGAGACGAACTTCGTCGCCAGCGGCAGCTTCAAATAGGGCGTGGCGTTGGAGGGAATCGCAATGGGATCGCGCATGTCGCAGCCGGGCATGTTGAGGACCTTGTCCGGCACCGCCGTGTCGATGCCGATGCGGACCTCGCGGATGGCGCAGCGATACGACATCAGGTGCGTGTAGTAGACCAGGAGGCCGTTGAACTCGCGGAACGACAGCCAGCTCGTCGCGGTCATGTCGAGGATCTTGCGCTGGTCGTGCACCAGCGCGGCCTCCGGCTCGAAGCGGATCGGGAACGGTCCCTGCATCTCGCCGGATGCATCGACATAGCGGACCTGGATGGTGCCCGCGGGCGCATCCGCCGGCAGCTGGATCGAGGGATTGGGCATGCGCTTGCGCGTGCGCGGATCGAGCACGTCCATGAAGCCGGTCTCGCGAAACTCCCCCGCCTCGCCCATGCGCCAGGAAATGCCGAGCGTCGGATCGGCGATCGAGAACGTGACGGTCCAGCCGCCATTGTGGCGCGAGAACATCGCGATCGGTGCGTTCAGGCTCTCGTTCGCCGGCGGAATGCGCGGCGCGGAGACGGGAGGCAGCGCCGCAAGCTTCTGCTGCGGCTCGGCCGGCTTGTCGGCCGCAGCCGGCCCCTTCGCCATGCCGTTGAGAAAGACATCGTCGACCATCTGGTCGAAATAGACCGGGATCTGCTTGTGCCGCACGGTCTCGGCGAGTTCGCTGACCACGCGGCGGGTGCGCTGCGCGACCTGCACCAGATTGACGCCGGGCTGCGTCAGCTCCTTGGCGAAGGTGCGCGTGAACACCGAGTTCGGATTGGCGTCATCGTTGGAGAGACGGTCGAGCGCGGTCTGGCGTGGGCCGGCCGAGAACACCGAGAATACGCCTTCGGGCAACTGCGTCATCGGCGCCAGGCCGCCCCCGCCCGCCACCGCGCGCGTGCCCGAGCGCTCGAACGGATTGTTGCGGCAGGCATCGAACACCAGGATCGAGGTGCGCGCCTTCTTGTTCTGCAGCCGCTCGATGACGCGGTCCGCGAGGATCGAGGCGTCGCGCACCAGCTCTTCCTGGCCTTCGGTGGCCGCGGGCACGTCGGTCGGCAACAGGAAGTTCTGGCCCGCGATCTCGAAGCCATGACCGGCATAGAAGAAGAACGCGGTGTCGCCCGGCTCGACGGCGTTGTCGAACGCCAGCAGCGTCTGGCTGAACTGCTGGCGATTGAGATTCTCCGCGACCATGACGTTGAAGCCGAGCTGCTTCAGCGTGTCGCCCATCGTCCGCGCGTCGTTGACGGCCTTCTGCAGCTTCGGCACGAACCGGTAGTCGTTATTGCCGATCACGAGCGCGACGCGCTTCTCGGCATGCGCGGCCGGCGCCAGAACCACCGCCAGCATCGCCAGCCCGCACGCCAGCCACATCCGCATCGATCTCATCGTCCGTCCCTGCACTCATCGCGTGGGCTGCCGCCCTCGGATAGTCGACGGCACGCCGCCACCGGTTCATCCCCGGGGCACACGCGGCTGCTCCCCCTGCCGAACACACGCCGCAATTCCGTCGACAATTCGACCGGAGCGCTTTCCGCGACCGGCCGCCAGTGCTTCGGAGCACCCGAATGCGACAGCTCGACGACAGGTTGCCTGCAAATAATGCAAAAACATTAAGCTTTTTCGGTACTTCGCCCCCCTCTTCCATTGACTTTGCAGGATTCGCCCCTATCTTCCGCAGCAGCGCGGCCGGATCGCATCCGATTCCTGAGAAATTGACCGCGGGCCGGCGCTAGTCAGAAAACCCCCAGCTTCCTTAGAGCATGCCGTTTCGGGGTTGAGCGCGACCACAGCCTTTTACCCTCGATTCCTAACGGCGGCGTCGAATAGAGGCCCCGTCGCCTATCGGCGCGTGACATAGAGGCTCGATGTCTTTTTCCAATCTCGGCTTGTCCGACAAGGTGTTGGCTGCAGTTGCGGCCACCGGCTACACCAACCCGACCCCCATTCAGGAACAGGCGATTCCTCATGTGCTGGCGCGCCGCGACGTGCTCGGCATCGCCCAGACCGGTACCGGCAAGACCGCCGCTTTCGTCCTGCCGATGCTCACGATCCTCGAAAAGGGCCGCGCCCGCGCGCGAATGCCGCGCACCCTGATCCTGGAGCCGACCCGCGAGCTGGCGGCCCAGGTCAAAGAGAACTTCGATCGCTACGGCGCCGGACAGAAGCTCAATGTCGCCCTGCTGATCGGCGGCGTCTCCTTCGGCGACCAGGACGCCAAGCTGACCCGCGGGGTCGACGTGCTGATCGCCACGCCGGGCCGGCTGCTCGATCATACCGAGCGCGGCGGCCTTCTCCTCACTGGCGTCGAGTTGCTGGTCATCGACGAAGCCGACCGCATGCTCGACATGGGCTTCATTCCCGACATCGAACGCATCTGCAAGCTCGTTCCCTTCACCCGCCAGACCCTGTTCTTCACCGCGACCATGCCGCCGGAAATCCGGCGCATCACCGAAGCCTTCCTGCACAATCCGCAGAAGGTCGAGGTCTCCAAGCCGGCGACGACAGCCGTCACGGTGACCCAGTTGCAGGTGCCCTCGGGACGCGAGGCGCATCAGAAGCGCGAGGTGCTGCGCAGGCTGTTGCGGGACGCCAAGGATCTCAACAACGCGATCATCTTCTGCAACCGCAAGCGTGATGTCGCCATCGTTCACAAGTCGCTGCAGAAGCATGGCTTCAGCGTCGGCGCCCTGCACGGCGACATGGACCAGTCGGCCCGCACCGCCGCGCTCGATCAATTCCGCAAGGGCGAACTGCCATTGCTCGTCGCCTCCGACGTCGCCGCACGCGGCCTCGACATTCCCGAAGTCAGCCACGTCTTCAATTTCGACGTGCCGCATCATTCGGACGACTACGTTCACCGCATCGGCCGTACCGGCCGCGCCGGACGGACCGGCACTGCAATCTCGATCGTGGCTCCGGCCGACCAGAAGTCGATGGTCGCGATCGAGAAGCTGATCGGACAAGGCATTCCCACCATCGAAGGCGACTACGAGGTGCAGGAATCCTCGGGCGACGAGGACAGCCGTGAGCGGCGTCCGCGCGACGCCGCGCGTCGCGGCAGCCGCGGCAAGGCGCGGGAGCGCGATGCGGGATCGCGTGATCGTGATGCAGCTCCGCGCGAGCGCGATCGTGAGCCGCGGCCAGCAGCGCCGCGCGCCGCCCAGGCAGCTTCTCCCCGGCCTGCTGCGCCGAGCGCCCGCAAGGAACAACCGCGTAACGAACAGCCTCGCAATGAAGCGCGGCGGCCGCGGCGCGACCACGACAACGAGCCTGCCGATCATTCACATCTGCCGGCGTTCCTGCTTCGCCCGGTGCGGGCCCCGCTTCCCTGAGCGAGTACAAGATTCCGGGCTGCGCGACATGCGGCCGCCCGGACTGTCGCGTCCGCGATGATCAGTTGCTGCATTCGTCGTACTTGACTGGAGTCGACATCGCCGAGCCCTCGGCGAATGCGCGCGTGCGCGAATAGTTCCAGCTCGCGCCAGCAAGTTCCCGCAGCATCCTATGCAGCTCATTGAACATATGCGGTGCCGGTCCCAGATGAACGGCTCGTGCGCATATCCGGGACTCTACGGCCGTATTTACCCCTGGTTCACAAACGTCCTTTAGCTTGGCCGGCATTGTTTATTTCATTGCTGTGACGACGACGGCGACGCGGGCGATTGGGGGAGAACCTGTGGTGGTCAATGCGCTTGACGAACACGAACGCACGATAGGCTTCGCCGAAGTCGCGCTCAGCCAGATCAGAACGCTTCGCCATTCGGCCAATCCGCGCAACTACGAGATCTGGTACGTCTACGCGACGGGCTACAACGCACCGCTGAACGAGATCATCAACGAGACGCTGTCGCGCAACGGCAAGCTGTCGCAGTCCGATCTGGATCAGCTCTACGACTCCTACCTCGCGCATCTCAAGACCTCGGATCGCATCGACAAGGTCGGCGCGCGCGTGGTCGGCGAGATCGACGACCTGATGAACATGCTCAGCGATGCTCTCGGCAGGACGGCGAGCTACGATGCGACCCTCGCGGGCGCCGATCTGCGGCTTGCATCGGCCACCAGCCGCGAGCAACTGGTCGACATCATCGAGGCGCTAGCCCATTCGACCAAGCAGATGCGCGAAACCAACCGCATCCTCGAAGAGCGGCTGACGCTGTCGAAGGACGAGATCAGCGGGCTGCAACACAGCCTGGAGGTGATCCGGGCCGAGAGCCTGACCGATCCGCTCACAGGGCTCGGCAACCGCAAATATTTCGACCGGATGCTCGAGACGACGGTGCAGTCGGGGCTCGCGACCCAGCAGCCGCTGTCGCTGCTGATGTTCGACATCGACCATTTCAAGTCCTTCAACGACTCCTACGGACATCTCACCGGAGACCAGGTGCTGCGGCTCGTCGGGATGACCCTGAAGCATGCCATCAAGGGCCAGGACATCGCCGCGCGCTACGGCGGCGAGGAGTTCGCTGTCGTTCTGCCGAACACCACGCTGCAGCACGCACTGACAGTGGCCGATCACATCCGCCGCGCCGTCACGGCAAAGGAGCTGAAGAAGAAGTCGACCGGGGAGATCCTCGGACGTGTGACGATCTCGGTCGGCCTGTCCCTGCTGCGGGCCGGTGACGATACGGATACGCTGATCGAACGCGCCGACGCCTGCCTCTATGCCGCCAAGCGCAGCGGGCGCAACAAGGTTGTGTGCGAGAACGATCCCGAATATGCGGCAGCCACGCGCGGCCAGGTTGCCTGAGGGCCAGGTG
Organism: Bradyrhizobium sp. HKCCYLRH2060; assembly: GCF_051168135.1. Taxonomy (NCBI): domain Bacteria; kingdom Pseudomonadati; phylum Pseudomonadota; class Alphaproteobacteria; order Hyphomicrobiales; family Nitrobacteraceae; genus Bradyrhizobium; species Bradyrhizobium sp. HKCCYLRH2060. The sequence goes on from NZ_JBNPUK010000002.1 coordinate 454,395, forward strand.
GCCAGCCGAGCGTCGAGAGCATCAGCGCGTCCGCGATGATGCTGTGCGCGACGTCCGGCCCCGCACCGCCGTCGCGCTGCGAGCCTTGCGGCCGGCGGGCGCCGTTTCCGCGCCCTTGCCAACGCTCTTGGCAACGTTCTTGGCCACCTTCCCCGTCTTGACCGACTTGGTCTTTTTCGCTGCTGTCTTGGTCGCTCCGGACTTGCTCCGACCACGCGCCGGTACCGCCTCGCTGCGCGGCGCAGCCCGTTTCTTGCTGGTTCGCTTGCTCAAGGCGGCCCTCTGCGCCGCCGCAAACGCATCTCTCGCCCATGCCGCGAACTCATCGGTGTCGTCGAACAGATGCGCCGGCACCTGCCAATACGAGCGCACCGTCATGGTCCGCGCGCGCGTCTCGTAGGAGAACGGCTTGGATCCGGCCTCCTCGAACCTGGCAAAGCTGGCCTCATCGGCGCGCAGGTAGAGACCGCTGCGCAGCGCGAGCGCAAAGTTGATGCCGTCGGCAGAGATGCCGAAGCCGGAGAACATCCGCCGGATCGTGACCGGACCGAAGCCGGCGAACAGATCGGTCAGGAATTCGCGGTCCATCGCACCAGCTCCCGCCAACACCCAGTTGCTCGCCTGGAGTTTTCGGTCGGGAGGGGGGCGTGTGTCAATGTCCGGAACGCGACAGGGTCCGGTGCCGTCCCGGCGGAAAGCCGACGATCAGACCTCGGCCGGCTTGAGCTGAACCGACTCGCCGCAGCCGCAGGCGCTGATCTGGTTCGGGTTGTTGAACACGAATTGCGCCTGCATCTTGTCGGCCTGATAGTCCATCTCGGTCCCGAGCAGAAACAGCACGGCCTTGGGATCGACCAGGATCTTCACGCCCTTGTCCTCGACCACCTCGTCGGTCGGCCGGATATCGTGGGCATATTCGACCGTGTAGGACTGTCCGGCGCAGCCACCGTTCTTGACCCCGACGCGCAATCCGATGATCTCGGATTCCGCGCGTGCGGTCAGTTCGCGGATGCGCGTGGCCGCGGCATCGGTCAGCCGCATGACCTGCGGACGGGGCCGCGGCTTCGGCTTGCTGGCGACTGGCGTGTTGGTCATATCGGTCATCTGGTCAATCCCGGCGTTCGATCAATCCCGACCGCCATTCAAACGTCGTGCCTCACCACATGTTGAGGACGAGGCGCGCCTCGTCGCTCATCCGGTCCGGCGTCCATTGCGGCTCCCAGACAATGCTCACATTCACTACGCCGACGCCCGGGACGCTGGCGATCGCGTTCTCCACCATGGTCGGCAACTCGCCGGCCGCCGGACAGTTCGGCGTCGTCAAGGTCATCATCACGTCGACGCTGCGGTCGTCCTTGATGTCGACCTTGTAGATCAGGCCGAGCTCATAGATGTCGGCCGGGATCTCCGGGTCGAACACCGTCTTCAGCGCCGCGATGATCTCGGTGGAAAGCCGCTCGGTCTCCTCCGGCGGCAGCGCCGAATGGGTTTCGACAGTCTGAGTTTTGACGTCGGCCGTGTCGGTCATGCAAACAATTCCCGCGCCTTGATCAATGCCTGTGCAAGCTGATCGACCTCTTCCCTCGTATTGTACATGCCAAACGAGGCCCTGCAGGTCGCCGTGACGTTGAATCTCTCCAAAAGCGGCATCACGCAGTGCGTGCCCGCACGCACCGCGACGCCCTGGCGGTCGATCACGGTCGCGATGTCATGAGCATGCGCCCCCTTCATCTCGAACGAGATCACCGGCCCCTTGCCCTTGGCGGTGCCGATCAGCCGCAGCGAGTTGATCTCGCGCAGCCGATCCTGGGCATAGGTGAGCAGGTCGTGCTCATGCGCGGCGATGCGCTCCTTGCCGACCGAGTTGACGTAATCGATCGCGGCGCCCAGCCCGACCGCCTCGACGATCATCGGGGTGCCCGCCTCGAACTTGTGCGGCGGATCGCCATAGGTGACCCAGTCGCGCGCAACCTCGCGGATCATCTCGCCGCCGCCATTGTAGGGGCGCATGGCAACGAGGTGGTCGTATTTGGCGTAGAGCACGCCGATCCCGGTCGGCCCGTACAGCTTGTGGCCGGTGAAGACGTAGAAGTCGCAGTCGATGTCCTGGACGTCGATGGCGAGATGCACGGCGGCCTGGCTGCCGTCGACCAGCACCGGGATGCCGCGCGCATGCGCAATCCGAACGACCTCCTTCACCGGCACGAGCGTGCCCAGCATGTTCGACATCTGCGTGATCGCGACCAGCTTGGTCCTGGGCGTCAGCAGCTTCTCGAACTCGTCGATCAGGAAGTTGCCCTCATCGTCGACCGGGGCCCACTTGATCACCGCGCCCTGCCGCTCCCTGAGGAAATGCCAGGGGACGATGTTGGAATGGTGCTCCATGATCGAGAGCACGATCTCGTCGCCCTCGCCGATGTTCGGCCCGCCCCACGACGACGCGACCAGATTGATCGCCTCGGTCGCGTTGCGGGTGAAGATGATCTCCTCGCTGCGGCGCGCATTGAGGAAGCGCGTGACCCGCTCCCGGCCGCCCTCATAAGCTTCCGTGGCGGCATTGGCGAGATAATGCAGGCCGCGATGCACGTTGGCATATTCGCTGGTATAGGCCTGCGTCATGCGGTCGAGCACCGCGCGCGGCTTCTGTGCCGAGGCGGCATTGTCGAGATAGACGAGCTTCTTGCCGTAGACCTGCAGCGCCAGCGCCGGAAAGTCCTCGCGGATGCGGGCGACGTCGTAGGATCCGTTGGAGACGGCGGGATGCGTGCTCATGCGCGCGCCTCCATCCAGTCCTGGGCGGCCGCGATGACGCGCTCGCGCAAGGAATCGTCCTCGATCGCCTCGATGGCTTCGCCGACGAAGGCCTGGATCAGCAGCGCCTGGGCCTGCTTCTCCGGCAGGCCGCGGGCCTGCAGATAGAACAACAGGCTGTCGTCGAGCGCGCCGGCGGTGGCGCCATGGCCGCAGGAGACGTCGTCGGCGAAGATCTCGAGTTCGGGCTTGCTGTCGGCCTCGGCCTCGTCGGACAACAGCAGCGCCCGCGTCATCATCTTGCCGTCGGTCTGCTGCGCGTCGGGGCGGACGATGATGCGGCCCTGGAACACCGAATGGGCGCGATCGTCGAGCACCGCGCGAAAGTTCTCGCGGCTGGTGCAGCCGGGCACCGCGTGATCGACCACCAGCGTCAGGTCGCCATGCTGCTTGTCGCGCAGCAGGTTGACGCCGTTGATGATCAGCTCGCTGCCTTCGCCCTTGAGAGTGATGAAGCCCTGCAGACGACTGACGGCGCCGCCGGTCGTCATGTTGAAGAGATTGAGTTTCGACCGCGCACCGACCTCGTACTTGGCGGACGTGATGTTAACGGCATCCCTGGCATCGCGCATCAGGCGAATGGTGGACAGCGCAGCGTCGTCACCGACGGAGACGACCACGGCGTCATTGGCCTGATAGCCCGAGGCGCCATCGGCAGCGATCGCGCTTTCGATCAAGGTGGCCTGCGCGCCGTTCCCCACCGAAAGATGCGAGCGACTGGCACGCGATGCCTGCGATGCCGTCGCGATGTGAATGATCTGCAGCGGATGCGAGAGCTTTGCACCATCCGCCACGGAGATCAGGACTCCGTCGGTCGCGAGCGCACCGTTCAACAGGACCATCGCATCGTTGACGGTCGTCTCCAGCAGCCGCTCGCTGCCGGCGCTCTGCAGCGCCTCGCGCAGCGTGTGAACCTTGACACCATCTTCGGAGGCCGAGATGTCCGAGAGCTCCGCCACGAACACGCCGTCGACCAGCACCAGCTTCCGAGCACCGTCGACGGCAACAGAAGCCAGCACGGTTTTTGCCCGCGCCAGCGCCGCCGCGTCCGGCGCGCCTGCCAGCGGCAGCACCTCGCGCATCAGCGCACGCAGATCGGTGTACTTCCATTCCTCGATACGACGGTGCGGCAGGCCGGTGCGCTCGAAGGCCGAGAAGGCTTCGCGCCGGATATCGACCACCTTGCCGGTGCCGGGCAGACGGCCCAGAGCGGCAGAGAGCAAGCTGCTCGCCGCCGGACCGCTGTCGTTCTTGACCAAAGCTACGTTCATCACAGATCCATTCGCGAGCTCAGGCCGCGTCTTCGAACTGGGCGTAGCCGGACGCCTCCAGCTCGAGCGCGAGCTCCTTGCCGCCGCTCTTCACGACGCGCCCCTTCGACATCACATGAACGACGTCGGGGACGATGTAGTTCAGGAGGCGCTGATAGTGGGTGATCACGATCATCGAGCGATCGGCTGCGCGCAGCGCGTTGACGCCGTCGGCGGCGATGCGCAGCGCGTCGATGTCGAGGCCGGAATCCATCTCGTCGAGGATGCAGAGCGACGGCTGGAACAGCGCCATCTGCAGCACCTCGTTGCGCTTCTTCTCGCCGCCGGAAAAGCCGACATTGACGCCGCGCTTGAGCATGTCCTGCGGAATGCTGAGCGATTTCGAGATCTCGCGCACCTTCCTGAGGAAGTCCGGCGTCGAATACTCCTCCTCGCCGCGCGCCTTGCGCTGCGCGTTCAGCGCTGTCCGCAGGAAGGTCATGGTCGCGACGCCGGGGATCTCCACCGGGTACTGGAACGCCAGGAACACGCCCTTGGCGGCACGCTCGTCCGGTGCCATGGCGAGCAGATCCTCGCCCTTGAACAGGATCTCGCCGCCGGTCACCTCATAGCCCGGCTTGCCGGCGATGACGTGGGACAGCGTCGACTTGCCGGAGCCGTTCGGCCCCATGATCGCATGCACCTTGCCGGCGTCGATCGACAGCGTCAGGCCGTGGAGAATCTCGCGCTCCTCGACGCGGACCTGCAGGTTGTTGATTTCGAGTAGTGCCATGATCTGTTTCCGCTCAACACTTGCCCTGGCGCCACCGATCCATCGGGCCCAAAGGACGTATGATATCGATATCAGCACGAGCGGGCCGCGCCGCGGCCCCGCTGCAATATGGCCTTAGCCGACCGAGCCTTCGAGGCTGATCGAGATCAGCTTCTGGGCCTCGACCGCGAACTCCATCGGCAGCTGCTGCAGCACGTCCTTGACGAAACCGTTGACGACGAGCCCGACCGCCTCCTCCTGCGAAAGACCGCGCTGGATGCAGTAGAACAGCACATCCTCGGAGATCTTCGACGTCGTGGCTTCGTGCTCGAAGGTGGCCGAGGAGTTCTTGGCCTCGATGTAGGGCACGGTGTGCGCGCCGCATTTGTCGCCGATCAGCAGCGAATCGCAGGCGGTGAAGTTGCGCGCGCCGGTCGCTTTCCGGTGTGCCGTCACGAGGCCGCGATAGGTGTTCTGCGAGCGGCCCGCGGCAATGCCCTTGGAGATGATCCGGCTCGTCGTGTTCTTGCCGAGATGGATCATCTTGGTGCCCGAGTCGACCTGCTGGAAGCCATTCGAGATCGCGATCGAGTAGAACTCGCCACGCGAATTATCGCCGCGCAGGATGCAGCTCGGATACTTCCAGGTGATCGCAGATCCCGTCTCGACCTGGGTCCAGGAGATCTTGGAGTTGGCGCCGCGGCAGTCGCCACGCTTGGTGACGAAATTGTAGATGCCGCCCTTGCCTTCCGAATTGCCCGGATACCAGTTCTGCACCGTCGAGTACTTGATCTCGGCATCATCCAGCGCGACCAGCTCGACCACCGCCGCGTGCAACTGGTTCTCGTCGCGCTGCGGCGCGGTGCAGCCCTCGAGATAGGACACGTAGGCGCCCTTGTCGGCGATGATCAGCGTGCGCTCGAACTGGCCGGTGTTGCGCTCGTTGATGCGGAAATAGGTCGACAGCTCCATCGGGCAGCGCACGCCCGGCGGGATATAGACGAACGAGCCGTCGGAGAAGACGGCCGAGTTCAAGGTCGCGTAGAAATTGTCGGAGGTCGGCACCACGCTGCCGAGATATTTCTGCACCAGCTCGGGATGCTCGCGGATCGCTTCCGAGATCGGCATGAAGATCACGCCCGCCTTCTTCAGCTCCTCCTTGAACGTCGTCGCCACCGACACCGAATCGAACACGGCGTCGACCGCGATCTTGCGGCTCTCGGGGCTGCCAGCGCCGGGCACCGGCTCGACGCCCTCGAGGATCGCGACCTCGCGGAGCGGAATGCCGAGCTTCTCGTAGGTCTTCAGAATCTCCGGGTCGATCTCGTCGATCGAGGAGAGCTGCTTCTTCGGCTTGGGCGCGGCGTAATAATACAGATCCTGGAAGTCGATCTTGGGGTAGTCGACGCGCGCCCAGGTCGGCTCCTGCATGGTCAACCAGCGGCGATACGCCTCCAGCCGCCATTCGAGCATCCAGGCGGGCTCGTTCTTCTTGCCCGAGATGAAGCGGATCGTGTCTTCGGAAAGCCCCTTGGGAGCCTTCTCGGATTCGATGAGTGTCTCGAACCCATAACGATATTGGTCGACGTCGATCCGCCTGACGCGGTCGACCGTCTCTTGTACGGCTGGCATTCCATCCTCCGCTCGCGGTTTCAAGGACCGCGGTGGACACGTTCTGGAACCGTCTTACGACGTTTCGCGGACGAAATCACGCCCTTAGAATCGCTCAAGCACGGTTTCGTCGCCACCTTTAAGTAGGGTCAATGACAGCTTTCGCCAAGCCTGCAGGCACCGGTCGACATCCGCCTCGGTCGTGGACCAGCCCAGACTGAGGCGCACCGCTCCCTGCGCCGCCGCGGAACCAACGCCCATGGCCTCCAGGACGTGCGACGGCTGGACCTTGCCAGACGAGCAGGCCGAGCCGGAAGACACCGCGATCCCTTCAAGATCGAACCCGATCACGGCCGTCTCGGCCTTGAGCCCCGGCGCCGTGAACAGCGTCGTATTCGGAAGCCGCGCCGCTTCGGAGGAAAATACCGTCACGCCGGCGGTCTGACGAAGGCCCGTTTCCAGCCGGTCGCGCAGCGCCGTGATCCGGGGCAGGTCGACCTCGAGCTCAGCCAGGGCAGCGCCGGCTGCGGCGCCAAATCCGGCAATTCCGGCCATGTTTTCGGTTCCAGCCCGGCGACCGCGCTCCTGGCCGCCACCGCGGAGAACCGGAATCGGCTCCTCCACGCCGGCGCCCAGAACCAGCGCGCCGACGCCCTTCGGTCCGCCGATCTTGTGCGCAGAGATGGTCACAAGGTCCGCGCCCATCTGTTTGATATCGAGGGGTATTTTCCCAAATGCCTGGACCGCGTCGACATGCAGCAGGCCGCCCGCCTGGTGCACGATCTCAGCAACTTTCGAAACCGGTTGAAGCACCCCGGTCTCGTTGTTGGCGGCCATCACCGACACCAGCGCCAGCGGTCCCCCGGCCAGCAGGGCTTCCAGGCGGCCGGGATCGACCACGCCCGAGGCATCGACCGGGATCGTCTGCACCGCCGATGGCGCGAACCGGCCGCCGGCCAGCACCGAGGCATGCTCGACCGCCGACACCAGCAGCCGCTCGACCGGGCCGGCCGGCGCCCGCAGACCTGGGCTCAAAGCGAGCACATTGGCCTCGGTTCCGCCGGAGGTGAACACGACGCGGCGCGCGACGGCGCCGAGCCCGCGGGCGATGACCTCGCGGGCCTCCTCCATCAGCCGCCGCGCCTTGCGGCCTTCGGCATGAACCGACGAGGGATTGCCGACCAGGTCCATGGCGGCGATCACCGCCGCGCGCGCTTGCGGTCGAAGCGGCGTCGTCGCGTTCCAGTCGAGATAGATCCTGTCGGCCATCGGTCCGTTCATATCAACTCGGGCCACGAACGACCATGGCTCGTCGGCACCATGATGATGCGCGACGGCCAGCGTGGTATCGTCGGGCGCGAGATTGAGATAGCGGGTCCGGTGCCATGAACAAGCTTGTCGGCTCGATGCTGCGTCCGAATGATCGGACCTTCTACGTGACCATGGCCGGGCTCTCGCTCGGCATCGGCGTCGTCAACGCCCTTTCCGCCGCCCACGATGCCGTCAGGCGGGGAGCCGCCGATGATCTGGAAAAGCAGCTGCTGTGGGAGATGACGAGCATCATCGTCATCATCCTGCTGGCGCCGCTGCTGGTCGTCACCGTTCGATTGATCCGGCGGGGCCCGGCCGCCCCTGTCCGTCTCATCGCGCTCGCCGTTGCCGCCGTCATCGTCTTCTCCCTGCTCCACATCACCGGCATGGTGATGCTGCGCAAGCTGCTGATGTGGGGCGCTGGCGGCGCCTACGACTTCCAGTTCTCGCTCGCCACCATCGTGTACGAGTTCCGCAAGGACGTCATGACGGCGCTGCTCATCGGTGCCACGCTCTGGCTATATGACGGCTATCGCGCGAGCGCCCTCCAAGAGCCGACACGGCGATCCGAGCCTCCTGCCCCTGCCACGCTCTGGCTGCGCGACGGCGCGAGCCGCATCCGCGTCGCGCCGGCCGACATCCTGTGGGTCGCTGCGGCCGGCAACTACGTCGAATACGCTATGGCCGACGGCAGGCGACATCTGATCCGCGGTACCTTGTCGGCCGCCGAGGCCGAACTCGCCCGCTTCGCGCTGGTGCGCATCCACCGCGGCCGGCTGGTCAACATGACCAGGGTCACCGCGCTTTCGGTTCTGCCATCAGGCGAGTTCGACCTGACCTTCGACGGCGGCCAATCCGTCCAGGGCAGCCGCCGCTATCGCAGCGCGGTTGCGCCATTGGAGCAGACGGTGGTGGCGGCGCGCTGAAGCGGCCGCGGCTGCCGACGAAAACGCCTGTATTTTCATCGAATTGCAGGCGCATTCGGGGCACGCTCCGCGGCCGCCTCGGCCCGCAGCCGCTTCGATGGCACGCTCGGCATCCCTGCTGCCGCCGCCTTGCCGGGCGTTGAAAATCCTTGCTTTTTGCCCTGCGCTCCATGCTAGAAGGCCAACTTCCAGTCACGCCAGCGCCGCTCCGTCCAAGCGAACGGATGGCGCTCGATCACCACTTTTCCTGCTGATGTCCCCTGCTGAACTCGTCGGCGAGGCGCCAGATGAAGCATGGACGAAGTCGGTCGACGCTCTGCCAAGGATTCTCTGATGCCTGAAGTCATCTTCAACGGTCCGGCCGGCCGCCTCGAAGGCCGTTACCATCCGGCGAAGCAGAAGAACGCGCCGATCGCGATGATCCTGCATCCGCATCCGCAGTTCCACGGCACGATGAACCATCAGATCGTGTACCAGTGCTACTACGCCTTCGCGCATCGCGGCTTCTCGGTGCTGCGCTTCAATTTCCGCGGCGTCGGCCGCAGCCAAGGCTCGTTCGACCACGGCACCGGCGAGCTGTCCGATGCGGCCTCCGCGCTCGATTGGGCGCAGACCATCAACCCCGAGGCTCGCGCCTGCTGGGTCGCCGGCTTCTCGTTCGGCGCCTGGATCGGCATGCAGCTCCTGATGCGCCGCCCGGAGGTCGAGGGCTTCATCTCGATCGCGCCGCCCGCCAACCTCTACGACTTCTCGTTCCTGGCGCCCTGCCCGTCCTCCGGCCTGATCGTGCACGGCGAGCGCGATGCGGTGGTGCCGCCCAAGGACGTCAACACGCTGGTCGAGAAGCTGAAGACGCAAAAGGGCATCGTGATCGACCAGCAGGTCATCCCCGGTGCCAACCACTTCTTCGACGGCAAGCTCGAGCCGCTCATGGAGACGATCACGGCCTATCTGGACATGCGCCTCGCCAATGTGAGGTGAGGCCGGGCGATGTTCTGTAGGGTGGGCAAAGGCGAGTCCAACGCGCCGTGCCCACCGACTTCATGTGTGCATGCTGAGCCAATGGTGGGCACGCGATCAGATCAGCGCTTTGCACCGATCTGATCGCTTGGCCTACCCTACGCCTCGCGTACTTTCTCAAGCAGCCTGCTTCAACAAATAAGCGTCGTGCCTCACAAGGAACGCGCGCAGCAGCGTCGGATAATCGGCGCCGACCGCCGTCCTCACACTCGGCCGCTGCGCCAACTGATCACGCCAGGCCCGAACCTTCGGCGTTGAAGCAAAGATGCCGAGATCGGCATAGCCATCGAACACATCGAAATAGCGGAAGACCGGCGCAAACACCGCGTCGACCAGGCTGAAACGCGCACCATTGAAATACGGCCCCTCGCCCAGCGCGTCCTCGACGCGCGCGAACTTCGCCGTCAGCGCCTCACGCTTGGCCGCGAAGACGGCGGCATCCTGCGTCGTCTCCAGGCCCCAGAGATCACCGAGGATCGCCGAGCCGAACTCCATCCAGGCGCGATGCTGCGCGCGGGCCAGCGCGTCCTCGGGATGCAGCCTCACAGCCGGCTGCGCGTCCTCGATGTACTCGCAGATCACGTTGCTCTCGAACACCGCCACTTCGCCCCGCGGCGCCGGCACCACCAGCACCGGCACCTTGCCGAGCGGCGAGAGCTTCAGGAACCAGTCGGGCTTGTCGGCGAGATCGATGTCGATCCGCTCGAACGCGACACCCTTCTCGGTGAGCGCGATGACGGCGCGTTGCACATAGGGGCAGAGCTTGTGGCTGATCAGCTTCAGGGAGGGCGACATGACATCCTCGGCAGTTTAATGCAGATGCATCAAACTAGATGCACGCGCATGGAACTGTCAAGATCCATGCAATTGCATGGATCACGGACGCGCGATCACTCCGCCGGTCATCGGAAACGGCACCCCGGTGGTGGTGGGATAGCTCAGCGGCAGGCCCTTCATGCCGCGGACCGCCAGGAAGCCGAACGCCTGGGCCTCGATCGCGTCCGCCGACCAGCCCAGCGCATCGGCCGATTCGACGCTCGCCGGAGCGACACGCTCCCGCAGCATCCGCATCATGGTATGGTTGCGGGCGCCGCCGCCGCAGACGATCCAGCTCGCCGGCGGCTTCGGCAGCAGCGGAACGACGCGGGCGATCGCAGCCGCCGTGAACGCCGTCAGGGTCGCGGCCCCGTCCGCCGGCGTCACATCGCCGAGCTTCAGCGCGGCGAAATCGTTGCGGTCGAGCGATTTCGGCGGCGGCAGCGCGAAGAAGGGCATGTCGAGCGCGCTCGTGATCCAGGCCTCGTCCGGCCTGCCCTGCTCCGCCACGCGGCCATCCTGATCGAACGCCTGGCCGGTCGTGCGGTGCATGAAGTCGTCGAGCAGCGCATTGCCCGGACCGGTGTCGCAGGCGATCAGCACGTCGTCGCCATCGATATAGGTGATGTTGGAGACGCCGCCGATATTGACCACGGCGATCGGCCCGGGGCGTGACAGCGATTGCGCCAGGGCACGGTGATAGACCGGCACGAACGGCGCGCCCTGCCCGCCGAAATCGACGTCGGCGGCGCGGAAATCGTGCATCACCGGGATATGGACGGACTTGGCGAGCGCGGCGGCATCGCCGATCTGCACCGTCAGGCGGCGTTCCGGGCGGTGCAGCACGGTCTGCCCATGGAAGCCGATGATGTCGATGTCCTCAGGCTTGAGCCGGTGCTGCGCCAGGAACGCGGCGATCGCCTCGGCGTGCGCCACCGTCACGGCGCGCTCGGCATCGCGTACCCGCCCGGGACGCGCCTCGCGCCGCTCGATCTGCACCGCATCGGCGAGCGCCTCGCGCAGCAGGCTGCGCTCGGCGGCGCCATAGGCCCGGTAGCCCGTGGGGCCGAGCCTCTTGATCTGCCGCCCGTCTGTCTCGATCAGGGCCACGTCCACCCCGTCGAGCGAGGTGCCACTCATGAGGCCAAGTGCGGTCAGAATCATTGCAGTCGAACCCGAAAACCCTGCCCTGCTTGCCAAGTACGGCCGATTTGAGGTCCCGCCCGGGCCGCGCCCATGCTTGTACAAGCCCGGCGCATCTTATAATGCCACAACGCCCGTATCCGCGGCATGTGCCCTACCGCACCCCGCCGCGACAAGCGGTCAATACCGTAAACAAATGCTCAGAGTCGCCGACAATGACTGGCTTCAAGTCTGATTTCCTGAACGTGCTGCAGAGCCGCGGATTCATCCATCAGTGCTCGGATTTCGAGGGCCTGGATGCGCTCGCCGCCAAGGGCCAGGCGACCGCCTATGTCGGCTATGACTGCACCGCACGCTCGCTGCACATCGGCAACTTCCTGACCATGATGATGCTGTACTGGCTGCAGCAGACCGGGAACAAGCCGATCACCCTGATGGGCGGCGGCACCACCATGGTCGGCGATCCCTCCGGCAAGGACGAGACCCGCGCGATGCGCACCGTCGAGGAGATCGAGGCCAACAAGGCCTCGATCCGCGGCGTGTTCGCCAAGGTGCTGCGCTACGGCGACGGCGCGACAGACGCCATCATGCTCGACAACGCCGAATGGCTGACCCAGCTCAAGTGGATCGAGATGCTGCGCGACATCGGCCGGCACTTCTCGGTCAACCGCATGCTGACCATGGACTCGGTGAAGCTGCGGCTCGAGCGCGAGCAGGAGATGAGCTTCATCGAGTTCAACTACATGGTCTGCCAGGCGTACGACTTCGTCGAGCTGGCGCGCCGCACCGGCTGCCGGCTGCAGATGGGCGGCTCGGACCAGTGGGGCAACATCGTCAACGGCGTCGAGCTCGGCCGCCGCATGGGTACCGAGCAGCTGTTCGCGCTGACGACACCGCTGCTGACCACCGCCTCGGGCGCCAAGATGGGCAAGACCGCGCAGGGTGCGATCTGGCTCAATGCCGACCAGTGCAGCCCGTATGATTTCTGGCAGTACTGGCGCAACACCGAGGACGCCGACGTCGTCAAGTTCCTCAAGCTGTTCACGACGCTGCCGCTGTCGGAGATCGAAAAGCTCGGCGCGCTCCAGGGCGCCGAGATCAACGAGGCCAAGAAGGCGCTGGCGGATGCGGCGACCACCTTGCTGCACGGCAAAGAAGCGGCCGACACCGCGGCCGAGACCGCGCGCCGCACCTTCGAGGAAGGTGCGATCGCCGAGAATCTGCCGACGGTCGAGGTCGCCAGGAGCGAGCTCGATGCTGGGCTCGGCGTGCTCAGCGCCTTCGTCAAGGCCGGGCTCGTCGCTTCCAATGGCGAGGCGCGGCGGCAGATCAAGGGGGGCGGCCTGCGCGTCAACGACGTCGCGGTCACCGACGAGAAGATGGCGCTGACACAGGCGGAGCTCACCAGCGAGGGCGTGATCAAGCTGTCGTTGGGCAAGAAGCGCCATGTGCTGGTGAAGCCTGCATAGCCGCATTCGCTTTTGCCTGCTTGTCAGGGAACGCCGAAAGGCGCTCCCATGACGGCATGACGATCAGCGCGCCGCAAGAGCCTGCGCAAGCCGAGGAAAGCCCGACAGCTCGACCACGAACGCACTTGGCGTTCGTGGTGCTGGGCCTGTGCTTCGCGCTGTCGGTGCTCGGCCGCGGGCTGGGAGAAAGCTTTACCGTCTTCCTCAAGCCGATCTCCGACGGCTTTGGCTGGGACCGCTCCGAGGTGGTCTCGATCTATTCGCTGACGGCGCTCGCCGGCGGCCTCGCCGCGCCGCTGATCGGACGGCTGTTCGACCACACCGGGCCGCGCGCCGTCTATGCGCTCGGCCTCCTGCTGCTCGGCACAGCCTTCACGGCCGCGGCGCACGCGCAGGCGCTGTGGCAGTTCCAGATCAGCATCGGCCTGTGCGTCGGCATCGGCATCGCGCTGATCGGCAACGTCCCCAACTCGATCCTGCTCGGCCGCTGGTTCGGCAAGAAGCTGCCGACCGCGATGGCGGTGATCTATTCGGCGACCGGCGCCGGCGTGCTGATCCTGCTGCCGGGCTCGCAACTGCTGATCGACGCCATCGGCTGGCGCAGCACCTATCAGGCGTTCGGCGCTGCAGCCTTCAGTCTGCTGGTGCCGCTGGCGCTGCTACCGTGGCGGCTGTTCGCCGCCGGCGCGCCTCACATCACTAGGCCGATCAGCGACGAGCTCGCTGATGACGCCTGGACGTTGTCGCGCGCGCTGCGCCACCACGCCTTCTGGGCGCTGTTCTCGACCTTCTTCTTCACCGCCATCGGCATGTATGCGATCGCGCCGCAGGTCGTCGCCTATCTGATCGATGCGGGCTTTGCGCCGCTGCAGGCCGCCACCGCCTGGGGCTTCTCGGGCGTGGTGCTGCTGTTCGGCATGCTCGGCGTCTCCGCCCTCGACGGGCTGATCGGCCGGCGGCCGTCGGTGCTGTTCTCCTACGCCGTATCGATCGCAGGAATCCTGATGCTGTGGGCGCTGCAATTTGCGCCGAACATCTTCCTGCTCACCGGCTTCGTCGTCTGCTTCGGCAGCATGATCGGCTCGCGCGGGCCGCTGTTGTCGGCCACCGCGATGAAGATCTTCCGCGGCAGGCGGCTCGGCACCATCTACGGCACGATCACGATCGGCAGCGGACTCGGCTCGGCGCTGGGATCGTGGAGCGGCGGCGTCATCCACGATCTCACTCACGGCTATGATGCCGTCATTCTGCTGGCGCTCGTGAGCGTCGTCATCGGGATGATCCCGTTCCTGGTCGTTCCCGCCCTGCGCACGTAGTTGGCGTGCGCCCGATTAAGACGTGCTCACGAGCGGCGAGCGCCGCTCGTCCACATAGTGGACGGCGCGCAACAGCCACGCGTTCATGATTAGTAAGCAGCTTGGTGATAGTTGTTTCGGCAACAAGAACGAAGAGGACGCCGTGACACTGCTCAGCCGCATGAAGTTCCGCACCAAGCTCGCAAGCATGGTGATCCTTGCGATCGCGACGGTGATCGCGATCGTGGCCGTCTCCGGCTGGCTCAGCCGCGCGCGGATGCTGGAAGACCGCATCACCCAGATGCACACCGCGGTGGACCTCGTCTACGGTCTCGCAGAGACGCTGCAGACGGAGGTCGCGGCAGGAAAGATGTCGGTGGACGAGGCCAAGAACAAGTTCCGCTATCTTGCGCGACGAATGACGTTCAACAACGGCCAGGGCTATCCGATCGCCTACAACGCGGCCGATTCGGCGCTTCTGCTGAATGCCGCCAACGAGAAACTGGAGGGCAAGATCCTCGGCACCAAGGACGCCAACGGCGTCATGATCGCCGATGCGCAGATCAAGGCCGCGCAGCAGAGACCCGAAGGCAGCACGACCTCCTACCTCTATCCGCGGCCCGGCCAGACCGAGCCGCTGCGGAAGGTCGTCTTCGTCCGCGCCTTCGCGCCGTGGAACATCGTCATGAGCTACGGGCTCTATGTCGACGACATCGAGGCGGACGTCTATGCGCTGCTGATGCGGCTCGCCGGCATCGGCGCGGCGCTGCTCGTGCTGCTCGGCATCTTGTCCTTCCTGATCTCGCACAACGTGGTCGGCGGGCTGCATCGGCTGAAGGATCGCATGCAGGACATCGCCGGCGGGCGGCTCGAGCAGCCGGTCGCCGAGACCGAACGCGGCGACGAGATCGGCCGCATGGCCGAGACCCTGGAGGTACTGCGCAAGACCGCGATCACCGCCCGCATGCTGGAGCATGAGCAGGCCGCATCCAAGCAGCGCAGCGAAGCGGACAAGCGCGACGCGCTGATCGCGATGGCCGACCGCTTCGATGCCTCCGTCGGCCAGCTCGTGGCCCTGATGGCGTCCGGCGCCGGAGAGCTCGAGGCCACGGCGAAATCGATGACCGGCACCGCCGAGAGCACCAATGCGCGCGCGACCGCCGTCAGCTCCGCCGCGAATGAAGCGAGCTCGCGCGTCCAGACGGTCGCCACCGCCGCCGAGGAATTGACCTCGTCGATCACCGAGATCAGCCGTCAGGTCGCCCAATCGGCCGAGGTTACCGGACGCGCCGTCGAAAGCGCGCGCCATACCGACGGGATCGTCCGCGCCCTGGCCGACGGCGCCAAGCAGATCGAGCACGTCGCCGAGCTGATCTCCAGCATCGCGGGCCAGACCAACCTGCTGGCGCTCAACGCCACGATCGAGGCCGCGCGCGCCGGCGAAGCCGGGCGCGGTTTCGCCGTGGTCGCGGCGGAGGTCAAGAGCCTGGCCAGCCAGACCGCACAGGCCACGCAGGAGATCGGCGACCGCATCGCCCAGATCCAGAACGCGACGCGGGAAGCGGTCGGCGCGCTCGACGGCATCACCCTGACCATCGAGGAAGTGTCCGCGATCGCGGCCACGATCGGATCGGCGATCGAGGAACAGGGAACGGCCACCGCGGAGATCGCGCGCAACGTCACCCAGACCGCGCAGGCCACCCGTGAGGTCACCGCTAATATCGGCGGCGTCTCGACCGCAGCCAACGAGACCGGCGGCGCCGCGAGCCACGTGCTGATCGCCGCCGGCAACCTCTCCAAGCAGGCCGAGCAGCTCTCCCGCGAGGTCGACACCTTCCTTGCTGGCGTCAGAGCGGCCTGACCGCATCGATCCGCTCTTTTGACGTCGCCGACGCGACGGCCGGCAGCATCAATTGTTCGGCGGCAGCTCCGCCGGCGGGTATTGCTGCTTGCCGGTATTGAAATCCATGATCTTGCGCGTCACGCCCGGCAGCATGGCCGAGATCGGATTGATGCGCACCACCGGCTGGCTCGGCGTGCCGACGACCTCGTAGGTCACGCCGAACAGACCTTCATTGCTGCCGCCGAGGAACAGGCCGACGATCGGGATCTGGTTGAACATGTTGTTCAGCCCGTACAGCGGCACGATCGTGCCGGAGGCGCGGACCTGGTTGACGTTGTAGTCGATGCTGCCCTCGATGGTCAGGCCGAGCGTCGGCCCCTTGACCACGCCGTCGCGGATCGAGAGCAGCCCGTTCTGCCGCGTGAACTCTGCGCGCAGCATCGTGAAGGCGATGCCCTGTGACGCGCCCTGGGCCGCACCGGAAGCGGCGCGGTCCAGCGCCTGCTCACCCCTGACGGTGAAGTTGCGAACGATCGCGAGGCCTTCCTTGGGGCTGGAATCGGCCGTCGGCGGCTCCATGGCCAGCTCCAGCTCGCCGCCGGCCATCTTGGAATAGGTGTCGGCGAAGCGCAGCAGCGCGCCGGCATCGTTGGTCACGAGATAGATCACCTCGCGACCCTGGCGGCGCGCGCGCGGATCGGCGCTGGGGGCCTCACGGCCGACGCGGATGTCGGCGGTGACGGGCGTGTCGCGGCCGACCTTGCCGGTCAAATTGAAGCTCTTGAAGGCGCCGCCGCGCCGGGAGAGCTTGACGTCGACGCTGCGCAGCGCCTCGCCGTTGAAGCCGGCGA
Source organism: Bradyrhizobium sp. HKCCYLRH2060 (assembly GCF_051168135.1). Taxonomy (NCBI): domain Bacteria; kingdom Pseudomonadati; phylum Pseudomonadota; class Alphaproteobacteria; order Hyphomicrobiales; family Nitrobacteraceae; genus Bradyrhizobium; species Bradyrhizobium sp. HKCCYLRH2060. The sequence goes on from NZ_JBNPUK010000002.1 coordinate 471,513, forward strand.
CGGCGCCGAGCTTGACCTCGGCGTCGAAGTCGAGGTTCGAGCGCGCCTTGTTCTTGTCGGCGTCCTTGTTGGTGCCCGAGATCGCCGACTTCAGGAAGCCGCGGCCGTCGAACACGTCGCCGCGCATCGACAGCTTCAGCACGCCGTCCTGGCCGCGCTCGGCCTTGAGCTGCGTCTTGTCGCCTTCCGACGGCGAATAGGTCGGGAAGTTGGCGTTCATCAGGTCGCCGTTCTGGTCGACTTCCAGCGAGCCCTTGATGGAGACGCCACCGCCTTCGATGTTGATGTCCTCGAAGCGGGTCGACTGCTGCTTGGCGACCACGTTGAAGGTGGCCTTGCTCGCCTTGCCCGGATTCTTCACCCAGCCCGGCAGCAAATTGTCGAGCTTGAGCTGGGTCAGATCGGCCTCGACACCGAGCCGGCTGTCACGATCGGCGGAGCCCGCGATCTTGCCGTTGAGCTTGAGCGGCACGTTGCCGGTGATCGCGGTGCCCAGATCCATGCCGAGCCGGGCGCGGCTCGCATCATCGAGGATCGCCTGCATCTTGATGTCGGCGTCGCCCTCGGTCGGCTTGCGATAGTCGAGCGTGGCCGGCTGGCCGTTGATCTTGACGTCGCCCTTGACCTGATAGCCGGCCGTGTTGGCCACGATCTTGAGCGTGTTGGCCTCCAGCTTCTGGTTCATCACCAGCTTGTCGGCGGCAAAGCCGTTGAGATCGGCCGTGACCGCGTAGCTGGTGTCGGCCTTGGTCAGTTCGCCCTTGACCGGCATCGCGAGATTGACGCTGGCCTGGAACGTTCCCTTGGTCTGGTTGGGATCGATCGGCATCGACGACAGATCGTTGAGCCGGTCGGAGGCGAGGATCTCGGCGGCCGCGGCGACCTGGCCCTCGACGCGCATGCGCACCCGCGACGGCGACGGCTTCGGCGCCATGTCCGGCACTTCGAACACGACGTCGGAGAAGTTAAGCTTGCGCCCGGCCGGCGTATCCGCGACGCCCTGCCCGATCGTCACCGTCGCGGTGCGGCCGGTGACATGCGCCTTCACGTCGGCATCGCGCACCGACGGCAGGCCGTCGACCGGGTGCACGGTGACATTGGTGGCGACGATGTTGACGTCGAGACCATCGTCGGGAATCGGCGGCCCCTTGCGCGGCAGGTTGCGCGTCGGCGAATTGACCGCGACGTCGATCCGCTGCACCGAGCCGCGCTCGATGCGCTCGATGATCCAGGCCCGCACCTCCGGCACGATCAGCGCCGGCCAGATCCGTTTCATCGCCAGCGCGGGCATCGGCGTCGCGGCGAAGCCGAGCTTCAGCCGCGGCTCTCCGGCATACTCGACGCTGCCGGTGCCGGCGACGCCGATTTCACCGTTGGACACCTCGGCCTGCGTCAGCAGCACGCGCTTGCCCTCGGTGTCGAAGCGGAAGTTGATCGAGATGCGGTTGAAGATCAGCGGTGGCTCGTTTTCGATGGCGCCGAGCAGAATGGTGCCGCCGTTGAGACCCAGCCGCCAGTCGTTCGCGGTGTCGTTCGGCGGCTCGAGATTGGCGTTGAGCGTGATGCGGTTGGCGCCAGAGATCACTTTCAACGGCGCAATCAGCACGCGGCGTCCGGCGTCCCATTCCATGCTGATCTCGGCGGAATCGATCGCCATCGGATAGTCGGGCGTATCGGTGTCGATAATCTTGCCCGCGCCGATGTTGATCTTGCCGCGCAGATAGGTCGGCAGCCCGTCGCGCGCGAGCTCGCCCTTGATCTCGCCGGTCATGGGCAGATCCGCCATGTAGGTGAGATCCTTGAGTCGCATCGCCAGCAGGATGTTGCTGGTGGAAACCTTGTCAGCCTTGATGTCCACCGTGCGCACGCCGTTGGCCTGGGGCCCGACCAGAATGCGCAGCGACCACGGCCTGGCGCCCTCTTCGCCGAGGCTCAGCGCCACGCCGCCGCCGGACGGCCGGCGCAGGCTGAGGCTGATGTTCTCGAACGTCCATTTGTTGCCGCGCTGCTGGTCGTCGACGACCAGCACGCCGTTCTTCAACCCGATCTCGTTCAGGTTCTGGCCATCGAGCCCGGTCAGGCTGAGGCTGTCGAGCCAGTCCAGGCCGGCGAGCAGGCCGTTCGGCGCCGCGGTCGCCGGCAAAGTCGAAGTGGCCGGCGCAGACGGCTGCGGGCCGGCCTGCGGTCCCGGAGCACCAGGCGATGGCGCGGCCTGTCCCGGCCGCGGGAATGTCGGCGGCAGGCCGGCGTCGCGCTTGGAGGCGACGCCCGTCGCCAGCGGCTTGTTGGTCTCACCCGTCGACACCGTGACGGTGCCGTCCGGCGTGATGCGAATCGCGAGCTCGGCGTCGACCAGCTTGAGGCTTTCGGCGCGCAGCTGGCCCATCAGCAGCGCGGCGCCGGACAGCCGCACCTCGGCCTTGGGCGCGCTGGCGACGATGGCGTGATCCTGGTCGCGCACGATGATGTCGCGGATCCGGACCGCGATCCTGATCCGGCCGGCGCGCTCGATCTGGGTGCCGCCGACCTCGACGGTATTGCCGTGGCCGATATTGTCCTCGATCGCCGCCGCGAGCCATGGCGTCGCTATGTCGAGGCTGATCGGGCCCGCACCGAGCCGCAGCCACAGGCCGGCGAAGCCGAGCCCGACGAGCAGCATGAGCGATGCCAGCGTGATGACGACCCGCTTGGCCACGCGGCCGCCCGGCAGACGCGGTCGCGCCCCGCCGAATCGACCGGTGCTCCCGCCCGAATCGGGCCGCGACAACAGGCTCCGGGCGCGCTGCCCGACCATCTCGTCGTGCTCGGCGGCAGCCTCATACTGGTCGGCCACATCCCAGTCGGCCTCATCCCACTGCTGGCCCTGGGTGTCCGCTTGCAGATGGGGCCGCTGGGGTGATGTCTGTCTTGCCATTGCCTCTCGGTGCCGGCCCCTCGTGTCCGAAATAGTCGTGCCAATCTGGCCTCGGCCAGGTTGGTCGCCGGTGTGGCCCCGCCCGTTCACGCAGCGCGCGTGCTCACTGCCGGCAGGAGTCGATGCCCCAATGATCCCGTCACGCTTCGGCGGGTGCTGTCAACACGCCCGCTGGCGCTTCGCCGGCGGCGCGGACGACGCGCGGAATCCTCGTCACTATACCCCGCCGCCGTCAGGTTTGCCCACCTGCTCGCGCCAGCGGACCGGCGCCTCTCCACCGCCGGACGAAATTTGTGGCGGGGACGTCTGATCCGGAGACGGTACGAGAGTCGTCATTGCACTGTGCTCAACTGCGCTGGTGCTCACGCCTGCTGGTAGCCATGATCTTCGCTTCATCGCAAGAGGCGCAATCCCCTGCGCGCCGCGAAGCACGGATGCCAGATCGATCCCGGGACACCGGACAAGAACCGAGATACTTTCATTTTTGAGCCGCCGAAAGCGACGAAAGGAAGGCGTATGTCGAAGGAATCACGAAAGAAATCCTCCAACCCGGCGTCCTACGGGACGATTGACGGGAACCGGCTCGCCACCGCGGCCAAGAAGGCCACCAAGAAGACGGCCAAACCGGCCGTGACGAAAGCCGCCAAGACGACCTCCGCCAAGACGACCTACGCCAAGACGCCGACCACGAAGGCCGCCGCTGCGAAGGCCAAGCCCGCGGCGCCGGCTGCCAGCGGAACGGGCCTTGCCGAGGGCGCCAAGGCACCCGCGTTCAAGCTGCCGCGCGATGGCGGCGGAACCGTCTCGCTCGCCGACTACAGCGGCCAGAAGCTCGTGCTGTTCTTCTATCCCAAGGCCAATACGCCCGGCTGCACCAAGGAGGCGATCGACTTCACCCGCCTGTCGAAGGACTTCGCCGCTGCCGGCGCCGCAGTGCTCGGCGTCTCCGCCGATTCGGTCAAGGCGCAGGACAATTTCCGCGACAAGCACGATCTCGCGGTACCCCTGATCTCGGACGAGAAGCATGAGATGCTGGAGGCCTACGGCGCCTGGGGCGAGAAGTCGCTCTATGGCCGCAAGTTTCTCGGCATCATCCGAAGCACCGTCTTGATCGGCGCCGACGGCCGCGTCGCCAAGGTGTGGCGCAACGTCAAGGTCGACGGCCACGCCGACGCGGTGCTGGCGGCGGCGCGCGCGCTCTGAGAATGCGCCGGAGAGCGTTGGGGGAAAATTAACCATGCAGGGGTCAAATCGCTCCCGTAAATGACGCCGCTGGAACGACGATCTCCAGCCGGCGCGGGAGTGCCGATGTCGTATCGTTCCGGCCATCACGCCGAATATCCCCAGCACCATCCTCATGACCGCGGGCACGCCCACCATCATCGGCGCGCACCCGCCAGCCATCCGGCGCCGGTCGCGGCCGCATCGCAGAGCGACTACACGCTGGTGCATGCCGGCAAGCAGGTGCGCATCGGCCCGGTGGTGTTCTGGATCGTGGTCGGCACCGTCAGCCTGCTCGGGCTGTGGTCGGCGGCGACTGCGACCTATTTCGCGTTCCGCGACGACGTGTTGACGCGGCTGATCGCGCGCCAGGCCGAGATGCAATACGCCTATGAGGACCGCATCGCCGAGCTGCGCGCCAAGGTCGACCGCGCCACCAGCCGGCAACTGCTCGACCAGGAGCAGTTCGACCAGAAGCTCGACCAGATCCTCAAGCGCCAGACCGCGCTCGAGGGACGTGCCACCGCGCTCGGCAGCATGCCCGACATCACCGGCTCGATCCGCGCCCCGGCGCGTGCGCCGGTCGCGATCGAGCCGCCATCGGCGACAGCCGCGCCAAAACCGTCGCCGATCAGCGACACCGTGATCTTCACCGCGCCGCCGGACCGCGAGGCCCGGCTCGAATCGCGCAGCCCCGTGATGGCGAATGCGCAGCCCAACCCATCGACCAAGCTCGCCGGTGTCGACAACGTGCTGACGCGGCTGACGCGCTCGCTCGACCAGGTCGAGGCGCGGCAGGTCGCGATGCTGTCCTCGGCCGAGGAGACGCTGGAATCGAAGCTGCGCCGGATGCGCGGCGTCATCACCGATCTCGGCCTGGACATGGGCCAGCTCGAAGCGGCCGCGCCAAAGGGCGGCATGGGCGGCCCGTTCATTCCGGTCAAGCTCGGCGCCGAATCCGGTCCGTTCGAACGCCAGCTCTACCGCATCAACATCACCCGCGCGCAGGTCGAGAAGATGAACCGCACGCTGTCGCTGGTGCCCTATCGCAAGCCGGTGATCGGCGAGGTCGAGTTCACCTCCGGCTTCGGCGTGCGCTCCGATCCATTCCTCGGCCGCCCCGCGATGCACACCGGCCTCGACTTCCGTGCTGCCACCGGCGATCCGGTCCGCGTCACCGCCAACGGCAAGGTGGTGAATGCCGGCTGGGCCGGCGGCTACGGCCGCATGGTCGAGGTCGATCACGGCAACGGCCTCTCCACCCGCTACGGCCATCTCTCCGAAATCAACGTCAAGGTCGGCCAGCAGGTGAAGATCGGCGACATCATCGGCGAGGTCGGCTCGACCGGCCGTTCGACCGGCCCGCATCTGCACTACGAGACCCGCATCGACGGCGAAGCCGTCGACCCGCAGAAATTCCTGCGCGCCGGCGTGCGGCTGAGCGCCGGGTAAGATCGCTCATCCGGCAAGCCGACGCGCGACCAACGCGCAACGGCATTGCGCGATCGCAATTGGTACTGTTCCGCAGACATGCTAAGCATGCTGCGGGGATTTCAGGGCCGTGCGTCGCATTTCATCACACAGCAAACATCTGACGGGCGCCGTCGCCTGTGCGATGGCCTATGTGCTGGCGCTGCAGGTCACGCTGGCGGTGAGCCTGAACGCCTGGCTGCCGCCGAGCTTCGCCTTCGTATTCGGTGAGATCTGTCACGAGCGAATCGACAACGCTGGAGGGGGCGCCGACAGCTCGGAAGCGCCGGCTGCGGCGTCAGCGGCGCATTGTCCGCTCTGCGTCACCCCGGCTTTCGCACTGCTGCCGCCGCCCGACGCACCCACGGTCAGCCTCCGGCGCGTCCTTGGCGTTGCGTTCGAACCGATCGCGCCCTTGTGGCGCGCGACTGCCGAGGTCGACGCCGGGCACCGGGCGCGCGCGCCACCTCGGCTCGCCTGAGCGGCGGTCGCCGCATCTTCAGACACATCGCTGCGCCACATGCCGCCTCCGCTCTCACGGAGCCGCAGCGTGATGGCACGCACATCTTGGCATCATCAGCCGGGCGCCGTTGGCGCGTGCCCAGCTCCCGATCTCATCCGCAGATATCTGCGCAGCATCCTCCAGAGTTCTCCATGTCGAACGTCCTTTCAGGCTCAAAGCCGCCCACTGCCTCTTTACCTCCGCGACCGATGTCGTCGGCGCTGCTCGCGGCGACAGCCTTGCTGTGCTCCGCCGCTGAACCCGCCAGCGCGCGCCCCGCGGCGTCGCTGCCGACCGTCACCGTCGACCCCGCGCGTCAGCGCACGGCCAAGCCTCGTCCCCGGCCTGCGGCAAGCCGCGAGACTCACGCACCGGCCCCACACGCCACGGAAGCCACCACGCAGCAGAAAGACACCGGCCCAACAGCTGCAAGCCGCACGCTGCCGCCGCAGGCCGGCTTCGAGCGCGGTCTCTCCTCGAGCGATTCGGCAGGCCTCGTCACCGACCTGCCGGGCGGCGCAGCCTGGGGCGCCGGCGGCGTCTCCAGCCTGCCCGCGATCAACGGCATGGGCGCCGACCGGCTCCAGGTCGCGATCAACTCGATGCTGATCTCGCCGGCCTGCCCGAACGAGATGAATCCGCCGCTGTCCTTCGTCAATCCGGCGATGATCGCGAAGATGCGCGCCTATCTCGGCATCGGCCCGGTCTCGGTCGGCGGCGACTACATCGGCAGCCGCATCGATGTCACCACGGCACCGCCCGCCTTCGCGGCGACCGACGGCTGGATCGCCAGCACCCGCGTCTCCAGCTTCTTCCGCAGCAACGGCAACGCCTATGGCGTCGATGCGACGGCCACGGCCGCCAACCGCGACACCAGCGTCACCTACACCGGCGGCTGGGTCAGGTCCGGCAACTACAAGGCCGGCGACGGCACCACCGTGAAGTCGACGCTGTACGAGACGCAGAACCACGCCATCAGCTTCTCCAAGCGCAGCTTCGGCAACCTGTTCACGTTCCAGGTGGGCGGCCAGTTCATCCCCTACCAGGGCTATGTGAACCAGTACATGGACATGGTCTACAACCGCGGCCTGTTCGCCAACGGCCGCTACGAAGGCACGTTCGACTGGGGCCTGATCGAGGCGTCCGCCTTCGTGCATCAGATCCGGCACACGATGGGCTTCATCGCGCCCGACAAGGTCGCCTCGATGCCGATGGACACCAAGGGCCTCGACGGCGGCTACGCGATCAAGGCGACGCTGCCGGTGTCGGGCCAGGACCTCCTGCGCGTCGGCAACGAGCTTGCGCTCAACCGGCTCGACGACTGGTGGAGCCCGGTTGCCGGGTCGATGATGATGGGGCCGAACAGCTTCATCAACATCAACGGCGGACAGCGCGACCGCATCGGCACCTTCGTCGAATGGGAGCGGCACTGGGATCGGCAGTGGACGTCGATCGTCGGCCTGCGCAACGACATCGTGCGGATGAACACCGGCAACGTCTCGGGCTACAACGCGATGATGTACGGCGCCGATGCCACGGCGTTCAACGCCGCCGACCATGCCCGGACCGACGTGCATCTCGACGGCTCCGCGCTCGTCCGCTACGAGCCCGACGCGATCAGCCAGTTCGAGCTCGGCTTCGCGCGCAAGACGCGCTCGCCGAACCTGTATGAGCGCTACGCCTGGTCGACCAATGCGATGGCGATGCAGATGATCGGCTGGTTCGGCGACGGCAACGGCTATGTCGGCAACCTCGACCTCAAGCCGGAGAAGGCGCACACCGTGAGCTTCACCGCCGGCTGGCACGATCCGGCGCAGAAGCTGTGGGACGTCAAAGTGACGCCCTATGCCAGCTACGTGCAGGACTACATCGACGTCGACCGCTGCAAAACGGCGAGCTGCCTCGCCAGCAACCCCGCCAACCTGACGACAAATACCGGCTTCGTCTATCTGCAGTTCGCCAACCACGACGCCACGCTGGTCGGCGTCAATGTCGAAGGGCGCCTGACGGTCTGGGACGACCTGACCTACGGCCACGGCCAGATCCGTGGCCTGATCGGCTACGTCAGGGGCTACCGCACCGACGGCGTCGACCTCTACCACATGATGCCGGTCAACGCGAAGCTCGCGCTCGATCATCATCTCGGCGGCTGGACCAATTCGGTCGAGCTGCAGCTCGTCGGCTCCAAGAATGTCGTGAGCCAGGTCCGCAACGAGCTGACCACGCCGTCCTACGCGCTGGTCAACCTGCGCACCGGCTACCAGTGGCAGCACGTGCGGCTCGATCTCGGCGTCGACAACCTGTTCAACCGGACCTATGACCTGCCGCTCGGCGGCGCCGATCTGGTCGACTATCAAGTGGTGTCGATGATGGGCTCATCCGCGGCCTACGGCTACGCCGTCAAGGGCCCTGGCCGGTCGCTGAATGCGCGGCTTAGCGTGAACTTCTGACGACGGGCCGGCCCGCGGCGCGAACATCGCGGGCCGGCATGTCTCAGGAGGTTTCGAGCGCGTCGAGGAATCGCGACAGGTCCTCCCACAGATCGCCCGGCTCCTCCAGCCCGATGCTCAGCCGCACCAATCCCTCCGCGGCATTCCATGCGCGCACCGTGCGATCGGCCGTGACATCCATCGGCGCAATCAGGCTGTGGGTGCCGCCCCAGGAGGCGCCGATGGCGAACAGACTGAGATGTCCGAGCGCCGGATAGATCCGCGCGGTAAACTCCGGCCTGATGACGACGCTGAACACCGTGCTCGCAGCCTTGAAGTCGCGCGCGAAGATTTCGTGGCCGGGACAGGACGGCAACGCCGGATGCAGCACGCGCGCGACCGCCGGCGACTGTTGCAGCAGCTCGGCAAACTCACGCGCGACGCGTCCCGAATGCGCCATGCGGACTCCCATGGTCTCGATGCCGCGCAGCGCCAGCGCCGCCTCATCCGGCGACACGCCGATACCGAGCACGCCCAGCACGTCCTTGAGCGCCTTGCGCAAGCTCAGGTCCTTGACGGTGATCGAGCCGAGCAGCAGGTCGGAATGACCGCCGACATATTTGGTCAGCGCCTCCACCACGAAATCGACGCCATGCGCCAGCGGCTTGAACAACAGCGGGCTCGCCCAGGTGTTGTCGCAGCCGGTGAGCACGCCGCGCACCTTTGCGGCCCGCGCGATGGCCGGAACGTCCTGCACCTCCATCGTTCCCGAGCCCGGCGATTCCAGCCAGATCAGCTTCGTGCTGGCATCGATGAGATCGCTGATGCCGCCGCCGATCAGCGGGTCGTAGACCTCATGCGAAATCCCGCGCGCGGCGAGATAGTTCGCGCACAGATGACGCACCGGCGGATAGACGTGATCGGGGATCAGCACCTTGTCGCCGGGCTTGAGCACGGCGAGCATCGTGATCGCGACCGCGGCCTGTCCAGACGGGACCAGCACGGTGCGCTCGCCACCATGCAGCGCGCTGATCTGCGCCTCCAGGGTCCGCGTCGTCGGCGTGCCATGCAGGCCATAAGTGTAACCGTCGAGACCACGCTCGGCGCGCCGCGCAAAGTCCTGCGGCTCGTCATAGACGATCGTCGAGGCGCGATGGGTCGGAACCGCCAGCGACTTGAAGCCGTCGTGCGACACGGCGGGGTGCTGAACGCAGCGGGTGAGATCGTGCATGGAAACCTCGTGAGACAATGCTGACGGCCATCTTAGCGCAACGGCGCGAGCAGCGCGCTCAGGTGCAAGCACGTACAGAAGTCAAAATCCTTTGTGCTGCGCAGCTAGCGCTTCGCCGGCAGCACGAACACCTGGCCCGGATAGATCAGATCCGGCCGGCGGATCTGCTCGCGATTGGCGCGGTAGATGACTGCGTAGCGCGTGCCCTCGCCGAGGAGCCGGCGGCTGATGTGCCACAGGCTGTCGCCGCGTGACACGGTGATCGTCCTCGCGCCGCTGCGCGCGGGTGACGCGGCAACGTCCTTCAGGTCGGCCGGCGACGCCGATGCAAGCTGCGTGCGCGCGCCGGGAGCACCGCCGCTTCCCTGCCTCTGGCCCCCCGCCGCAGGCAGCGAGGCCGTGGTCAGCGCCTCCGGCACATTCAACGGCACCTCGGCCCGCGCCTGCACGGCGCCGGTCTTGGCATCCACCTCGTCGAGCCGCAGCCGGTCCTTGCCGGCCCAGGCGGCATCCTTGATGGTCGTCGCGACGCGGCCATCTGCACCGGCCGTCGCGGTGTCGACCAGCCGGTCGTTGAGATAGATCCGGACGGTGGCCCCGGGCCGTGCGCGGCCGCCGACGCGCAGATTGCCGTTCGGCTCGAAGTCGACGGCCTCGACCGCGACCGCCAGCGGCACCGATGCGGCCGGCTTCGACAGCACGCGTGTCGGCTGGTCCGGCGCGATCACCGCGACGGTGGCCGGGCGCTTGCCGGCCTCGACCACCACCGCGACGCTCTGCTTGGACGAGATCTCGCGGCCGTCCGGCTGCTTGGCCCGCAACGTCAACTCGAACGTCCCGGCGGGCAGCGGCGGCGGCACCATGGAAAATTGCCCCGAGCGATCGGCCACCACTCGCGCATGCGGCTCGCCGTTGCGCAGCAACTCGACAGTGGCGCCGGGCGCCGCACGGCCGGCAACGACGGTGTCGCCCGACGGCTCCACGCTGACGACGTCGAACGACGGCCCATCGCTCTCGGCCGCCGGCGGCGCCACCGGCGCCAGCAGCGCAGCCAGTCCGCTGGCCTGTTGCTGCGCGCTGGCGAGCGCTGCCGCGGCTTGGCTCGCGCCGCCCTTGTCTGCCGCACCCGGCTCAGCCGCCGCAGCGCGCTGCGGAGCAGCGGGCGGACCGTCTGTCGGAGCGCTCGGCGCGGTCGCGCCAGTCCGGCTCGCAGACGTCCCCTCACGCTTGAAGATCGGGAGGTCGAGACCGAAGCCCTGCGCGAACGCAATGGCCAGGCCCGCGATCGCGAGCGCCGCAACGGCGCCGCCACCCCAGATCAATCGTCCGCCGTTTCCGATGCTCATGCGGTGATCCGTCCTGTGCAAACGAGGCGCGGAGACGACGGCTCCGTCAGCGGGAATCTTGCTTTGCACATAGCATCATACAGGGCGGAATGCCATTGCCCCGCGGCTGGGGGCAGCGATCGAGCCGCCCAACTTCCCAGTCAACTTGCGAGGTGTGACTTCCCCGCGCATCGGCAAAGCGCCAATCAGCCGCGAGCCCGCAGTGTCGAACCAGGCCCCCGTTGCAGAGCATGTCTGAGAATGCGGCAGAGCCCGACAATCACAAACTTTCCTATTTCTTTTTTCCAGAAGTCGTGTATGATCCGCGCATCCCGCCTCGTTGCGAGGGGCGTACGCGTCGTCACGGACGTTGGGGCGGGATGCGGTGGACGTGGGCTGCGATGCACGACGGGCATGGCGGCCGCGAACGATGAAGTCGCGTGGTCCTGACCTCCCGATGCTGAGGCCAAGTTCGTGCCGGTGCAGATGCGCTGGTGCGGATGACGGGGGCAAGAAAGCCCGGTCCCCGGGGAGATCGCGTATAAGTCGTTAAAAACCATCGCGCAGGGAATGCCGGTTACGGCTTTGCCTGTGGTACCTGCCGCCTGCATTTTTTTCGCAGGCGGGCCATGGGTGAGGCCTTCACCCGGCATTCCCTGCGCCCTCGTCTCGAGGGCTCGCTGCCGAAAGCTCGGACGCCCGTGCGTTACGAGGGATTTCGCATGCTCTATTGCTGATTGCTTGAGACGGTATCCGGCTCTCGAACCATCGCAATGCACAACGCGTAGTCTTACGGTGCCCATCTTTTACGCAACATTTAACGATCGGACCGCCTTCTCGCGTTCGTCCGAAGTTCAAATTCCGAATCCGATTCAATGGGCAGGTGGAGTTCATATCCGTGCGCAAGAATCTACCGGTCACGACCCATGAATACCCGATCACCGACGAGACGCTCATCGTCTCGCGCACCGATCTGAAGGGCAAGCTGACCTATTTCAACGAGCAGTTCGTCGATGCCGCCGGCTTCACTCCCGACGAGCTGATGGGCCAGCCGCACAACATCATCCGCCATCCCGACATGCCGGAGGCGGCTTTCGCCAACCTCTGGGACACGCTGAAGCAAGGAAAGCCGTGGGCCGGCGCCGTCAAGAACCGCCGCAAGAACGGTGACTTCTACTGGGTGCAGGCGACCGCGTCGGCCATCCGCGAGAATGGCGAGATCACCGGCTACACCTCGATCCGCACCAAGCTGCCGGCTGAGCAGCGCGCCGAGGCCGAGAAGGTGTACGGGCTTCTCAACCAGAACAAGGCGCAGGACTACACCATCAGCGCGGGCATCATCCGCCGCCGCTCGGTGTTCGACCGCCTGTCGCTGTTCACGGGTACGCTCAAAGCGCGCCTGACGACCTTGGCCGCGGTGCTGGGCGTGTTCATGTTGATCATCGGCGCGGCCGGCCTGATTTCGACCCGCTCCACCAACGTCGCCATGAAGTCGCTCTACGAGGATCGCACGATTCCACTGGCGCAGTTGTTCGAGATCAACGATCGCACCTTGCAGAACATGTCGTCGCAACAGTCCGCGGCGGCGAACGGCAAGGCCGGAAAGCCGATCGACGGCATCAGGGCGCTGGTGGACGGAAACAGCGCGAGAATCACCAAGGTCTGGGCCGACTACATGGCGAGCTACTTGACCCCGGAGGAGAAGATTGTCGCCGATGCCTACGCGATCAGGCGCAAGGCCTATCTGGAGGAAGGCATCAGGCCGGGACTGGCTCTGCTCGAGCAGGGCAAGTTCGACGAGGCGAGCCAGCATATCGCCACGAAGGGACATGATCTGTTCGAGGCCGCCAAGCACGAGCTCGACAAGCTCGTCGAGATCCAGGTGAAGGAAGGCAAGGCGCTCTACGAGGAGGCCGAGAGTCAATATCTGGTGGTGCTCGCGATCATTTCGGTGATGATCCTGGCGGGCATCGGAATCGGCGCCACGTTCAGCCTGCAGAGCATCCGCGCGGTGCTGCGGCCGCTCAAGGTGCTCAACGACGCGATGCAGAACATCAGCCAGGGCAAGCTCGACAACCGCATCCCGGTGGAGCGCGACGACGAGATCGGCGAGGCGCTGCGCAACCTGCAGACCGTGCAGGCCATCGTCCGCTTCAACAGCGAGGAAGTGAAGGCTGTGCAGCACTCGGCCGAGGTCAAGCGCAAGGCCGGAATGAACAAGCTCGCCAGCGAATTCGAAAGCGCGATCGGCGGCATCGTGCAGACGGTGTCCTCGGCCTCGTCCCAGCTCGAGACGTCCGCCGGCACGCTGACCTCGAACGCGACGCGCTCGCAGGAGCTCGCCACCACCGTGGCCGCCGCGTCCGAGCAGGCCGCGACGAACGTGCAGTCGGTCGCCTCGGCCACCGAGGAGCTGACCTCGTCGGTGACCGAGATCAGCCGGCAAGTCCAGGAATCGGCGCGCATCGCCAACGGCGCCGTCGATCAGGCGCGCACCACCAACGACCGCGTCAACGAGCTGTCGAAGGCGGCCGCGCGGATCGGCGACGTGGTCGAGCTGATCAACACCATCGCCGGCCAGACCAACCTGCTGGCGCTGAACGCCACTATCGAGGCGGCGCGCGCCGGCGATGCCGGCCGCGGCTTCGCGGTGGTTGCGTCCGAGGTCAAGGCGCTCGCCGAGCAGACCTCGAAGGCGACCGGCGAGATCGCCCAGCAGATCTCGGGCATCCAGGCGGCGACGCAGGAATCGGTGTCGGCGATCCGGGAGATCAGCACGACCATCGAGCGGCTGTCGGAAATCTCCTCGACCATCGCCGCCGCCGTCGAGCAGCAGGGCGCGGCGACGCAGGAGATCTCGCGCAACATCCAGGAGGCGTCGCGGGGCACCACCGAGGTCAACACCAACATCGTCGACGTCCAGCGCGGCGCCTCGCAGACCGGCTCCGCGTCGGGAAGCGTGCTGTCGGCGGCGCAGTCGCTGTCGCAGGAGAGCGACCGGCTGCGGCAGGAGGTCGACAGATTCCTCGACAACGTGCGGGCGGCCTGAGCCGCCCCGCTCTCATCGCCCGGTCAGCCGGATCGGGCGCCCCTGACTGATGAAGGCGTAGTGGCCGGCGCCGATGCCGCCGACCATCAGCGCCTCGACGACGGGCTCGGCGATCTCACCGGTCGCGGCCCAGTCGACGACGAAATTGGCGCCGGTGCCGCCGCGGGTGTCCTTGACGGGCACGAAGATCTCGACGGTCGCGAACGGCCTCAAGGCGACGGGCTCGCGCAGATGCGCCTCCACCAGCGTGCCGGCCGTGTCGTAATAGTTGATGCGCCGGACGATCAGAGGCCGCTGCTCGGAGGCGTTGTGGATGCTCAGCGTCACCGAGAAATCGGCCTGGACCCGGCCCGGGGTCATCGCGACGCTGGAATAGACGGGGACGTAGACGGCGCCCGTGACCGTGACGGGCTGCGCCGGAACTGGCGTCAGCGAGCTCGCGAAAGTCGTGGTCACGTCGTCGGCCGCCTGCGCCGCGCCGGCCGCAACAGCTGCGATGAGCAGCAGCGCGAATGCGCCGGTCCGGATGTGACAGATTGCGGGTTTCCTTGCGCGGCGGCCCGACATAAGTTGCCGCCTCGGGGGTTGCTTCATGCATGAACTGATCGGCGACATCACGCTCTGCATCCTGTTTGCGTGGGTGCTTGGACTGGCGGCGCACAGATGGCGCCAGCCCTCGATTCTCGCTTATCTGGTCGCGGGCTTCGCCATTGGCCCCTTCGGCACCGGCTGGGTCAAGTCCCAGGAGTCGATTTCCGTGATCTCGGAACTCGGCCTGATCTTCATGCTGTTCATGATCGGGCTCGAGATCGACCTCAAGAAGATCATCCGCGCCGGCCCGGTGATTCTGATTGCCGGCGGGGTCCAGCTGCTCGGCGGCGCCGCGCTCGGCATCCTGTTCTTCGTCGCGATCGGCATGCGGATGGGCGCCGAGAGCTACGACGCGCTCTATCTCTGCGTCGCCTGCGCGCTGTCCTCGACCGTCATCATCGTCAAGGTGCTGTACGAGAAGCGCGAGCTCGACACCCTGCCCGGCCGCATCACGCTCGGCGTGCTGGTTCTGCAGGACGTGTTCGCGATCCTGTTTCTGGCGGTGCAGCCGAGCCTCGACGACCTCCATGTCAGCGTGATCCTGCTGTCTTTCGCCCGCGCCGGCACGCTGGTCGCGATCGCCCTGTTGCTCAGCCGCTACGTCTTGCCGCCGGTGTTCCACCGCATCGCGCGCACCCCCGAGCTGATCCTGCTCGGCGCGCTGGCCTGGTGCTTCCTGATCGGCGAGATCGCAGAAAGGCTGCACCTGTCGCGCGAGATGGGCTCACTGGTTGCGGGCGTCTCGCTCTCGACCTTCCCCTATGCGCTCGACGTCACCGCCAAGGTCACGACCCTGCGCGATTTCTTCATCACGCTGTTCTTCGTCGCGCTCGGCATGACCATCCCGATCCCGACGCTGTCCGTGGTCGGGCTGGCGCTGGTGATCGCGCTCTTCACGGTGGCGAGCCGGCTGCTCACCACCTTTACGCCGCTCTACATGATGCGGCAGGGCCTGCGCGCCAGCCTGCTGCCGGCGCTCAACCTTGCCCAGATCAGCGAATTCTCGCTGGTGGTGATCCAGACCGGCGCCGCCGCCGGCCACCTCAAGAACGGCACCTCGAGCGCGGCGTCCTTTGCCTTCGTGCTGCTCGCGGTGCTCTCGACCTTCGTCATCGTACGCTCTGACCCGATCGCGCGGCGAAGCATCCCGCTGCTCAAGCGGCTCGGGCTGCGCGACCTCGATTCGAGCAAGGACGGCGAGGCCGGCCATGAGGGCGGGCACGGCGCCGGACGGCCGATCGTTCTCCTCGGTTTCTTCCGCACGGCCAGCGCCCTCCTCAGCGAGATCGAGCGCAACGAGCCGGCGCTGCTGGAACAGATCGGCGTGGTCGATTTCAACCCGGTGGTCTTCCGCACCCTGTCCGATCGCGGCATCCAGGTGACCTATGGCGACATCAGCAATGTCGACACGCTGATTCACGCGGGGGTCGGCCAGGCCGAGTTGATCATCCTGAGCATCCCGGACTCGCTGCTCAAGGGCGCCAACAACGAGAAGCTGGTGCGCCACGTGCGCAGCATCAATGCAACGGCCAAGATCGTCGCGACCGCCGACCTGCTCGCCGACGTCAACGACCTCTACGATGCCGGCGCCGACTATGTGACCGTGCCGCGGCTCAGCGATGCGCAGGTGCTGCTCAACCTGATCCAGGACGCCAGCGCCGGGCTCCTCTCCGAGCGCCGCAGCCAGGCCGAGGCGATGCTCGCCGACCGCCGCGAGGTGCTGCCATGAGCCGGGCGCGTATCCATCTCCGACACAATCTCTGATCCCGCTGGACTTGAATCATGGCAAACACGAGCGTTCACGTCGTCGATCACCCGCTGGTCCAGCACAAGCTCTCCTTGATGCGCGAGCGTGACCGCTCGACCAAGGGCTTCCGCGAGCTCCTGAACGAGATCGGCATGCTGCTGGCCTATGAGGTCACGCGCGACCTGCCGCTCGAGCTCGTCGACATCGAGACACCGATCGCCCCGATGAAGGCGCCGAAGATCGCCGGCAAGAAGCTTACCCTGGCGCCGATCCTGCGCGCCGGCGTCGGCTTCCTCGACGGCATGCTGGCGCTGATGCCGTCCGCGCGCATCGCCCATATCGGGCTCTACCGCGATCCCAACACGCTGCAGGCCGTCGAGTACTATTTCAAGGCGCCGCAAGACCTGAGCGACCGCACGGTGATCCTGATGGACCCGATGCTCGCGACCGGCAACTCCGCCTGCGCGGCTGCCGAGCTGCTCAAGACGCGCGGCGCCCGCGACATCCGTTTCGTCTGCCTGCTGGCGGCACCAGAAGGCATCGCCAAGTTCGAGAAGGAGCATCCGGACATCCCGATCTGGACCGCAGCGATCGACGAGAAGCTGAATGACCACGCCTACATCGTGCCCGGTCTCGGCGATGCCGGCGATCGGATGTTCGGCACGAAGTGATCGTGAACGGTTCAGCAGGACGGTCGCGGTGAAAGGCGAATGACACTGAGGATGCGACCATCGATCACCAGCAGCGCACTCCCGATCACCAGCGCACCGCTGATCTCCCGCAACGAGATGCTTTCGCCGAGCACCAGCGACCCGAGGAGGATCGTCGTCAACGGGATCAACAAGGTCACCAGCATCACGTTGGTCGCCCCGGAGCGGCGCAGGATCTGGAAGAACACGATATAGGCGAATGCCGTCGACAGCGCCGCAAGACCGATGACCGCGACCCACGTCTGCAGCCCGGGAAGCGGGAGACGCCAGGGCTGGTCGACCATGCCGGCGATGACCAGCATCATCACGCTCGAAGCCGAGAGCTGGAAGGTGGCGGTCGCGAGCGGCGGCGATTGGGCGAGATGGCGGCGCACCAGCAGCGCGGCGATGCCGTAGCTGAGCGATGCGCCAAGACCGAACAGAATGCCGTAGCCGCCGGCCGAGCCGCCGAGCCCCGATCCGCCTCGCAGGATCACGACGCCGACGAGGCCCACGATCAGGCCCGCAGCCCGCCGGACCGACAGCCTTTCATCCCCCGCGGCAGCCATTACCACGATGGTGAACAGCGGCGTGGTCGCGTTGAGCACCGCGGCAAGACCGGAGGTGATGAACGTCTGGCCGATCACGATCAAGCAGAACGGCACGACATTGTTGAACAGCGCCACGGCGAGGAACGGCAGCCAACCGACAATCCCCCTGGGAAAACCGAGCCCGCGCAGGCGCGCCACCGGCAGCAGAATCGCAGCCGCCAGCACGATGCGCAGCAGCACCAGCGTCAGCGGCGGCAATTCCTTCAAGGCGAGGCCGTTGAAGATGAACGACCCGCTCCACAGCAGCGAGAGCAGGCCGAGCAGCGACCAGTCTCGCGCGTCCATGCTCTCGTTCTGGGATGTCATCACGGCAACCGTGGTTCAATGTCGGCGTGAACGTTGCAAACAAGGCGGAGCGTGATCCACCCGCTTTCCGTCAGCGTCGCGCTCTACGGCGGGTCTTTCGGCCGCGAGATCAGCTCGATCATGCGGCCTTCGTCCTCATCCGGCATCGCCGCCTTCGCCCGCGCATAGGCGTCGACGGCCGCCTGGGCCATGACTGGGCGCTCACCGAGCAGTTCCTCGGCGAGCTGCAGCGCATAGGCTGCATCCTTGTGACGGAGTGCTGCGGTGAAGCTCGCGTCGGCGAAGTTGCGCGCGACCATGCGCGGGGCGTGGCGCAGCACCTGCGGGCTCGCCGCGACGCCGCCCTGGATCGCCTCGAGCACGAGATTCATGTCGAGCCCGGCCTGCTCGGCGATCGCGAGCCCCTCGGCGAGACCCGCGATCTGCATCGCGCCAAGCAGGTTGTTGATCAGCTTGTAGACGGTCCCGGTGCCCACCGGTCCGAAATGGCGAATGGTCGAGCCGATCGGCGCCAGATAGGGCCGCGCGCGGTCGAGATCGGCGGCGTCGGCGCCGATCAGCAGGGTCAGCTTGCCGCTTGCGGCCGCGTCGGGCAGCCCGGTCACCGGACAGTCGAGATATGTCACGCCGCGCGCATTCAGCTCGCGCGACAGGCGCAGCGTATGATCACGCGATACGGTCGAACATTCGATCGCAATCGTGCCGACCCGCATGGTGGCAGCGGCGCCATCCGGCCCGAGCCACACCGCGCGCGAGGCGTCGTCATCCGCAACCATGGTGACGACGGCGACGGCATCGATCGCCGCATCGGCCGGCGAGGTCGACCAGCGCGCGCCGCGCGCGATCAGATCCTCGGCCTTTGCCTTGTTGCGATTCCAGACCGCCACGGAATAGCCGGCATCGAGATAGCGACCGGCCATGCCGTGGCCCATCCGCCCGAGCCCGATGAAGGCAACGCGCGCCGCGCTCAATCCACGTCCTCGATTGCGGCGCCCGGCGTCGTGCCGAACGCGCGCTGTGCCAGCGTCGCGGCCATGAACTCGTCGAGATCGCCGTCGAGCACGCCTGCGGTGTCCGACGTCTGCACGCCGGTGCGCAGATCCTTCACCATCTGATAGGGCTGCAGCACGTAGGAGCGGATCTGGTGGCCCCAGCCGATCTCGGTCTTGGCCGCCTGATCCGCCGCCGCCTTCTCCTCGCGCTTCTTCAGCTCGATCTCGTAGAGCCGCGCGCGCAACATGTCCCAGGCCTGGGCCCGGTTCTTGTGCTGTGAGCGGCCGGCCTGGCAGACCACCGCGACACCGGTCGGGATGTGCGTCAGCCGCACCGCCGATTCGGTCTTGTTGACGTGCTGGCCGCCGGCGCCGCCCGACCGCATCGTGTCGACACGGACGTCGGACTCCTTGATGTCGATCTTGATGCTGTCATCGATGACCGGGAAGATCTGCACCGAAGAGAACGAGGTGTGGCGCCGCGCATTCGAATCGAACGGCGAGATCCGGACCAGGCGATGCACGCCGGCTTCCGTCTTCAGCCAGCCATAGGCGTTGTGCCCGGAAATCTGGATGGTCGCCGACTTGATACCGGCCTCTTCACCCAGCGATTCCTCGAGATACTCGACCTTGAAGCCGTGGGTCTCGGCCCAGCGCGTGTACATGCGCAACAGCATCTGCGCCCAGTCCTGGCTCTCGGTGCCGCCGGCGCCGGCATGGACCTCGAGATAGGTGTCGAACTTGTCGGCCTCGCCGGACAGGAGCGCCTCGAGTTCGCGCCGCGCGACCTCCTTCTTCAGCTCCTTCAGCGCATTCTCGGCTTCAGTGACGACGCCGGGATCGTTCTCGGCCTCGCCAAGCTCGATCATCTCGATGTTGTCGCTGAGCTCTCGCTCGACCTTGCCAATGCCTGTGAGCGAGTCCTCCAGCGAGGTCCGCTCCTGCATCAGCCGCTGAGCTTTTTGGGGGTCGTTCCAGAGATTGGGGTCTTCGGCGAGCTTGTTCAGCTCGGCCAGCCTTGCCGTCGATGTCTCGACGTCAAAGATGCCTCCTCAGCAGCCCGACCGACTGCTTGATCTCTTCTACGATTTTCTCGATTTCCGCGCGCATGTCGCTCTCTTCAGGCCGCGGCTCGAAGCGCCGCAGCATCGTCTCTCACAGGGGGATGTAACGGCGCTCGGCGCAAAGCGCAATCGCTCTGCACCGCACCGGCGTCAGTTTCAGCCGGCGCAATGCCTAATAGAGGCTTCCCGTACCTGGACGGATGATGAAGCTGCCTGCATCAGGCTGGCCGCCGCTCTGCGACGGCATCACGCGTCCATCGGCGTCGGCGACACCGATGACGGAGTAGTTGTCCGGGGGCGCCGTACCCGGTTTGAACGCTTCCATGATCGTGCGGCCGCCGTCGCCAGGGCTCGCGCGCATGCCCGTCTTGGCATCGACACGGACCAGCTTGATGCCGGCCGGGATCTTGAAGGGCGTGGCCGGCTTGTCGGCCAGCGCGAGCTTCATGAAGTCTTTTGCGATCGGCGCGGCCAGATGACCGCCGGTCGCAGCATTACCCCTACCGAGCGGCCGGGGCTTGTCGTAACCCATGTAGATCGCGACGGCGAGGTCCGGCGAGAAGCCGACGAACCATGCGTCCTTGGCCTCGTTGGTGGTGCCCGTCTTGCCGGCGATCGGCTTGCCGACCTCCTTCAGCACGGTCGCCGTGCCCGCCTGCACCACGCCCTCGAGCATCGAGGTGATCTGGTAGGCCGTCATCGTATCCAGAACCTGCTCCCGGCGGTCGACCAGCTGCGGCTCGCTCTGGTTCTTCCAGCCGTCCGGGGCGTCGCAGCCGCGGCACTCCCGGGCATCATGCTTGAAGATGGTGTGGCCGTAGCGGTCCTGGATGCGGTCGATCAAGGTCGGCTTCACCCGACGGCCGCCATTGGCGATCATTGAATAGGCGGTGACCATGCGCATGGCCGTGGTTTCGCCGGCGCCGAGGGCGTAGGACAAGTAATTCGGCAGCTCGTCATAGACTCCGAACCGCTTGGCGTATTCGGAAATCAGCGGCATGCCGACGTCCTGCGCCAGACGCACGGTCACCGTGTTCAGCGACAGACGCAGCGCGTTGCGCAAGGTCGTGGGCCCGAGATATTTCCCGTTGGAGAAGTTGTCGGGGCGCCAGACCTGCCCGCCCTGCCCCTGGTCGATCTCGATCGGTGCGTCGACGACCTGGGTCGACGGCGTATAGCCGTTGTCGAGCGCCGAAGAATAGACGATCGGCTTGAATGACGATCCGGGCTGCCGGTAGGCCTGCGTTGCCCGGTTGAACTGGCTCTGGTCGAAGGAGAAGCCGCCGACCATCGCGAGCACACGGCCGGTGTTCGGGTCCATGGCAACCATCGCGCCGGACACTTCGGGCAGTTGCTCGAGGCGATACTGGCCTTCGACCGGATTGCCTTCCTTGTACAGCGGATCGGCATAGATCACGTCGCCCGGCTGCAGCACCTGGGCGACCGACGTCGGCACCTTGCCGCGGCCGTTGGCCGTCGCAGCCCGCGCCCATTTCACGCCGTCAAGCGTGATCAGGCCGGTCTGGCGTTCCTTGCTGACGGCGCCGCCGAGTTCGCGCGGCGGCTGGAAGCCGATGCGGGCGGACTGGTCACTGGTCTCGAGCACTACGGCCATCCGCCAGGGCGAGATGTCGGAGAGCGACTTGATATCGGCGAGCTTCACACCCCAATCACCCGACGTGTCGAGCTTGGAGACGGCTCCGCGATAGCCCTGCTCCTGGTCGTACCTCACGAGTCCGGCGACCATGGCCTTGCGCGCCATGACCTGGATCTTCGGATCGAGCGTCGTCCGGACCGACAGGCCGCCCTCGTAGAGCTTCTTCTCGCCATAGCGCTCGAAGATGTCACGGCGCACTTCCTCGGCGAAATATTCACCCGCGAAGATGTGGGCGCCGGTGTTGCGGCTCGCGATCGTCAGCGGATCCTTGCGCGCCTTGTCGGCGTCGGCCTGCTTGATCCAGCCGTTCTCGAGCAGACGATCGACGACGTAGTTGCGGCGCTCGATGGCGCGGTCGCGGTTCCGGATCGGATGCAGGCTGCCTGGCATCTTCGGCAGAGCCGCCAGATAGGCGGCCTCGGCCACCGTCAGTTCGTTGACCGACTTGTCGAAATAGACCAGCGACGCCGCGGCGATGCCGTAGGCGCCGGAGCCGAGATAGATCTCGTTGAGATAGAGCTCGAGAATCTTGTCCTTCGAGTAGGTGCGCTCGATGCGCATCGCCAGCAGCGCTTCCTTGATCTTGCGGGCGAACGACACCTCGTTGGTCAACAGGAAGTTCTTGGCGACCTGCTGGGTGATGGTGGAGGCGCCCTGCGGCCGGCGATTCGAACCGAAGTTCTGGGCGTAGACCACGGCAGCGCGCGCCATGCCGGTGAAATCGATGCCGCCATGCTCATAGAAGTTCTTGTCCTCGGCGGCGAGGAACGCGTTGATCACGAGCTTGGGAACCGCCTGGATCGGCAGGTACAGCCGGCGCTCCCGGGCATATTCACCGACCAGCGAGCCGTCGACCGCGTGCACGCGCGTCATCACCGGCGGCTCATAATCCTGCAGCTGGGAGTAGTCAGGCAGATCCTTGGAAAAATGCCAGATCAGGCCGGCCGCTGCTGCCACACCGACCAGGAACAAGACGGTACCGGCCGCGAACAGGAAGCCCAAAAACCGCACCAGAAAGCGCATCGGCGAATATCCGTTCCAACTCTTGTTTCGTCTCTCGGCTCGGACGCGGCGCACCCACAGGCGCTACCGCCAAAAATCACACGGTCGGCTGCAATGCCGCGTGACCCATGCCAGAGAAACGCACGGTCAAGCCTATCAGCGGTCAAGCCTATCACAAGTCTGCCGAGAAGGAATCCTCACTGATTCCGGGTGCCTCGCAGCACGTTTATACGGATGTTGCTGTGGCCAAACTAGGGCTTTGCGCGGACCGCCATCGGCTTGTCCGGCCTCTCGGGGCCCGCATTGGCAATGCGCTTGGCCAGAAAGGCATCGATCGCCCGCGCCATTGCGTCCGCCGTGCGCGACCGCCATGCGTCGGAGACCAGGTTCCCCATATCGCCCTTATTGGAGACATAGCCGAGTTCGACCAGCACGGATGGCACGTCGGGCGCCTTGAGGACGCGGAAACCGGCCGATTTCAGCGGGCGCTTATGCATATGCACCGCCGTCTTCATGTCGTTCATCAGCACACGGGCGAACCTGTTGGAAAACGTGCGTGTTTCCCGGCGGGCCAGATCGATCAGGATGTCGGCGACGTCGGCCGGCTCCTCGGTCAGATTGACCCCGCCGATCTGGTCGGCGCGGTTCTCGGTCTCGGCCAGCCGTTCCGCCTCGACGTCGGACGCCTTGTCCGACAGCGTGTAGATGGTCGCGCCCTGCGCAGTGCCCTCACCCCGCGGCAGCGCGTCGGCGTGGATGGAGACGAACAGAGCCGCCGATTGCTTCTGGGCGATGCGGACCCGGTCTCCGAGCGGGATGAAGGTGTCGTCGTCGCGGGTCATGACCACGCGGAACTTGCCCGACCGTTCCAGCCGGTCGCGCAGCGCCTGGCCGAAGGCAAGCACCAGATTCTTCTCCGGCACCTCGCCGCCCTGGGTGCCGTAGTCGATTCCTCCATGACCGGGGTCGATCACGACCACGGGCCGGGTGTCCGGCGGGCCATCGGTCGGAGGGGTGGCGATGGCGACCGTCGTCGGTGGCGGCCGGACTGCCGGCGCGGGGGTCCCTGCGACCGCGACGGACGCCGTCGCGGAACCCGAATCGGCAGGCCTGGCCCGGCTGTCGCTGCCGATGGCGCGGGCGAAAGTCGCCTCGTCGACCTCCTCCAGTTCGAGCACCAGCCGCGGCGGCTGGCCGTTGGCGGCATCCAGCACCGTGGAGTTGGCGATTCGGGCCGGGCCGGTGAGATCGAAGACGATGCGGGATCCACCGGGCATCACCATCCCATAGCGGAACGCCTTCACCAGACCACGGCCGCTGGTCCCGGCTCCCGTGGGCAGATGAAAGCTGACCTGGGGCAGGTCGACGACGACGCGATAGGGTTCGCTGAGCAGGAAGGCTCGAAACGGCACCGTCCGGTCGAGATCGAGCACGAATCGGGTCTGTCGGGAATCGCCGGCGACCCGTGCATCGGTGGCGATCGGGAACCCGGGCCCGACTACGGCAGGCGGAACCTGGCCGACCGGCCCGCTCTGGGCGCGGGCCGGAATGGCGGCCGCGCATAACATTTGCGTGACGCACAGTGACGCGCATCCCAGCAAGGAAAGGTAATTCGCCCGGCCAACTGCCAAATCGATGCCTCCGCGGGATCGTCTTACCGCAACCAATCCCAGGGGTTAATCGCCAAATTTTGTCATTTTCGTTAAAGGCCACCGATTGTTGCGGTTCCGCGACGCTTCGCTTGCGCGACCTGACCATTCCTCGTATGTACGAAGGGCTGAAGGCTAATCCTTACTGCCGGTTGTGTCGCGTTCAACCTCCGGTGAAACGCCGGAAGCTTCGTGATCGGGGTGCTCGGTATCGAGTCCTTGATCGTGGCGGAGATTCCAGCGCCTTTCCGACGCTCCACCAAAGCCTGCGCGATCCCGCGCGGCCGCAACGGAGAGCCGGTCACGAGCCGAGTGGCGCCTGTCAGGGCGCCTCCTCGCAGAGACCGCCCGGGCACCAGGTCAGACACGGTATAGCCTGATACCGCGCCCGTGACAGGGTGGGTATTCGATCCAGGCAAGCGTTTCGGCGCAATCTGGCCTTCGGCAACAGAGAAGGCGGCACCCGCTGCCGCCCACATATTCCAGACGGGCCGACGCTTGATGCGCCAGACTGAGTTGCCAACCATGACCAGCGGACGATCCGCGCCGATGCGGGGCCAGACCCCCGCCCGGCCAATCGCCCCGCCGGCATCAGGGTTGGCGCGGCGCGACCAGCTGCGTTTAGGCCTTCCCCTCACCCCCGAATCAGGTGGACCGTCGCGTCATCCGACAGCGCGCCACGCGCTCGCGGCCAATCGCGCCCGTCGCCTCCAAGAGTTCCAATATGCCCAACAAGATGTTGATCGATGCTACCCACCCGGAAGAGACCCGGGTCGTTGTCGTCCGCGGCAACCGCGTCGAGGAATTTGATTTCGAAACGGCCCAACGCAAGCAGCTCCGCGGCAACATCTACCTCGCCAAGGTTACCCGCGTTGAGCCTTCGCTGCAGGCCGCCTTCGTCGAGTATGGCGGCAACCGCCACGGCTTCCTCGCCTTCAGCGAAATCCATCCGGACTACTATCAGATCCCGGTCGCCGACCGGCAGGCTCTGATCGAAGCCGAGGAGCGCGCGCACCGCGAAGCCGAAGAGGAAAGCGAGAACCGCTCCAATCGCCGCCGCAACCGGCACCGCAGTTCACGGCGCCGCGGCAGCGGCGAACGCGTCCAGAGCGAGATCGTCGAGGCCGCCGAGGCGGGCCTCCCTGCCCAGACCGAGGGGCATGAGGCCGACCACGAGGCGCCTGAGCACCACGCCTATGCGCAGGACGATCAGCCGCACGCCGACGCGACCGAGGCGCAAGGCTTCTCCGAGGGCCCGGTCGAGACCCACGACCAGGACGCGCCGGGCGAAGCTCAACAAGGCGCAGCCGACGAATCGCACGGCCATGCCGAAGAACCGCATGATGCCGTCGCCGCGCAGGCCCACGACGCCGCCGCCGAGCAGCCCACTGGCGAAGTCGCGCAGACCGGCGACGCGCCCGCCACCGAGGCAGCCAGCCCCGTCCTCGGAGCGGACGAGCACGCCGACGAGCATGACCATGAGAGCCACGGTCATGACGAGCATCATGATGGCGAGCACGAGCATGATGAGCTCGATCATCACGAGCACGACCATCACGAGCATGATCACGATGAGCACGATCACGACGATGACGTCGCTCCCATGGCCGAGCACGCGGATCACGGCGTCACCATCGTGCCCGGCGACGAAAACGGCTCTGAGGCCGTGTCCGGCGACCACGAGGACGACGAGGACGACGGCGAGGAGATCGAGGAAGAGCTCGTCGAATCCGTCGGCGGCGACGACGTGCTGGAAGAAGTGCCGGAGCGCACCTTCCGTCCGCGCCGGCAGTACAAGATCCAGGAGGTCATCAAGCGCCGCCAGGTGATGCTGGTGCAGGTCGTGAAGGAGGAGCGCGGCAACAAGGGCGCCGCGCTGACGACCTATCTGTCGCTCGCCGGCCGCTACGCCGTGCTGATGCCCAACACCGCCCGCGGCGGCGGCATAAGCCGCAAGATCACCTCCGCGCAGGACCGCTCGCGCTTGAAGGAAGTGGTGCAGGACCTCGACGTGCCCGAGGGCATGGGCGTGATCCTGCGCACCGCCGGCGCCAACCGCACCAAGCCCGAGATCAAGCGCGACTTCGAATATCTGCTGCGGCTGTGGGAAACGGTCCGCGACATGACCTTGAAGTCGCAGGCGCCGACGCTGGTCTACGAGGAAGGCTCGCTGATCAAGCGCTCGCTGCGCGACCTCTACAACAAGGAGATCGACGAGATCCTGGTGGCCGGTGAAGACGGCTACCGCGAGGCGCACGACTTCATGAAGATGCTGATGCCGACCAACGTCCGGGCGGTGAAGCAGTATCGCGACGGCCAGCCGCTGTTCTCGCGGATGGGCGTCGAGAGCCAGCTCGACGCGATGTTCTCTCCGACCGTGCAGCTGCGCTCCGGCGGCTATATCGTGCTCAACCAGACCGAGGCGCTGGTCTCGATCGACGTGAACTCCGGCCGCGCCACGCGCGAGCATCACATCGAGGACACCGCGCTCAAGACCAATATGGAGGCGGCCGAGGAAGTGGCGCGGCAGCTCCGTTTGCGCGACCTCGCCGGGCTGATCGTCATCGACTTCATCGACATGGACGAGAAGCGCAACAACCGCTCCGTCGAGCGCAAGCTGTCGGACTGCCTGCGGCAGGATCGCGCGCGCATCCAGGTCGGCCGGATCTCGCATTTCGGCCTGTTGGAGATGTCGCGCCAGCGCATCCGTGCCAGCGTGCTGGAAAGCTCGACCGAGCCGTGCGCGCATTGCGGCGGCACCGGCCATGTGCGCTCGGTATCCTCGGTGGCGCTGCAGCTGCTGCGCAGCCTCGAAGAAACGCTGATGAAGGGCGCGACCCACAACCTCGTGGTCCGCACCCGCACCGAGGTGGCGCTCTACGTGCTCAACCACAAGCGCGGCCATCTGCGCGACCTCGAGAACAGCTTCAAGGTCTCGCTCGCCGTCATCGCCGACCCGAGCGTGAGCGGCCAGCAATCCTTCATCATCGATCGCGGCGAGCAGGTGCATACGCTCGAGGCCGCCAAGGCGCTGCTCGCGGCGCAGGCCTCAGCCCCACCGCTGGTGGCCGAGGACATCTACGACGAGGAAGAACCGTTCGACATCGAGACGGAATCCGAGGTCGAGACCGAGGAGACCGAAGGCCTGTCCGAGGACACGGCCGACGGCAGCGCTGTCGAAGGCGAGCGGGACGGCGCGCGTCGCAAGCGGCGCCGGCGTCGGCGCGGCCGCGGCAGCGAGACCCGCGAGGGCGCGCTGCCTGAAGGAACGGCCGGACTGCAGCCCGCGGAGCCGGGCCCTGCCGCCGACCAGTCAGCCGAGGACTCCGACGGCGAAGACGACGAGTCGGAGGAACAGCCTGCGTTCGCCCAGGGCGAGCAGACGGATCAGCCTGGCGGCGAGCGGCGTCCGCGCCGGCGTGGACGTCGCGGCGGTCGCCGTCGGCGCGGTGGCGCGGAAGAAGGTCTCGCCGCGTCGATCGGCGACGAGCTCGCGCCAGCTTCGGCATCGGAGGCAGAAGCCGCCGTGGCCGATTTCGACGGCAACGGCGCTTCCCACCACGACGAGGAAGAACCGGCAGAACCCGCGGCGCCGGTCCAGGCGTCGGCCGCAACCGAGGCCGATGAGCCCCTCGCTGGCGCCTCCGCGCCAATGCCCCAGGCTGCTCCCGGTCAACCCGAAGTGCAGCAGACCGAGGCTCCGAAGACGGAATCCGAGAAGACCCCGCGGCGTTCGACGGTTCGCGAGAAGGTCAGCTTCCTCACCGAGCCCAGGCCGGAGAGCGCGGTTTCGGCCGTCAACGTCGCCGAGAGCAGCACGCCCGCTCCGGCTGCCGACGTCGCGGCGTCCGAATCGGTTGCCACCGAGCCGGCGGCCACCGATTCCTCGTCCCCTGCGGCCCCGCGCCGGGCCGGCTGGTGGTCCCGCCGTTTCGGTGGCGGGCAGTAGCCCCCGCTCTCCGACGCTTCAATGCAAAACGCCCGGCCAGATGGCCGGGCGTTTTTCATATGGCGTATGGCGATCGTTCCTGGCCGTGACGACCGGAGGCCGCTCAAGCCACGTCACGGCCGTCTCGACATCCGACGGATCGATCTGCTGATTGAGCCGTCTCTGCAGGAGATCATGGTCGCGTTCGTCTTCCCGCCACGAGACGAACACGGCGGCCGTGCCGTTGCCGGTGATGTTGGTCGGCGCACGCGGCTCGCGCATGAACTCGTCGGTCGAGCACACGATCGCCATGCCCGGAACCAGGGCCGGCTTCACGACCGACAGCGTTGCGGCCAAGGTGACGAAGACGGCAACGTCAACGCCGCTCGTGCCCTTCAATGACGAAGGGTGCACAACCGACCTCACCCGCGCCCTAGCCTAGCCAGCGCGCGATCCGGGCCACCGCCTCGCGCATGTCCTCGGCCGAACGCGCATAGGAAAAGCGCACGAAGCTGCGGCCGTGGATCGGATCGAAGTCGACGCCCGGCGTGGCGGCCACATGGGTCTCCTCCAGCATCCGCTTGGCGAAGTCGAAACTGTCGGAGGTGAAGTCGGACACGTCGGCATAGAGGTAGAAGGCGCCGTCGGCCGGCAGGAACCGGGTCAGGCCGGCCTTCGGGAAACCCTCGATCAGGATGCGGCGGTTCTCCTGGTAACCGTGCTTGATGGCCTCCATCTCGGCCCGGCCGTCGAACGCCGCTTCCGCCGCGATCTGCGACAGGGTCGGAACCGAGATCGCGAGGTTCTGCTGCAGACGCTCGATCGGCCGCACCAGCGCATCCGGCACCACCATCCAGCCGATGCGCCAGCCCGTCATGCAGAAGTACTTCGAGAACGAGTTGATGATCAGGGCCTCGCTCGACAGCTCCGCCGCCGTCACCGCCGGAAACGCGTAGTCCAGACCGTGATAGATCTCGTCGGAGATGAAGCGGATGCCGGCATCGCGTGCGGCTGCAATGACGCCGCCCAGCGCCTCGCGCGACATCATGGTGCCGGTCGGATTGGCAGGGCTTGCCACCAGCACGCCCTTCAGCGGCGTCTTGCGGTGCGCGGCGAGCAGCGCCTCGCCGGTCAAAGCGTGACGGTTCTCCGCCGTGGTCTCGATCAGCACCGGCTCGCAGCCCAGCGCCGTCAGGATGTGGCGATAGGGCGGATAGCCCGGCACGGTCACGGCCACGCGGTCACCGGGCTCGAACATCGCCAGGAACGCCAGGATGAATCCGGCGGAGGATCCCGTCGTGATCACGATCCGCGCCGGATCGATCTCGCAAGCATGCGTCTCGCGATAGTGCCGTGCGATTCGCTGCCGCAGCGACAGCAAACCCAGCGCCGAGGTGTAGTCGATGCGGGCCTGATCGAGCGCGGCATGCGCGGCCGCGATGGCCGCTCGTGGCGCAGCCGCCGCCGGTTGGCCGACCTCCATGTGGATGACATGTCCGCCGCCCGACTCGATCCGCTCGGCCGCAGCCATCACGTCCATCACCATGAACGGTGGAACATTGCTGCGCGCGGACGGCGCCGTCAGGTTGGCGATCCGCTGTTCCAATGTCGGTATCACTGTCGCATCCACCATCGATATCTGCTATTGACCCCGGCTGTCCGGACCCGCTCCGTGAACCGGTCGAGGTCAGCCCATGGGCCTCGTTCGCCGCAGATGAGCCGCATTCCGCCGTTTGGTGGGCAATAGCCCGTCTCGCGCCTCGCGCCAATTGCAAAGATCGCCTGATGTCGCTCCGTATCGTTCTTCGCAAGAAACTGTCCGGCGGGCTTGCCGCGGTCGTCGCGGCGGCCGTGACGCTGGCGCCGCTCGCGCCTGCGTCGGCGCAGCAGGGCAAGGGACCGCCGATCCTGCGCGACACCGAGACCGAGGTGCTGCTGCGCGAATATACGCGGCCGATCCTGCGCGTCGCCGGGCTCGAAAAGCAGAACATCCAGATGGTCATCATCAACGATGCGTCCTTCAACGCGTTCGTTGCCGACGGCCGCCGCATCTTCGTCAATTACGGCGCGATCCTGCAGTCGGAAAATCCGAATCAGCTGATCGGCGTGCTCGCGCACGAGACGGGCCATCTCGCCGGCGGTCATCTCGCCAAGCTGCGCCAGCAGCTCGCCACCGCGCAGACCCAGATGATCATCGCCACCATTCTCGGGGCCGGCGCCCTCGCCGTCGGCGCGCGCGGCGGCGGCAGCGGCCTGGCAAATGCCGGCGCCGCGACGCTGTCGGCCCCGGGCGAGGTCATCCGCCGATCGCTGTTGTCGTATCAGCGCCAGCAGGAGGAGAACGCCGACCGTGCGGGGGTGAAATTCCTCACCGCGACAGCGCAATCGCCGAAGGGCATGTACGAGACGTTCAAGCGCTTCACCAATGAGAGCCTGTTCGCCGCGCGCGGCGCCGACCCCTATCTGCAATCACATCCGATGCCGGCCGATCGCGTCGAGGCGCTCGAGGGCCTCGCGCGCCAAAGCCCCTATTGGGACAAGAAGGACGACCCCGCACTGCAGCTGCGCCACGACATGGTCCGTGCCAAGATCTCGGCCTTCATGGAACGGCCGGACACGGTGGCACGGCGCTATCCATTGTCGGACACCGGCCTGCCCGCCCGCTACGCCAGGGCAATCTCCACCTACCTGCATGGCGACCTGCGCAGCGCCCTGAGCCAGATCGATGGCCTGATCCAGGTGCAGCCCAACAACCCCTATTTCTACGAGGTCCGCGGCCAGGCCCTGCTGGAGGGCGGCCGCCCCACTGAGGCGATCGCCCCGCTGCGCAAGGCGGTGCACCTGTCCAATAACGCCCCGCTCATCGAGATGTTACTTGGTCAGGCCTTGGTGGCATCCGAGAACAAAGCCTACACTGACGAAGCGATCTCGATCTTGCGCGCGGCGGTCGCGCGCGAATCCGAGGCGCCGCTCGGCTATTCCCAGCTCGCGATGGCCTACGGTCGCAAGGGCGATTATGCGGAGGCGGATCTGGCCTCGGCGCAGGCCGCCTTCCTGCGTGGCGACAACAAGACGGCGCGCGAGCTTGCCTCGCGTGCAAAAACCCGCTTCGCGGTCGGCTCGCCGGGCTGGGTCAGGGCCGACGACATCGTCACGGCAAAGCCGCTTTCCGGCCAGTAGGGTGTCGGACAGCGGGGGTTGGCGCCCGCTGAAGTTTTGAACTACTGCTATCATCCGATCCAGAATATCAGAATACCGTCACGACCATCGACAAGGACCCGATCATTTGACCCAGAGGACCTCCTTCATGCCGTCAGTCCGCACGCTCATTCCCGCGATGTTGCTCGCGCTTTCGCTCTGCGGCGTGCCTCAGCTCGCGTCGGCGGAGAGCTTCTCCGACAGCCAGCGGGGCGAGATCGAGACCATCGTCCGAAACTACCTGATCGCGCATCCCGAGGTGCTCGAAGAGGCGATGGCCGAGCTGCAGAAGCGTCAGACGGCGGCCGAGGCGGCCAAGCACGAGGCCAGCGTCAGCAAGAACGCCGAGACCATCTTCAACTCGCCGCGCGGCGTCGTGCTCGGCAACAAGGATGGCGACGTCACCTTCGTCGAGTTCTTCGATTACAATTGCGGCTACTGCAAGCGCGCGATGGCCGACATGATGGAGCTGATGAAGAGCGACCCGAAGCTGAAGGTCGTGCTCAAGGAATTTCCCGTGCTGAGCCAGGGCTCCGTCGAGGCCGCACAGGTCGCGGTTGCCGTTCGCATGCAGGCCCCGCAGAAATATCTCGACTTCCACCAGAAGCTGCTGGGCGGCCGCGGCCAAGCCGACAAGGCCCATGCGCTCGCCGTCGCCAAGGATCTCGGGCTCGACATGGCGCGCGTCGAGAAGGACATGGCGAGCCCCGAGGCCAAGGCGACGATCGAGGAAAACTTCAAGCTCGCCGAGGAGATGGGCATGAACGGGACGCCGAGCTACGTGATCGGCAAGCAGGTCGTGATCGGCGCCGTCGGCGTCGAGGGCCTGCGCGAGAAGATCAGCACGGCCCGCTGCGGCAAGGCGAGCTGCTGAGCATATCTGCCAAAGCGTCTCGCCATCATGGGATCAATCGAAGGCCGGCTGTCTCAGCCGGCCTTCTTCTTTGCCGTGAGCCGGTGAAGAAGCGACAGACCGGTGGCGGCAGCGCCCTCGCCTATCCCTTCAGCCTCATGCCGAGCCGGGTTCGAAGTGCCTCGCGGATGTGCCCGCGTGCAATCGCCTCTGCCCGATCGGGATCGCGGATCGCGATCGCCTCGATCAGCTCACCATGCTCGGCCGCGGCTGTTGCCGCACGTCCTTCGGCCGCAAACGTCGTGGTTCCCAGCAGCGCCGTCGCGACATGCATGTCCTCGAGGGCGGCGTCGAGATAGCGGTTGCGCGCGGCGCGCTGGATCGCACCGTGCATCAGCCGGTTCAGCCGCGCCAGCTCGGCGGCGTCGTCCCCCGCGCTGACAAAGCTCGCATGAATGTCGCGGAGCGCCGCGACCTCGGCCGGCACGGCATATTGCGCGGCGAGCCGGGCCGCGGCGCCTTCGAGAATTTCCCGCATCGCGTACAGCTCGAGGACTTCGTTCTCGTCGAGACTGCGCACGATCAGGCCGCGTCCACCGGCCGGCTGCACCCACCCCTTGGCCACCAGCTTGCCGAAGGCCTCACGGACCGGCGTCCGGCTGACGTTCAACTTCTGGGCGACCTCGTCCTCCCGCAGCCGATCGCCGGAGCGATAGAAACCGTTCTCCAGCGCATGGCACAGCGCACGAAATACCGCTTCGCCGAGAGAGACGTTGTCACGATCGATGGTGAGCGATGGCGCTTCCGGGGACATGGGGGTCACGATCTCACAACCTCGCTCCGAACAACAGCATATCTTGCATATTTTTGTATACAATAGTATACGATTTCCATGCCCACTGTAGCCCGCACTTCCGTACCCTCTATTGCCGGTCGGCCGATGGCGTGGCTGTGCGACCAAAGCCGATCCAGGGCCTGCCGCCTTGCGTCCGCGAGGGCCTGCGATGACTGATCAGAGCGATATCGCCGACCATCCCCAGACCTACGACGTCGTCGTGGTCGGCGGCGGCAACGCGGCCCTCTGCGCCGCCATTGCGGCACGGCGCGGCGGGGCCTCGGTCATCGTGCTGGAGGCCGCCTCGAAGTTCTATCGCGGCGGCAATACGCGCCACACCCGCAACATGCGCTGCGCCCATGACGCGGCAACCACGACGTTGAGCGGCCCCTACACCGAGGACGAGTTCTGGGACGATCTCCTGCGGGTCACCGAGGGCCAGACCAACGAGCAACTGGCGCGCCTGATGATCCGCGAGTCCAAGGACATGCTCGACTGGATCGTCGAACAGGGCGTGCGTTTCCAGCCCTCGCTCGGCGGGACGCTGAGCTTAGGACGGACCAACTCGTTCTTCCTGGGCGGCGGCCGGGCCATGCTCAATGCGCTGTATCTGACCGCCGAGCGGCTCGGCGTCGAGGTGCGCTACGAGGCCGAGGTGGTGGGGCTGGAGATCGACGGCAACCGCTTCCGCGCGGCGATCGTGCGGCACGGCGATGGCCGGATGCGCATCGCCGGCAGAGCGCTGGTGGCGGCTGCGGGCGGCTTCGAAGCCAATATCGACAAGCTGGTCGAGGGCTGGGGCGAGATCGCGCGCAACTTCCTGATCCGCGGCACGCCCAACAATCGCGGCACGGTGCTCGACATGCTGCTCGGCGCCGGCGTCGACAGCATCGGCGATCCGACCCAGTGCCACGCGGTGGCGATCGATGCGCGGGCCCCCAAATATGACGGCGGCATCATCACGCGGCTCGACTGCGTCGTGTTCGGCATCGTCGTCAACAACAACGCCGAGCGCTTCTACGACGAAGGCGAGGACGTCTGGCCGAAGCGCTACGCGATCTGGGGACGCCTCGTTGCTGCGCAGCCGGACCAGATCGCCTACATCATCTTCGACGCGAAATCGGCGAACCTGTTCATGCCGTCGCTCTACCCCGCGATCGAGGCGGCCAGCATCGCCGAGCTCGCTGGCAAGCTCGGCCTCGATCCGGACAAGCTGACCGCCACCGTCGCGCATTTCAACGCATCGGTGCGCGACGGACAATTCAATCCCGACATCCTCGACGATTGCCGCACCGAGAACCTGATGCCCCCGAAATCGCATTGGGCGCGCCGCATCGATAGCGGCCCCTACTATGCCTATCCGGTTCGGCCCGGCATTACCTTCACCTATCTCGGCGTGCGGGTCGATCACGCCGCAAAGATGATGATGAAGTCCGGCGGTCCCGCCGACAACATGTATGCCGCAGGCGAGATCATGGCCGGCAACGTACTCGGCCGTGGCTATGCCGCAGGAATCGGCATGACGATCGGCAGCGTGTTCGGGCGCATCGCCGGCCGGGGAGCAGCGACACATGCAGCGCAGTGAGGCGTTGACCGAGGCGGATCGCCTGATGACGATCTGCAATTCCTGCCGCTATTGCGAGGGACTCTGCGCCGTGTTTCCGGCGATGGAGATGCGCCGCGCCTTCACGGGCGGCGACCTCAACTATCTCGCCAATCTCTGCCATGCCTGCGGCGCCTGCTACGTCGACTGCCAGTTCGCGCCACCGCACGAGTTCGATGTTCGCGTCCCCTCCGTCTTGGCCCGGGTGCGGCACGAGAGCTATGCCGACTATGCCTGGCCGCGCGCGCTGGCGCCGCTGTTCAGGCGCAACGGCCTCGCGGTGTCGCTCATCGCGGTGATCAGCATGGCCGCGTTCATCCTCGGCATCGTGGCCTTCAACGATCCGGCCGCGGTGTTTGCAGGCCGGCACGGCCCCGGCTCGTTCTACGCGCTCATGCCCCACAACGCGATGGCACTGTTGTTCGGCGCGGCCTTCCTGTGGGCCATCATCGCCTTCATCATGGGCGCCCGGGCCTTCTGGAACGACATCGGCGAGCCGAGCTCGACCCTGACGCGGCCACGTCCACTGCTGCGCGCCGTCCGCGACGCAGCCAGCCTGCGCTATCTCGATGGCGGCGGCGGCGGCTGCTACAACGAGGACGAGCGGCCGCGCGACACCAGGCGGTTCTATCACCAGCTGACGTTCTGGGGCTTCATGCTCTGCGTCGCATCGACCAGCGTTGCGACGCTCTACCACTATCTTCTGCACCGTAAGGCGCCGTATCCATTGTGGGATCTGCCGGTCGTGCTCGGCACGCTCGGCGGATTGGGCATCGTGGTCGGCCCGCTCGGACTCTACACCGCCAAGCGCAGGCGTGAGCCTGCGATGATGGATGCGGGCAGTCTCGCCATGGACGTCGCGTTCCTGGCGATGCTCGTGCTCACCGGCGCAACCGGTCTCGCCCTCCTCTTGCTACGCGAGACCAGCACGATGGGCCTGCTGCTCGCGCTCCATCTCGGTGCGGTATTCGCGCTCTTCATCACGATGCCCTACGGCAAGTTCGTGCACGGCCTCTATCGATTCTTGGCTCTCGTCCGCTACGCGCGCGAACGTCACGGCGCGTAGCTCATGCGAGCGCGACTGATCGCCACGATGGTCATGCGGCGTTCATGACCCTGAGCATCCGTTCATAAGGTTGCGATCTGCGACATTTTTCCGGAACGATCGGAGACGCACGGAACGACTCCTACTTCCTGCCGTTGTCGGCGCGGGCAGTGCCAATACGAGGAGGATAGAGGATGACCAATCGCTTGATGGTATCAGTTGCTGCAATCGCGCTCCTGGCGGGTGCAGGTTTTGCTCATGCGCAAGGTGCCGGCGGTGCGGGCGGCGCAGCTGGACAGTCCGGCGGCGCAGCCATGCAGGGCGGCGCGACCGGCGGTGCTGCCGGCGGAGCATCGAGCGGCGGCATGAACGCGCCCGGCGGCGCGATGCATCGCGACAGCGCCTCGCCTGCGGCCGGCGGCGCGTCCGACATGCGCTCCAGTCAATCGGAACAGAAGCCCGGTGCGACGAAGAGCCAGCACGCCGAGGACGGCATGAAGGGCCCGGCCACCAAGGGCGCGAGCACCGAGAGCGACAGCAAGGGCGGCGCCAAGAACATGAAGGCCGAAGGTCGCGAGGGTCGCGACAACAACATGAAGGCCGAGGGTCGCGACAGCAAGACCGGCACCAGCACCAATGCCGAAACCAAGACCGGCACCGAGCGTTCGCAGACCACCACCGGACAGGCCGGCGCCGCTGCCAAGCTCACCACCGAGCAGCGCACCAAGATCACCACGGTGATCCGCAGCCAGCGCGTCGAGCCGGTGACCAACGTCAACTTCAACATTTCCGTCGGCACAAGGGTGCCGCGCGAGGTTCACTTCCACCCGCTCCCGACCGAAGTCGTGACGATCTATCCGGAGTGGCGCGGATATGACTTCATCCTGGTTCGCGAGCAGATCGTCGTGATCGATCCTCACACCTACGAGATCGTCGCGGTTCTCAACGTCTGATCCCGACCAGGCAGGCGACGAGAACGAGGGGCGGGCAGCAATGCCCGCCCCAACCTATTGCGCAAAGCGCGCGCGGGAGCCATCACACGCAACGCGTGCAGTCCCGTGGACAAAGCCGGTTGTTCAGCAATTTCGTACTCTTAAGACGGTTTTTTCGTGTGACGGACCAAGCCTCGGTCAGCCTACCCGGCTGCCGAAAGGCTTCCCCTTGGCGGCTTTGTTACCTATAACGCCGCCCACTGCCGCCACACCGCCGGGATGGGAATGGCCGACGCCGCGCACAACACGATCTATGTCCTCAACGGACCCAACCTCAACCTGTTGGGCACCCGCGAGCCGGAGACCTACGGCCATGCCACCCTGGCAGACGTGGAACGGCTGTGCGTCGAGACGGCCGCCTGCTTCGGCCTGACGGCGGAGTGCCGGCAGTCGAACCATGAGGGTGTGCTCGTCGATCACATCCATGAGGCCCGCAGCCGCGGTGTGGTCGGAATCATCCTCAATGCCGGCGCCTACTCTCATACCTCCATTGCCCTGCACGACGCGCTGATGGGGGTGAAGATTCCCACCGTCGAAGTGCACATCAGCAACATCCACGCCCGCGAGAGCTTCCGGCACCATTCTTTCACCGCGAAGGCCGCGTTTGCCTCGATCTGCGGCTTCGGCATCGACGGCTACCGGCTGGCGATCACCGGCCTCGCCGCCAAGATCGGCGCCAAAGCCGTCACGCAGACCGACATCTAGCGCAAGCCTGACGTCACAGTCCTCACGCATCCCAACGTTCCGGATCAGATCATGGCGCCCCAGCCCGACGACAAGACCATCGCGAAATCCGAAGACAGCCAGCTCATTCGCGAGCTCGCAGCGCTGCTGGATGAGACCAGCCTGACCGAGATCGAGCTGGAGCGTGCCGGCCTTCGCATCCGCGTTGCCCGCAACGTGACCGTTGCGGCGGCCGTCCATTCGGCCATCGGAGCCGCCACCGCTGGCGTTCCCGTGGTCGCGGCCGCCACCGCGGCAGCCGCCGGCGCGGACTTGTCAAAACATCCCGGCGTGGTGCCCTCGCCCATGGTCGGCACCGCCTACTGGGCGCCCGAGCCCGGCGCCAAGCCGTTCGTCGAGGTCGGCTCCAAGGTCTCGGTCGGCCAGACCCTGATGATCATCGAGGCCATGAAGACGATGAACCAGATCCCGTCGCCGCGCGCCGGCACGGTGACGCAGATCCTGGTCGAGGACGGCCAGCCCGTGGAGTTCGGCGAGCCGCTCGTCATCATCGAATAAGCGCGACTAGCGGACGGCGACGAGCGAATGGTCCGCCATTCCACGTCCGCCGCTCACTACTCGCCACTCGCGCCCGAGGCACAATGTTCGACAAGATCCTCATCGCCAATCGCGGCGAAATCGCCCTTCGCATCCTCCGGGCCTGCAAGGAGCTCGGCATCTCCACCGTCGCGGTGCATTCCACCGCCGACGCCGATGCGATGCATGTCCGTCTCGCCGATGAAAGCGTCTGCATCGGGCCGCCGCCGTCGAAGGACAGCTATCTCAACATCCCCGCCCTGCTCGCCGCCTGTGAAATCACCGGCGCCGACGCCGTGCATCCCGGCTACGGCTTCCTGTCGGAGAACGCGCGCTTCGCCGAGATTCTTGCGGACCACAATCTGCATTTCATCGGGCCGAAGGCGGAGCACATCCGCCTGATGGGCGACAAGATCGAGGCCAAGAAGACGGCCAAGCGGTTGGGTATTCCGGTGGTGCCCGGCTCCGACGGTGCGGTGACGCCCGACCAGGACGCTATGGCGATCGCCAAGGAGATCGGCTTCCCGGTGCTGGTCAAGGCCGCCGCCGGCGGCGGCGGCCGCGGCATGAAGGTCGCCCACACCGAGGCCGATCTGCAGCTGGCGCTGACCACAGCGGCCAACGAGGCGAGATCGGCGTTCGGCGACGCCTCGGTCTATCTGGAGAAGTATCTGCAGAAGCCGCGCCACATCGAGATCCAGGTGCTCGGCGACGGCCGCGGCGGCGCCATCCATCTCGGCGAGCGCGACTGCTCGCTGCAGCGCCGCCACCAGAAGGTCTGGGAGGAAGGCCCCTCCCCGGTGCTCGATGCGGCCGCGCGCGCCAAGATCGGCAATACCGTCGCCAAGGCGATGCAGGAGCTGAAATATATCGGCGTCGGCACCATCGAATTCCTCTACGAGGACGGCGAGTTCTATTTCATCGAAATGAACACGCGCATCCAGGTCGAGCATCCCGTCACCGAGATGATCACCGGGATCGACCTCGTGCTGGAACAGATCCGCATCGCCGCCGGCGGCGACCTGCCGATGAGCCAGGACCAGGTCGTCATCAACGGCCACTCGATCGAGTGCCGCGTCAACGCAGAGAACCCGGTCAGCTTCCGGCCCTCGCCCGGCAAGATCCAGCAGTACCATCCGCCCGGCGGCCTCGGGGTCCGCATCGATTCCGCCGTCTACCAGGGCTATGTGATCCCGCCCTATTACGACTCGCTGGTCGGCAAGCTCATCGTCCACGGCAAGAGCCGGGTCGAGTGCCTGATGCGGCTGCGGCGCGCGCTGGACGAGATGGTGGTCGACGGCATCGAGACCACGCTGCCGCTGTTCCGCGCCCTGGTCCGCGAGCCCGCGATCATCGACGGCGACTATCACATCCACTGGCTCGAGCAGTATCTGGCCGGCCAGAAGACCGACTGAGCGGCCGCATTCAGAAAACTGTCATCCGAAGCGGAACCATCCGGCCGCAGCCGCGTTCTGGTGGGTCGGATCAGTTCCGCCAGGGGGCAGTGATTTTCAACGACGTGCGAGTATGCGGTGGCGCCTGAGGTGAGACGAAGGCGCACGCTGGGACAGGTCCTGCTGCTGTCAGCGGGCTTCCTCGTGCTTGTCGCGGTCAGCACGGCGTCGGTTCTGCTGGTCAACAAGGCCCGCA
Organism: Bradyrhizobium sp. HKCCYLRH2060; assembly: GCF_051168135.1. Taxonomy (NCBI): domain Bacteria; kingdom Pseudomonadati; phylum Pseudomonadota; class Alphaproteobacteria; order Hyphomicrobiales; family Nitrobacteraceae; genus Bradyrhizobium; species Bradyrhizobium sp. HKCCYLRH2060. Next base: position 511,326 of record NZ_JBNPUK010000002.1, read on the forward strand.
GCGACAGCGCCTGGGTGGTGCACACCGTCGAGGCCGAGAACCAGATCAACACCCTGCTGCTCGAGGTGCGGCGCGCCGAGAGCGCGGCGCGGGCCTACCTTCTCACCCAGGGACAGGAGTTCCTCAGCGACCACGAGGCGGCCGTGGCGGCGATCGGGCCGGTGCTCGAGAAGCTCCATGGGCTGGTGGCGGACAACCCCGCCCAGGTTGAAAATCTCGCCGCGCTGCGCAGCGTGATCGAGACCCGGCTGTCGCAATTCGACCGCGAAAAGCTGCTGGTCGCGCGCGGCGACCTCGCCGCCGCGATCGCCCTGGTCCGCGACGCGGGCTCGACCAGCAGCAGCAAGACCATGCGCGACACCGCCGAGGCGATGCGTCTCGAGGAGGAGCGGCTGCTGGCGCTGCGGACCGCCAATGCCGATGCCAGCCAGCGGCTCGCCGCCATCGTCACCATCACCGGCTCGGCGCTGGTCGTCGTGCTCGCCATCATCTCGGTGCTGCTGGTGCGCCGCTCGACCCGCGCGCGCGACGATGCCGAGGCACAGCTGCGCGAGAGCAATCTCAATCTGGAAGCCACCGTCGACGAGCGCACCGCCGATCTGCGCGAGGCCAATGAGGAGATCCAGCGCTTCGCCTATATCGTGAGCCACGACCTGCGATCGCCGCTGGTCAACATCATGGGCTTCACCAGCGAGCTCGACGAACTGCGCAACGACATCTTCCGGCGGATTGCGACGCTGGCGCGGGCGGCCTCCGACGCGCCGCCGCCGGCGGAAGGCACCGAGCCCGAGCTCGAAGGCGCCGACCAGCAGCTGTCGGAGGATTTCACCGAGGCGCTCGGCTTCATCAAATCCTCGATCGCCAAGATGGACCGGCTGATCTCGGCCATCCTCAACCTGACCCGCGAGGGCCGCCGCGAGTTCGTGCCGGTGCGGATCGATACGCGCGAGCTGATCGAGGGCATCGTCTCGACCCTGGCGCATCAGGCGGCCGAAACCGACACCACCATCCGCGTGGAACCGCTGCCGGCCATCGTCAGCGACCGTCTGGCGCTGGAGCAGATCTTCTCCAACCTGATCGACAACGCCATCAAATATCTCAAGCCGGGCGTTCCCGGCGACATCGCCATTCGCGCCCGCACCAAGCTCGGTTTCGCCATTTTCGAGATCACGGACAACGGCCGGGGGATTGATCCCCGGGATCACCAACGTATCTTTGACCTGTTCCGCCGCGCCGGGACCCAGGACCGTCCGGGTCAGGGGATTGGGTTGGCCCATGTCCGCGCCCTGGTGCGCCGGCTCGGCGGAACCATGTCGGTCGCGTCGGAGCTCGACCAGGGCAGCACGTTCACCATCACGCTCCCGATCAACTGGAACGCCTCAAACCGGAATTCAGACCGATGACCATGCCCGTGACGATCATCATGATCGAGGACGACGAAGGCCACGCCCGCCTGATCGAGCGCAACATCCGCCGGTCCGGCGTCAACAACGAGATCAAGCCGTTCACCAATGGTACAGATGCCGTGAAGTATCTGCTGGGTGCTGACGGCACCGGCCTCGATCACAAGGGGCACGCATTGCTGATCCTGCTCGACCTGAACCTGCCGGACATGACCGGCATCGACATCCTGAAGATGGTCAAGCAGAACAGCTTCCTGAAGAGCGCGCCCGTGGTCATCCTCACCACGACCGACGACTCGCAGGAGATCAAGCGCTGCTACGAACTCGGCTGCAACGTCTACATCACCAAGCCGGTCAACTACGAAAGCTTCGCCAACGCCATTCGCCAACTCGGCCTGTTCTTCTCCGTCATCCAGGTTCCGCCCGCCGCATGAGCTCCGCCGCCCCCACGCTGCTCTATATTGACGACGACACGGCGCTGGCGCGGCTGGTGGAGCGCGGGCTCAAGCGCCTGGGCTTCACGGTGGAACACGCGAGCGACGGCAGCGCAGGCTTGCAGCGGCTGGAGCGCGGCGGCATCGACGTCGTGGCGCTCGACCAGTACATGCCAGGCTTCGACGGGCTCGAGACGCTGGAGCGCATCATGGCGCTGCCCGAACCACCGCCGGTGGTGTTCGTCACCGCCTCGCAGGATTCCAAGATCGCGGTCACGGCCCTGAAGGCGGGCGCGGCCGACTACCTCGTCAAGGATGTGCAGGGCGAGTTCATCCCGCTGCTGCAGGTCGCAGCCGAAGGCGCGGTGCGGCAGGCCCGGCTGCAGAAGGCGCGCGACGAAGCGGAGGCCGAAGTCCGGGCGTCACGCGACCGCTACGCGGCGCTGGCAGCCGAGCGCGAGGTCCTGCTGCGCGAGGTCAATCACCGCGTCGGCAATTCGCTGCAGATCATCGCCTCGCTGCTGCATCTTCAGGCCAACTCCAGCAATCAGGACGACGTCAAGGCGGCGCTGACCAACGCCATGGGCCGCGTCGCCGCCGTGGCACAGGTGCATCGCCGCCTCTACACGTCCCAAGACCTCAAGAGCGTGCTGCTCAACCAGTACCTGGATTCGCTGCTCGACGACCTCCGCCGCTCGGCCGAGGGCAACCGGATGTCGCGGCTGACCCTGAAGGCGGAGCCGGTCGAGATCGACCCGGATCGCGCGGTCGCGATCGGCATCGTCGTCAACGAGCTGGTCATGAACGCGGTCAAATACGCCTATCCCGACGGCCCTGGCCCGATCCATGTCGAGCTGAAGCTTGCGGGTGAGGACATCATGCTGTCGATCGCCGACAACGGGGTCGGCCTCAACGCGACCAGCGACCCGCGCTCGACCGGCATGGGCCAGCGCATCGTCAGCGCCATGGCGACCAAGCTCGATGCCAGCGTCGGCCCGGACCCGAACCATGCCGGCACCAAGATCGTCGTCCGATTCCGCTTCGAAAAGCATGCTCCCAAGCCCGCTTCTACCGCGGTCGGTTGAGCTGGCGCGGACGGAACGCGACCATCGCGCGGCCGACGTCGGCCTGCTATGCTGATCTCATGAATACGCGCGACTCCGCAGCGTCAGAGATCACGCCCGAGGTCCTGCTGCGTGCCTATGCCTGCGGCATCTTCCCGATGGCCGAAAGCGCCGACGACCCGACCTTGTTCTGGGTCGAGCCGGAGCTGCGCGGCGTCATTCCGCTCGACGGCTTTCGCGTCGCCTCGCGCCTGGCGCGCACGGTCCGGTCGGATGCCTTCACCGTGACCGTGAACCAGGCCTTCAAGGCGGTGATGGATGGCTGCGCCGCGCCGCAGCCCGGCCGCGAGGACACCTGGATCACCAAGCGCATCCGCGAGCTCTATAGCGGCCTCCACGCGCTCGGCCATTGCCACAGCGTCGAATGCTGGCAGGATGGCGAGCTGGTCGGCGGCCTCTACGGCGTCAGCCTGGGCCGCGCCTTCTTCGGCGAGAGCATGTTTCACCGCACCCGCGACGCCTCGAAGGTCGCGCTGGTGCATCTCGTCGCGCGGCTGATCGCCGGCGGCTTCGAGCTGCTCGACACCCAATACGTCACCGAGCACCTCAAGACCTTCGGCGCCCTCGAGATCCCGCGCCGGCGCTACACCGTGCTGCTCGAAAAGGCCCTGAGGGGGCCGGCCGCCAATTTCGCCAGGCTGGCGGTTGATCGGCCGATCTCAGGCGCCGAGGCACTCGCGATCATCGCCGCGCGCGGCTGAGCGCCGGTTATCTGAACACTCCGCCGAACGGTCCGCCCGCCTGGGGCGGCGGCGGTGGTGGCGGCACCTGCTGGGTCTGATACTGCTGCGGCGGCGGTGGCGACCTGGGCGCCGCCTGCCGCTGCTGCGGCGGACGCTTTTGCGCAGGCTGCGGCGCCGCGGCCGGCTTCTGATCCGGCGCGGCGCTGACGACCGTGGTCTGCGGCTCTTTGCAGTCGACCAGCCAGATGTCGTAGATCGGGTGCTCGACGCCGTGCAGGCCGGGGCTGGCCGCGAACATCCAGCCCGAGAAGATGCGCTTCACCTCGCCCTGCAAGGTGATCTCGTCGACCTCCACGAATGCGTCGGTGTTGGCGGCCTCGGTGGCCGGCCGCGTGTAGCAGGCATCGGTTTTCACCCGCAGGGCGCCGAACTGCACGGTCTCGCCGATTTCCTCGTCGAAATTGATGATGCGGCCGGTGATCTTGTCGAGCCCGGAGAAGCTCGCCTTCTTGTTGACGATCTTCTGCGCCGGCGGTTCGGTCACGACCTCGTCGCCCGGCTGGATGGTGGCCGGGGTTTGCGGTACCGCGCCGTTCGGCGGGATCGCCGCATTCTGGGGTGCGCCGCGTGGCGGCGCCTGCCGCTGACCGGGCGCAGCCCCCGGCTGGCCGGGCGGCGGCACGGCCGCGACCGGAGGATTGTTCTGTGGCAGAATCGTCGTTCCCGGCGGCGGCGCCAGCGGCTGGGATTGGACCGGACCCGGCAGGGCGGCGCCCTGCCCTGGCGGCGGCCGGGTCGGCGCCGGCAGCACCCGGCCCTGCGGCAGCTCGGGGATCTCCTCCTCTTCCTCGGGAGGCGGAATCGGCTCGCCACGGCGCGGAATGTTGCCCGGCGGGCGCGGAACCGGATCGGAGAAAATGGTACCGATCTGCGCGCGCGCCGGCACGGACAGCGTGAGGGATGTGGCGGCCAGCAATGCCGCGATACCGGTCAGGACGATTGTTCGGTGCATCTCGCGCGGCTTTATCAGGCGAATCGGGGTTCGGGACAATCAAATCGCGTCATGACCCATCCGCCGCTCTCGATCAGCCCTCCCGTTAACATGCCGAATACGGCGGGGAAAGGGCGAGCTGCCAGCACGCCGCGTGCTGGTCAGCCGGTTCATCCAATGAGATAGTCGTGATCAAGAGCCGGACGGAACCGGCGTCAAAGGGAAGGAAACCGATGTCTGATTCGATCCGTCTCGACGGCCGGGTGGCCGTCGTTACCGGCGCGGCCGGCGTCATCGGCGCCGCGACCATGCGGCTGCTGGCCGCGCGGGGCGCCCGCATCGTCGCCGTCGACCGGCGCGAGGCCGATCTCGCCGCCGCGACGGCCGGCCTGCCCGCAAGCGCCGAGACCTTCGCCGTGGCCGCCGACGTCACCGACGAGGACCAGGTCGCGGCCTATGTCCGACAGGCCTGCAATCGGTTCGGCACCATCGACGTGTTCTTCAACAATGCCGGCATCGAAGGCGAGATCAAGCCGATCACGGCGTATCCGCTGGAGGCGTTCCGCCGCGTGCTCGACGTCAACGTGGTCGGGGTCTTTCTCGGCCTCAAGCACGTGCTGCCGGTGATGCTGAAGCAGAACCGCGGCTCGATCATCAACACCGCCTCGATCGCCGGCCTGATCGGCTCGCCACAGATCGCGGTCTACAGCGCCAGCAAGCACGCGGTGATCGGCCTGACCAAGAGCGCATCGTGGGAATGCACCGGCACCAATGTGCGCGTGAACTGCATCTGCCCCGGGCTGATCGAGAGCCGCATGCTGAGCGCGATCATCGAAGGGCGCAGCGGCGCTCCCGTGCCGGCCGACAAGGTCGTCGACCGCGTCCCCGCGCGCCGGCTCGGCCAGGGCGCGGAGGTCGCCGCGATCGTCGCCTTCCTCGCCTCCGATGATGCGAGCTACGTCTCCGGCGCAGCCTACACCGTCGATGGTGGCCGCACCGCCGCCTGACGTCCCTTCCACTCGACCGTCTTTTCAACCCGACAGGTTTTTGCAATGCCCGTGCAACTCGATGCCGATGCCGCTGCCGTCTACAAGGCATTTCAGGAGGCCGGTCGGCCGGCCTATGAGACGCTGACACCGCAGGAGGCGCGGGACTACTACCTGGCCGCGCGCGTCGTCAGCAATCCCGAGCCGCCCGAGCTTGCGGAGGTCAAGGACCTCGCCATCCCTGCCCCGCATGGCGCAATCCCGGCCCGGCTCTATCGGCCAAAAACGGTGCGGCAGACCAACGGTCTTGCGCCGGGATTGGTGTTCTATCACGGCGGCGGCTGGGTGATCGGCAATCTGGACTCGCACGACGTGGTCTGCCGCGCGCTGGCGCACGAAGGCGAACTGATCGTGATCTCTGTCGATTACCGCCTCGCGCCCGAGCACAAGTTTCCGGCCGCGGTCGACGACGCCGCCGCGGCCATACGATGGATCGCCGACAATGCCGCCGCGCTCGGCATCGATGCAGCCAGGCTCAGCGTCGGCGGCGATTCCGCCGGCGGCAATCTCGCCGCCGTCGTCGCGCTCTCGGCGCGTGACGGCAAGGGCCCGAAGCTCTCAGGCCAGGTGCTGATCTATCCGGCCACCGACTTTTCGATGAGCCATCCCTCGCACAGCGAGCCCGAGACCAGCGTGTTGCTGACGCATTCGGTGATCCGCTGGTTTCGCGACCATTATCTCAACAGTGCCGCCGACATCCATGATTGGCGGGCCTCGCCGGCAAAGGCGGAAACCCTGGTCGGGCTCCCGCCGGCTTATGTGCTCACCGCAGGCGCCGATCCGCTGCGCGACGAAGGCGACGATTACGCGCGGCGCTTGCGCGAGGCCGGCGTGCCGGTGACCTATCGGACGCATCCCGGCCAGTTCCACGGCTTCTTCACCATGGGCAAGCTGCTCGACCAGGCCAATGTCGCGGCGCGCGACATCGGCGTCTGGCTGAAGCAGCTCGATCGGCCCGGCGGCATCTGAGCGTTACCGCGCTGAGCTCGGAACACAACGACCCGCGAGTTCGCGGGTCGCGCTCACATGCGGTCGAAGTCGTCTCGTGTGAGATCGGCTTGCTCGCGCTCGAGCAACAGCTACATCCCGTGCAAACCAGCCGGGACGACTGGACAGCCACATCTCATTCCTCGCAGCAGGAGACTCGCGCATGAAGACCGTGAACCTCGCCGACAAGCTGAGCCAATTCTCAGGCCATTGGGACCCGCACGTGGTCGCGGACTACAACGACAATGACGTGATGGTCGTGAAGTTCATGGGAGAATTCCCGTTCCACAAGCATGACACGACGGATGACTTCTTCCTCGTCCTGGAAGGCGAGATGGAAATGGATATCGAAGGTCAGCCCTCGCGAACGGTGAAGGCCGGCGAGTTGTTCGTTGTTCCCAGAGGCGTCGTCCATCGGCCGCGCGCGGCCAAAGAGGTCAAGGTGCTCCTGATCGAACCCAAGGGCGAACCGAACTCAGGCGACTCCGACCGGGTGCCCGCGCCCAAGCCGCGCATCTGACTCGCCGAAAGACGTCAGAGCTTCGGGACTCCGCGAGTTTGAGATATCATTCGGAGCGGACAGGTGAGCAGGATGAACATGGAGCCAACTCTGGAGATTGCGCTGGCTTGGTTCAAGCCCGAGGAGTGGGATGATATCAGGCGTATCTGCCCAGATCTGCACGATACCTACGAAGAATGGCTGACCAGCGTTCAGGAGGTCATCGACACGATCGGCGATCGTCCAGACCAGCGTGTCGTGAAGGTGATCCTGACCGCCGCCGAGCTTCGGACATGGCAGCGTGCGACCGGACGCAAAGTCGATGGCAGGGTTCGCTCCCAGCTTGCCGCCAAGCGCGCGAGCAGGATCCGCAACGAGTCCCCACAGCCGTCTCCCGAGCCTCGTTCTGGCTCAGACGGCAGTCGCTGACGCTTGTCGCTCAGTACGCTCAGGCAGGCCAGGGCCAGTTCTGAGGGCGCAACGGCCGCCCATGCAACTGACGAAGCGGAGCATCGCCGAAATGTCCGCTGTTTTTGCGCTGCGACCAAGATAGTGTCCCGTCGCCCGCAAGGACGGCCCATGGCCGTCTGGCGAGACCATCCTCCAATAGGATCGCCCCGATGTTCGACCGCTTGACCCACCAACCCGATGACCCCCTGCTCGCTCTGATCGGCATCTTCAAGGCTGATCCGAGAGCGGACAAGGTCGATCTGGGCGTCGGCGTGTATCGTGACGAGGCCGGCCATTCGCCGATCTTCCGCGCTGTGAAAGCTGCCGAGCGCATCATCTGGGAGAGCCAGGACAGCAAGAGCTATGTGGCGCCGGAAGGCGACCAGGCATTCCTCGACCTGCTGTGGTCGATGGTCGGCGGCACGGCCTTGCCGGTCCACGCCGCCGGCGTGCAGACGCCGGGCGGCTCCGGCGCCTTGCGCCTCGCAGCCGATCTGGTTCGCCAGGCCGGCACCGGCAAGATCTGGCTCGGCCTGCCGAGCTGGCCCAACCATGCCGGCATCTTCGCCGCGGCCGGGCTCGAGATCGAGACCTATCCCTACTTCGACGTGCCCTCGCAGACGCTGCAGCTCGACCGCATGCTGGAGGCACTGCAGCGCGCCGCGCCCGGCGACGCCGTCCTGATCCACGCCTCCTGCCACAATCCCACCGGTGCCCCGCTGCGCGCGGAGGATTGGGCGCGCATCACCGCCGTGATCGCCGCGCGCGGGCTCGTGCCGCTGATCGATTCCGCCTACCAGGGATTCGGCGCCGGGCTCGAAGGTGACGCCGCCGGCCTGCGGACGATGATCGCGGCCGTCCCCGAGGCGCTCGTGGCCGTGTCGTGCTCGAAGTCCTTCGGGCTCTATCGTGAGCGCACCGGCGCGCTCTATGCCGTCGCGACGTCGCAGGCAGCCGCCGACACCGCGCGCTCCAATCTCGTTGCGATCGCGCGCACCAGCTACTCGATGCCGCCGGACCATGGTTCGGCGATCGTGAAGACCATTCTCGACAGCTCCGATCTGCGACGCGACTGGAGCGAGGAGCTCGAGTCGATGCGGCTCCGCCTGGCGAGCCTGCGGCGCGGCTTTGCCGAGGCGCTCGGCGGGCGCTGGTCCAACACGATCGCGATCGGCGTCCAGGAAGGCATGTTCTCGCTGCTGCCGGTGACGCCGGCCGAGGTCATGGCTTTGCGCGAAAAGCACGGCGTGTACATGCCGACCTCGGGCCGCATCAACATCGCAGGCCTGAAGCTCGCCGACGTCGCGCGCGTCGCCGGCCTGTTCAAGTCGCTTTGAGCCATCGTCTGCAAGGATCAAGGCCGTGACCGAGATCGTCGCTCAGGAGCGGCACAAGCTCTACGAGGACGCGATGGCGCTGACGCTGGGCACGCTGTTCGTGTCGCTCGGCATGCTCATCTACAGCAAGACGGTGCTGCTGGTCGGCAGCACCGCCGGCCTGTCGCTGCTGTTGAGCTACGTCAGCGGCTATGGCTTCGGCGTCAGCTTCTTCCTGATCAATCTGCCGTTCTATGCGTTGGCCGTCCGGCGCATGGGCTGGCCATTCACGATCCGCACCTTCGTCGCGGTCGGGCTCGTCGCGCTGTTCTCACGGCTGACGGCGTCATGGATCGACATCAGCCATATCGATCCGATCTATGCCACGGTGATCGGCGCCGGCCTGACCGGGACCGGTCTGCTGATGCTGTTCCGGCATCGCACCGGGCTCGGCGGGATCAACATCCTGGCGCTCTATCTGCAGGAGCACTGGAAGATCCGCGCCGGCTATTTCCAGCTCGCCGTCGACTTCCTCATCATGATCGCCGCGTTCTTCGTCATCCCGGTCAACCGTCTGGCGCTGTCGATCCTGGGCATCGTGATCGTCAACGTCATCATCGCGATCAACCACAAGCCCGGGCGCTATATGGCGCTGAGCTGAGCCGCCGGATTTCCAAGCGCAAGGTCGATCGCGCCTAGCCGGCTCGGCCGCGACACGCGCCGGGTGCCGCCTGGGTGCGCTGCACCTTGCCAGACGGCGCATTCCATGGGATGAAAGCTCTGGTATGCCAGCAACCGAGGCAATGGGTTACCGCCTCCGTCCGCCCCTGCGGGGCGCCTGACGGACTCTTCGGTCCGGCTGGATCACCAATAAGAAACGCGAACGCGAAATCTCGAACCGATCTCTGGGGACGACCAAGGCATGGCACGCAACATCCTGATTCTCGGGGCCTCCTACGGCTCCCTCCTCGGCACCAAGCTGCTGATGGCCGGTCACAACGTGACGCTGGTCTGCCGCAAGAAAACGGCGGAGCTGATCAACCGCGACGGCACCGAAGTCCGCATCAAGCTGCGCGACGAGCCGACGCACCGCTCGATCTTCTCGCGCGACCTGCCAGGCAAGCTCGACGCCGCCACGCCGGATAGTGTCGACCTGTCGCGCTACGACCTGGTCGGCCTGGCGATGCAGGAGCCGCAATACACCAACCACACCATTCGCGTGCTGATGGTGAAGATCGCCGAGGCCAGGCTGCCGTGCCTCTCGATCATGAACATGCCGCCGCTGCCCTATCTCAAGCGCATCCCGGCGCTCGCCAATGTCGACCTCGACGAGGCCTACACCAATCCCGCGGTGTGGGAACGCTTCACGCCCGGGCTGGTGACGCTGTGCTCGCCGGATCCGCAGGCCTTCCGTCCGCCGGAGGAAGGCGCGAACGTGCTGCATGTCGGCCTGCCGACCAACTTCAAGGCCGCTGCGTTCGAGGACGAAACGCACAACGCGCTGCTGCGCGAGCTCGAGCGCGACATCGACGCGGTCAGGCTCGACGGCCAGGACGTGCCCGTGAAGCTGAAGGTGTTCGACTCGCTGTTCGTGCCGCTGGCGAAGTGGTCGATGCTGCTGACCGGCAACTACCGCTGCATCACCCGCGGCGAGCCGCAGGCGATCCGCGACGCCGTGCACGGCAACCTCGCCCAGTCGAAATCGATCTACGAGCACGTCGACGCCATCGCGCGCAAGCTCGGCGCCGATCCAAGCGACCAGGTGCCGTTCGAGAAATACGCCAAGGCGGCCGAGAGCCTGCTCAAGCCGTCGTCGGCCGCGCGCGCCGTCGCCGCCGGCGCGCCCTTCATCGAGCGCGTCGACCTTCTGGTGAAGCTGATCTCGCAGCAGCTCGGCATGCCCAACCCCGAGATCGATCAGACAGTGCAGACGGTCGACTTCAAGCTCAACGAGAAGATCGTGGTCGGCGGCTCCAGCGCGCAATGACGCGCGGGCGCCGACATCGTCCGTAACCAGATGTGACTTTGCATGAACGCGCGGCCAACGCATGGTTCGCGCGTTCATTGATTCCCATCATTCGGAATGAAGATGCCGTCCCTCGGGCCTCTCGCTTTTCCTCTGCAGGCCCTGAGCTGGCTCGGCAACCAGGGCACCCGCGCCATCGTCGCGGTGCTGCTGGCGGCAATCGCCGTGCCGCCGCTCGGCGAGCTCACGCGTCCCTACGTCACGCACGCGATCTTCCTGCTGCTCTGCATCTCCTTCATGCGCGTCGACGTCGCGATGCTGACAGCGCATCTGCGCCGGCCGCTGCTGGTGGTGGCCGCGACGGCCTGGACCACGGTCGCCGTGCCGGCGCTGGTCGGCACGATCGCGCGCGCCACGGGCGTCGATGCCGCCGCGCCCGACCTCCATCTCGCGCTGATGCTGCAGGCGACGGCCTCGCCGATGATGGCCTCGCCCGCGCTCGCCGCGCTGATGGGGCTCGACGCGACGCTCGTACTCATCACCCTGGTGACCTCGACCGCGCTGGTGCCGCTGACGGCGCCGCTGTTCGCCTATGTGTTCCTGGGCGAGACATTGTCACTGTCTCCGGCCGCGCTCGGGCTGAAGCTCGCCGCCATCCTTGCGGGCGCGCTGGCTACGGCGGCCGCGATCCGCCTTGCCTTCGGCAGCGACGCGATCCGCCGCCACCGCGCGCCGATCGACGGCTTCAACATCCTCATCCTGTTCGTGTTCGCCTCCGCCATCATGGCGCATTTTCTGGCCGACCTGGCGGCGAGCCCGTTCCGCATGCTGGGACTGGCGCTGCTCGCCTTCGCGGTGTTCTTCCTGCTGCTTGGTACCACGATGCTGCTGTTTCGCGGTGCGGGGCGCGAACGCGCGATGGCGCTCGGCATGATGGTGTCGCTGCGCAACATGGGGCTGATGCTCGCGGCGACCGAGGGCGCGATCCCCGGCACCACCTGGCTGTATTTCGCGATGAGCCAGTTCCCGATTCACCTCGCTCCGCAACTGTTGCGGCCGCTCGCCGAGCGCCTGCGTCCAAGGCCGCTTCCATCCGGCGGGACCGATCACGGCTTGATCAGTCCTGCATCGGAATGAGGCAGACCAGCAGCGGCATGCGGCCGCTCCGGCATGACGACGGCCGGCCGCTTACTATCAAGGCCGACATGGTTGTTGCTGGCGTGAAAGGCCGGCGCTACGCTCCGCGCCTGTTGGTGCAGGAGGATGATGTGACCCCATCAGACGATCAGACAATTTCCGAAGACCGCCGCGAGGCGCTGCGCTACGCGCTCGCGATCGGCTCCGGTGCCGCGCTCGCGTCCGCCATGACGACGACGCCGGCTTCGGCGCAGGCGGCCGCCGACAACACGCTCGACCGCGTCCGCGCCAACAAGGTGCTGCGCATCGCCGTGCTGCCGGGCGAGCTGCCCTATTTCAACAAGGATCTCGCCTCCGGCACGTGGTCGGGATTCTCGATCGAGATGGCCAACGACATCGCCAAGCTGCTCGACGTGAAGCTCGAATATGTCGAGTCGACCTACGGCAATTCGGTGCTCGATTTGCAGGCCGGCAAGATCGATCTCGGCTTCGCGCTCAACCCGACGCCGCAGCGCGCACTGGTCATCGACTTCTGCGGCACGGTGTTTCCGCATCCGTTCGGCGCGATGCTGAAGAAGGGCATGGAAGCCAAGACCTGGGCCGACATCAACAAGCCGGAAGTGAAGATCGCCGTCGACGTCGGCTCGGCCAATGAGGCGGTGGCGCGGCGCTTTGCGCCGAACGCGACGATCAAGTCGCTGAAGTCGCGCGACGAGGTGATGCTGGAGATGGCATCGGGCCGCGTCGACGTCGTCGTCAACGCACTGATCCTCGGCCTCACCGCGATCGCCAAGAACCCCAACCTCGGCACCTACAAGATCCTGCAGTCGCCGTCGGTCGCGATCCCCTCCAGCATGGGCGTGCGCCGCGAGGCCGACAAGCGCTGGCGCGACTTCCTCGCGGTGTGGATCGACTACAACCGCGGCATCGGCCAGATGCGCGAATGGTTCATCAAGGGCCTCGGGCTGGCCGGCGTCAAGGCCGAGGACGTGCCGGTCGAGGTGAATATCTAAGCGCAGCTGCGCTCTCTCCGCCGTCATTGCGAGGAGCGCAGCGACGAAGCAATCCAGGCCTACGCGTGCCGCCCTGGATTGCTTCAGCCGTCGCCTTTCAGGCTATGGCGGACAAGTCGCTGCGCTCGCAATGACGGCGAGGATGTTGCTACGCCGAGCCTCTCACGCCTTGTCGTACGTCATGCCGCGCTCGAAACGGCGGCCCAAGAGCGTGGCCGGAAACAGGATCGCGAAATAGATCAGCGCGATGATGGTGTAGACCTCGAGCGGCCGGTAGGTGTCGGCGTTGATCAAGGTCGCGTTGTAGACGAGATCCGGCACCGCGATCACCGACACCAGCGAGGTGTTCTTCAACTGCGTCACCGACTGGTTGACGTAGGGCGCCAGCATCGGCTTCAAGGCCTGCGGCAGGATCACGAGCCGCATCATCCGCCACGGACGCAGACCGAGCGCGCGCGCCGCATCCCACTGCCCGCGCGGCACGCTCTCGATGCTGCCGCGCACGATTTCGGCATAGAACGCCCCGGCATAGAGCGACAGCACGGTGACCGCGGCGACATGCGCCGGAATGTTGACGCCGATCACGACCGGGAACGCGTAGTAGAACCAGATGATCTGCACCAGCAGCGGGGTGCAGCGGAACAGCTCGATATAGCCGATCAGCAGCCAGTCGATCACGACCGGGCGGCGCAGCCTGACGATGCCGACGACGAGCCCGATCACCGAGCCGAGCAGGATGGTGCCGAGCGTGTAGGCCATGGTCCAGCCGAGCCCCACCCAGAACAGATGGCTGTACTTGGCGAGGATGGCGAAATCCCAGGTGTAGTTCATCGCAGCTCCGGCGTGACGCGGTCGCGGCCCCTCACAGGTAGCGGCTCGGAGCAAAGGCGGAGGCGTCGAACGACGGCGCCTCGCCCGCGATCATCGCGGCGATCGCCGCGCCCGTGGCCGGCCCCGTGGTGAAGCCGATATGCTGGTTGCCGAATGCAAGCCACAGGCCGGAATGCCGCGGCGCCGGCCCGATCATCGGCAGCGAATCCGGCAAGGTCGGCCGCGACCCGCGCCAGGGCTGGGCCACGGCCTCGCCGAACTCGACCACGCCGCGCGCCAGCGGCACCACCTGCTCGAGCTGGGCGAAATTCGACGGCGCATCGCGATCGGTCAGCTCGACGCCGGAGGTGACGCGCACGCCGTTCTCCATCGGGGTCATCAGGAAGCTGCCCTCGGCGTCGTGGATCGGACGATGCAGCGTGCGCGCCGGATTGGGCGTGAACTCCTGGTGGTAGCCGCGCTCGAACGCCATCGGCACCCGGTAGCCCAGCGACCTGAGAATATCCGGCGACCACGGGCCGAGCGCAACCACGACATGGCGGGCGCGGATCTCGCCGTCGCCGAGCACGATTCGCCAGCCGTTACCCTCGGACAATAGCGCCCTGATCTCCGACTGCCGCAGCACGCCGCCAGCGCCCTCGAACATCCGCGCATAGGCCTTGGTCACGTTGCCGGGCGAGTCGACCGACGCCGTCTGGCTGTGCAGCAGGCCGACCTTGTAGACCGGCAGCAGGTTCGGCTCGAGCGCGGAAATGCCCTGGCGGTCGAGCAGCTCGCTCTTGATGCCGTATTCGGCCAGGAACGCCTGCTCGGCCGTGGCGGCGGCGATCGCATCGCTGCGCCATGCCTTGAGCCAGCCGGTCTCGCGGATGCGCTGCGGTTCGCCGGCGCGAACGATCCAGTCGCGATGCAGTTTCAGCGACGCGCCGATCAGGCCATGCAGCGCGGTGGCGCGCGGCCTGACGCGGGACTCCACGGCATTGGCGAGGAAGCGCAGCACCCATTCGACATTGCGCAAGGTCCAGGCCGGATCCCAGCGCAGCGCTGCACTTCGGTTGCCGAGGTAAGACGGCAGGGCCTTGAACAGGGATGGCTTGTTGAGCGGCAGGATCGAGCCGGAGGAGAGAATGCCGGCATTGCCGTACGATGTCTCCTCGCCCGGCGCCTTGCGGTCGACCAGCACCACCGAAAGCCCGCGCTCCCGGATGGCGTAGGCGGAGGAGACGCCGACGATCCCCGCTCCCAGCACGACCACGTCGGCTGTCTGCTGCACGCTCTCCATTGTCACTCGATCCATCTTCCTGGTTACATCAGGGTCAGGCCGCCATCGACCGGCAGCACCGCGCCGGTGATGTGGCCGGCGTCCTTCGCCAGCAGGAACGTGACAGCCGCGGCGATGTCGTCGGGCTCGGCGAGGCGTCGTTGTGGATTGGCCGCCGCCGCCGTCTGCCATGCCGCCGGATCGAGCGAGCCGAGCCGTCCCGCATCCTTCCGCGTATAGCCGGGCACGACGACGTTGGCGGTGCCACTGCACGCAGCCAGCTCGATGGCGAGGCATTTCACCAGCGCCTCCAGCGCCGCCTTGGCGGCGGCCGAGGCGGGAAAGGTGCCGCCCGGCACGAAGCGATGCGCGACGAAGCTGGAGATCGCGACGACGCGCGCATCCGCGCTTCGCATGAGGTCGGGGAGTGCGGCGCTGGCGAGCTCATGAAAAGCCGCCGGCATCACGGCGAGCGAGCGGTCGAGCCCGTCGCGCGGCAGATCGCGAAAGCTGCGGCGGTCGGCAAAGCCGGCGGCATGCACCACCGCGTCGATCCGGCCGAACCGCGTTCGGGCCGCAGCCGCCAGCTCGGTGGCAACGCCCTGTCTGGCCAAGTCGCCGCAGTGAAATTCGACTTCGGCACCGGCCTCTCGGCACGCCGCGGCGACGTCCCGCAGACGCGCCAGACCCGCTTCGTTGGCCCCCTGCCCGTGCAGCATCACGGCCTGTCCCGGCGCGGAGAGGCGGCGCGCCACGGCCGCGCCGATGCCGGCTCCGCTGCCGGTGATGATGGTGACACGCATCGTGCCTCGTCTACCCCTCGGTTTCGCGGGGCGGACTATAGGTCTCACACCTGCCGATGCCAACACGCGGACGGACATGCACCGATGTCCGCCGCGCGGGTCTGCGTGTCACAGACGTTCGGAAACGTCTAGCTGATCAGCTGTTCAGCATTTGGCGCCGACACTGCACTTGTTGGTCGACTGGGAAATCGTGCCGCCCTTGCCGCTGCAGGTGGCGGCATAGGCATTCACGCAGGCGACCTTCGCGGATGTGCAGCCCGCATGATCGTTCTTCACGCAGATCGTCTCGCTATAGGTCTCGATCGTGCTGCCGCCTTTCTTGCAGACGCACATTCCGGTGACTTCGGCTTTTGCCGCAAAAGCGCCGTCGACACTGCCGAGCGCGGCAGCAGCAAACAAAATCAGGGACAGAAATACGCGCATCGTATCCTCCATGAACAATGGCAATACATTCAGTATGCGCGCTCTGCGCACGATACACAACTTTAAATTGTTTCAATTGCCATCGACGATCGAGGCTCGCGCCTCCAATCCACTGATGCAGGTCAGGCGGTGAGACGTGCCGCGCGCCGCAGGGCCTGCGGCGGCTGGCCGAAGGCGCGAATGAAGGCGCGACGCATCCGCTCAGGATCGCGAAAGCCGGTCGCCTCGGCCACCAGCTCGATCGGCTGATGCGAAGCCTGCACGCGATCGCGCGCAACCTCCAGCCTGAGACGCTCGATCGCCTTTGACGGCGTCGTGCCGGTCTCGGCCACGAAGGCGCGGGTGAAATGCCGCGTGCTCATGCCGGCACGCTCGGCAAGGTCGTCGACCGTCAGCGGCGCATCGAGATGCTCGCGCGCCCAGGTCAGGAGTTCGGCGAAGCGGCCGCTCGGCGCCTTCAGCTCCAGCAGCGAGGAGAACTGCGACTGCCCGCCGCTGCGGCGATGGTACAGCACGAGCTGACGTGCGGTCTTCTGCGCGATCTCCTCGCCGTGATCGTCGGCGACCATGGCGAGTGCGAGATCGATGCCGGCAGTGATCCCAGCCGAGCTCCAGACGTTGCCGTCGCGGACATAGATGCTGTCAGGCTCGAGCTTCACCTGGGGGTAGGCACGCAGGAATTGCCGCGTGCGCTGCCAATGTGTGGTCGCGCGCCGCCCGTCCAGCAGGCCCGCTTCGGCCAGCACGAAGGCGCCGGAACAGATGCTGGCAAGCCGGGTGCCGCGCTGCGCGACCTTGCGAACGAAGTTCAGCGTGCATGTGTTGCGGCTCGCGGCTTCCACACCCTCGCCGCCGGCGATCAGCAGCGTGGTCAGCGCCGACACCGGACCGAATTTGCGCGCCAGCATCTCAGCCCCCGATGACGACCGCACGGGTCCGGGCGTGGCGGCGATGACCCTGATCGATGGCACGGCGCGCGCATAGCGCGAAGCGATCTCGAACACCGAGATCGGCCCGGCAGCGTCGAGCAACTGAAAATCGGGATAGATGAGCACGCCGATCATGGTGGATGGCTCCGTGATCCCAAGTCGGTGATCCCAAGTCCGTGATCCTAAGTTTGAGACCTCAAGTATGGAATCTCAAATCTGTCCGGAAACGAGGGAACTTTGGCATATGAGCCATCCAACGGACCATGCAGAATGACCGCCGTCAAGCACCAGACCTGCGAGCACCGCCATGCACCAACCGATTTCGATCGCTCTCGTTCTGTTTCCCCAGGTGACCCAGCTCGATCTCACCGGACCGGTACAGGTGTTCTCGAGCGTGCCCGGTGCGACGCTGCACCTGGTCTGGAAGAAGATCGAGCCGATCCCGACCGACTCAGTTCTCACACTCCTGCCGACGACGACCTTTACCGACTGTCCGCAGGCGGACGTGATCTGCATTCCCGGCGGCTTCGGCGTCGACGCCCTCCTCGACGACGCCGAGGTCATCGGCTTCATCCGCCGCCAGGCCGAAGGGGCTAGATACGTCACGTCGGTGTGCACGGGCTCGCTGGCGCTCGGCGCCGCCGGCCTGCTGAACGGCTATCGCGCGGCGACCCATTGGAGCGCGCGCGAGTGCCTGCCGCTGTTCGGCGCCACCGTCAGCACAGAGCGCGTCTGCATCGACCGTAACCGGATCACCGGCGGCGGTGTCACGGCCGGCATCGACTTCGCGCTGACCCTGGTGGCGCAGCTGGTCGATCGCCAGACGGCCGAGGCCATCCAGCTCAGGCTCGAATACAATCCGGCGCCCCCTTTCACCGCTGGTTCCCCCGACACGGCGCCGCCCGAGGTGGTGTCACGCATGCTGGAGCGGATCGCACCGTCCCGGAAGCGGCGAATCGAGGCGGCGGAGCATGCGGCGGCCGCCCTCAGGATCAATCCGACGTAGCGCAGGCTTGGCAGGCTCCCGAAAGCAAAGAGGCCGCCCGGAGCTCGGGCAGCCTCTTCCGATCGAGGTCATCTCGCGCGACGTCGAATCAGCCGCCAGGAGTCCAGGGCTGATAATCACCGGTGGCCTTTGGCCTGCGACCGCTGCCCAAGGTCGAGCCGGCCGGGCGATACGCCAGCGCAGTCCCCGTCAGATTCGGCTGATGCGGCTTTTCCCACTCGCGCGGCTTGTAGCCGTCCTGAGTCGGCGGCACGTCGACCATGTGATGCATCCAGCCGTGCCATTCGGGCGGAATACGGCTCGCTTCGGCCAGGCCGTTATAGATCACCCAGCGCCGCTCGAAATGCAGCACCGGATCGATCTTGCCGCCGGCGGTCCGATAATAGCGGTTACCCTGTGCATCCTGCCCCACGAGTTCGCCGAAGCGCCATGTCCACAATTGCGTGCCGAAAGTCTGGCCGTTCCACCACGTGAAGAGCTTGAGAAAGAACTGTTTCATGGGCTTGGGGCCGGTTCTGTGAAGGTCCCGGTTCTGATGCCACCCCGCCCGCATCTTGTCCAGTGTTGCACCACCTCCGCCCGCGACGATGTATCGGTTCGCGGCGGGGAACGACATCCGCGGCCTGCGGTTAGGTCATTTTCCCCCTGATGGAGCGATAGCGATGACCAGACTGAAGACATGGAGCACTGCGGCGGCAGTGGCGCTGATTCTGCCGCTGGCGGCAGCGACGACGAGCTTTGCCCAGGGTCCCGGCGGCGGCGGTCGTGGTCCGGGCGGCGGTGGTGGTGCCGCCATCGGCGGGGGCGGTGGCGCGGCTATCGGCGGTGGCGGCGGCGGAGCGATCGGCGGCGGCGGACGCGGCGGCTTTGCGGCCGGCCCGGGTGGCGGCGGCATGAGCGGCGGCAGCTTTGCCGGACGCGCAGCCGTTGGCGGCGCAGCGCTCGCGGGTCGCGGTCCGGCGGCCGGCGCCAACGTCGCCGTCAACACCGGTGGCGGCCGCGGCAACTGGAGCGGCGGCAATTGGGGTGGCGGCGGCTGGCAGGGCGGCCACCGTGGCGGCTGGCATCACCGCGGCGGCGGCTTCTGGCCGGGCGTCGGCGTTGGCGTCGGAATCGGGTTGGGCAGCAGCTATGCCTACTACAATGATCCGTATTATTACGGACCCGACTATTACTCCGACTACTCGTACTATGACGACTCCGCGCCTGTCGCCGTCGTTGGAACCGAAGGCGTCGACCCGAGCTACTGCGCACGCAGGTACCGCTCGTATGATCCGGCTTCGGGAACTTATCTTGGCTATGATGGCATTCGCCACCCATGCCCGTAAGAGTCTGACATCGTAGCTACGACAACAGAAGGCGGCGAGGCTATCCTCGCCGCCTTTTTCGTGCCGTATTGTTGTTTGTTTTGTGTCTAATGCGCCACGTTGCAGGCTGATTTTCGCCCATATTTCAAAATGTGCCCCGCGACGTGCAGATGATCGGCCCGTTCCGGTCCAATATCGTTTCAGCTCGTGATTCTGCCCGTTTGGCCGCTTCGCAGGCTTGGTTGATATCAGTTGATGGACACATGGATTTTCGCGGGACTCGCGCAGTGCAAACGCCGCGGGTGAGCGGCTTGGGCCTGCCGCCCGCGAACGCGCCAAGAACTTCGAACAAGGAGGCGCGCCTTGCCGACATATCTTCACTGCTTGGACGCAGCTGCATCGAAACTCGGATGCATGTGGCTGGCCGCGATGATCCCCGGCCCAGCTGGCGGACATGTCGATGATTGAGAAACGCAGATGACCTATCAGCGCCTCGCATTGGGGCTCGGTCTTGGAACGCTGCTGGCGATCGGCGCCGCGTCCACGGCGCTCGACATCAAGTCGCGCCACGACGCGGCCTGGGTGAATTCATCGCTCGACATCCTGCAGAAGACCTCCGATCTGCGCCTGCTGCTACGCGAAGCGGAAGCGGCCTCTCGCGGCTACGCACTCGTCGGTGAAGATCAGTTCAGGACGGAGTTTGCCGATGTCAGCACGAAAATTCCGGTCGCCATGGCCGAGCTGCGGCGCGCCGTGGCCGACAATCCCGAACCGCTGAAGCTTCTGACCGAGACCGAAGCCCTGGTTGCCCGCAGGGTCGAGCTCGCCGCGGAGCTGATCCGGTTGCGCGCCGCCTCCGATCGTGCGGGGCTCGAAGCGCTCAGAAGCCGCGCCGAAGGCCCGGCGACCATGAGCGAGATCACGGCCCATCTCGACCGTTTCGTTGCCGATCAGCGCGAGCTGCTGACGCAGCGTTCGATGACGTCGAAGGCCACCGGATCGCTGTTGCTCACGATCGACCTGTGCGGCCTCGCGCTGCTGCTGATCATCGCCTTCTACCTCATCCGGCGGACCTATCTCCACGATCGTGCGCTGCGCGCGTCGCTGGTCCGGTCCGAAGCCGAGGCCATCTCGCTGGCGGAAAAGGCCGAGCAGCAGCATCTCGACCTGATCGCCGCCCATGAGAAGCTGCGCCATTCCGCCGAGATCCTGCAGAACACGTTCAACAGCATGGCAGAGGGCGTGCTCGTCATCGATGCCGCGGACACCGTGGTATTCTCGAACCCCGCGGTCGAACATCTGCTTGGCTACAGCCCGGAAAAGAATCTGGCCGACGTCCGCGCGCGGCTGCGCGTCTACGAAAGCGACGGCGTGACGCCTGTCGCAGCCCACGACCTGCCGACGCCGCGAGCCTTGCGGGGCGAGAGCTTCGACCGCCGCGAGCTGATCGTCTACCGGCCCGACCGGGACGAGACGCTGCGGCTGATGATCTCCGGCCGCCCGCTGCGCGACGCCGCGGGCGGCATTACCGGCGCGGCGATGGTCTATCACGACATCACCACGGCGCACGAGACCGAGCGGCTGCTGCAGCAGGCGCAGAAGCTGGATGCGATCGGCAAGCTCACCGGCGGCGTCGCACACGACTTCAACAACATGCTGACGATCATTACCGGCACCATCGAGACGCTGGCCGACGAGGTGAAAGACCGCCCCGCCGCCGCGGCGACCGCAGCGCTGATCGGACAGGCGGCAGACCGCTGCACCGAGCTGATCCGGCATCTGCTCGCCTTTGCCCGCAAGCAGCCGCTGCATCCGCGCGACAGCGACGTCAACAGCACGATTCTCGACATCGCAAAGCTGCTGCGTCCGACGCTCGGCGAGCAGATCGAGATCAACTCGATCCTCGAAGACGAGACGCTGATCACGCACATCGATTCGGCGCAGCTCGCCAACTCGCTGGTCAACATGGCGATCAACGCCCGCGACGCGATGCCCAATGGCGGCAAGCTGCTGCTGGAATCGCGCCGGGTGGTGCTCGATGAGGCCTATGCCTCAGCCAACGCCGGCGTGACGCCCGGGCCCTATGTCATGGTCGCCGTCAGCGACACGGGCACTGGCATGTTGCCGGAGGTCCGCGACCGCGCCTTCGAGCCGTTCTTCACGACGAAGGAAGCCGGCAAGGGCTCCGGCCTCGGCCTCAGCATGGTCTACGGCTTCGTCAAGCAATCCGGCGGCCACATCAAGATCTACAGCGAGGAAGGACGGGGCACCACGATCCGGCTCTACATCCCCGTGCCCAAGGGACAGGCTGCGAGCCCTGCTCCGCCCGAGCCGCCGCCGCCGCGCGGCGAGGAGACGATCTTTATCGTCGAGGACGATCCCCTGGTGCAGGATTTCGTCGTGTCACAGTTGCAGAGCCTCGGCTACAAGACCATCACCGCATCGACCGGGGTCGAGGCGCTGGCCAAGATCGACTCCGGCCAAAGCTTCGATCTCCTGTTCACCGACGTCATCATGCCCGGCGGCGTCAACGGCAAGGAGCTCGCCGAGGAGGCGCTGCGGCAGCGGCCCGGCACCAAGGTGCTGTACACGTCCGGCTATACCGACAACGCGATGGTCGAGCACGGCCGCCTCGACCAGGCGGCGCTCCTGCTCACCAAGCCCTATCGCAAGTCGGAGCTCGCCAAGATGGTGCGGCTCGCGCTGGCAGACCCCGCCGATGACGCCCTGGCCGATGATGCGTTGGCCGAGAATGCCTTTTCCGAGGACGTGCCGACGCGCGCTCACTTCTCCTGACTCGACCATCGCGCGGATCGGAACTGCGATCGTCCCGGAGCTCGGCGCCAAAAAATTCCGATGGAAACCTTCCCATGCAGTTGGCAGGACACGACGGCATCCCGCGCCATTGGAGGCCACCGATGATCCGCCGGCGCGTGGTGCTGGGGCTCGGCCTTGGAACTCTGCTCGCGATCGGCGCCGCGTCGACGGCACTGGACATCAAGGCGCGCAACGATACCGCCCTCGTCGAGCACACGATGGAGGTGCTGGAGAAATCCTCCGAGCTCCGCGTCCTGCTGCGTCAGTCAGAAGCGGCCTCGCGCGGCTTCGCCTTGTCCGGAGCCGACCGGTTCATCGCAGAGTTTCAGGAGACAAGCGGACTCATCCCTGCGGCCTGGGCCGACCTGCGAGGGCTCGTCCGGGACAATTCCTCGCAGAGCGAGCGGCTGCGAGCAATTTATGGCATCGTGCAGCGGCGCATCCAGCTTGCCGGCGAGCTGATCCGTCGCCACGCGGCGAACGATCGCGACGGCCTGCAGGCGCTGGCGGCGAGCGCGGCCGGTCCGGCGGCGATGACGACGATCAACCAGGCGCTCGACGCCTTTACCGACGACGAGCGCCGGCTGCTGGCGGACCGCGCCACGATCTCGCGACGAACCGGGTCCTGGCTGCTGGCGATCGACCTCGCCGGCGTCGGCCTGCTGCTCCTGATGTCGGGCTATCTCGTCCGGCGCGCTCATCTTTCCGACCGGGCGCTGCGCTCGTCCCTCACCCTGTCACGGGAGACCGCGACCTCGCTGGAAGCCCAGGCCGTGCAGCAGCGCAGCGATCTCGCCGCCGCCTATGACGAGCTGCGCCGCTTCTCCGCCATTCTCACGAACACCTTCAACAGCATGGCCGAGGGCGTCCTCGTCGTCGATCCCGAAGGGACCATCATGCTGTCGAACCAGGCGATGGGACGTTTCCTGGGAACGAATGTGGGCAAGACCTTCGCCGAGATGCTGGCCGCCAACCAGTTCTACGAGAGCGACGCCGCCACCCGCATTGTCGACGAGGAGCTCCCGATCGCGCGCGCCTTGTGCGGGCGGTCGTTCGACCGCCGCGAGGTCGTGGTCAAGCCGACCGACGGCCGGCCGCAGTTCCGCCTGATGGTCAGCGGGCGGCCGCTGCGCAACTCCGCAGGCGCGATCAGCGGCGCGGCGCTGGTGTATCACGACGTCACGGACGTGCACGAGACCGAGCGCCTGCTGCAGCAGGCGCAGAAGCTCGATGCCATCGGCAAGCTCACCGGCGGCGTCGCGCACGACTTCAACAACATGCTGACGATCATCACCGGGTCGATCGAGGTCCTGATCGACGCGGTGCAGGACCGGCCGGCGGCGGCCGAGTTCGCGGCCCTGATCGGCAGGGCCACCGATCGCTGCACCGAGCTGATCCGGCATCTGCTCGCCTTCGCCCGCAAGCAGCCGCTGCGTCCGCGCGACATCGACGTCAACGCCACGGTGGAGGACATCGCCAAGCTGCTGCGGCCGACGCTGGGCGAGCAGGTCGAGATCAGGACCGTTCTCGCCGACGAGGATCTCATCGCCCATGTCGACTCCGCGCAGCTCGCGAACGCGCTGGTCAACATGGCGATTAATGCGCGGGATGCGATGCCCGACGGCGGCAGACTGCTGCTGGAGACGGCGAAGACCACGCTCGACGCGGCCGATGCAGCGGCCAATCCCGGCGTCGTGCCGGGCTCCTACGTCATGGTCGCGGTCAGCGACACCGGCAGCGGCATGCCGGCCGAGGTGAAGGATCGCGCCTTCGAGCCGTTCTTCACCACCAAGGACGCCGGCAAGGGCTCCGGTCTCGGCCTCAGCATGGTCTATGGCTTCGTCAGGCAGTCCGGCGGCCACGTCAAGCTTCAGAGCGAGCAGAACCGCGGCACGACGATCCGGCTCTATCTGCCGGCGGCGCAGGCGGCGCAACAGACCGAGCCGGAGCACGAGCAGGCACTGCCGCATGGCCGTGAGACGATCCTGGTGGTCGAGGACGATCCGCTGGTGCGCGACTTCGTGCTCGCCCAGCTGCAAGGCCTCGGCTACGCCACCCTCGTCGCCTCGCAGGCCTCGGAGGCGCTGGCGATCGCCGCGCAGAACCAGCCCTTCGACCTCTTGTTCACCGACGTCATCATGCCCGGCGGCATCAGCGGCCGGCAGCTCGCCGAAACCATCATGACGACGCGCCCCGCGCTCCCCGTGCTCTACACCTCCGGCTATACCGGCGATGAGATGGTCGAGAACCGGCAGCTCGTGCCGGACGCGCTGCTGCTGACCAAGCCCTATCGCCGCGCCGAGCTTGCGCAGATGGTGCGACGCGCGCTGGACGGCAAGCCGGCTGGCGCTAGCCGCGGGTCGCCATCGCCACCGCGGCCAGCGTGAAGGCCAGCGCGGCCACCTGCCCTGCCCCGAGCGGCTCGCGCAGCGCGATCGCGGAGGCCAGGACGCCGATCACCGGCACCGCCATGGTGCCGATCGCCGCCACCGAGGCCGGCAGCCGCGACAGCGCCGCGAACCAGGCGACATAGGCGACGCAGAACTGGATCACGGTGGAATAGAACATCAGCGCCCAGTCGAGCCGATCGAGCTTCGTCCAGTCGGAATGCTCGACCGCGAAGCCCACGATCACGATCGGCACGCAGCCGATGCCGATCTGCCAGGCCGCGGCCGACAAAGGCGGCAGCCTGATCGGGAGCTTCTTGGCCATCACCGTGCCGAGCGCGAAGCCGAACGCGCCGCCGAGCACCATCAGGATCCCAGGCAGCTTGTCGCGACTGGCGTTGAGTCCGTTGCTGCCCATGATCGCGGCCAGCCCCGCGAACGCCAGCACCAGCGCCAGTACGCGCAAGAGCGTCGGCCGCTCGCCGAGGATCGGCCAGGCCAGCAGCGAGGCCCACACCGGCATGGTGTAGGCGATCAACGCCGCCTCACCCGCCGGCAGCCACAGCAGCGCCAGTCCCATCAGCACCATCCAGGCGGTGACGTTGAGCATCCCGGCCAGGATCAGCCGCGGCCAGACCTCGCGCGGCACGTAAAGACTCTGGCTGCGGATGACGGCCAGCAGAGCCAGGAGAAGCGCGCCGACCACCCCGGTGGTGCCGCGCAGGGTCAAGGGCGGCAGCACGCCCACCAGGTGCTTGGTGACCGGCCAGTTGAAGCCCCAGCCGAGCGAGGTGATGGCGAGGAACATCAGCCCGGCGGGCGTGATCCGCCCGCTGGCCACTGGCTTGTCTGTCATGGAATCACCGGCGCCGTCCGTGGGGAGGACGACCTTGCCGGCGTTTTCCCGGCCACACCAGGGATTGTGGGGCATGCCTGCCCCGCGAACGCTCCGTAGGCGCCCGTGAGTCCCGCTGATGCAAGCGAAACACGCCGTTTGCACGCGAATAAATCTGTCCCTGTGAACAGCGGGACGAAGCCCTGTGGACAGCGCTCCGAACAAATTTTTCCGGTTTCGAATCCGCGAGGACTCGCCGATAGTTACGGCCATCACGATACCGGCACACGCCCTGGTTATCCCGTACTTTCCCCCATATTTAGTGTTTGGTTAGGGAACCCCCACTAGTCCTTGACGGGGGAAGCGGAGTCGTCCTAGCTTCCGGCCCGGTTCGGCGCACAGTCATGTTTCGGGTCTGGCCGGCCGCTTCCCTCGAGAGGGTTCGAAGACGACCACGCCGCCGTCCGTACGGCTGCGGGCGTGGGTCGCCGTCTGCCCTGTGTACCATCGCTGCGCCGCCGCGCTCCGGCGGGGAACCCACTAGATGTGGGGTCTCCCCTGCAGGGACGACGGAGCAGAGCGGCGGAAGTGACGCGTTGAGAACAGGCGGCGCAGGCAGCGGACGGGCTGCACGCGCCGCGCAGGAAGACGGGGCGAGACGCCGGACAACGGCGCAAGGCCTTCGGCTTCGAGGCTGAACAGATGCGGACCGGGCAACCGGTTGAACTGCGGCGGCAGACGAGTTTCCCGGCAGCGTCCGGGGACTTCCAGCCGCCGCCCTTGGATGCAATGATCCCGGCCGCAGCGAACGCGGTCCGGCAAGAACAATTGGGGCTCGCGATGCGGATTGAACGGCGCAACACCACCGAAGGACAGTCACCCTATCAGGGGATCGACTTCCGCCTGACCACGTCCGAGATCAAGAATCCGGACGGCTCCGTGGTGTTCCGGCTCGAGAATGTCGAGGTGCCCGAGTTCTGGTCGCAGGTCGCCTCCGACGTGCTGGCGCAGAAGTATTTCCGGAAAGCGGGCGTCGCCGCGCGCCTGAAGAAGGTCGAGGAAGAGAGCGTGCCGTCGTGGCTGTGGCGCGCGGTGCCCGACACCGACGCGCTGGCCGCGCTCCCCGAGAACGAGCGCTACGGCAGCGAGCGCTCGGCCAAGCAGGTGTTCGACCGCCTCGCCGGCTGCTGGACCTATTGGGGCTGGAAGGGCAACTACTTCTCGACCGAAGAGGACGCGCTGGCGTTCTACGACGAGTTGCGCTTCATGCTCGCCAAGCAGATGGTCGCGCCGAATTCGCCGCAATGGTTCAACACCGGTCTGCACTGGGCCTATGGCATCGACGGCCCCGGCCAGGGCCACTATTACGTCGACTACAAGACCGGCAAGCTGACCAAGTCGAAGTCCTCCTACGAGCACCCGCAGCCGCACGCCTGCTTCATCCAGGGCGTCGAGGACGACCTCGTCAATGACGGCGGCATCATGGACCTCTGGGTACGCGAGGCGCGCCTGTTCAAATACGGCTCCGGCACCGGCTCCAACTTCTCGCGGCTGCGCGGCGAAGGCGAGCGGCTGTCGGGCGGCGGCCGCTCGTCCGGCCTGATGAGCTTCCTCAAGATCGGCGACCGCGCCGCCGGCGCCATCAAGTCGGGCGGCACCACCCGCCGCGCCGCCAAGATGGTGGTGGTCGACGCCGACCATCCGGACATCGAGGCCTATATCGACTGGAAGGTGAAGGAGGAGCAGAAGGTTGCGGCGCTGGTCACCGGCTCCAAGATCAACCAGAAGCACCTCAAGGCCGTGATGAAGGCCTGCGTCAATTGCGAGGGCTCCGGCGACGACTGCTTCGACCCCGAGAAGAACCCGGCGCTGCGCCGCGAGATCAAGCTCGCGCGCCGCGCGCTGGTGCCCGACAACTACATCAAGCGGGTGATCCAGTTCGCCAAGCAGGGCTACAAGGACATCGACTTCCCGATCTACGACACGGACTGGGATTCCGAGGCGTATCTGACCGTGTCCGGCCAGAACTCCAACAACTCGGTGTCGCTGAAGGACGACTTCCTCCGCGCGGTCGAGACCGACGGCGACTGGAACCTGATCGGCCGCACCAACAAGAAGATCGTCAAGACGCTGAAGGCGCGCGACCTCTGGGAGAAGATCGGCCACGCCGCCTGGGCCTCGGCCGATCCCGGCCTGCACTTCAACACCACGATGAACGACTGGCACACCTGCAAGGCGTCCGGCGACATCCGCGCGTCCAATCCGTGCTCGGAATACATGTTCCTGGACGACACCGCGTGCAACCTGGCCTCGGCCAACCTGCTGACGTTCTACAACACCGAGACCAAGCACTTCGACGTCGGCGCCTACGAGCATCTCTGCCGGCTCTGGACGGTCGTGCTCGAGATCTCCGTGCTGATGGCGCAGTTCCCGTCGAAGGCGATCGCCGAGCTGTCCTACGAGTTCCGCACGCTCGGCCTCGGCTATGCCAATATCGGCGGCCTGCTGATGACCATGGGCCTGTCCTACGACTCCAAGGAAGGCCGCGCGCTGTGCGGCGCGCTGTCGGCCATCATGACCGGCATCGCCTACAAGACCTCCGCCGAGATGGCCGGCGAGCTCGGCTCCTTCCCCGGCTACAAGAAGAACGCCGCGCACATGCTGCGCGTCATCCGCAACCATCGCCGCGCCGCGCGCGGCGAGGCGACCGGCTACGAGGCGCTCTCGGTCGCCCCGGTGCCGCTCGACCACGCCCATTGCCCGCAGGTCTCGCTCGTCAGCCACGCCATCCAGGCCTGGGACGACGCGCTCGCGCTCGGCGAGACCAACGGCTACCGGAACGCCCAGGTCACCGTGGTCGCCCCCACCGGCACCATCGGCCTGGTGATGGATTGCGACACCACCGGCATCGAGCCTGATTTCGCGCTGGTGAAGTTCAAGAAGCTGGCCGGCGGCGGCTACTTCAAGATCATCAACCGCGCCGTGCCCGCGGCGCTGCGCGTGCTCGGCTATCGCGAGAGCGAGATCGCCGAGATCGAGGCCTA
Source organism: Bradyrhizobium sp. HKCCYLRH2060 (assembly GCF_051168135.1). Lineage (NCBI taxonomy): Bacteria > Pseudomonadati > Pseudomonadota > Alphaproteobacteria > Hyphomicrobiales > Nitrobacteraceae > Bradyrhizobium > Bradyrhizobium sp. HKCCYLRH2060. The sequence goes on from NZ_JBNPUK010000002.1 coordinate 540,018, forward strand.
TGCGGTCGGTCACGGCTCGCTGTCGAACGCCCCCGGCGTCAACGTCACCACGTTGAAGGCCAAGGGCTTCACCGACGAGGCCATCGCCAAGGTCGAGAAGGCGCTGCCGACCGCGTTCGACATCAAGTTCGTGTTCAACAAGTGGACGCTGGGCGAGGACTTCATCGTCAAGCAGCTCGGCGTCACCACTGATGCGATCGCCGCCCCCACCTTCGACCTGCTCACGGCGATCGGCTTCACCAAGCGCGAGATCGAGGCCGCCAACGTCCACATCTGCGGCGCGATGACGGTCGAGGGCGCGCCGCATCTGAAGGCCGAGCATTATTCGGTGTTCGACTGCGCCAATCCCTGCGGCAAGATCGGCAAGCGCTATCTCTCGGTCGAGAGCCACATCCGCATGATGGCGGCGGCGCAGCCGTTCATCTCGGGCGCGATCTCCAAGACCATCAACATGCCGAACGACGCCACGGTTGAGGACTGCAAGGCGGCGTATCTGTTGTCCTGGAAGCTCGCGCTGAAGGCCAACGCGCTGTACCGCGACGGCTCGAAGCTGTCGCAGCCGCTCAACTCACAGCTCATCAGCGACGATGAGGACGAGGACGATGCGGTCGAGTCCTTCTACGAGAAGCCGATGGCCGCGCGTGCCACCCAGGTCTCGGAGAAGATCGTCGAGAAGCTGGTCGAGCGCATCGTGGTGATGCGCGAGCGCGAGAAGATGCCGGATCGCCGCAAGGGCTACACCCAGAAGGCGGTCGTCGGCGGCCACAAGGTGTACTTGCGCACCGGCGAGTATGATGACGGCCGCCTCGGCGAGATCTTCATCGACATGCACAAGGAGGGCGCGGCGCTGCGCTCCTTCATCAACAACTTCGCCATCGCGGTGTCGCTGGGCCTCCAGTACGGCGTGCCGCTGGAGGAGTATGTCGACGCCTTCACCTTCACCCGCTTCGAGCCGGCCGGCCCCGTGCAGGGCAACGACTCGATCAAATATGCGACGTCGATCCTCGACTACGTCTTCCGCGAGCTCGCCGTCAGCTACATGTCGCGCTTCGACCTCGCCCATGTCGATCCCTCCGAGAGCAATTTCGATGCGCTCGGCCGCGGCGTCGACGAAGGCAAGCCGTCGGAGGACGGCCCGAGCCAGCAGGCCGCAAAGTACGTCTCGCGCGGCCTGACCCGCTCCCGCACCGACAACCTCGTCGTGATGCGCGGCGGCTCGTCGTCGAGCACGGCCGCGGTCTCCGCCTCGCATGACGCCGGCCCGTCGGGCCGCGTCACCGCCCTCTCCGGCTCCCGCGCCGGCGATGCCATCGAAGGCGCCGTCGCCCTGAAGCAGGAGGCGCAGCACGACCTCTCGCCCACCGAGAAGCTCGAGGCCCTGCAATGGAGCAAGGCCGGCACCGCCAACGCGCAAGTCGCCTCCAAGGCCGAACGCCGCGCCGAAGCCAAGGCCAAGGGCTACGAAGGCGAGATGTGCTCGGAGTGCGGCAACTTCACCCTGGTCCGGAACGGGACCTGCATGAAGTGCGATACGTGCGGCAGCACGACGGGGTGTTCTTAGGTACTCCACCAACAGGCGATCGCTCTAGCTCACACGATAGAAAGCCCCCGGTCGCCAAGTCTAAGCCCCGCACTGGGGGTAACGTGATGAAGCGCATTCCTTAGTAAAGTGTCCTGTTACAAAGAAACCCCACCGGCGACGGTGGGGTTTTCGTTATAGGCTCGGGGCGAACACGCCAAGGTTTAAGTGAATGGAATAGAAATGGACTATCTGGAAGATAGCCCGCGCGAAGCTTGCGCTCGACCGTGATCAGGTCTGAGCAGCGCTCTGTTGGCCAGACCCGTGCGGCGGCCTGTTGACCCAGCGAAGGCTCATCGGTAACCATTAACAATCCCGAAGATGAGCCCTGCAAGAAGCAAAGTGCTCACGTGTAACCGTCCAGGCCTTTTTCTAGCCGCGATCTGCACCATCCAATAGGAGGGGTACGATGCAGAAGAAGACGCCTGCAGGCCCGGCCGATAGGCCCGCCGTGCTTCAGAATCTTGAGCGTCGAAGCGACGCCGACTTGCTGAACATCTTCAAAAATTGCGTCCGCCTCCTCGCCAAGGGTGAGAACCGAAATGCCCAACTAGTTCAGGCCGCCATCGAGAAGGAATGGCGACGTCGCATAAAAACGTGGAGCGGCGATGCTCGTCCGAGCGAGGGAATGCTTGCTGCGTTAGGTTATCACGTAGGTAATAATGGAGAATCGTTGGCCGTTCGGCGTCGGATCTTGAGACATGTCATAGAGGGCGATCTTCCGGTTATCGAATCGGTCGCATACACAAATGAGTGGGGCGGCCCCGGCTCGCAACAGCGCCTCGAGAAACTCATGCGAGTGTTGTCGAATATGGTAGAAGGCGCTCGAAACAATCCGAGCAAAACCGCGGCTATAGCTCATTGGCAGGCTGATATGGATTGGCTGGTACAAGAGTTGCTACAGGAGCGTTGCGCGCGTGACTCGCACTAGGGAGGAAACGCAAAGCGGAAGGCAGGGCTTGTACTGATGGTAACGATCACAATATCCTACGGCTACGATGTCCACTCGATAGAGGTGGATGAAGTCACTTACGCAGCAATCAAATCCGGTAAGAAGGTGACGCTCGCAGGCCAGGGCTTCGTCCACGAGGAAGACGGCCCGGTCGTGGATCATTGGATCTTTAACGAAACGCCCGGTGATATCTATTTCCGGCTTGATAACGGCGCTGAATTTCGCTCGGTGAGCTCGTGGGTTGAATAAGCAAGCGTAGGACGGATTTGCGGAGCGTAATCCGCCGATTGACCGGAGCGGCGCGTTACGCTGCGAGCCCTCAGCCCCACCTCCGCATCCACATGCACCTCCACATCTTCTCCGATCTCCACGCCGACATGGCCGACATCAAGCCAATCGCGGCGCTGCCCGGGGTCGATGTGGTCGTGGTCGCCGGCGATGTCTGTGAGGGGGCGGTGAGCGGGTTTGCGCGGCTGCGCGAGATTGTGGCCTAGGACGTGCCGATCGTCATGGTGATGGGCAACCATGAATACTATCACCGTACCTACCCTGAGGAGTTGACGCTGGTGCGCGCCGAGGCGGCGCGGTTCGGCGTGCATCTCTTGGAGAACGACGTGGTCGTGCTCGCGGGCGTTCGCTTTGCGGGCGCCACGCTGTGGACCGACCACGCGCTTCCCGCGCGCTTTGGTTGACCTGCATCAACAGCGTCGAGGTGAATCCGGATCAAGCTGTCGTCGTCAGAGAAGCGGAGGCAGCATCATGGCCGATACGCAAGCGTCTCTCGTCCCGTCCCACGACACACCCGATCCGCACCGTCAGATCGATTCAGCCGCTTGGGCCGTCTTCTTCATATGGCTCGGCGTGGTCATGCTCGCCGGGCTTCCCTGGGGCTGGTTCCTGGTGGGCGTCGGCGTCCTCATCCTGGGCGCACAGATGGTGCGGACGCAACGGAGCCTGAAGGTCGACCGGTTCGGCGTGGTCATCGGGGTCATCATTCTTGCGGCCGGCCTGTGGGATCTTCTTGCCTTGCCGTTGCCGCTCATGCCGATGATCCTGATCGTGCTGGGCGGATATCTGCTCTGGAAGACGCTTTCGACGACGGAAGCCCGCTAAAGCGGCGCACGAAACATCAGCAGGCTCGGATGAGCGGGACAGCCCCGTAGGATGCGGGGCGGTTCGCAATGGTGGGCACGCGCCGCCTTGCGGCGGCGCTTTGCCCGCCCCACGGTTGATCGATGCCGGCGCGAGCTGCGCTCACATTTGCAGGCACTACAGATCGACCCTGACCTCGACCGCGTCAGGATTTTTCGCCTCGCCGTATCGCCTGATGACAAAACCCCCGCGCGCCACCGGAGCTGCCGCAAGGATCGGAGCGATGACCCCGAACAATCGATCCGCATCGGGAGCGTACATGAAGAGCACGCAGCGGCCGCCGCCGAACTCGTCGCCATCGAACTCGCCGACGCCGTGATGGTCGATCGCGTGCTGCAGCTGCGCTGCAAGCTCGCCAATCTCTACGCACTCGCGCTCGGACCCGAAGGGGTCTTCTCTCAACGGGATGTAGGCAATGACGGCCTGTTCCATGCGCGCTTCCAATCAGATCCTGCTGCCACGACTTTACGCGCGCGGCGAAATGAAGCGAAGCGCAATCAGCCCCTGCATGAGATGAGTGCACCGCGCTTCTCTGCCGCGTCTATTCCCGGGCAATCCCCATCACCCATATCCGCTGCGCCTCCGTATCCGGCACGCCGACCCCGCGCGCGGCGGCAATCCGCTCCAGCGCCTCGGCGGCGTCGACGCCGAGCCGGATCATGACGCAGGCCGCGATCACCGAGGAGCGGCCGATGCCGGCGCGGCAATGGACAAGGACGCGCGCGCCGTCCGTCAGCCGCGCGGCGAGGTCGCCGGCCAACTGTGCCGCGCTGCGGGTCTCAGGCAGACCGCGGTCGGGGATCGGGAACGACACAAAGGCCATGCCGTGTGACCGGCACAGCGCGGGCTCGCGCTGCAGGCCAAGCTCATCGGCCTCGGCCGGCTCCAGCAAGCTGGCGACGACGGCGATGCGTTCACGCGCCCACGCGGCGATGTCATCATCGAGCCAATCCTCCGCCCTTGGCCGCGCCGCGATGGCGAGGCGGCCGGGTGTCGGGAGGTCGATCCAGTGCAGGCGGGGCATCGGGGGACTCCTCGTCAGGGGATCGCGGGCCGCTGCCAGATTCAGGGACCCATGACAGGCGACCGGCCATGCGCTAGTCTCCACCCATGAAAACCAAGAAGCTCACGGACGTTCTCGAACGCGTGGACACCTGGCCGGCAGAGCTGCAGGATGAGTTGGCCGAGCTGGCGCTCGACATCGAGGCCAGCGTGACCGGCGGCGACTATCAGCCGAGCGATCAGGAGCTGGCTGGCATCGATCGCGGCCTGCGCGCTGCCAACGAAGGCCGCTTTGCCAGCGAGGACGAGGTCGAAGCTGCGTTCGCCAAATTCCGCTCCCGATGAAGGTCGTCTATACAGACGACGCGCTCAGGGATCTCTTGGATATTGCCGATTGGCTTGCCGATCATTATCCGGCAATCGCTCCTGCCGTCGAACGGCGGATCAGACGCCTCGTTGCCCGCATCGCACGTTGGCCGCTGGTCGCACGCCGTGTCGTCGATCGCCCCGATATTCGGGTCGCCCCGCTCGGGCACTATCCCTACAAGATCTTCTATCGTGTTCGCGACGACCGGATCGAGATCCTGCACATCCACCATGCGGCGCGACAGCCATGGACTCCCGAGAATTGAGAGCAGCCGGCTGCTACGATGCCCGCCATTCTGAACCATGAGCGGCCTCTGCCCAGCGGACCACGGCGTCGATGCCGTCGATCGGGAGGCTCGGGTAGTCGGCGAAGATGTCCTGCGCAGGATAGCCGGCACGCAGATAGGCGAGGATGGTTTCGGCAGGCACGCGGGTGCCGCGAACCACCGGGTCACCACTCATGACCGTGGGATCACGCACGACTTCGGCTCTGACGGCGACCTTGATGGTCATGGCTGCCTTCCTGTTCCGCGGCTCGATCATAGCGCGATCCGGGTCCGGAGGCGAGGCGGGAGTTCGGGGGCGCCCCGCGGCACGCGGTGGGCACGCGCCGCCTGGCAGCGGCGCTTTGCCCACCCTACGGCAGCTACTTGAAACACACCGACTTGTCGTTCGGGTCGAACGAATTCCCCGGCATCGGGCGCAGCGGGGTCAGCTTGGGGTTGGCGGTCGTTAGCCGCTTCGAATAGGCGCCCAGCGCGGCGTTCATGGTGTTCAGCCGGTCCTGCGCGTCGGTGCGTTGCAGGGGCGCGGTGATGACGCCGGAGTTGTAGACTTCGGCGCGGGACCATTGCTGGCCCGAGACGATGCGGCCGACGAGGCGCGACTTCAGATCGGCGGCGCTGTCGCCGACGGCGCTCTTTCCGCCGACGACGTTCGGCGGCAGCAGGCTGGGGTTGACGATCCAGCCGCGCTGTTTGGCGACGTTGTTGCCGAACAGAATGAGCTCGTCCACCGTGTTGTTCAGCGCCACGTAGTCGCGCAGCGGCAGGCTGGTGTCGCCGGTGCCGGTCTCCTGCACGTGGCTCGCCAGATGCGGCCCCGTCGCGCAATAGGTGCCGAAGCTCAGCTTGATGCTGCCCGAGCTCATGAACATGTAGCTGCCGACATCCGAGCCGCCCGGGGGCGACGGTGCGTCGTCGCCGCAGAAGGTGCCGTGCGAGGAGGCATCCTGCAGGGAGTGCAGATAGAGCCCGATCCGGGCGATCTGCACCGGCACCGGCGGCTTCCTGGGATCGTCGAACAGCACGCCGGTGGTCCGGCTCTTGTCGTCCAGCCAGGACTTCAGCTGGGTGTAGTCGACATTGCCGTTGCTGTTGTCGAGAATCTTCGGCCCGGAGGTCACGTTGATCGCCGGCCCGATCGCGTAGTTCTCCAGCAGCGGCACGTTGCCGCTGATCGGGACGTTCGCCAGGCATTTCGGGCCGCTGAAGTTCGACGAGCCGTTCGGCACGGTGTATCCGGCGGTGCACAGCAGGCCGGGCGCCTCGTCGCCCTTCATCGCCCATTGCCTGAGGTCGTACAGCGTGCCCTGATAGACGCTGTCGATGGTGATGGGATAGCCGGGCGGCGGATAATGGAACGGATACACCGCCTGCACGCCGCTGGCGCCGTGCACATCGGTGCCCTGCCCGTTCGGCGAGAAGTTCAGCAGATAGTGATACAGCGGCCCGTCGGTGGTGTTGTTGGTGCGCTGGAAGCCGTTGAACTTGGCGGTGATGTAGCTGGCGCCGGAATTGGTCGAGGTCGCCTGCCCGCCGCACTGGTCGATCGGCGCATATTGCGCGTAGTCGGAGTTCTCGTTGTAGGCGGCGATCCAATAGGCGACGTCGGCGCGATAGCCGAGCGCCTGGGCGATGAAATAGGTCGAGTCCGCATGGACCATGCTGCGGCCGGGCGGAATGACGGCGAACTGCACCGCCTCGAGCAGGCAGCCGCGGTTCAGCGCCTCCGCCGGATCCTTGCAGGCGCTCGCCGGCGCGAGACAATTCTTCAGCCCGTCCTTCACGCGCGGGATGCAGATGTCCTCCAGGAACGCGTGCGCGGGGCGCGGCGCGGTCAGGCCCCAACCGAGGGCCACCGATGCGGCGACGACAGACATGGTCGACAATGCAAAACCGATGCGCATGAGAAACTCCTTTGGTGATTTGAAATTCAGCCGGCCAGGACTGCGCCATGGCAAAACGCCATGCGCCCGACCGGTGGGTTGAAACGCAGCTCGTCCGCGATGCGCGCATCACGGATTCGGCAAGCCCGATTTGATCCTATATCGGACGATTCATCAACCTATAGTTGCCAAAAATCACCGGTGCCGCGTAGCCCGGATGAGCGAAGCGACATCCGGGCTCATCGCTGGCGCTGCGGCAGACCCCGGATATCGCTTCGCTCATCCGGGCTACGGTCACCGCCACTTCGGATCGTTGATATGGTCGATGTCGTGATCGTCGGCGGTCCACTCGCGGATATGGACCGAGCCGTCGCGCGCGACTTCGATGAGCTTGTTCACGAGATCGGCGTTGCGGACGGAATAGAGATCGAGCGCCTTCTGAAACAGACTCATCTGCTCATCCCGCGTGCCCTTCGGGATCAGGATCACCAGCCCGGCATGTACGTCGAGTTTGGCATATTCCTTCAGGAAATCTCTGCGATTGTCGGTGACGATGATGTAGTCGTTCGCGCTTGCGAACCGCACCAGATTCCAGTCCTGCCAGCCGCTCTTGCCCAGATGGGTGACGTAGTCCGCCTGATAGCCGCGCGCCTTTGCCACTCCCACCAAGGCGCCGCTCAGGCACTCGTCGATCAGGAATCGTTCGCTCAACGGGTGGCTGCCGCGTTCTCCGCCGATCGCCAATCGGCACCATAGGTGACCTCGGCCCAGCGGATCACCGCGTCGATGCCATCGATCGGCAGGCTCGGATAGTCGGCGAAGATCTCCTGCGCCGGATAGCCGGCGCGCAGGTAGGCCAGGATGGTTTCGGCGGGCACCCGTGTCCCGCGAACCACCGGATCGCCGCTCATGACCGTCGGATCACGAACGACCTCTGACCTGACGGCGACCTTGATCGTCATGGCTGCCTTCCTTTCCCGCGGCTGTCATCATAGCGCGATAGGCGCCGGGGGGCGAGACGGGAATTTGGCTTCGTCCAAACACCGGAACGGTGGGCACGCGCCGCCTTGCGGCGGCGCTTTGCCCACCCTACGGTTCACCGCTCGCGACTGCGACCGAAGTGACGTGATCGCTCAGCGCAGCCCGCCGGTCACGTGCAGCGTCTCGCCGGTCACGTAGGACGCATCGTCCGAGGCGAAGAATGCCACCGCGGCGGCGATCTCCTCGGCCTTGCCGACGCGCGCGAGCGGCGTGGCCGTTTCGATCCAGTTGCGCATGTCGCCCTCGTGCAGGCCGGCGGCGACGACTCCCTCGGTCACGATCATGCCGGGATTGATGGTGTTGACGCGGATCTTGCGCGGCGCCAGCTCCTTTGACAGCACCGAGGAGATGGCGTCGACGGCGGCCTTGGTCGCGGTGTAGACGGCGGTGTTCGGCGGCGTCAGGGTGGACACGCCGGAGGAGATGTTGACGATGCTGCCGCCGGCCGGATTGAAATGCCGCGTGGCCTCCTGCGACACCAGCAGCAGGCCGAGCACGTTGACGTCGAACTGGCTGTGGAAGTGCTCCGGCGTGATGCCGTCGAGCGGCGCGAAGGCGTAGACGCCGGCATTGTTGACGAGGATGTCGATCGGGCCGAGCGCCTTCACCGTCTCGGCGACGATGGTCTTGACGTCGCCGGGATTGGCGAGGTTGCCGCCCACGGCCACCGCCTTGCCGCCCTTGCCGGTGATCCCCGCCACGACGCGGTCGGCGCCCTCCCGGCTGGAGCTGTAGTTGACGGCGACAGCGGCGCCTTCCTCGGCCAGCCGGGCCGCGATCGCGGCGCCGATCCCCTTGGACGCGCCGGTCACCAGCGCCACCTTGCCCTCAAGTCGCTTGCTCATCTTGCTCTCCACATTGCGCCGCCTGCGGCGTTCGGTTCAATCGTTCAGAACTAGTGAACTATTGAACGCGCGCAAGGCCGTCGCTATATGTTTTTCATGGCGCAGCTGTTTCACCCGTCGCGCGAGGACATCACATTAGCGGGAGTGCTGGCCGCACTCGCCGATCCCTTGCGGCTGCGCATCGTCAGGAGCCTGATGGAACGGAAGGACTGCATGTCCTGCACCGAGGCCGCGCCCTGCCCCGGCATCGCCAAATCGACGCTGTCGAACCATTTCCGGGTGTTGCGCGAGGCTGGCCTGATCCACACCACCAAGCAGGGCGTCGAGCATCGCAACGTCGTGCGCGAGGCCGACCTCAATGCCCGGTTCCCGAAATTGTTGAAGACGATTCTGGGCTACGCGGAGTAGCCGAAACGTAGGGCGGGCAAAGGCGCGCCAGCGTCGGTTTTGTCGGGCACCATTTTGCGCGCGCCGTGCCCACCGCCCGCACCCGCCAGCGTCGATGGTGGGCACGCGCCGCCTGACGGCGCCGCTTTGCCCACCCTACACGTCACGGGCCGGTCGCGTAGGAGAGCAAGGGCGCATCACTGCGAGCGGAGGACGGAGACAGGAGTATCCCCGCCCCTACTTCTCCTCCTCCATCGTCACCGCGACGGCGCCGATGGCCGACAGCCGCACCTTGTCGCCTTCGACGCCGGCGACGAGGCCCTTGTCGATGAAGTGATGATGCCCCTTGTGGCTGCCCTCGCCGCTGTCCTTTTTGGTCAGCTTGATGCGGTTGCCGTCGACGCGGTCGACGGTGCCGACATGCGCGCCGTCGGCGCCGATGACTTCCATGTGTTCCCTGATGTCCTGCATGGCGCGGGTGCTCCGTGGCTGATGTGGAAGCAGCTTCAACCGGCGGATGGGAGATGTGTTCCGCGACGCGCCTCCGCGCAGACGCAGCCGCAGGGTGGGCAAAGGCCCGCCCGGCTCGATCTCGCCGGCACGCCCCGCCAGCCCACCCTCCGACAGCGTCATGCGCGGCGAAATCCTGCTGCGCCTCGCGGCTGATTTCGCCAACGCCATCAGGCTGATCGACCGTGTCCAGACCTTCCGCGAAAAATAAATCGCTTTCGTTTTTTCAAAAATCATGATTGTCTACGCCCATCCCGGCCCGCCGAGAGGGGCGCATCGCGATCGTCACGAGACGTGGGCCGGAGATGCGGTGGCTGTGGGTGTGCCGCAGCGGGCTCGAGGCCCGCCGACGAACGGCACGCTTGCGGACGTGAAGACGCGTGGTCCTGGCGCCCCGAAGCTGGCGCCAAGTGCGGCGGTGATGATGATCCCGCCGTGCGACGGTGGCTACAAGCCGGACACCGGGGAGATCGCGTTATAAGCGTGAAAACCATCGCGCGGGGAATGCCGGGATGCCTCGGCTGAACCTGTGGTGACTGCCGCCTGCTTATCTTCTGCAGGCGGGCCATGGGTGCGGCCAGCGCCCGGCATTCCCCGCGCCCCCTCCCTTCAGAGGGTCGACGACCGGCAAGGCTCGGGCGCCATCGGCGTCGCGGGATCGCGTCCGCTTTGCCGATGCTAGGCCTTGCGCACGGTGCCGAGGAAGCCCTCCACCGCCACGCGGAAACGATCGGCATCGGTGGACATGCGGCGGACGGAGTCGACCATGGCCGCGCCCGCATTGCCGGTCTGGCGGTTGAGCGCCGCGACCGAGCCGATCGTGTCGGTCACGGCGCGGGTGCCCTGGGCGGCATGCTGGAAGTTGCGCGAGATCTCGGTGGTGGCGGCGCGCTGCTCTTCGACCGCCGCGGCGATCGCCGTCATCTTCTCGTCGATGCTGGAGATGTTGTGGCTGATGGCGCGGATCGCCTCGACCGACTCGCCGGTGGCGGCCTGGATCTCGGCGATCTGGCGGGTGATATCGTCGGTCGCCGTCGCGGTCTGCGCCGCGAGGTTCTTGACCTCGCCGGCGACCACGGCGAAGCCGCGGCCGGCTTCGCCGGCGCGCGCCGCTTCGATGGTGGCGTTGAGCGCCAGCAGGTTGGTCTGCGCGGCGATCGCGGTGATCATCTTGACCACCTCGCCGATGCGGTTGGCGGCGCGGTCGAGCATCTCGACGGTGGCGTTGGTCTGCGCCGCCTTCTCCACCGCCTGGCGCGCATCGGCCGCGGAGGCCTGCACTTGCGCGGCGATCTCGGAGACCGACGCGGTCAGCTCCTCGGTGGCGGCGGCGATGGTCTCGAGATTGCTGGTCGCGGTCTCCGCGGCGCTGGCGACCGCGGCGGTCTGCTCGGTGGACTCGTCGACCAGCTTGCGGACCTCGCCGGCGCTGGAATCGAGCTGGCCGGTCGAGTTGCCCATGCTGACGATGACCGCCTGCACGGTGTCGTCGAAGCTCTTGCAGGCGCTGTCGATCGCCTGCGAGCGCTCCAGCCGCCGGCCCTGGTCGAGCTCGCGCTCGCGCGACAGCCGGTCGGCGGTGGCGGCGCTCTCGCGCAGGCCCTCGAGGGCGGCAGCCATGGCGCCGAACTCGTCGGCATGAGCGAATTGCGGCACCGGGGTCTGGTAGTCGCGCTGGCCGATGCGCTGGATCGCCTGCATCAGGACGCCGACCGGGCGCATCAGGCGGACGCGCACCGCGCGCAGCGCCAGGCCGGCCACCACGAGCGCGGCCAGGAAGGCGAGCGACTGGACGACCAGGCTGCTCAGCGCGGCGGTCCTGATCTCCTCGGCGCGCGCGATCGAGCCGTCGAGCGCGGTCATGCCGACGGCGATGATGCCGGCGAACGGGCCCTGGCAGAACGCGTTCCATTCCGGCGCCGGCATCGCCGGCTTGCCGCTGCCGTCAAACCCCTTGGTGAGCTGGTCCATGCGCTGATGGGCGGCCTCGACCTCGGTGCGCGAGGTCTTCACGGCCCCGGCGAGCGCGGTGCTGCCGCCCCCCGCCAGGAGGTCGTCGAGCCCGGACCAGCCGGCCGCGACGGTGCCGCGCCATTGCGCGACCGCGCCCTTCTGGGTGTCGTCGAGCGGCTTGGAGGCGTTGATGTTGGGACGCAGCGCCGAGCATTGCAGGCCGTAGCGGTCGCGGACCTGCCAGGCCAGCCGCCGCGCCTGCACCATCTTGGCGATCGCCGGATCGGTCATCCAGGCGCGGTTCGAGACGGCGAGCGAGGCGGCGTTGGCGACGTCCAGCGTCTTGGTCATTGCCTGGTACCAGGCCTGCGTACGCGCCAGCACGCGTTCGGCACGCGGCTTCGCGGCTTCATCGAACAGCAGCTTGAACTGCGGAACCGTGGCGTCCCAGCTCGATTTCAACCCGGCCAGGAGGTCGTCGCGCTCGGGCATGTCGACGCCGGCGAGCGCGGCGACGATGCCGTCATAGCCCTTGGCCTCGATGCCCTGATATTCGGTGAGCTTGGCGCGCGGATCGTCCTCGCTCAGCAGCACGCTCTGGATGTCGCCGCGGTGGGCGCGCATGACCAGGACGTTCTGGAAGATCGCCTTGTCGGCCGCGGTCAAATGCTCGGTCGCAACGCTCTCGCGATAGCGGCCCGCGGCGCCGCTCATCAGGATCGCCGTGGACACCAGGATGCCCGCCGCCAGCACCGACAACAGCACCATCAGCAGAGTACTGACCGATTTCTTCATCACGCGCCGCCCCACACCAGAAAGTGGCAGGATGACGCGATTGCACAAATTCTTCCTTAACCATGGACCGGCACACCGGCGCCCGAGGTAATCAGTTGCCGAAATCCCCTGCTCCACGCCAACAAAAAATGCGCAAGCCGCAACGCGGCAGACGTTGGCGCGCGCTGCGGCGCGATGCGAAGCGAATCGCAGGGCGCGGTGCGCAGTGGCTGGGCCGGACGGTGGGCGCGGCGCCGCGGTGGATCAAGATCACCTGCGGCGCCTTGGTGCTGCTCCTGACCTTCGCGCTGGTCAATCTAGCCTATCACGTCCTGCGCAAGCCGACCGAGCTGTTCGTGGTGACCGGTCATTCGCTCGACAAGGAGCCGGAGGAGACGTGGCGCCAATATGGCGCGCTGTTCCGTGAGAGCTCGACAGGATCGATCACGCCGGAGCTGCTCGCCGCCCTGGCGCAGACCGAGAGCTCGGGCAATCCGGTGGCGCGCACCTATTGGCGCTGGCGCCTCGCGTGGAATCCGTTCGCGCTGTATCAGCCGGCTTCCAGCGCCGTCGGCTTGTTCCAGATGACCGACGGCGCCTTTGCCGACGCCGCACGGTTCTGCATCCGGGAGCACGAGGTGGTCAGCGACGGCTGCGGGTCGCCGAGCCTGTACGTCCGCGCATGGCCGGCGCATGCGGTGGCGCTGACGGTGATCTCGCTCGACCGCCAGGTCGCCGCCGTGCTCGCACGGCAGCCTGGCGCCAAGCCGAGCGCGCAGCAGCGGCAGGATCTCGCAGCCGTCATTCATCTGTGCGGCGCCGGGCCGGCGGCCGGATTCGCGCGGCGCGGCTTCAAGCCGGCGGATGGCGAGCGCTGCGGCGACCATTCGGTCGCGGGCTATCTCGGCCGCGTCAATGCGATGAAGAAGCAGTTTCAGAAGCTCTCGGCGGCGGAGCGGAGCTAGCGCATGGCGCCCGCTCGGCGACATCGAGAGCCCGCCCGGTTCCGCGTTAAGCACGTCGGATTCACTGATGTGGGCAAAGCGCGCCCGTTAAGACATTGGCAACGAACTGCCGCGCATTTTCTCCGTCCCATTAGTACAGGAGTCACCATGTCAGAGATCGGCATTCCCGGCGCGCGCATCCGGTCCTTCATCGAGCGGATCGAGCACCTCGACGGCGAATTGGCGGAGCTGAACGAGCAGAAGAAGGAAGTGTTCGCCGAGGCCAAGGGCGAAGGCTTCGACGTCAAGATCCTGAAGGAGATCATCAAGCTCAGGAAGCAGGACCAGGACGAGCGCGACGAGCACGAGACGCTGCTCGACACCTATCTCCGGGCGATGGAAGCGGCCGAGACCGGGCCGGCCAGCAAGACCCCCGAGCGCAAGGCGGCGTGACGCTGCCGACCGACGAAGGCGGCGCGCAGCCGATCTGCGCCGCGCGCTGCCCTCCCCCGGGATTTTTCTTGCCCGGTTCCATCCGAGCCTCTAACGCTGCGCTACGCTTCTGCCGCGCCCGAGGATAAGATGACCGACGCAATGACCTGCCCGCAATGCCGCTCCGAGCACGCCTATCAGGACGGCGCGCTGTGGGTCTGTCCCGAATGCGGCCATGAATGGAGCGGCGACGCCGCCCTTGCGGCAGCGGCCGGCGACGACGCCAGCATCCGCGACGCCAACGGCAACGTTCTGACCGACGGTGACAGCGTCATCGTCATCAAGGACCTGAAAGTGAAGGGATCGTCGTCCGTCGTGAAGGGCGGCACCAAGGTGCGCAACATCCGCCTGCAGGAGGCGAGCGACGGCCACAACATCGCCTGCAAGATCGACGGCATCGGCCAGATGAACCTGAAGTCGGAGTTCGTGCGCAAGGCGTAGGGCCTCGTGCTCCCGGAACATTCGCGACGCCATGGCGTTCGGATCAACAACGGGAGGATGGCCATGCTGACGGACGACCAAATCGCGACGCTTTCGGATATCGGCCAGGCAATCGCCTTCTCACCCGACCGGCAGGACGAACTCGATGGACTGATCCGCGAGGGTTATGTCGCCAAGGACGGCGACATCTACGAGCTGACGGCGAAGGGGCAGAAGATCCTGACCGATCGAGGTGCCGGATTGAACGAGGCCTGACGACGCGGAGGCTCCCAGCACCGGGCGTCGGGGCGTCTATATCAGCGCCACCGGAAGTCTGGCATCAGGCCGGATATCATCCTGGGGATCGACGGTTCGTCTGCGGACGCGCCCGTGCGAACCGAACTCTGATTCAGCCAATGAACGGCGATACTCCGCCCGAAGCCCCCGAAGCCAATGTCCGCGAGCGCCGCAGGACTGCGCAGGCGCTGCCTGTTATTTGACGCAATAGGCCCCGCTCAGCCTCGGCACTCAGGCCGAACCACGCAACACGAGCAAATCGCCAAATGATCGAGCAGCAAACACGGGCCAGTTGCCGAACGCTGCGTGATCCAAGCAGTGAATCCATCACGCTTCTGTCGCCATGAAGTGACACCCGTAGCAGTCCGTCCCGTAGCAGCACGACCTGGATTCATAACTTGGCATGAACTCTGCTTTCTCGATCCTGACCGGGTCCCACTCTTTGGAGGCAGAATCAACGTGCTCGTCACTCTCGTCGCAATGCTATGCAACGGCCAGCTCTGCATGGAGAAGGTCGTCACCAACAGCGAGATGTCCGGCATCACGATGACATCCTGCGCCGTCAGCGCGCAGATCGGAATCGCAGACTGGATGTCCAAGGGTCCCTATCACGAGTGGCATCTGCAGAGTTACAAGTGTGTCGCCGGCAAGTACGTGCCGAAAACCAGCGCCTGATCCGCTTTGTCCGTCCGGCCGGCGACCGGATATCCGGGGCCGGCCGGACGGAGGAGCTCTGCACGGCTGTCGAATGTTCGACCCCAGCCGCGTCGCATTCGGGACACCGCAGCAAAAAACTGCTGCCGTTCGCATGCAAACGAGCCCTGAATCGGCGAATTCGATGCGCAATGGAGCTGGCCCGCTTCGTGCAACGCCCCTCAGCGACAATGAGGGGATGACGTCATGCCGTTCTATAGCTTCCATTGCGCGGCCTGCGCAGAGGATGTCGAGTTGCTGATCGGGATTTCTGAAAGGCCTGTCTGTCCGACCTGCGGCAGTCGCAAGCTGACCCGCCTTCCCTCGCTGCCGGCGCCGCCGGCGCGCAGCCCCGGCCTGATCAAGGCCGCTCGCAGCCAGGCAGCACGCGAGGGGCACTTCAGCAACTACAGCCGCGCTGAACGGAAGAAACGCTGACCCGGTCGGGGGGCCGGCGCTCAGCCTCAATCCGATGTGATCTGCACCTCCGGCACGTCATCCTCGGGATCGTCGATGTCGAGGCCGTCCTCCTCGTCCAGATCGATCCCGGAGAGGCAGATGTCACCGTCGTCGATCACAAGCTCGACCACAGACAACGTCCGGCCCTGACAGGGCCCAATGAAGCATTGTCCGGTATCGAGGTCGAACTGGGCACCATGCTCGCCACAAACGAGGAAATTACCTTCCTCGTCCATGAACTCGCCCGGATGCTTGTCGAGGCGGGCGCCCTGATGCGGGCAGGCATTCTCGAAGCCGTAGAAGTTGTTGCCCTTGCGCGTGACCAGGATCGGCCAAGGCTTGGCGCTGCCGTCGGGCTCGCGGCGCTGGAGAACAAAGCCACGCGCCGCGCCATCGTCCACCTCATAGGTCGCGCAGATCGCAAACAGCGTGCTCATCGTCCGCCTCTTCTCGCCTCGCTTGGCGTTTTGGCGCATCCGCGACATCGCAGGCGCGCTGAAGAGGCTCGCAGCAAGCAGCATGCCAGCCAGTGCCTGACAGGCAGATCGTGGGCCTCAGGCCGGTGGCATGCCGAGGCGGCCGATCCCGGGAAATTTCAGCGCCGGCCGGCGCAGATCGACGCCGAGAACTCCCCCGAAGAAGTTCAGCTCGACGCCCTCGATCCAGCCGACGGTGACACCGAGATAGCCACCGAGCGATACGAACAGACCGGTCCCGGAGGCCGTGCGCCCCCACCAGCCGTCAAAAGGGAAGTCCTTGCCGATTGCGGTCGGCGGCAGCACGGCGTTCAGCTCAGGAACCGCGTGCAGCGCCGCCTGCACGAAGGTGTTCGAATTCGGTCCCGGCCAGGCATTGTAGTCGCCATAGGCGCGGAAGCGGTAGTTCTCGATCACGCTGCGGATCCTCGGAATCACCCGCTCGGCTTCTTCGCCGTCGACGGCCAGCACTGTCTCCGGCAACGCACCGAACCAGCGACCATCGGGCGCGAAGCCATCGACCCGGATCGGCTCACCCCACGCGGTGTAGTCGTAGCGGGTATAGCGCGGGCCGCCCTTCTCCTTCACGACGATCCAAGTGTGGACCGCGAAGATGCCACGCCAACGCACCGTGCGCGCAGCGAATACGCGGACCACCGCGTCGGCATGCTGAGCTGGCGATGGCAGCAGGCCCGCGCTCGAACGGTCCGCGGTCTGCCAGCTGCCGCGGCGATCGCCGCGCAGATAGTTCGCGGCCGACAGCGAGATGGGCACGAAGATGAGCAGCAGGAAAGCGAGCACGGGCTTTTTCACGATAGGCGAGAACAATGGGGAGGCATCGAGGAATGACATCCATGTAGTCATCGCACCCGCCGTCGCCAGCGCCGGCCTGCACGCCGCCTTCACAATCCGGACACCACGCCAGTGCTGAAGATTCAGTGCCGGCGGAAACCACCGCCCGGGCCGGAACGCCCGCCACCGCGAGGGCCGCTGACGCCCACACGCGCAGCACCCATGGCGGGGCCGCCCCCGATATGCGCCAAACCGATTTGCGGCGAAGTCCCGATCATGCGCATGCCGCCCATCTGCGCGCGGGCGCTCTGCGGCGCACCGCTGCTTCGGCTCATCAACGGCTGCACCATGGGTGGCGTTGCAACTCGCGCGGGACCACCAGCCACGACCGGAGGTGCGGCGGGGCCGGCGGCCGTCGCAGGCGGCACACGACCTTGCATGCCCGAAGGCGGTCCGGATCGTTGGCCTGTGCCCGCGACCGCGCCCGGCTGGATCACCCCGCCGGGACCGCGCCCCGGCATCCCCGGGGTCATGCCAGGCTGAGGCGGATTTTGCGCCATGACCGGCGGATGGCGATGCCAGTAGCGGTTCCAGAACGCATGCCGATGATACCAAGGCCGGCCGAAATAGAAGCTGCTCCAATAGGTGGTCAGCGTGAAGCCGACAGTCGGCACGTACTCGACATATTCGGGCAGCTCAACGTACTGCTCACGATACAGATAGGCGAGCGTCCGCGCCGCGACCCAGCCACGTTCGCCTCCGAAGCTGACATCGCACCACGCGCCGCCTTGAATGCAGCCATGGATGGTGATCCTGGCACCGGCCGGAATGCGCTCGACGACGGGAAAACCGGGGCCCGGCCCTGCGCGCATGGTGGCCGCGGTGCGCACCAGGCCCGGCGCGGCCACGGCCAGCGAGGCGGACGTGGCAATCAACAGCGCAGCAACGAGACACGTTCTGAGTTTCACCACGGGCACCCTCCTGTCTGTTTGCCGGAGCGAGCTCGGGCGCGAGACTCTCGTGCCCGCATGCGCGGCTCAGGCATCCACTTTACAGGGATGGTCGCAGACTATCGCGGCAACCTCACGGCGCTCCGTTGTCGGAGAGGAGTTGCGCTGCTCCACCGAGACCGCGGCGAAATGCTTCGTCGAACGTCACGCCACGGAATTGCCACCGGTCCTGCTTGCCGGCGCGATCGAGGCGCCATTGCGTGACCCAGCCCAGTTCGGCATCGTCCCAGGTGAGATCGCCAAAGAGCATGACATCGGCTCCGGGAAACCACGACGCGACCGCCGCGGGCTGGACATCGTTCAACTTGGTGCGCTCAATAGCGGCCTTCGAGACCTCGGAGGCGCTTGGCAGAGCGATCTCGAGCCCACGCTTGACAGCCGCTGCGCGCAGCGCGTCGCGCTGCAGATCGGACCTCCGGTCGTCGGATGCAACGAAGAAAGTGCGACCGCCCGACGTCATCGTCACGATCACGCCAATCGACGGGCGCGGCGCCGGCCACGGCTTGATGTTCAAGCTCGCAAGCAACTGATCGATCCGCGCGCGATCGAATGACACGGTCAGGTCATATGGACGGTCGCGCGTGCCCTGCTCGTCATGCTTCGGCTTGCCCGACATCTGATCGTGATAATCGAAGCCGGTGACGAACTCCGCGGCCCGCGCCTCGGGTGGTGCGAGCCTTGCATCGTTTCTGAGCTGAAATGCACCGGACACCTTGATCAGCACGTCTTCCAGACAAGCTGCAAAGGCCGCCCGACGATTGTCCTCGCCCTGACCGGTCACGACCGTCTGCGCCTGGTACAGGTCGGTCGGGGCCGCAGTCGCAATAGTGCAGTTCCCGACGACCATCATCATCCAGAGCCCGAGACGCCATACGCCCCGTCCGCGGAGAGCACCGCACTGTCTCATCGCGCTCCTCGATCCGGCTATGACGGCTATTTCTGCCGATCGAGCTTGACGATCGTGGGTGTGGCGGCGTCAGACGTCGAGAACGTCACGCGATCGCCGGCGTGGATGTTCTCGATCATGGCGTTGTCCTTGATCTTGAACTCCTGGGCTGCTCCGGCCGTGTTGGCGCCGACGGTTCCATCGGGAATGCGCTTGATCGCGATCGTGCCGTTGAGACGGTTGATCCCCGTGACCATGCCCGCCGTACCCTGCTCCGCTGCCAGAGCAGGCAGAGTTCCCACAAACATGGCGACCGTCGTCAGAATGATGCCAACTGCTCTCATCGCTGTTCTCCTGCCTTGCTTTTCGCGGCAAACAAAACACCACGAATTCTTTGGTTCCCCGAAAGGCCGCAACCCGAGCCACACTCTGTGAATCGCCGCTGCAGATCCTTATGTCGGCCGATGCGAACGACACGAGCTCGAGCAAGGCGCAACCGCATAGCCTCATCGGCCGGCTGCCCTCATGTAATGATTTGCACGGGTTTGTCATCACTCCAAGGCGGACCAGAGTCTCTCCGCGCGCGCAGGATCGACCGGACCTGTCACGTCGAATTCATCAATGCGTCATGTTGCGCCTTGACAGCGCCGGCCGCCGGGAGGACGATCGCTGCCGTCGTCCATTGCGGTAGCCGCTCATGGTGCCGATGATGTTGGAACGACGACGATCCATCTGATTGCAGGGAGGTTCAATGACTCCACCTCCGTACCAGGCCCGCTGAGTGCGACGGTAATCGCTCGGACCATCGCATAGCGGCAAATCACGAACGGCACGCCGGGTCGCGGCTTTGTGGGCTGCATCAGCGAGGCATGGCCCCTTGCCCACCCGGCGCTGTGCCGTGAATCTGGATCATCGGATCAGTGCGAACTCGGCAGCTCTCATTTGGGGAGCTGTGGTTCTGTGGTCCTCCCACGCGCCTCCAAACGCAATCCATCGTCAACGCAATCCGTCGTCAGCCAATCCGTCGTCCGCCAATCCGTCGTCCGCCAATCCGTCGTCCGAGTAGTCGATCGTCAACCGAGGCACGGCGGGCGCATGGGCCACCCGCCGCTCGCGTCGCACAATGCCGTAGCTACTTGGCTGTAGCTACTTGGCCGTAGCTACTTGGCTGTAGCTACTTGCCGTAGTCGTAGAAGCCCTTGCCGGTCTTGCGGCCGAGCTGGCCTGCGGCCACCATTTCCTTCAGCAACGGCGCCGGCCGATACTTCGGATCGTTGAAGCCATTGTAGAACACCTCCATCACCGACAGCATCGTGTCGAGGCCGATCAGATCGGCCAGCGCCAGCGGACCGATGGGATGATTGCAGCCGAGCTTCATGCCCTCGTCGATGTCCGCCGCGGTCGCAATGCCTTCCGAATACGCGAAGATCGCCTCGTTGATCATCGGGCACAGGATGCGGTTCACGGCAAAGCCCGGGCTGTTCTTCGCGGTGATCGCGACCTTGCCGATCCGCTTGGCGAAATCGGCGGCGGCCGCATGGGTCGCATCCGAGGTCTGCAGGCCGCGGATCAGCTCGAGCAGCGCCATCATCGGCACCGGATTGAAGAAGTGCATGCCGATGAACCGGTCGGGCCGATCGGTGGCGGTGGCCAGCTTGGTGATCGAGATCGAGGAGGTGTTGGTCGCGATCAGCGCCTCGGGCTTCAGGCCGGCACAGAGGTCCTTGAGGATCTTGAGCTTCAGCTCCTCGTTCTCCGTGGCGGCCTCGATGACGAGATCGCAGCTCGACAGCTTCGCCTTGTCGGCAGTGCCGGTGATCAGCGACAGCGCCTTGTCCTTGTCGGCGGCCGTCATTTTCTCCTTCTTGACCAGGCGATCGAGGCTGGAGCCCACCGTGGCGAGCCCGCGCGCCACCGCCTGCTCGGAGATGTCGACCATGACGACCGGCACGCCCGCGGCCGCGCAAACCTGCGCGATGCCGTTGCCCATGGTGCCTGCTCCGATGATGCCGACCGTCTGAATCATTGCCGTTTCCTCTCAGTCTCTTCCGCGGGGACCGCCCCGTCCTGCGCCGTTGCTTAACAGGCTATCGGCCCGCGGGGTAGACCCAACGCAAGGGCTGAGAACGGGCCGGCTGCCCCGCGGTTCGCCGGCATCGGGAAGCGGGCGCATCCGGCCAGGGTTGGTCCGCATGCGCAGGAACGGATGCAACCTGCTCTGGTTGGTCTCGTGCCCGCCGAGACGAGCCGCGCCCGCGGCACGGCATCGGGCGTCCCCGAGCGTTTCGACCCAATGACGCGAAGAATGGAGGAGGACATGGGACTGGCTCAATACGCCATCGTCGCGGTCGACGATCATTGGAGCGTTCTGCATGACGGCAACGCCCATGGCGACTACGCGACCAAGGAGGCTGCGTTCGAATCCGCTGCATCAGCCGCGACGCTGGCCATCAAGCAAGGCCACGAGGTGCATCTCAGCGTTCCGGGCAATGACCCAGATCGATCGAACAACTAATCAGCACCGCGACGCTGTCGTCTTGTTCCAACAGGACCTCCAGGGATAGTGAACTGCACGCTAACGTGTGTTAGCGACACAAGGCCGGCAGGCTCGCAGAGTCCTGTTTGAAGCAACAGGAGTTCGCCATGAGCGTCACCCGGAACCGGCGTAAGCAGACAGTGTCGTTCGGCCAGCGGCTGCAGCAGGCTGCAACAGCTGCCCGCGAAGCGGCAGCACGTCTTCCCGTAGGCCCCGAGCGCGACATCATGCTGAAGAAGGCGATGCAGGCGGAGACGGCGGCGCATATCAACGAGCTGTTGAGCGCACCGGTGCTGCACGCCGCCGAGCGCTAGAGCGCGCGCCGTATCGTCTGCTGCGGCTTTGAAAGGAACCCGAACGCCCTCACGACGCTTTGCTTTCGAGGTCTGGTCTCGGCGAGAGGACGATGATGGCCCGGGTCGTGATCGGCACATCGGGATGGCACTACGGGTCCTGGCGCGGCGCGTTCTTTCCGCCGGGACTGCTGATCAGACATCAGCTGCCCTACTACGCCAGCCAGTTCGAGACCACGGAGCTGAATGGCGTGTTCTACAGGACGCCGACGGAAGCTGCCGTCCGTGGCTGGCGCGATCAGACCGGGCCCGATTTCGTTTTCGCCTGGAAGGCCTCCAAGTTCATCACGCATTGGAAGCGCCTCTCTGCGCGCTCGGTCAACAGCATCGCGCTGATGGAGAGCCGGCTGTCGCTGCTCGGCGACAAGGCTGGCCCCGTGCTGTTCCAGCTGCCGCCGCAATTCGAAGCGAATCGAGAACGGCTCGAGTCGTTTCTCCCGCTGCTGCCGACGCACCGGCGCTACAGCTTCGAATTCCGTCACCCGAGCTGGTACACACCGGCGATCATGCGCCTGCTGAGGGACGCGAACATCTCGCTCTGCCTGTCGGACCATCACGACGCGCCGGCGCCGTGGAGGCGGACGGCCGATTTCGTCTATGTGCGCGGCCATGGCCCGGGCGGCCGCTACAAGGACAACTATCCGGACGCGACACTCGAAGCCTGGGCCAAGCGCATTCGCGCCTGGGCGTCGCACGGCATCGACGTCTACGTCTATTTCGACAACGACCAGAAGAGCGCGGCGCCCGCCGACGCTCTGCGGCTACGCCGGCTGCTCGCGGCATCTTCTCACCAGGCACGCCGCGCCGCGCGCGCCAGTTCGTCGGGACATCGTGCACATCTCTCGGTTTAGGTCTGCAACCAACGAGAGGAACGACCCATGCGGCTCACACGCGTCACGCTCGGCTGCCTGGTGCTGGCCGGCCCTGCCCTCGCTCAATCAGTCGGCGAAAAGACCGGGGTGAATTCGGCGCTCGGCATTGCGCCGAGCACCGAGGACTGCGTCAAGCAGGTCGCCATCAGCGACATGTTCGAACTGCAATCGAGCCGGCTCGGCGAAGGGCAACACGCTGGAGACGAGCTTCGCCGCGCAGATGGTCAAGGATCACACCAGGACTTCGACCGAGCTGAAGAGCATGGTCGAGAGCGGCAAGGTCAAGGTCCAACTGCCCGCCGCTGTCGACAACGCGCATCAGAGCAAGCTCGACAAGCTGAAGGCAGCGAGCGGCAAGGACTTCAGCTCGGATTTCGACGACATGCAGATCAGCGCCCACAAGGACGCGGTGTCGCTGTTCGAGCGCTATGCGAAGGGCGGCGACAATCCGGCGCTGAAGGACGGGGCCGGCAAGACCCTGCCGGCCCTGCAGCATCATCTCGACATGGCGCAGACCCTCGACAAGGGCAAGTGAGCGAATGATATGAGCGCCGGTCCGAGCCGGCGCTCATGATGTTGGAATGCAGTGCCGTGCAGTCCCGTCGTCACGCGGCGCGCACGGAGCCCAGGAAGCGCGCGACCTCGCGCTTCAGGCGTGTGCTTTCACCGGCCAGCGATTGCGCCGCATTCAGCACCTGCGCCGACGCCTGACCGGTGGCGCTGGAGCCGCGCTGCACATCCGTGATGTTGGCCGAGACCTCCTGCGTGCCACGGGCCGCCTGCTGGATGCTGCGCGAGATCTCCTGCGTCGCCGCGCCCTGCTCTTCCACCGCGGATGCGATCGTCGAGGCGATCTCCGACATCTTCTCGATGGTTTCGCCGATATCGCGGATCGCGTTCACCGACTCCTGCGTGGCCGCCTGGATGCCGTTGATCTGCTGGCTGATCTCGTCGGTCGCCTTCGCGGTCTGCTCGGCCAGCGCCTTCACCTCGGAGGCCACGACGGCGAAGCCGCGCCCCGCCTCGCCAGCGCGTGCCGCCTCGATGGTGGCGTTGAGCGCCAGCAGGTTGGTCTGGCCGGCGATCGAGTTGATGAGCTCCACAACGTCGCCGATGCGGGCCGCAGCCTTAGCAAGCTCGCCGACACGATCGTTGGTGCGCTGCGCCTGCTGCACGGCCTCGTTGGCGACGCGCGCCGAATCCTGAACCTGGCGGCCGATCTCCGTCACCGACGATGACATTTCCTCCGTCGCTGATGCCACCGACTGCACGTTGGTCGAGGCTTCCTCGGACGCCGAAGCGACGGTGGTGGCGAGCCGCTCGGACTGCTCGGCCGTGGTCGTGAGCGTTCCTGCCGAACTCTCGAGCGCCGTCGACGCCGAGGACACGACATCGACGATCTCGCTGATGACGGCCTCGAACTCGCGGGTGATCGTATCCACCCGCTGTCCACGCCGGATCTTGGCCTCCGCCTCGGTCGCTGCGGCCCGGTCTGCCGCCTTCTTCGCCAGCAGCGCATCCTTGAACACCTGCAGCGAGCCGGCGAGCGTGCCGATCTCGTCCTGCCGATCGCTGGCCGGAACGACAACGTCGTCACGGCCGGCCGCGAGGTCGCCGACCACGCCGGTCAGCGCAGCCAGCGGCGCGATCACGCGACGGCGCAGCATGAAGGTCACGACGCCGAGCATGCCGAGCAGCGCGAGCACCGCGCCGCTGCCGATCCCGAACATCACCAGTGCATCGTCCCGCGCCGTCTCGGCGCGCGTCCGTGCCTCGGCCAGCGCATTGTCGCGAACGGTCAGGAATTTTCCGATCGGCGGCACGACGGTGCCGCCCAACTGCTCCGGTGACAGCGTGTAGCCGGCATTGCTGCGCGACGCCGCGATCTCCTTTTCGATCAGTCCCGCAGCGTTGTTGAAATATGCTTCGACCGCCTCCGACATCGCCTGCGCGACTTTCGGAGGATTGCCGAGTTGATCGATGCTCGACTCGATTCGTTCGCGATCGACCTCGATCCGGCCTTGCGCACGATCGATGTTGGAATACTCGGCCGGGGCCAGCGGACGCTTGGCGCCGAGCGCCGGGGCCAGCATCGCGGCGCGGCCGCCGGCCGTGATCCGCAGATCCTGCGTGATGCGCGCAATCGACAGCAGCGGCGTCAGCGATGCATCGGCGGTCGCGACGCGGTTCTCGAGGCGGTTGAGCAGCGGCTCGACCGCTTTCAGCACGTCGGTCAAGCCGGGCAGGAATCCCTTCATCGCAGCCGGGTCGCGCGCATTCAGCGGCAATCTCACGGCGCGGTCGACCATCGTGCGCACGTCGGTGAGCTTTGCCTTGGCGGCGTTCAGTCCGTCGAAGATGGCTTGGCTGTCGGAGAGCGTCTCAACGGCCGCTTTCGCTTTGGCGAAGGCGGCGTCGGCCTGCTGCCCGGCCTTGTCGACGGCGTCCAGCTGCACAGGAGTGGCCGGAACGTCCTGGAACATCGGCGTGACGAACGGCGCCCGCAATCCCGCGACGGCCTGGCCTGCAAGGAGCACAGCAGCGAACGCGTCGACTGACTTGATCGCTTCGGTTCTGCTCGCGTAGGCGCGATAGTGAGATACCAGCACCTCGCCTCCGAGAACACAGGCAAGCGCCGTGACCGAGAGCATCGATACCGCAAAGAGCTGACCGACTCGCATCGTGCATTTCCAGTTGATTGTTTCGGTCAACTTAGGAAGCGCAGCCTAAGAGGCTATTAACTTGTGCAGGCACGCCGCCGGGGGGCAAATCGTCGCGGCCGCACGTCGATTCCCGTATTTTCACGGGCCTCGACAGTGATTCATCATCGACTTTCATGAGAGTTCGACGACAGAAGCGCGCAGTGCAGGTCGGACTCGCGCGATGTCGCTCATGCTCCGACCATCGCGCGATGGCGAAATCATCACCGAGATTGCGGCAGCAGACCCACGCACATCGACAACGCGTTGGTTCCTTGCGCAGGTGCAGAAAGATCAGCGGTCAACGCGGTATCATGCTAACATAAGTTATTGAAGTCGCGCCGCTTGGAACCCCAATAAACTAATTCGGGGGAACCACTCTTTGAGTCATCTGGTCCGCAAGCTTGAGAATTTCGTCCGCCTTTCTGCGGCCGACCGCCTGATGCTCAACCGCGCTGCGGCTCAACGGGTAAGGACCTTCGCGCCACGCACCGACATCGCGCGTGAAGGCGAGAAGCCCAAGGACGTGCATCTGATCCTGAACGGCTGGGCCTGCCGCTACAAGCAGCTCGAGGACGGCCGCCGCCAGATCGTCTCGTTCTTCCTGCCCGGCGATATCTGTGATCTCAACATCTTCATCCTGCGCGAGATGGACCATTCGATCGGCACCATCACGCCGGTGTCGATCGCCGATCTGCCGCGCGAGTTCTTCGACGAGATCAGCGCCGGCTATCCGCGCATTGCAACGGCGTTCTGGTGGGAGACACTGGTCAACGCCGCAATCCAGCGCGAATGGACCATGAATCTCGGGCAACGCACGGCGTCCGAACGCATGGCTCACCTGTTGTGCGAACTGTTCTTCCGGCTACGCCTGGCGGGCCTGGCCGACGACAGCAGCTGCAGCTTCCCGCTCACTCAGGCCGATCTCGCCGAGGCGACAGGCCTGTCGAAGGTCCACGTCAACCGCACGCTGCAGGAACTGCGCGCCAGCAACCTGATCGTGCTCAAGGGCAAGATGCTGGTACTTCCGGACCTCGAGCGCTTGATGAGCGCCGGCCTGTTCAACGCGAATTACTTGCATTTGGATCGCGAAGGCCGCCAGCTCGACGCGAATGAGTGAGAGGTTCGGAGCGCTGGCGCTTGCGCTATGCTGACTGTCTCGGCACTCTGCCGGGGAAACGGCGATGGTCGAACAGCGCATGGTGGATGGACCCTTCGAGCAGGAGATCGTGCAGCGCCTCGGGCTGATGCCCAACCTGTTCAGGTCGGCGCCGTCTGCGCCTGAGGCGACCCGACAGCTCTGGCAGTTCGCCAAATGCGCCTATCTCGACACCCCGCTTCCGGCCCTTTTCAAGGAGCGGCTCGCCGTCCATCTGTCGCGCCTCAACCGTTCGCCCTATTGTCTGACCCGGCATTTCGGATTTCTGGTTGGATCTGGCAAGCCCGCGGGTGACTCGATGTCCCGCCCGGAGCCGATCGATCGGGCGCGTCACCTGCTCGCGCGGCCGCTCGCGGATCCCGCGCGCACCGCGGCGGCGCTCGACCGGCTCGAGCTCATCCAGCCCCCGCTCGACATCCCGGAGCCGGGCAGCGACGGTGAGGCGGACCTGTTCGAGGCCGCGTCGGTGCTGTTCATGCAGCGTGCTGATTTCGACCGCTCGCGGCGCGCAATCCGACATGCCTTCGGCGACACCAGGTTCGATCTGCTGGCGGCCTTCCTCGCCTATCTGCGCACAGCCCATTTCTGGGCCGATGCACACCTGCTCGCGATCGATTCGGACGTGCTTGCCCTCGCACGGACCGATCCCGAGCTCGCCGTCTGCCTCGGCTGCAGCGAGCTGCCGGAGGCCGGGCCGTCCGCACGGCAGCGGCATTCGAACGGCAGCGATGCCAGCGACCATCGGCTGCGCCGCCTCCTCGAGATCGATTCGGTCGGCGTGCTGTTCTTCGATCATGCAGCCGGCACCCTGGTCGACGCCAACGAGGCCTTCTTGGCGATGACAGGCTATTCGCGTCAGGACATCGACAGCGGCCAGCTGACCTGGAAGAGCCTGACCCCCCCGGAATGGATGGGTACATCGAGCGACCAGATCGAGCTGCTGCGGCAGACCGGTCGGATCGGTCCCTATGAGAAGCAGTATTTTCGCAAGGACGGCGAACGCGCCTGGATGATGTTCGCCGGCCGTGACCTCGGCGACGGCACCCTGGTCGAGCTCGCGATGAACATCGACGACCGCAAGCGCACCGAGGCCGCGCTGCGCGACAGCGAGGCGTGTTTCCGCCAGTTCGGCGAAGCATCCTCCGACGTGGTGTGGATCCGCGATGCCGAGACCCTGCACTGGGAATATCTCAGCCCCGCATTCGAGACGATCTATGGCGTGCCGCGCACCGCTGTGCTCCGCGGCGACCATCTCGCATCGTGGACCGAGCTCATGCTGCCGGAGGACCGGCCCCGCGCCGTCGAGAGCCTCGAGCGCGCCCGGCGCGGCCAGCGCGACAGCCTGGATGTCCGTATCGTCACGCAGCCGGACGACGTCGCGCGCTGGCTGCGCATCCGTAGTTTTCCAATGGTCGACGAGCTGGGACGGGTGCAGCGCATCGGCGGCATCACCCAGGACATCACGGCGCTGGTCTCGGCCTCCGAGCACCAGAAGCTGCTGCTCGCCGAGCTGCAGCACCGCGTCCGCAACATGCTCGCCGTGATCCGCTCGATCATCCGCCGCACGGGCGATTCGAGCGACAGTGTCGAGGATTTCGCCAGTCACCTCGAAGGCCGCATCACGGCGCTGTCGCGCATCCAGGCGGTCGTCACGCGCGATCCCCTCGCCGGTTTCGATCTGGCCGAGCTGATCGCCGATGAGCTGCGCGCTGGAGCCGCGCGCGAGGACAGGCAATTCTCGCTGTCGGGCCCCCAGGTGCGACTGAGGCCGAAGGCGGCCGAGAGCATCGGGCTTGCCATGCACGAGCTCGCGACCAATGCGCTGAAATACGGCGCGCTGACCGTGCCGCGGGGCTTCATCAGGATCGAATGGCGGCTCGATGAGCGCGACGCGGCCGACTGGCTGGTCATCGACTGGACCGAGACCGGCATGTCCGGCCGTCCGCTGGCTGCGCAGCGCCAGGGCTTTGGAACCGTACTGCTGGAACAGATGCTGCCGTACGAGGTCGGTGCCCGCGTCGTCCGGCGCTTTGAGCCGAGCGGCCTCTGCTGCGAAATCCGGTTGCCCACACGCGACATTCTCAAGCGTTGACGGGCCGATCGAAGCTTCGTTCCGCGGCACCGGTCGGTCACAACGGCCGGGGATCTCGCCGGCACGGCGAACGCCGTCGGCATAGCCTTCGCAGTGCATTCGGGGTATGCTCCGCCTGCGGCCTGAGGTGGAGGTCGCATGGGTCGCGCAACCGCCATGTCTTCGCCTTGGTTCGGGCGGATATGACCAAGTGTCGATGAGATTAGGAATCAGCCGAGCGTCGCGACGGAACGATGATGGGACGTTCCTGAGCATGCGGCTCTGGCCAAGATGGACGACCGTGAACATGCAGATGCGTGGGCACGAGGGACAACCGGTATCCAGGTTCTGTGCTGATGCGGCCGGAGAGGCCGAACGTCCCGTGGCGCAGTCGTCATCCGACGTTGGTGTCACGAGGCGTCAGTACGATGCGGCGTGAGTACGCGAAGCGTTGGTGCATGAGGCGTTGGTAGGACGACGCATCGGAACAGAGCCGAGCGCCGCCTGCGAGGCGGACGACAACGGAGGACGGAGCGTCAATGCTTGCAACGACGACCAAAGACGGCGATCAGCAGCCTCATGCCGTGATCGATCCCGAGATCGTGCTGGCGGCCCGCGCCGATCGCACCGCCGCCGAAGCGGACAGGCGCAGCTCGCAACGGCCACCGGATGTACCCTCGCCGAAGATCGACCCTGACTACAGGACGCAGGCGACGAGCGACTTCGCGGTCACCGGAGAGCGCAGCACGTTCGCCACCTGGGCCGTGCGCACCATTCTGGCGGTGCTGTTCGCGGTCGGCAGCGCGGTCGCCGCAGCCGCCTGGCAGAGCTATGGAGACCAGGCCCAGGAGATGATCGCGCATTGGATGCCGCGGATCTCGCTGGCATCGAACACCGACAAGGATGCCGCGGCACAGCCGGCCGCGACCGCGCCCCAGCAGACGGCCGCAGAAGCGCCGGCTGAGGCGCAGGAGCACGCAACGAGCGCGGCTGGCGCGACCGCGTCGCAGGAGCAGGCGCAGTTGCTGCAATCGATGGCCCACGACCTGGCTGCCTTGAGCCAGCAGATCGGCGAGCTGAAGACGAGCCTCGCACAGTTGAAGGCCGGGCAGGAGCAGATGGTCCGCGACATGGCGCGGGTCGCCGAGGCCAAGTCCAGCGACAGGCCCGCCGAGCGGCCGAGCGAGCGGACCGCGGAAGCACGGTCGTTCGATCCGCGCGCCATCGAGCAGACGATCCGGCCGCGCCCGGCCGCGCGCCCTGCGACGGCGGCCGTAACCCCGGCACAGCCCGGAGCAGCGGTGCCGCACCGGCCGCGCATGCCGCCGCCGGCTGCAGCCAACATGGTACCCCCGCCGCCCGCTCCGATGCCGCTGCCGTCGGCGCCGGTCGATCCGGACCAGCCCGTGGTGCGTCCGCCAATGCCGGTGCGCTAAGGGATCCGCACAGGCGCCCGCGCCGGTCCGCGCCGATTGGCGCGGGGGTGATCGATGCCGTCGATCCACTTGTCGCGACGCGGCTTTCCGAGCTAAGGAGCTGCGCCTGACAATGCGCATCCCGAGGGGTTCATGAGCCTGACCGATCCGACCGTCCTGTCCGCCTCCGACCTCGCAGACCGCATCGCGATCCTGCGCGACAACATCCGCCAGATCACCGAGCAGGCCGCCTCGCAGTCGGGTGCCGCCGACGAGGAGCGCAACGCCGACCGCCTCGCGCAGCAGAGCGAGGAGCTCGACGTTCTGCTCAAGGAGCAGGAGCGGCGGCTGAACAAATAGCCGGCGGCCCCTTCGATCAATTCGCGCGTGCTGCACTGCGCTCGTTGTTGCCCGGGCTTCGCCCACAGGCTAGCCTCGCCGAAAACAAGCGGGAGGTAGCCAGAGGATGCGAAACGGTCTGCTTTATACGTCAACCCTTGCGGCATTGAGCATTGCGGCATTGCTGGCGGCCCTGACACCGGGCAGCGCCGAGCCACGCCACATGTATACGACCATGGTGCTGGAGGCGTTCGCCACCAAGGTCGAATGTCCCGGCGTCGACGTCGTCTATCAGGATCTGGTCCAGAAGGCGCAGGACATGAAGATGCCTGACGGCACGACCGAGAAGGTGCGCAAGGCGATCGCCTATATGCACACCGGCGGCAAGATGGGCGAGAAGCAGGACGACGATCTGATGGCGGAGGTCGCCGTCGCCACCCAGGCCATCGACATGGATCAGCGCCGCCTCGGCATGACGAACTGGTGCGAGGAGCAGAAGAAGACGCTGGCCGGCTTCATCCGTCCCAAGGGCTGAGCCGGGCTCGCGGCGCAGGCACAGCACAGCTCTCGCAGCGGCCGGGAACCAGAATGGCCGCTGCCGCTTGGCCGTAGCGGCTGCTGCGTAGCAGACGTCCAGCCCGGAGCGAGCCATGCGCATCGAAACCGCTTTCCTGTTCGACCTCGACGGCACGCTGGTCGACAGCGTCTACCAGCATGTGCTGGCCTGGAAGACGGCGCTGGATGCCGAGAGCATCGAGCTCTCGGTCTGGCGCATCCACCGCAAGATCGGGATGAGCGGCGGCCTGTTCACCAACCAGCTGCTGCGTGAGACCGGCTATGCCATCGAGCCCGAGCGGATCGAGCGGCTGCGGAAGGCGCATGCGGCGGCCTATCAGAAGCTCGGAGGCCAGGTCCGCCCCCTGCCCGGCGCCCGCGAGCTGCTCGGCTTCCTGACCGATGCCGGCATCCCCTGGGCGATCGCGACCAGCGGCAGAATGGAAACGGCGGCCGTCAATCTCGCCGCGCTCGGCGTCGATCCCAAGACCAGCGCCGTCGTGACCCGCGACGAGGTCCGCTACGCCAAGCCTGATCCCGATCTGTTTCTCGCCGCAGCCGCCCGCCTCGACATGCCGATCGAGCGCGCGGTCGTGGTCGGCGACAGCATCTGGGATATGCTTGCCGCAACCCGCTGCCGGGCGCTCGGCGTCGGCCTGTTGAGCGGCGGCTACGGCTCGGAGGAATTGCGCCAGTCCGGCGCCATCCGAGTCTACGAGGACCCGGCCGACCTGCTCGACCACATCGACGAGGTCGGCGGCCGGCGCTAACTCCCGCCAGTCAGCTCTGCGGGCCGGACAGCGAGATGTCGCGTTCGGCGCGGAACACGTTGGCGTAGAGGTTTGCGATCCACTGGCGCCCGGTCGAGGTCATGTTGAGATAGCGGATCTCGGTCTGGATGTGCGGCGCGACGCTGTTCCAATAGAACTGCGGATAGCGGTTGACGATGTCGGCCGGCGACTCATAGCCGAGCTGCCGGTTGATGCCGACCTCCTCGAACTCGTGATACAGCGCGTTGGCCTTGCGGATGTAGTTGGGGTCGCCGAGCTGTCCGATCAGGTCGGCGGCGCGCACGATCGACTGCTCTTCGTCGAAGTGCTGGCCGGCGAGCGGCGGAAAGCGCGTGCCTTCGATAGCGCGGGCGATGCGGTCCTTGTCCAGCGGCGCCATGCCTTCGATGCGGTTGATCACGTACAGCTTCGAGCGGTCGACGTGATACGGCATCAGGCTGGCATCGGAGGAGCCGCGCGGCAGGCAGATCTTGCGGCCGCCGCGATCGACGACGAAGCCGTTGACATCGTCTTCCCTGAACAGGCCGCGGACATAGCCGATGTCGTGAAGCAGGCAGGCCAGGATGACGTGGACGTAGTCGTCCGCCGTCATGTGGCTGTGCAGCGCACGGCCGCGCAGGATCTCGTGGCCGGCCAGCGTCACCAGCAAGGTGTGCTCGACGTTGTGATACAGCGCATCGCTGTTGCCGATGCATTCCAGTGCAATGCGCGCAGCCGCCGGAAGCATCTCCGTCAACTGGGTATGAGACGATCCGAAACGGCGTCGCATATAGGAGCTGAGGAAACGCTCCAACGCCGCTGCCGCGAGCTCCGGTAAGGTCATCATCGCCGCTGCCCTGCCTCAGACAGCCCTAACACAACGTCAAAAGACATAACGCCCGAAAACACAATCACGATAACGCGGCTCGTGGAACGACTGAGACGTCACGATACGGCTCGGGGCGGCCAGCTTCGCACGGACACGCACGAGATCGGCCCCCCGGGGCGTCGAGCACCTTGGCCGACGAGCATAGCCCAGGTTGCGGATATCGGCCACACCCGGACGAGCGCACACCGGAAAACTGCGGGCCGAGCGGCTGAACCTGAGCAGCTCACGTTCACTCGCCGCGGCCCGTTCCCCTCGCAGGACGAAGCGAGCGGAGATCGTCGTGCGGCCCGCCGGACTAGCGTCCCCGGACCGGCAGCGGCGGCCGCGGCGGTCGCGTCTCACCGCGATAATCCCGTCGCCGCGCAGCAGGACGACGGGCCGGCGCGGCTGCCGGCGCATCGACCGACTGCAGATAGGTGCTCAAGGCCGACGCGGCGTCGTCGCTGCTGGTGTAGTGCTTCTGCAGGAACAAATAGAGCGTCAGGCGGAAGCGTCCCTTGGCGAGCCCACGTGCCGAGCGATGACAGGTGGCGCAGCTGTCCGCAAACAGCCGCGCGCCGGATTTACCGGCATCGAGATTTTCCGCCCGTGCACCGCTGATGACAATCAGCAGCAGCACGGCCGATCCAACAAGCCCCAGCTGCGCTCCGGCGCGCCTGCGCGCAGGGACGCGCTCAGGCGACATCAGCCTGCGGGCTTTCCTCGGCCTGCGCACCCAGCGCATCGAGATCGACCAGCGCCGGATCGTCGGGCATCGGCTCGCTCTGCTGCTGTCCGCCGCCATGGACGTGCATCAGCGTCTGCACCCGGCGCGCGTTGAGATAGTCGACGTGCTGATGCGCCAGCGCCAGCGGCAGCAGGGCCTTGGGCAGCGCGGTCATGGTAAAGGCGGCGACGCGCTTCACCTCCTCGCCCTCACGCCAGGTCAGCGGGCTCAGCGTATAGATCATCTGGCGGTCGGTCTCGGGCGCCGGCAGTTGCCGCATCTCGGGCGGCGCCAGCAGGGCCACGTTGATGTTGCCGGCCCGCGTGCGGCTCGCGGCCGCGCGCAGCTCCCAGCAGATCAGCTCCGCGGCGGACATCACCTCGCGCCGGATGTCGTCGACATCGGACGCGAAGCGGCTGGCCTCGCTCAGCGCCGCGCGGCCGCGCGTCACCGCATCGACGAGCGCCGCCGCACCGATCTCGAAGCGCGGAACCGCCTGCTCGATCGCGGTGGCGACGGCCTCGATGTCGTTGGCGGCGCGGTCGCGGTCGCGCTGCGCCACCGCGTCGGCGAAGGCGCGTTCGGCCAGGATGATCTGCTCATCGCATTCGGCGACTGCTGCGCGCAGCGCCTTGGCCTTCTGCTCGACGGCCTGCATCTTGGATTCGGCGCGATCGAGCTGCCCGTTGCTGGCGCCGGCCTTGGCGAGCCGCTCTGCGGCAACCTTCTTTTCGTCCAGCGCCGCCTCGGCCACGCGGAGGCGATCCGTCAGCCGTTGCCGCGCGGCCTGCTTGTCCTTCAGCGCACGCTCGAAGATCTCGACGGGGCTCAGCTCACGCTTGAAGAAGACCATGGCAATAATCCCTGGACGGCGGGCGCGCCGGCAAACGTTGGTCGGCGAATCCACCGCCGAATCATGTTGCCCGATTCTTGCGTGGAAAATGGGTCGGAAACCAGGATGAGATGCGGCACACGTTTCCCTTGACGGAACGTATCCACCGCCGGCTGCTGCGGAGCAGAGTCGGTCGATCCGGCGGAACGCGCGGCAATATTCGGTAAAATGGAAACCGATGTCAGCTCTGGTGCGGGCCGCGCATCATCCGCATCGCATCCGAGATGTGGCGCCATTCGCGGGCCTCCTCGGCCTCGCCGCTGGCTTCGCATTGCTGCGCCTTCTGCGCAGCCTGCGCGACGGCCGAGGCGCCGTGCATCTCGAGCATCTGCCGGGCGATCGCGTGGATCTGGACTTCAGACATCATGTCGAGCTCCTGTCGCCGGATCGAATAACCCAGGTCAACTTTCTCCACACCGATGCGTTCCGTGAGATGGATCACCGCGGGCCCGGTTCCCCAGGCTTAGACTTCTCCCCGTAATTTACCTTACGTGATCAATCCGATTTCGCGTGCGCCGCCACACTGTTACTCCTGGCTGAGATTCGCCGGATGGCGATTGAGGAGACGGACATGACGCAGGTCTTCTTCCACTGCTCCAATCCCGAGGAGTTTCTCGTCGATCGGCGTGGAACCGCGGTCGTCGATCTCGCCGAGGCCTGCGATCACGCCGAGCGCGTCATGCATTCGCTGATTTCCTCCGAAAGCGACGAGGATTGGCGCGACTGGGTGCTGCACATTTCCGATGATCTCGGCGAGGAAATCATCGCCATGCCGTTCACGTCGGTGCTCGGCGCGATGCATTGAACGACGCTGCGCGCCATGCCGCGGCGCTGAGACATTGTGTCCGCATTAGGGTTACCGGTTCCCTGACAGGTTCCACTCCCCGCATTCTTCTCGCCACATTTGTCCGCCATTTCGGCGCTGTTGCGACGGAGGGGACATCTCATGACCAGACTGCTGGCGACCGCGGCCTTGGCGCTGACATTGACGGCATCGGCGGCGATGGCCGACGAGCACCGCGGCGGCGATGCCGCGCTGGGCGCCTTGTCGGGCGCCGTCGTGTTCGGACCGGTTGGAGCGGTTGCCGGCGCGGTCGTCGGCTACACGGCAGGTCCCTCGATCGCGCGCTCCTGGGGCTTCCGCCGCTCGCGCGCGGCGCGGTCACAGCAGGTCCGGCGTCCGGTCAGGGACAGCCAGGCTGCGATGACCGAGTCTCAGCAGCAACCGCAGGCCGCGCCGCGCAGCGCACCATCGCCTGCACGGACCATCGCTGTCGCTCCGCCGGCACCACGCGGTCCGGTGGCGCCCCCGGTGCAGACACTCGAGTAGCTGACTAATCAGTAGCCGCGGGCGCGATCGACGACGTTCAGCAACGGCTCGCCGCGCAGCAGCCGCCGCGCATTCTCCGCGACCTGCTGCGCGATCACCTCCCAGGATGCGATCGCCGCCATGTGCGGCGTCACCAGCACGCCCGGCTCGCGCCACAGCGCATGGTCCGCGGGCAACGGCTCATGCGCGAAGACGTCGAGCACGGCGCCGCGCAGATGGCCGCTGCGCAGCAGCGCAACCAGATCCTCCGTCACCAGATGCTCGCCGCGGCTGCACAGGATCAGCGCGGCGCCCTTGGGCAGCCGGCCCAGACGCTCGGCATCGAGCAGCCCCACGGTCGAGGCCGTCAGCGGCAGCAGCGAGACCAGGATCTCCGTCTCGCCCAGGAAGTCGTCGAGCGCAGCGGCGCCGCAATGGGTCCGCACGCCGGCGAGCGCCTTGGGCGAGCGCGACCACGCGCTCACCGCGAAGCCCAGCTCGACCAGACGGATCGCGGCCGCGGAGCCGAGCTCGCCGAGCCCGAGAATGCCGACCCGACGGTCCCTGGCGGCACGCTGCTCGTAGCGCCGCCACACGCCGTTCCGCGCGTTGCCGACGGCGCGATCGAAATCGCGGTGGAAATACAGCGTCCCCCACAGCACGAACTCGGTCATGGCCGCCGAGATGTCGGGATCGACGATCCGGCACAGCGGCACATCCGGCACGGTGGAATCGGACAGGATATTGTCGACGCCGGCCGCGATCGAATGCATCAGCTTCAGCTTCGGCATCGCCGCCAGCGCACCGGGCTCCGGCTTCCAGCACACGGCAAGCTCGGCGTCGCGCGCCGCGGCTTCCGGCCATGACGCGACGGTCACGCCCGGCAGCTCGCGCGAGAGCAGCGCCCGCATCGGATCCATCAGCCCGGGACGGCTGAGAAGCGCGACCGTGATCATGCCGGCCGCAGCCCGCACCATTGCGCGACGAACATCGCGATCGACAGCGTGGTCTTGCGCACGCTGTCGAGATCGACGCGCTCGTCGAACGCGTGCGGACCGATACCATAGGGACCGTAGCACAGCGCGGGAATGCCGTAGTCGACCTGATAGTAGCGGGTGTCGTTGACCGCCGTGGACAGCCGCACGTCCAGCGGCTGCTCGAACACGCGCGCATGCACGTCGGCGAGCGCGGCCTCTGCGGCGCTGCCGGGCTCGCACACCGCGGGATCGGCCTGGAAGCCGCTCCACACCAGCTCGACCGGATTCTCCAACAGGAAGCTGTCTGCGGCCTGCGCTATGGCGAGACATTGCTCGATGCCGGCCATGGCCTGCGCCGGCGTCTCGCCGGGCAGCACGCCGAGCCGGCAATCGAGGTCGCACCACGCCGGCGTCGAGCTCGCCCAGTCGCCGCCTTTGATGATGCCTACGTTGAACTTGATCGGATCCTTGACCGCGGCGAACCACGCATTCGACCTGGCGCGCGCGTTGATCTCCCGGGTGTGCTCCTGGAACGCGCGGATCAGATGCATCGCCGACAGGATCGCATTGGTGCCGGTCTCGGCGTAGGCGACGTGCACCGGCGTGCCGCGCACGCGCAAGCGAAACCAGATCGCGCCGACCTGGGCGCGGGTCAGCGTGTGGCCGGTCGGCTCCGGGATCAGGCAAGCATCAGCCGTGTAGCCGCGCAAAAGAGTCGAGAGCGCGCCGTTGCCGGTGCTCTCCTCCTCGGTCACCGTCTCCAGGTGAATGCGTCCGTCCGGCACGAAGCCGGCCGCCTTGATCGCATCGAGCGCGAAGATCATCGCGGAGACGCCGGCCTTCATATCCTGGGCGCCGCGCCCGATCATCCAGCCGTCGCGCACGATCGCCTCATAGGGCGGGTCGTTCCAGAGATCGGTCGGCCCTTCCGGCACGACGTCGACGTGGCCCTGCAGGATCAGGCTGCGGCCCTTGCCCGCGCCGTCGAGCGTCGCCACCACCTGCTGCGAGCCGTCGAGTGCGATGCCGTCCATCGGCGCCGCCTTGGGATGGCGCATCAGGTCGACATCGCCCAGGCTGAAGCGGTCGACCTGATAGCCGCGGCTCGCGAGCTCGCGCGCCAGCCAGTCCTGCACCGGCGCTTCCTCGCCGCGCAGGCTGCGGAACTGCACGAGCTGCTGCAGGAAGGCGACCTGCTTGGCGAAGTTGGCATCGACGGCGGCGGCGAGCCGCTCCATCACGTCATTCGGCACAGCCGCCGCAGCTTCAGTCACGTTGCAAACCTCCAGCCTTCCCGTTCACCTCGGCCGCACGTCAGGCGGCCAGGCACTTCTCCAGGATCGCGAGCCCTTCGTCCACGATCTCGTCCGATGCCGTCAGCGGCACCAGGATGCGAATGGTGCTCGCGGTGACGCCGCACGACAACAGGATCAGGCCGTTCTCGTGCGCCACGCGCGTCACGCGCTTGGTCATTTCCGCATCCGGCTCGTCGCTGCCGCGCTGCTTCAGGATATCGAATGCAACCATTGCGCCAGGACCGCGCGGACCGGAAACCGGAACCAGCGTGTTGGCGCGCGAGAAGCGCGCGATCGCCGCACGCAGCCGCTCGCCGATCGCATTGGCGCGGTCGAGCAGCTTCTCCTGCTCGAACACATCGAGCACGGCAAGCGCCGCGGCGCAGGCCAGCGGATTGCCGCCATAGGTGCCGCCGAGACCGCCCGGCTCGGCGGCGTCCATGATCGCAGCGCGGCCGATCACGCCGGACAGCGGCATGCCGCCGGCGAGACTCTTGGCGACGCAGATCAGGTCCGGCTGCACGTCGTAGTGCTCCATCGCGAACATCTTGCCGGTGCGGCCGAAGCCGGTCTGCACCTCGTCGGCGATCAGCACGATGCCATGGCTGTCGCAGATCCGGCGCAGGCCCCGCATCAGCTCCGGCGGCGCCTGGTGGAAACCGCCCTCGCCCTGCACCGGCTCGATGATGATGGCGGCGACCTGCGAGGCGTCGATGTCGGCCTTGAAGATGAAGTTGATGTAGGACAGCGTATCCTCGACCGTCACGTTGCTGCCGGCGATCGGGAACGGCGCGTGCCAGACGCCGGGCAGCGGCGGCCCGAAATGCTTCTTGTACGGCATCACCTTGCCGGTCATCGCATTGGCGAGCGCGGTACGGCCGTGGAAGGCGCCGGTGAAGGCGATGATGCCGCTGCGGCCGGTGGCGGCGCGTGCGATCTTGATGGCGTTCTCGGTCGCCTCCGCGCCGGTCGTCAGCAGGATCGACTTGGCCGGCCCCGAAATCGGCGCCAGCGCGTTGAGCCGCTCGCTCAGCCGCACATAGGGCTCGTATTGCAGCACCTGGAAGCAGGTGTGGGTGAAGCGGTCGAGCTGTGCCCGGATCGCGGCAACGACATGCGGATGGCAGTGGCCGGTGTTGAGCACCGCGATGCCGCCGGCGAAGTCGACGTAGCGCTTGCCCTCGACGTCCCACACCTCGCTGT
This sequence comes from Bradyrhizobium sp. HKCCYLRH2060, assembly GCF_051168135.1. NCBI lineage: Bacteria > Pseudomonadati > Pseudomonadota > Alphaproteobacteria > Hyphomicrobiales > Nitrobacteraceae > Bradyrhizobium > Bradyrhizobium sp. HKCCYLRH2060. Next base: position 579,255 of record NZ_JBNPUK010000002.1, read on the forward strand.
TGAGGGCGCGGTCGGCAAACAGCGGCGTCGCATAGCTCACGCCCCGGACGACGGCCTCATGACGTCGCGCCAGCAGTTCTTCGTTCGCAGCCAAATTCGCAACCATGGCTCAGCTCCTCGTCGGAAAATCGAGCAGAAGGCTAAGCCGCGAGCCGTCGCGATCAATCAGCTTGTTCCTGACGACAGGTGCCTGCAATGCACCAGACCCAGCAGGATGAGCGCGCAGCTACGCGGCGAGCACATTCTTCAGCCACGCCCGCAGCGCCACGATCGCGGGCTCGTCCCAGCGCTCCCGGAGCGCGACGAGCTGATAGGCTCCCATGTGGAGTGCCGATGGGATCACCTCGACCAGCGCACCGCTGCGCAGATCATCGGCGACCAGCACCTCGTTGGCGAGCGCGACGCCCTGGCCGAAGCGGGCGGCTTCAATGGCGAGATGCGCGTGCCACAGCCGCTGCCCGCGCAACGTGACCGGCTCGCGATACCCCGCCAGCTCGAACCATTGCTCCCATTGCGCGGTGGACTCCTCGTGGATCAGCGAGGCCCTGGCGAGGCCCGGGAGTGTCGCGATCGCCGGAAACCTTGCCAGATAGGCCGGGCTTGCGACCGGGAATACGCGTGGGCACACCAGCTCCTCGGCGACCACGCCGCCGCTCCGGTCGATCGCTTCGGCATAGACGATCTCCGCATCCGCTTCGCCGCGCTGCAGGTCGGGGTGCGCCAGTGTCGGCTGCAGGTTGATGTCCCAGTTGCGTGGCGGGCCGCTCAGCTCGGGCAGCCGCGCCAGCAGGCGGCGATTGGCGAGGCCCGGAATGCACCAGATGTTCAGGGTCGGACGCGCCACGGGCCGCACCGACATCGTCGCGCGGGCGATGATGTCGAAGGCCTGGCTGACCTCGGCATGGAACTGACGTCCGGCATCGGTCAGCGCGAGGCCCCGTCCCTCGGCGCGCACCAGCGCCACGCCCAGGCTGCGCTGCAGATTCTGCAGGTGGCGCGAGACCACGGTGTGGCTGACCGCGAGCTCGTCGCCGGCGGCGCGCACGCTGCCCTTGCGGCCGACGGCCTCGAAGGCACGCAGCGCGATCAGGGAGGGCAACCGGGGTCTCGTCATGCTCGCACAGTTCTCAGCCTGCGCGGTCTCCCTCCCCGCCCTGAAGCGGAACCGCCACGATCCGTCGGTCGCGCGGCTGATGTCGGAAGCGCCGGCGGCCATGCCGGCGTCCGTTGACCGCACAGGACGCTCCGGGCGGAGCACCCGCATCGCGGATCACGAGGGCGCTTTCGCGCGTCATGCCGCTCTTACCGTCAGCATGGGCGCAACGCCAGCCTTGAGAAAGCCACGCTCGCCGGACCGCGCATTTGCCTTAACGCCTCAGGCGACGTCGCAAGCGATCCTTAAGCGTCCTGCGACGACAGGCGGGATTTGCCTCAAAGTTTCCACAATTCGACTTTGAATCGGGGGTGCTTCGAGCAGGAGAACCCCCAAGATGCGGATCAGCCAAATGATCTACGTCGGTTCGCTGGCAGCCCTCGTCGCGACGGCCGCCCCCGCACTGGCGAAAAGCTCCCAGGCATCCAAGCCGGATGATCAGGCCACGTCGTCCCTGCCGTGCCGCGCCTACCAGCAGGCCCCGGACGGGAGCTGGATGGAGCGGCCCTGTCAGGGGCAGAGCGCAAGCGCCCCGGCGCGTCAGCGCGCGGTCACCAACGGGACCGGCAGCGCGGAACAACGTTAGCGGACTTGGAGCGGACTTGGCGCAAGAGCTGGAGCGCTTGCGCTCCGGCCTGCGCTGATGCCCGCACTCAGTAAGGTGGCGCCCTGCGCGCCCGCTGCTCCCTGGCCGCCTCGATCCACCACAAGAGATCGTCGGCAAAGCGCGGAAACGCGTGCTCGAGCGATTGGCCGGAATCGCCGGTCGGCTTGCCGTCGGCGGACAGCGCCTGACCGATCGGGCCGACGGCAAGCGTGCTCGACACCACCACCATGCCCATCTCCGACAACGTGCCGTGCCACGCCGTGGCGGCCCGTGCCCCGGAGAGGCGGCCGGCGGAATAGCTTGCGATCGCCGCCGGACGCCAGAACCATTCCTCGAGAAAGTGGTCGGTGAGGTTCTTCAGTCCCGGCTGCATGCCCCAGTTGTATTCGCCAGTGACGAACACGAAGCCGTCGGCGGCACGGATCTTGGCCGCAAGCTCGGCCATGGCTGCTGGCGCCTGGCCGGGCGGATATTCCTTGTACATGCGGTCGAGCATCGGCAGGCCGACCGCCTTGGCGTCGATCAGCTCGACGACCTGATCCCTGGCGCGCAACCCGTCCACGACGAATTGCGCGAGCCGGATGCCCATCCGGTCGGATCGATAGGAGCCGTAGAGGACGAGGATGCGGAAGCTCATGGCGGGTCAACTCCTGGCCGTACGATCCGCGCCAAGCTAACACGCCGTCATGTCATCGAGGTAGTTCTGGTCACGCCGCAGATCGAAGGACCGGCGGCGCGTGGCTGGCGGAAACGAGGCGTGGCACGCTCAGCGCGTCACGGTGGCCGAAGCGGAGCGTTCCGATGGCCGGCCGAACACGCTGCGGCAACCGTCGCTGAGGCTGGCGCGCTGCTTCATCATGCAGGCAATGATGCGGTCGCGATCGGGAATCTCCGACGAGCACAGCCGGAAGACGTCGCCCGTGCACAGCCGCCGCTGGTCGTCCTCCGTGAAGGCATGGCCCGCGCGCGGGCTGGCGACCATCGCCAGCGCAAGCCCCGCCATTGCCACATTCCAATTCCGCATCCTGAACAGATGAGTTCGCATCGCCGTCCCCAATTCGCCCGCTGTTTGTCCGGTTCACCCGCTGCCTTCGCTGATGTCGCGAAGCAGTTGCCGCCGCAGAATCAAATGATGACACGTCGCGGCGCGCCTTCAACAAGCGCTCTCGGTCCTGCACCACAATTTTGCGGCCTGTTGCATCTTCGACTCCCCTTGGCCGGCCGGAACCTGTGAGACGCCGCCAAATTGTCATTAGGCGAACGCAATCCGGCCCAGCCGCGCTCACACTCTCACGGCGTAGTGGCGGCGTCCTGATGGTGCTTCGGACCATCACGTGTCCCGAGTTCAGGTGTGGGAGTCAGGTTCATGGCGTACACGATGGTGGCTGAGCGGGAGCAGCAGACGATCCGCAAGCAGCGCGAAAGCGCCCTCATCGTTCTCGCCAACGCACAGGTGATGGAGGCTGAAGGCTGGCAGGTCGTCATCACCGACGAGGACGGCAACAGCCTGCCGCTCGCCGAGTTCGAAGCCGGCCTGTCGCAGAAATTTTCGTCCTGGTACAAGGCCAAGCAGCGGCCGGTGGTGCCCACCACCATCCCCGCCCCCAACCTGTTCGCGACGCCGGCCAATGACGACGCCGAGCCGGAGGCCGTCGTGGCCGCCGCACTCGCCGCCGAGCAGGTCGAGACGGCCGAGGTCGAGACGGCAGAAGTCCAGGAGGCTGCGGTCCAGGAGATCGCCGAGGACGATTTCGAAACGGCCGAGACCGCCAACGCTCCGGCGGCCGAGAAGGCCGAGCGCGAGGAGATCGCGCTCGACGCCGCCGAGATGGCCAACTGATACGGCCGCCGCGCCGCAACATCGGCGGGCTTCAGTCGCCGCCGTCGTAGAACCCCTCCAGCGGCAGCTCGATCTGGGCCTTGGCCCTGCCGATCCACTCCCGCGCAATGGCGTTGGACGGCCCCACGCGTGCATCGCGGCATGCACGCGAAGACCATCCCCGGTCGCTTCGCGTGGCGCGCATCGAGCGTGCTTCAGCCTGCCTTCGCTTCCTCGCGCGATCAGCGAGCGCCGGGCAACTAACAAACATGTTCACGCCGCGGCTCTCGGCCGAACAACGATCATCGGAACGACGCGAACGCCTGCCCGCCGGGCAAATCAAGGCGCATGTCCATCTGGTGGCGTCACCTCCGGGGCTTGAATCGGCAACAACGGCGGTGCGCGCGGAAACGATTTTCCGCAGGCCCATCAAGCTGATTTGGCCTGTCCAGTCCCTTCGTCGAAAATATTCTGCTTTTCCTAAATAGAATTCAGTGCTTTTGTCGCGCCATCTCCCGCTCGCAGGAGGGGCGGTTCGCGGTCGTCACGGACGTGGAGCGGGAGGAGCGGTGAACGCGATGGCAGCGCAGCGCATCTTTGCGCCGACGAACGCTGGTGTCGCGTACGGTCAAGTCGCGTGGTCCTGGCATCCCGACGCTGATGCCCCCGCGGTGGCGCGCCCAAAGCGCGTCATCGTGCACGGTGACCAGAACGCCCGGCGCACCGGGGAGCGCGCGAAGCAGCCGTTAAGATCATCGCGCGGGGAATGCCGGTTGCCCGGCTGAACCTGTGGTGACTGCCGCCTGCTTTTTTTCTGCAGGCGGGCCATGGGTTGCGGCCAGCATCCCGGCATTCCCCGCGCCCTCTTTTTATGGAGAGGGCAAGACGGACGGATCCCTCGGGCGCGGAGCGTCGCGAGAGCGCGAGCGCATGCGTGAACATCTCGAAGTCTGCGAAAAGGTGAGGTCATGAGCGGAGCAGCGCTTCCACAGACTCACCGTCATTCCTGGGCGCGCGCAGCGCGAGCCTGGAATCCATACTCACAGGCAGGAATGATTGAGCGAGATGGAGCGGCCAACATGCCTCACACGGCTGCTCGTGGTTATGGATGCCGGGCTCGCGCTGCACGCGCCCCTGCATGACGATGAGGCGAGATGGTGCTCCTCCCACCGCTGTCATGCCCCGCCCCCGGGTCTCGCCTTCGGCGAGCCCGAGGACAGGCTCCGGCGGGGCATCCGGTGCGCCGCGGCCCCTCGCGCAATCACGACGGCCTCGGCGTGCTGGATCGCCCGGTCCCGTCTTCGCCTGTCGGCTTCGACGCGGCAACGAGCGCCAGGGCGCGCCGCAGCTCTAGCGGAGGCGGCAAGCCGGGCGATGACACCAAGTGTGAAGGGGCGGACAGCGACGCGAGCAACACGCGCGGCATGGCCCGACACGGCAGCCGTCTCGGACCAGGTTTCTCACAACAGCTTCGCGCTCACGAACAGCGTGCGCACCGCCGTGGTGGCCTGGACCGTCATGATCGCGTTGTCGGCCGCGGCCTGCAGCGCGGCCATGGCTTGGTCGTGCAGCGACTTGAACTCCATCCACTCGACGGCGTTGAGGCTGGTGAGGAACTGATGGGCCTGCCCGACCGTCGAAATCACGACCGGCTTGCCGTTCACCTTGATGTTGAAGGTGGTACGCAGACGCGTTTCCGAGTTTGCGGGATCAATCATGGGGACCTTCCGGAAGATGCGACGGGCGTCACCGCCGAGGTCGCGCCGAGGCCCAGCAACAAAACGTCACTCGGTCTTTTGCGCGGTCCGCGTCGGGGTGCCAGCCTCGAGCCCGACGACGACAACGAGTCGGTTGAACTCGCCGTCATCATACGCCTTCAGGAAGCGATCGTAATTCTTGATCGAGACGCAGCCGTTCGAATCACCCTCCGGCCCCAGCATATAGGGGTGGGTCAGCAATCCGCTCCGGCCGAGGGTCGATCCCTCCACCACGTTCATGCGCAGGGCGCGCACGCCGTGAAACGGCTTTTCGCGCGGCTTCAGGTCATAGGTGGCGGGCGGGGTCGCGCCGACCATGCGCTGATTGACGTGCTCGGGGTCGTCGCGCAGGCTGCCCATGCCGGAATGGGCCTCGAGCCCGATCCCCGACGGCAGATACACCATCTTGGCCTTGATGTCGTAGACCGCGGTCTTGTCGTAGCCGAGCGCGCCGAGATCGATCCCGGAGCGCACGATGCCGCTATCCGGGCCGAGCGAGGCGAACTTGGTCGGGCTCGGCAACAGGTCGGACAGCTTCTGCAGGATGGAGCGATCGTCGACGCGTCCGACGGCTTCAGGCGCACTGGCCGAAACCAGACTGGTCGGCAGGTTGGCGACGGACGGCCGCGGTCGCGGCAGCGGCACGCCCGGTGCGGGCATCGTGACGGTATTGCCCTCCGTCAACATCGGCCGCCAATCGCTGTTGCTGGGGTCGCGTGCGCCCGAATCGCGCGCTTCCATGCCCTTCACCAGCGCGGCCCGGGCATCGAGCAGTTGGCGGTCGATCGCGCCGCGAAGGGCGAAACGGTCGAGCGCGCGAACCGCGTCTTTTTCCGAATACGCCGTGGCCGAGGCGGAGGCCGGCGCGAAACGTGTTTCGAAGGTCATGGACGGCGCGGCGGCCGGAATCGCCGCGCTCGCAAGGGGCGTCTCATCGCTGTTGGCTCCGACCCATGCGGCCGCGCCCGCTGCGACCGCAAGTGCTGCAAGCACGAGTGCGATCGCTTCGGAGCGCCCGAAGCGGCCTTGCGACAACAGAACGTCTACGCTTGCTTCACTGGAAGCCATCACGTCCCCGATATACCCCCCTTTTCGGACCACCCGGGAAAGGTGCCCGACCCCAAGGGGTACGATTCGACCCGTCATGACATAGGATGGCAAGAGTGCGGCATAATCTAGACAAACGCCAGCCCGGAGTGATGGGGAATGGACCGGGGTCCAAGCCTCGCAGGGCCGCGCCGCGACCGTCCCAGAAAGCCGATTACATCGATGAATCAGCCGGTTGGAGGAATGGATGAACGCCGAATGGGATGATCTCGGCCGATTTGCCGACGCACAAAGTTCGATTTATTCGCGGGTGACCGCCGAACTTGCGGCCGGCGCCAAGCAAAGCCACTGGATGTGGTTCATCTTTCCCCAGGTCGAGGGGCTCGGCAGCTCCGCCATGGCGCAGCGCTACGCGATCCGCTCCCGCGCCGAGGCCGAGGCCTATCTGGCGCATCCCCTGCTCGGCCCGCGACTCGTCGAATGCACCCGACTGGTGCTCGCGGTGCAAGGCAAGTCGCTGCGCGACATTCTGGGAGTGCCGGACGATGCCAAATTCCGCTCATGCATGACGCTGTTCGATTCGATCAGCCCGAATGGGATCTTCGCGCAGGCGCTCGATCGCTATTGCGACGGGGTGCGGGATCGCCAGACGTTGGCGTTTCTGCAGCGCGGCATGGGATGACCACTCGCTGCAAAGCGCGTCGCGTCCGCGTCATCGGTAGCATGCTGATGAGTTCACCGGCCGACCCGGCCGGATTTCGGGTGATAGGCCGAACAGGAAACTTGATCACGCCAAGATTTGCGGCTCCCATCCGCCGCATTGTTTGTCCCAAGGAGACACACTCATGAAGAAGTTGTTCCTGATTGCCGCGCTCGCGACCTTCGCCGCCGGCTCCGCCTTCGCCGAGGATAGCTGCGAGACCAAGGCCGTCGGCAAGGACGGCAAGGCACTGGCCGGTGCCGCCAAGACCTCTTTCATGAAGAAGTGCATGGCCGAGACGTGTGAAACCAAGGCGGTCGGCTCCGACGGCAAGAAGCTCGCCGGCGCCGCCAAGACCAGCTTCATGAAGAAATGCGAGGCCGGCGGCTGACCGGACGCCGGGCTGGACGACATCTGGGCCCCGCCATGGGTGGGCGGGGCCGCTCGATGATCGTCGGGTTCCATCGGCAGCGGCCTGACGGACGATCGTTGACATGTTATGACGTCAAGCGATCTCCACATCGAGCTGCATAGGCCCTTCAATGTTCTCCGCTTTGCCTGCCCCGCCTCCTCATCTGCGCGAGGCGGCGTGAGTCTCTCAGAGATCGATGCGCTCCGGCAGCGGCTGCGGGAGCTCGAAAGCGAAAATGCCCGTCTTCAGGCCCTGTTCGCCGCCGATGCCGGCAAGCGCGCGCGCGCCGAGACCGCCCTGGCGGAGAGCGAGGAGCGGTACCGGACGCTGTTCAACTCGATCGATGAAGGCTTCTGCATCATCGAGTTCTTCGACGGCCCGCACGGCCCGCTGAGCGACTACGTCCATGTCGAGGCCAACCCGGCCTACGCGCTGCATGCGGGCATTCCGAACGTGGTCGGACAGAAGGTGCGGGAGATGGTGCCGGGCGAGGCCGACGGCTGGGTCGAGCTCTATGGCGGCGTGCTGCGCACTGGCGAGCCGATCCGGTTCGAGCGCGAGCTGGTCGCCACCGGACGTTATCTCGAGCTCGCGGCGTTCCGGGTGGAGCCGGCCGAACGTCGACAGGTCGCGGTGCTGTTCCAGGACATCACCGCGCGCAAGCGCGCCGAGGCCGCACTACAGGAGATCAACGACACGCTGGAGGCCCGCGTGGTCGCCGCGCTCGCCGAGCGCAAGCTGCTCGCCGACATCGTCGAAGGCACCAACGCCTTCGTGCAGGTGGTCGATATGCAATACCGCCTGATCGCGATCAACGGCGCAGCCGTGCAGGAGTTTGGACGTGTCTTCGGCCTCCAGCCCAAGATCGGCGACGACATGCTGGAGCTGTTCAAGGATCTACCGGAGCATCGGGCGGCGGTTCGCGCGGTATGGTCCCGCGCGCTGGCTGGCGAGGAGTTCGTCGCGGTCGAGGAATTCGGCGATCCCGGCCGCGACCGCCGCTTCTACGAAATGCGCTTCTCGGTGCTGCGCGACGCCGCGGGCCGACAGATCGGCGCCTATCAGTTCGCCTATGACGTCACCGACCGGCTGCGCGAACAGACCCGGCTGCACGAGGCCGAGGAGGCGTTGCGGCAGTCGCAGAAGATGGAAGCCGTCGGACAGCTCACCGGCGGCATCGCCCATGATTTCAACAATCTGCTGACCGGCATCCTGGGCTCGCTCGAGATGCTGCAGACCCGCCTGCGCCAGGGCCGCTTTGCCGATGTGGACCGTTACGTCGCGGCCGCCCAGGGCGCCTCGAAGCGCGCCGCCGCGCTGACCCATCGCCTGCTCGCCTTCTCGCGCCGGCAGACGCTCGATCCCAAGCCGACCGATGTCAACCGGCTCGTCATGGGCATGGAGGAGCTGGTTCGCCGCACCGTCGGCCCGCAGATCGCGCTCGAGGTCGTGACGGCCGGAGGGCTCTGGCCGGCACTGATCGATTCGTCGCAGCTCGAAAGCGCACTGCTCAACCTCTGCATCAATGCCCGCGACGCGATGCCCGAGGGCGGCCGGATCACGATCGAGACCGCCAACAAATGGCTGGACGACCGCGCCGCGCGTGAGCGCGACCTGCCGCCCGGCCAATATATCTCGCTGTGCGTGACCGATACCGGCACCGGCATGACGCCCGACGTGATCGAGCACGCCTTCGATCCGTTCTTCACCACCAAGCCAATCGGCCAGGGCACCGGCCTCGGCCTATCGATGGTCTACGGCTTCGTCCGGCAGTCCGGCGGACAGGTGCGGATCTATTCCGAGCTCGGTCAGGGCACCACGATGTGTCTCTATTTCCCGCGGCATTATGCCGGCGCCGTTGAGGCCGCCGATCCCGCGCGCGGCGGCGCGGCGCCGTCTTCCCGCACCGGCCAGACCATCCTCGTTGTCGACGACGAGCCGACGGTGCGCATGGTGGTGATGGAGGTGCTCGACGAGTGCGGCTACGCGGTGGTCGAAGCCAAGGACGGACCGACCGGCCTTGCGGCGCTGCAATCAGACGCGCGCATCGATCTCCTGATCACCGATGTCGGTCTGCCCGGCGGCATGAACGGCCGCCAGCTGGCCGATGCGGCGCGCGCGACGCGGCCGGATCTCAAGGTGCTGTTCATCACCGGCTACGCCGAGAACGCGATCCTGAGCAGCGGCCAGCTCGCGCCGGGGATGCAGGTGCTGACCAAGCCGTTCGACGTCGAGGCGCTGGCCGCCCGCGTCGGCGAGATGGTGGAGAGCTGAATGCGTGATCGCCGCCGTCTTGCCCTCGATCAGCCGCGCAGGCCCGGCGCTTCGTGGCCGCTGCGCGCGACATACTCGGTGTAGCCGCCGCCATACTGGTGCAGGCCGTCGGGCGTCAGCTCCAGCACGCGGTTGGAGAGCGCGGCGAGGAAATGACGATCGTGCGAGACGAACAGCATGGTCCCCTCGAAGTTCGACAGGGCCGCGATCAGCATTTCCTTGGTCGCCATGTCCAGATGGTTGGTCGGCTCGTCCAGCACCAGGAAGTTCGGCGGATCGTAGAGCATCTTGGCCATCACGAGCCGTGCCTTCTCGCCGCCCGACAGCACCCGGCATCTTTTCTCGACGTCGTCGCCGGAGAATCCGAAGCAGCCCGCCAGTGCCCGCAACGAGCCCTGACCGGCCTGTGGAAACGAATGCTCGAGCGACTCGAACACCGTCTCGTCGCCGTCGAGCAGGTCCATCGCATGCTGCGCGAAGTAGCCCATCTTGACGCTGCCGCCGATCGTCACCGAGCCGTCATCGGGCTCCGCGCTACCCGCGACGAGCTTCAACAGGGTCGACTTGCCAGCGCCATTGACGCCCATCACGCACCAGCGCTCGCGGCGCCGGATCATGAAGTCCAGCCCGTCGTAGATGCGGCGGCTGCCATAGCTCTTCGACACCTTCTTCAGCGCCACCACGTCCTCGCCCGAGCGCGGCGCCGGCAGGAAGTCGAACGCGACGGTCTGGCGCCGCTTCGGCGGCTCGACCCGCTCGATCTTGTCGAGCTTCTTGACCCGGCTCTGCACCTGCGCCGCATGCGAGGCCCGCGCCTTGAACCGCTCGATGAACTTGATCTCCTTGGCGAGCATCGCCTGTTGGCGCTCATATTGCGCCTGCTGCTGCTTCTCGTTCAGCGCCCGCTGCTGCTCGTAGAAATCGTAGTCGCCGGAATAGGTCGTGAGCTGGCCGGCGTCGATCTCGATCACCTTGTTGATGATGCGGTTGATGAATTCGCGGTCGTGCGAGGTCATCAGCAGCGCGCCCTCGTAACCTTTCAGGAAATGCTCCAGCCAGATCAGGCTCTCGAGATCGAGGTGGTTGGACGGCTCGTCGAGCAGCATCACGTCGGGACGCATCAGGAGGATGCGCGCCAGAGCGACGCGCATCTTCCAGCCGCCGGACAACAGGCCGACATCCTTGTCCATCATCTCCTCGGAGAAGCCGAGGCCGGCCAGTGCCTCGCGGGCCCGGCTGTCGAGCGCATAGCCGTCCAGCTCCTCGAACCGCGCCAGCACCTCGCCATAGCGCGCGATGATGTCGTCCATCTCGTCGGCGCGGTCCGGATCGGCCATCGCGGCCTCGAGCTCCTTGAGCTCGGCGGCGACCGACGACACCGGCCCAGCCCCATCCATGACCTCAGCCACGGCACTGCGGCCGGACATCTCACCGACATCCTGGTTGAAATAGCCGATCGAGACGCCGCGATCGATCGAGACCTGCCCCTCGTCGGGCTGCTCGCGGCCCGAGATCATCCGGAACAGCGTCGTCTTGCCGGCCCCGTTCGGACCGACCAGGCCGATCTTCTCGCCACGCTGGAGGGCGGCGGAGGCTTCGATGAAGAGAATCTGGTGGCCGACTTGCTTGCTGACGTTATCGAGGCGGATCATGAGGTCTCAGGACATGGACAGGTTGCCGCCGCTCTTAGTCGATGCGCGCCGCCGGTGGAAGGCGCAATTTAGGCGCCCTCCGCCGCTCTGTCCGCCCCATCCCGGTCAGCGGCCCTGAGGCCGAAAATCCTGGTTGCCGAACGGCTTGTCGGTCGGAATGCGGATCGCGACGTAGCCGCGATCCATGGTCGCGTGGCAGGCGTTGCATCCCGACGTCAGCTCGGTCACGGCGGAGGCGAAGCGCTTGCCATCCTTGGCGGCGATGGCGTCCGAGATCGACTGAATCGGCTGGCCCAGCGTGGTGACGTTGTCCACCGGCAGTCCCGAATAGAACACCGCGGCGTCGGTCAGGCTCTGCCTCAGTTGCGCGAGCTCATAGGACGCGAGATCCCAGTTCTTGGCCTGTCCCGCGAACCACAGTTTCGCATGCCTGACTTGGATCAGATTCATGATGTCGCCGAGCCGCGGCAGATATTGTTCTGCATTGGACTGCGACTGTGCCGCCGCCAGGGAGATGGCCGAACAGGCGATCAGAACGCCTGAAACCCACTTGCGATAATTCATTCGACGCCCCGCTTCCATAAACCGCTTCCAGAAAGACATACCGCTGCGATCGGAGACGGACTTGCGATTGATCAAGGCGGCGCCTCCGCGATCACGCCAGCCCGCCAAACGAATGATCCGCCGAAGCGGCTGCTCCGGCGGATCATCATGTCAGCCCCGGCCCCGGGGTAATGTGTTCGGCGTCTTAGGCTGCGGCTTTCGCGCCGGTCGGAACCATCGCGATCGTCTTCAGGACCTGAGACGCGATCTGGTAGGGGTCGCCCTGCGAGTTCGGACGGCGGTCTTCCAGATAGCCCTTATAGGCGTTGTTCACGAACGAGTGCGGCACGCGGATCGAGGCGCCACGGTCGGCCACACCCCAGCTGAAGGTGTCGATCGAAGCGGTCTCGTGCTTGCCGGTCAGGCGCATGTGGTTGTCCGGACCATACACGGCGATGTGGTCGGCGCGCGCCTCCTTGAAGGCGTCCATCAGCTTCTCGAAGTACTCCTTGCCGCCGACCTCGCGCATATACTTGGTCGAGAAGTTGCAGTGCATGCCCGAACCGTTCCAATCGGTGTCGCCGAGCGGCTTGCAGTGGAACTCGATGTCGATGCCGTACTTCTCGGTCAGACGCAGCATGAGGTAGCGGGCCATCCACATCTGGTCGGCAGCCGTGCGCGAGCCCTTGCCGAACACCTGGAATTCCCACTGGCCCTTCGCCACCTCGGCGTTGATGCCTTCGTGGTTGATGCCGGCCGCGAGGCAGAGGTCGAGATGCTCTTCGACGATCTTGCGGGCGACGTCGCCGACGTTCTTGAAGCCGACGCCGGTGTAATACGGACCCTGCGGAGCCGGATAGCCGTATTCCGGGAAGCCGAGCGGACGGCCGTCCTTGTAGAAGAAGTACTCCTGCTCGAAACCGAACCACGCGTCCGGATCGTCCAGGATGGTGGCGCGGGCGTTCGACGGATGCGGGGTCTTGCCGTCCGGCATCATCACTTCGCACATCACCAGCACACCATTGGTGCGGGCGGCGTCGGGATACACGGCGACCGGCTTCAACACGCAGTCGGAGCTATGGCCTTCGGCCTGCATCGTCGACGAGCCGTCGAAGCCCCAAAGGGGCAGCTGTTCCAGGGTCGGAAACGAGGAAAATTCCTTGATCTGTGTCTTGCCGCGCAAATTCGGCACCGGCTTGTAGCCGTCGAGCCAGATGTACTCGAGCTTGTACTTCGTCATTGAGCCTCTCTGTCTTATCGAAAGGTGGGAGCCCAGCAATCGAAGGCTCCCCGCTTACCCGGCCACGATCGGCCAGCGCACTCTTAAGCATGGAACGTGCCAAGTCCCGCGACGTCCCGTCGCATGGACGAAGGCCAATCAGGGCGGAGCTGGCGCTGGTTTTTGCACGTCAGGGGTGCGGCAAAGCAGCGCGACCGGGATTGCACGGAACGCATGGCGGAAATCAGAAGCTGGTCAAAACCCGCTTGATTCAGTGGCATTTGCGGCGATGCGCAAAAACGTCCGAACAAGCTCTCAGCAAGTCCGGGACATTTTTGAAAAGACCTGAGCCTCTTTCCGCAACCTTTGGTCCAGCCCAAGTGTTGGTCAGCTGCACGTTGCTGCGGAGGAAGCAAAGACAGAAATGCCCGCAAAACGCGCAACATGTGATTTGATTTTGGTCATGTTGCATTCCCTCCGGGCAGAGCCGATATCGAGACCGCTAACCACAAGAGAACGAGTCGGGCGCAGCATGACGTGTGGCCCGATGGAAGGAGACTGAGGAATGGACACTAACGTGCACGAGGGGTCCGCAAGGATCTATCAATTTCCGCGCGGAGGGCGGGCAGGTCTTGCGCCTCGCCAATCCGCGGCATCGCCGGCGCGGCCGATCGCGCCCTCGATCCAGCCGACGATCTACAGCGGCAGCTGGTATCACGACGAGGCGATCCAGGAAGCCAAGCCGGCGTGGGACCGCTGATGTCCGACTGTACCGTGCCGCTCACGCGCCTTTGCTGAAGGGTCGGACCGACAAGGTTCCGGCCCTTTTTCTTGCCCGCTGTCAACCATGTCTACTGCTGACCGTCACCGACGGGTTCGACGCGGGTGCATACGTCCCGCCGTCCTGAGCCGCTTCATGGTCTCCCCTGCCTTGCCGTCGCACAGGCGAAACGACGCTTCACATCAAGCCCGCATTCCCTAGAATGGGTTCATGCCCGCCCATCCGCTCCGCCATCTCGGACTTCACGGTGCCAGCAACTTCAGAGATCTCGGCGGATATCCCAGCAGGGATGGCCGGCACGTGCGATGGCGGCAGCTGTTTCGGTCGAACCATCTCGGTCAGTTGACGGAGCCCGACCTCGCGGTCCTGCGGGAGCTCGGCATTCGCGCAGCGTTCGATTTCCGCGGTCGCGACGAGCGCGCGGCCGGCCTTTGCACGATCGCCGAGATCACCGTGCATTCCGTGCCGATCGAGCCGAGCGTCGTGCCGGCGCTGCGGGCCCTGGCGGCGCGAGGGCAGCTCACGACCGACCATGCCTTGGAGCTGATGCGCGAGTCCTACCGCAACTACATCCGCAGCTACACGCCGCGCTTCCGCGCGCTGTTCGAACATGTTCTCAACGGGAATGCGCCGTTGGTGATCCATTGCACGGCCGGCAAGGATCGCACCGGTGTCGCCTGTGCACTGGTCCTGCACGCGCTCGACGTTCCGGATGACGTGATCCTGGAAGACTACCTGCTCACGAACCAGCTCTATCGTCGCGAGACTGCAGCTCACGCGGATCTTCCCGCTGATGTGGTCCAGGCGATCGGGACGGTCCAGGCCTCGTTCCTCGCCGCTGCGTTCGACGCCATGCGTGATGATTTCGGCGACGTCGACGCCTACCTGCGCGACGGTCTCGGCATCGACGGCGCAGCACGAAAGACGTTACAGGCGCGCTATCTCACGCTGTGAGCCAGGGCGGCGCGAATACGCTTGAGCCCGATCAGGCCGCTTCGATATCGGCTGTCTCGGCGGCTTCCATCGCGTCGAGATCGGCAATCACCTCCTCGAATGCCGAAATCGCCTGTTGAACCGCCGCGATCTGCATCAATTCCCAGCCCGTCACCGGACCTGCACGGTTCTGCAAGGCGACCACCAGATCCCGCCGCTGCTCCTTCAGTTGCACCAGCGGCAAACCGTGGTCCGGCAGATGTCTCATCATGTCAAAGCTCCAACGCCCCTCAAGCGGCATAGCGACAGGCTAGCGGCCCGCGCTGGCAATCCACTTACGAAAGTCCGGCTAATTTTATCGATCAGGCCGGCACGACCGGCACCGTCATGATGGCGCTGGCCAAAACGTCGCTGATCTTCGCGGTGGCGGCCTCGCTCACATGCAAGCGGTCACCGTGCCCGTCGTCGAGCGCCGACAACGGAATCTGGCCAGCCTCATGCCAGCTCTTCATCAAATTCCAGCGCCCGAAGAGATTGACGTTGGCCGCAGACGTGACCTTCTCGATCCGTCGCTGAATGTCCTCGGCACGCGCCAGCCTGTTCGGCACCGTCACGATCGCCGCGGTATATTGCAGGTCCATCACGATGGCGTCGATGGCCAGCCCCGCCAGCCATCGAAGGCCGACGCGCAGCGCCGCCTCGACCTCATCGGGACTATAGACCTCGGGCCTGTAGGCGGCGTTGGTGCCGACCTGCCAGATGACCAGCGAGGGCTGCTCCGCAATCACGTCGCATTCGAAGCGCGAGAGCTCCTCCGGGGATTCCTGTCCGCCCACACCCCGATTGAGGACGTCGATCAGGCAGCCGAAATTGGTCTTGCGCAGCGCCTGCTCGATCCGGGCCGGGAAAGCGACAATTCCGTTGGTGCCGGCGGTGGACGATGAGCCAAGCGCCACGATCCGGGTCTTGCGCTGCGCATCCAGACTCTGCCTGAACTGTCTGATCGGACGGACAAAACCGGTGGCGACGTCGGGAAATTCGAGAGAGTCTGTCGCCGTCATGGTCACCTCTGACGAACCACGCTTTCTGATTGCAATTGCATGCCCCGGCCGTCCGGCCATTGCAACTCATCGGCAGGGCCATAGTATAACAAGCGGCGCTGTGGGGCGCGTCAACGGAGACCAGGGACGGAATGAACGGAGCAGTGATTGTCATTACGGGTGCGCAAGGGGCGCTCGGACGCAGCGTGGCCGATCTCGCGCTCGCACGGGGCGCGCATGTGGCCGGGATCGATCATGCCCAGGCCGAAATCCCGGCGAGTGACGACCGCATTGAGCTCGGAGGTGTCGACCTCTCCGACCCCGAGCAGGCAAAGGTCGCGATCGACTCCGTCGCCGCCCACTTCGGCACTCTGGATGCGCTGATCAACATCGCCGGCGCGTTCGCGTTCGAGACCACGGCCGACGGCGACGATTCCGTCTGGGAGACGATGCATGCGCGAAACCTGATGACCGCGCTGCACGCCTCGCGCGCGGCGATCCCGCATCTCGTCCGCTCCAGCACGGGCCGCATCGTCAACATCGGCGCCATGGGCGCGCTCCAGGCCGGTGCCGGCATGGGCCCCTATGCTGCGTCCAAATCGGGCGTGCATCGCCTGACGGAAGCGCTCGCGGCAGAATGGAAGGGCAAGATCACCGTCAACGCCGTTTTGCCGTCGACGATCGATACGCCGGCCAACCGCGCCAGCATGCCCAAGGCCGATTTCGACAAATGGGTGACGCCGCAGGAACTCGCGGAGGTCATTCTGTTTCTCGCTAGCGACGCCGCGAGCGGCGTGACCGGCGCACTGATACCGGTTGTCGGCCGGGTGTAGCGAAGCCAGCCGGTCACCCCGACTTGGCGCTGACATCACCGGACTCGGCGGGCTAGACTCGCGCGCGCTCTGAGTCGCACACATCGGACGGCCCCTTGGAAACCGCGCTCTACCTTCCCGTCAAACGCTTCCTCGAAAACCTTGGCTTCTCGGTCAAGGGGGAAATCGGCGGTTGCGACGTGGTGGCGCTCAAGGGCGACGACCCGCCGGTGGTCGTCGTCTGCGAGCTGAAGCAGGTCTTCAACCTGGAACTGCTGCTGCAGGCGGTCGATCGGGCTGGGGCCTGCGATGAGGTCTGGGTCGCAGCAAATCTGTCAGCACGTGGCAAGGGTCGTGAAAGCGACTCCCGCTACCGCAATCTGTGCCGCCGGCTCGGCTTCGGCATGCTGGCCGTGACCTCAGCCGGAGACATCGAAGTGCTGGTGCGGCCGCCTACCACCGCGCCGCGCAAGAACCCCAAGAAGCGTTCGCGTCTCGTGATCGAGCATCAGCGGCGCAAGGGCGACCCCGTCGCTGGCGGCTCGACCCGGGCTCCCATCATGACGGCCTATCGGCAGCAGGCGCTGGCCTGCGCCTCGGCGCTCTCGGGCGGGCCGAAGCGCGTCCGCGACCTCCGCGCGGAGATTCCGGATGCGCCGAAGATTCTGCAGCGTAACGTCTACGGCTGGTTCGACCGCGCCGAGCGCGGTGTCTATGTCCTCACAAAAGCCGGCCTCGCGGCCTTGCGCCGCTGGCCCCAGGATATCCACATGACGCAGGTACCGTTGCCCAATCGCGACATGGTGAACGCATAGCTGGGCTGCCCCGCGGAATATATATTGCAATGCAACAATCCTGCTTCTAGGTATCCCGGACGATTCACGAGGCCCCCATGAGCGAAGATTGGAACACCAAGTACGGTCCGCGTCGCGTCAGGCGTGATCCCCCGACTCTGGAGGAAGCGATCTTCGCCGCGTCAGGCATTACCGACGACGTGCAGGCCCAGGCCGAGATCGCGTCGGCGCTGATGGGTCTGCCGCTCGAGCAGGTGCTGCCCGAGGTGAAGAAGGCAGTCCGCGTTGCCGCGCGCACCAACACGCGCGTCATCACGGCCGACCAAGGCACGCAGCAGCGTGCCGTCGTGGTCGAGCGCCGCACCGTGCGCCGCTTCAATTTCGACAAGCGCACCGGCACCTGAACGCCTTCCGGGGCGCATCGGCCAATGCAATCAAACGAAAAGGCGCGGCAGCGGTGATCGCTGTCGCGCCTTTGTCATCGCAGCAACGGCTCGGCTCAGGCCGCGCGCTTGTCGCCGTACATCCGGGTCACGAGCTTCCAGCAGGCCCGGTTGAGGGTGAAGAACGCACGCGCGGCCGCGATCGGCGCATCGATCACGAGCTTCGCCAGTTGATCCTGAGGCTGCTCGCTCAGATCGATCGTGCCGGTCGATTCGCCGTGACGGAACGCCAGATGCGCGCCGAATTTGGCCGCGAGCGCCCGCATCGCATGGTTCTGCGATCCGGTCGTGACACGAAGCTTGCGATAGCCCTTCCACCGCGCCTCCGAGATCACGCGCTGGAACAGCAGGCTGCCGACCCCGCGGCGGCGCACGCAAGCCTCCACGCTGAACGCAATCTCCGGAAGCCCGTCCTCGGACTGCTCCGGCGGATGCAACTCGGCGGCGCCGCGCACCATGCCGTTTTCCATGTAGGCGACGACGATCGTGCCATCGGCCGCACAGCGGGCGGCATAGCGTTCGATGAAACTGTCATCGAGGAAGCCGTTGAATCGATCGTGCCGGCTTTCCGCATCGAGCCGCAACAGATGATCGCGCAGCAACGGCAGTTCTTCGTGCTGGCTGAGCGTCCGCACATAGCCGAAGCCCGGCCGGGGACGAAAAGTATCTACCTGTGACACTGCCTGAGACTCCTCTCGAGAGCCCTCGCACACAGACGTCTTTCCCTAGACAGAAGCTATATTGTGCATCGCAACATTCATTGCAAGCCCCGCGCTCTACGGAGAGAACATGCGGCCATGCAAGGATCGCGTGAGTTAACAATTCGTTTGTGTACGAATCATCACAGCACGAGCTGAGTCTGGGTCACGATCGCGACCAGGCGCCCGTCCTCGGTCTCCACCCGCGTCTGCCATACCTGAGTGCGGCGGCCGCGGTGCACGGGCGTGGCGGTTGCGGTCACCACGGTCCCCTCCTTGGCGCCGCCGATGAAGTTGGTCTTGCTCTCGATCGTCGTGGTGCCCTTGGCTTCCTTGGGAAGGTTGATCACGGTTGCGGCTGCGCCGACCGAGTCCGCCAGCGCCATGATGGCGCCGCCATGGATGGTGTGATGCAGGGTGCAGAGATCCGGCCGAACCTGCATCTGCGCCACAACGCGATCGGCGCTGGCCTCGGTGAAGGTGACGCCCTTCAAGTCCGCGAACGGCATCTTCAGCGCATTGATCTTGTCCAGCGGCGTCATACCGTTCCTCTCCTTGCGCACGGACGACACGTCTCCCCGTGCCTTCACCGCACCCTGGATGCGCCAAGCCCAGACCGCGCGGCAATGACCTCCGAGGTCATTGCCGCGACGGCCTTGCGCTCACGCCTTCTCGACTCCACACCACTCGGCGATGAACAAGGCCATGGTCTTGGTCGCCTGGCGTAGCGAGTCGAGATCGACATATTCGTTGAAGCCGTGCATCGCCGCGCCGGTCGCGCCGAAGCAGAGGCTGGGGATGTTGTAGTTGAGCCCGTAGAAGCGGGTATCCGTGAGCGCCGTGAAGACGAGGTCCTGCACCTCCCCGCCGTAGACGGCGGTGAAGGCCTTGCCGAACGCCGCCTCCGGCTCAGCCGAATTGGTCAACTCGTATCCTTCGGACAGGAATCCGGACCACTCGACCACCGGCGGATTGTTGGAGAGGAAGCGGTGATCGCGCGAAGCCGCGGCGACGCAGGCGAGAATCTCGTCCTGGCAGTCCTTGACCGACCAGCCCGGCAGGATGGCGATGCGGCAATCGACGTCGCACCAGGCCGGCACGCTCGAGGCCCAGTCGCCGCCTTTGATGATGCCCGGATTGAAGTTGATCGGATGATTGAGCGTCTTGAAATGATGGTCGCTCTTGGCGCGCTCGTTCCAGTCCGCTTCGAGCTTCTCCAGCGCATGGATCAGATGATAGCTCGCCTGGATCGCATTGGCGCCGACGCCGGCTTCGAACACATGCGCGGGAAAGCCGCGCACCTTGAGGCGGAACCAGATCACGCCAACCTGAGAGCGCACCATCTTGCCGCTGGTCGGCTCGGGGATGAAGCAGGCATCCGCGCGGTAGCCGCGCTGCAAGGTCGACAGTGCGCCGACGCCGGTGCTCTCCTCCTCGATCACGGACTGGACATGAATGCGCGCCGTCGGCTTGAAGCCGGCCGCCTTGATGGCATCGAGCGCATAGAGTGCGCCGATCGTCCCGGACTTCATGTCGCAGGCGCCGCGGCCATACATTCGTCCGTCGCGGATCACCGGCGAGAACGGCGGCGTCTCCCACATCTCGAGCGGGCCGGCGGGTACCACGTCGCAATGCCCCTGCAAGATCAGCGATCGCCCGGCCGACGTGGCCGGCCGGTAGGTTCCAACCACGCTGCGCGCCTTCGAGAAGTCGTGCTCGATCGGGCCGTAGCCGCGCATGTCCTTCAGATCGTCGAGATCGATGTGCCAGTCGTCGACCTCGTAGCCGCGCACACGCAGGAGATCGCCGAACATGTCCTGGCACGGCCCTTCGGCGCCGCGGGTCGAGGGGATGGCGACGAAGTCGCTCGTGGTCGCAAGCTGCCGGTCGAAGTGGGCATCGACGGCGTCGACGATGCGCTGCGTAGTGTCCTGGGTGATCATGCCTGTCGCGGTTCCAATTGCCGATGACCGCACCAAATCACAATCTGATGCATAGTTGCACCGGATTCGCCGCTGCTTTCAGAATCGCAAGGCCGCTCGTACATTCGCGCATACGAACGACGGTAACATACTTTGGATTTTGGCATGTCGGACCACCGCAATATCCTCTATTTCCTCCTCGGCATTCTCAGCGCGGCGATCATCGTGCTCGGCTACAATTTATATCAGGCCAAGAAGCAGCCCGAGGGTGTCCAGATCAATCTCGGGCCCAAAGGCCTGAAGATCGAAGGGAAGTGATGCGTTCTCAAATCTTCGCGTTCGCGGACGTCGCAGCCTGCCCTCTCGGCGTCCTCGGTATCTTGCTCTTGGTTGCCGCACCCGCACAGGCGCAATATGTCGGGCGCGAGCAGGACATCACGGATCTCCGGCTCGGCCAGCGGGTGCTGGTCGATGACGGCACCTGCCCCGCCGGCCAGGTGAAGGAGGTCTTGGGCTCCAAGATGGCCGAAACCGGTATTGTCCGCACCACGAAATGCGTGCCGCGGTTCGGGCCGAAAAGGAAGTAGCTGATCTCGTTCGATTGGGCCGTCATACGTAGCCGGCCTCCGGCACGTGACCTTCCGCACAGTCCTGAATCTGTGCATCGACGATGCTCCTGCCCCACGGACAATCTCGGGGACGCAGCATGTCGATGTCAGCGGTGCAGGATCACGGCTTCTTCGAAGCGGCCGACCGGCCGCAGCCGGTCAAGGCCGATTTCAGCCGCTACGCCCTGCTCGGCTATCTGTCGATTGCGCTGGTGTTCGGCGGCTTCGGCGTGTGGGCGGCCTATGCGCCGCTCGATCGTGCGGCGATCGCACCGGGCACCGTGTCCGTCTCCGGCGATCACAAGGTGGTTCAGCACCGTGAGGGCGGAATCATCAGGGAGATTCTGGCCAAGGAAACTCACGCCGTGCATCGCGGCGACCTGCTGTTTCGGCTGCAGCCGACGGAGGCCCAGGCCAACACCGACCTCCTGCGCAAGCAGATGGACGCGGCGCTGGCCGAGGAGGCGCGCCTGCTCGCCGAGCGCGGCAATGCGCGGATGGTCACATTTCCCGACGCGCTGCTCAACCGCCAGAACGTGCCGGAGGCGGCGCTTGCCATCGCCGACCAGCAGCGGTTGTTCGTCGAGCGTCGCAATGGCCTGATCAGCCAGATCAACATCCTCAACTCGCAGATCGCCCAGCAGCAGCAGGAGCTCGCCGGCCGCGACCGCCAGCGCGCCGCACTCTCCGCGCAGATCGCGAGCTTCGAGACGCAGATGAACAACGTGCGCCCGGCGGTCGCCGCAGGCTACTATCCGCGCAACAAGTTCCTCGAGCTGGAACGCGAGCGCGCCCGCGTCGAAGGCGACCTCGGCCAGGCGCAGGCCGACGTCGCGCGGCTGACGCAGACGGCGGCACAGACGCGCCTGCAGATCGATCAGACGCTGCAGAAATATCTGACCGAGGTCGGTCAGCAGCTCGACGGCACCCGGGCCAAGCTGTCGGACCTGCGCGAGAAGCTGGTCATCGCCGAGGACGTGCTGCGCCGGGTCGACATCCGCGCCGAGCGCGACGGCATCGTCATGAACATGAAAGTCCACACCGTCGGCGCCGTCGTGAAGCCCGGCGATACGCTCGCCGAGATCGTTCCGGTCGGCGAAGGCGTCGACGTGATGGCGCACGTCTCGCCGCGCGACATCGAGAGCGTCGCGATCGGCCAGAGGGCCGAGGTGCGCTTCTCCAATTTCTCCTCGCGCACCACGCCGACGATCTTCGGCAAGGTCTCGAGCGTCTCGGCGGACGCGATGTCCGACGAGGCGAGCAAACAGAGCTACTATTCGGCGCGCGTGGTGATCGACTATTCGACCATCCCGCCCGAGATCGCCGAGAAGATCCTGCCGGGCATGCAGGCCGACGTCATCATCTCCACGGGAGAGCGCACCGTGCTCGAATATCTGGTCGGCCCGCTGCTCAACACGCTCGCCAAGACGTTCCGCGAGAAATGAGCCGAGAGCACCTATGCCGACGGCGCTGGTGGCGTGCCCGCGACGACTGCAAGGTCGCGGGCACGCCGCACGCCGATGGCGTCCAGCTCCCGACCCTGTTCCGGATCGGCAAGCCTCTCACGCATCGCTCCATCCAGATCAACAAGGCCGGCAGCTGTCGCCACGCCCCCGGACATTGCGAGCTGCCAGCCTCTGGTCTCCGCCAAATCAGCCAGAAGCGCCGGCCACTCCGTCCCAAGTCCGAGCACAGCCACCTGCGAGGTGCGTCCAAGGGTCAGTTGCCCGACAACGATGTCGCCAAGGTGAGCACCAATCGCCAGCTCCACGGGCCGACCGATCTCCGCGGCGATCTTTTCGTTGACGCGGTCCATGACCACGTCCATGGCGCCGATCGCCTGCAGCGCATCGCGGCAGCCTTGTTCTGCTCCCTGCTCCTCGCCGAAGACGGCGAGCACGCCGTCGCCGAGGAAACGATCGATGCGCCCGGACCGGGCTTCGATGGCTCCGCCAATGGCGCCGAAGATCTCGTTCATCATGAAGCCGAGGTCGGAGGGCAACCGGTCGCGCGCGATGGTCGCCACCGCGCGGACCCGAACATGAACCAGACACACCGCGCGGCGCTCAGTCTGGAGGCCGTCGACGGCGGGCACCCTCTCCTCTCGTTGGCCGCCGACGAGACGCGTGATCGTCAGCGGCGCCCCAGGGCGGATCTGGCAGGCCAGGCGCACATTCACCGGTGCCGCCAATTCGGCGAGCATGGCACGCTCCGCGTGGCCGGGCGGCGCCAGCGTCTCCGCACCTTCATCGACCCGGACACGGCAAAGCCCGCAGCGGGCACGACCGCCGCATTCGGATCGGTGCGACAGTCCGTTGCCGCTGATGATGTCCAGCAGCGTCGGACCGACCGCAGCCTGCACCGTCGCGCTCCCCGTGAAAGCAATGGCAATCTTCGGTGCCGCGAGCGACGCGACGTGACGGAATACGATGATCGTCACGCCGGCAACGAGCAGCGCGACGATCGCGATCTGCGCCGAGACCTGCAGCAGGCCGATCCACTTCCTGTCGATTTCGCTCGGCCAATGGGTGACCTGGCGCATCTGCTCGGCCATGCCGGGATTGCCGAGCAAGCCGGCGACGGAGCGTCCGGACACCACGAAGCCCATCAGCGCCGCCATCGGCACCGCGACGGCGAGGACAACCAGCAGCGGCTGCACGAGGCGGTACCAGCTCCGGAATTTCAGCCAATGATGCAGGCCGATGCAGCCGTGGATCCAGACCAGCAGCAGCAGCGCGGTCTGAATCCAGGCCGCCTTGGGCCACAACAACGCCAGCGCATAAAGGTAGCCGTCCTGAACGCCGAACAGCGCATGCGCGATATGGGTCTCGATGACATGCGGCAGCAACAGCAGTGGGATCGCAAATCCGGTGGCGATCTGAACAAGCTCCCACGAGGACAGCCGCCACGTGCCGCGCTGAACCGTCTTGGTGAACGCAAGCACGGCATGGGCGAGCAGCGCCGCCGCCAGCACGATCATTCCCGGCCACGATCGGGTGACGACCAATCGCCATTCCTGCACCTCGTCCATCGCCTCGAGGCTGAACAGACCAACCGCATGGTTGAGAAAATGCGTCGCAGCGAAGGCAAACAGGACGAGGCCCGACACGAGCCGGATGTTCTGGGAGGTTACGGCAGGCATGAGGTCACTGTGATTCAGGCAAGTGCGAAATCTGGGCACGGCTGATCCATCCGGTAGCGGCTGCAACCGGCGAACTCAAGCGCCGGCAGATCCGCCTCGAGCTATGTGAGGTCAGTCACGGTCGACGACGGGCGCCCAGGCCAAGCTCCCCAGCACCATCGCAAGGGGATCCGACATGACGAGCACCACCCGAAGCCCGCTGGGAACCGCGCTCCGCGCGTGCTTTCCCGCGCTCACCGCGACCTTCGTGCTCAGCCTCTTCATCAATGCGAGCATGCTCGCCTCGCCACTCTACTCCATGCAGGTCTATGACCGCGTGCTCACCAGCCGCAATCTCGGCACGCTGGTGATGCTGACGCTCATCGTCGGTGTTTTCCTCGTGCTGTATGGCGTCCTCGAATTCGCCCGTTCCGGCGTTCTGGCCCGTGCCGGCGTGCAGTTCGAAGGCACGCTGCGCCACCCGCTGTTCGAGACGATGATGAAGGCGGAGCTGTCGCCGCGGCATCGCTTCGGCCAGCAGATCATCCGTGACGCCGAGACCATCCGCGACTGCATCTCCAGCGGCACCGCCGCCATCGCCTGCGATCTGCCGTGGACGCCGGTGTTCGTCGCGCTGTGCTTTCTGCAGCACGCCTATCTCGGAATCCTCTCTTTGCTCGGCGCGACGGTGCTGTTCTCGCTGGCGCTGCTCACCGAATTCTACACCCGCGCCAGCGTCGAGCGCACCAACGCGCTGGCCAACGAGGCCTCGCGCTTCGTCGCGGCGGCGCTGCGCAATGGCGAGGTCGTGCGCGGCCTCGGCATGGGCGACATCGTCATGGACCGCTGGAGTTGCCGGCAGTCGGCGATGGTCGATGCCCACAGCACCCTCGTCGAGCGGGGCGCGGCGATGCATTCCGTGACCAAGTTCGCGCGCATGGCGGTGCAGACCTCGCTGCTGTGCATCGGCGCCTGGCTCGCGATCGAGCAGCAGATCTCGCCCGGCGCGATGATGGCTACGTCGATCATCATGGGCCGCGCGCTGGCGCCGGTCGAGCAGGTCGTCGGGCAGTGGAAGCGCATCATCGCATTCCGCTCCGCCTATCGCCGGCTGGAGGAGCTGTTCCAGGCCCTGCCAGTCACGGCTGCGCCGACGGCGCTGCCGACGCCGCGCGGCGACATCGACGTCGAGAACGCCGTGGTGTGGCCGCCGGCGGCCGGCCGCCCCTCGGTCAAGGGCGTCAGCTTTTCGCTCAAGGCCGGCGAGAGCCTCGCTATCGTCGGCGCCTCCGCCAGCGGCAAGTCGAGCATGGCGCGCGCCATGGCCGGGGTCTGGCCGCTGCGCGAAGGCGTGATCCGCATCGACGGCGCCGCCTACAGCCAATGGGACCCAAACCGGCTTGGCAAGCACATCGGCTACCTGCCGCAGGACATCGAGCTGTTCTCAGGCACCGTCGCCGACAACATCGCCCGGCTTGCGAAGGTCGACGAAGCAGCCGTTGTCGCTGCCGCCAAGGCCGCCGGCGCGCATGAGGTCATCCTGCGCCTGCCCAACGGCTACGACACGCCGATCGGCGAAGGCGGCGTGGCATTGTCCGGCGGCATGCGGCAGCGTGTCGGCCTCGCCCGCGCGCTCTACGGCAATCCGCGGCTCTTGATCCTCGACGAGCCGAACTCGAACCTCGACGAGGACGGCGAGCGGGCGCTGGCGCACGCCCTGGCCCAGGCGAAGACCGCCGGTCGCACCGTGATCGTCGTCACTCACCGTCCGCAGCTGTTGGCGCATGTTGACCGCATCATGGTGATGGCCTTCGGCAAGACGCTGGCATTCGGCCCGCGCGACGAGGTGATCGCCAAGATGCGCGGCCAGCGTGTCGTCATCGCCCACGACCGGGCGACCGCCAGCGCAGCGGCCTGAACGAACCCAGTGCAGATCGCACATCGCAAGGAGCCGGTCATGATCAAGTTCACATCGTCAACGAGGACCCTGCAGCTGGCCTTCGCGACCGCCGTCCTGCTGCCGATCTCGGCTTCGGCGGAGACGCCGATGACCGCGCGGCAGATGCTGGCTCACGCGCAAACCCAGGCCCTCAATGTCCCCAGCGATATCAGGAAGCCCGAGTTGGACCGCAGCGAAAAGATCACCAGCGAGGCCGCCTCCGCAGGCAATGCCGCCATCGCCGCCCCGCTTCCGGTCATCGAGCCGCCGGCGCCGATCTCGCCGCCAGCCCCGGCGCTCACCGCACTGGCTGCGCCCGTCCCGGCGCCTGGGGCAGCCTCGTCGCAGACGCGTACCAACTCGCTCACGGCCGCCGCGCCCGTTGCTGAAGCTGCCAAGACGTCGAATGCAGCGCTCGCGACACCGCCCGCGGCCGCCACCACCGAAGCAGGCCCGATGGCACCAGCCCCGACTCCGCCCGTCACGGCCGCAGCTTCACCGGTGCTGGTCCCCGCGATCGCTCCTGTTGCCGCGCGGCCCCGGTCCGGCCTCCCGGCCGCGGCGGCCACACAGGCCACGGGGGCGCAACCGGCCGCTTCGTCGTCCGCCGAAAAGCCTGCTCCTGTACGGCATCAGCCAACCCGTGCCGGCGCGGCAGCGGCCCGTCCTGCACCCAAGCCTGCTGCAAGATCGTCAAGACACAGCGACGAGGATGCCATCAGTACCCGGATCTCGCGCATCATGCGCCGGCCGGACGTGCAGTCCCTGATGTCGCAATACGGCCTGGACTGACAACGAGCACCGCCGGACGATCGATGCTGATCGACATCAGGCCCGGCGGCTGATCAGTTGGCCGGATCGAACATGCACTACAGCGCGGGTTTCGCGATCTTGGTGAACGTGGGGCCGATCTCCGCTCGCTTCGGTGCGGGCACCCAATCGATCTCGATGGTCGGCACGCCGGTCTCGCTGATCCCGCGCAGCAGCGCCTCGCGCAAGTCGGCATCCTCCACCATCGCGGCCGCATGATCATGCAGGCAGGAGCAGACAGCTTCAGGATGCGTCCACCGGTCGAGCATATGAGGCGCACACTGCCGGACGAACTCGCCGCGCAGATCTGGCAATCGGGTCGTCGTCCGCGCCTCGACGCAGGGCCAGAAGAGGCACACCAGCACGGCAAGCGCCGCAGCGCCCAGCCGAAAACGCATGGTGGACCGCTGGTGCTTGTTTTTCGTCATGTCATCCACGCGGGCCGGAACGACAGGATTCGCATGTCGCTGATGGTTTCTTACCCGCTTCAGGTTTCAAGCGGCCTGCGGCACGGGCACAAAATGGTTTCATGGCCCCTCCGCTTCGTTTCATCGCGACCCACCCGACGACACAAAGTACAATCAAACCGAGAGTGATCTAAGCACCACCTGCTTTCGCTGCGCCAGCGCCATCCGGGGCAATCGTCAATCTCCCGATGGAGAGCTTCTTAACGACCTTGCGTTAACCGTGGCCGCCAGGGAGAACCTCCCAGGCCACCACAGCGATCCGGCAGCGCGGCGCGCTGGGGGACGAAGTTGCCCCTCAGGGTCACCATGGACGAGCGCTTGCCCATACCCAAGCCGAAAGTGTCTCGCCGCAGCTCCCTGGCTTACGCCGATGGCGCAGCAGCGAACCGAGAGCTACGCCGGCTCGACGCTGCAGAGCCTGGTGCGGCTGATCGGCTGCCACGATCCTGCCAAGCAGCAACCGCCCAGCCAGGCTTTCGGCAGCCGATCTCTTGGCACGTCCCTCATTGAATGAAATCACCGCACTTCTGGACTGCGCCGTCATCGGCTTTGCCCCAAGGCATGATCGGGACGGAGGAGGTCGAGTTCTTCGGCGAGCCCTCGATCAGCCTGTCCGAGTAGACCATGTAGACCAGCACGTTGCGCTTGGCGTCGCAGCCGCGAACGATCTGCATCTTCTTGAAGAACAGCGACCGCCGCTGCCGGAACATGTCGTCGGCCTGTTCGAGCTTGCGCTTGAACCTGATCGGGCCGATCTGCCGGCATGCGAGCGAGATGTCGGAGACCTCCTCGGCCAGGCCCAGCCAGCCGGCATATCCGCCCTTCTGCGGCACCGTGAAGTGGCAGGCGACGCCCTCGACCTCTGGATCATCAACGCCATAGGTCGCGAGCTTGTCATTCGGGCTGAGCAATTTGAACACGGTCGACCGACGGAAGATCAGATCCGGCTCGTCTGCGGCGTATGCTGAGATGACAGGCGAGGACAATCCGATAAGCAGTAGGCAAGCGAGGGTTTTCAGCCACAGATCAAACCGTTTGGTGGCTCTGAACGACATGTCGGTCTCCGTTATACCGCCGATGCTCGGCATACCGCCCATGTAGGGACACAAATGCCTGCAAGGAAGGCGCTCCAGCCCGTGACCTTCCACTACCCGTTTAACGGGATGTGAGGCTTTTCTGCTACGATTGGAACGAAATCACGCAGGGCAGAAGCCCCAAGCTGGTGAACGCAGACTCCGTCTGCGACACTAAAGACCAGATGGTTCTTGAGGATTTGCCGGAATGCTCTGCGTTCGTGCGGCCGCCAGGGGGCGGTTCTATTGTGCAGCAATCGTTTCAGTTCCGCTTGCCCTCGCAGCGACTTCACAGGCTGACGCAGCGTCTTATTACTACTGGAACGACTCTCAGCCCGTCACCATTGCTCCGACCTTACGCCCGGCCGCGCCGCGCAAGGCCAAGGCGCGCCACCTCGACAAGCTGAAGACCGAGAAGGAGGCTGCCAAGCCGCAAGGGCCGGTCACGATCGCGGTGTCGATCAACAAGCAGCAGCTCAAGGTCTACGACGCAAACGGTCTGTTCGCGGAAGCGCCGGTCTCGACCGGCATGAAGGGACATTCCACCCCGATGGGCGTGTTCAGCGTCATTCAGAAGCAGAAATTCCATCGCTCCAACATCTATAGCGGCGCCCCGATGCCGTTCATGCAGCGCATCACCTGGTCGGGCGTCGCGCTCCATGCGGGCGTACTGCCCGGCTACCCGGCCTCGCATGGCTGCATCCGCATGCCGCCAAGCTTTGCAACCCGCTTCTATGGCTGGACGCGGATGGGATCCCGAGTCCTGGTCACGCCGAACGAGGTGGCTCCTGCGAGCTTCTCGCATCCCATGCTCGCTGCACTGAAGGCGCCGCAGCCGAGCGCATCGGTGCAACCCGATGCGACTGCGCCGGCGGCGATCAAGTCGGACAAGGGCGCCGCCGTCACCACCGCGATCACAGTCGCGACGGCGGATCTGCGCGCCACGATCGGTCATGCCGAGAGCCCGCGCTCCGGCGAAGGATCGCCCGCCGCGTCGCGCCAGGTGCAGACCGCCGACGCCGCCAACGCCAACGGACTCCCACCGATGGTCTCGGATGCTTCCCCAAGCGTCGAACCATCGCGCTCGCCACCGGTGGAGGTTCAAAGCGATACTGCCGATCTGAAGCCCAGTGTCGCCGAGACCAAGATTGGGCCTGCGACCGCCGACGCTGAGGCCAAGTCTGCCCCCGGCGACGTCGCTCCGGCGAACGAGCCAACGAATGCTGCGCAGGTGGCCGCTCCGGCTGTCGAGAAGCCGGCTGAGGCATCGAATGCCGAAGCCACCGGTTCGACCGAACTCCAGCCTGCCGAGTCTAAGCCGGCTGAGTCCAAGTCGGTAGAGTCCAAGCCCGCCGACGCCCCGATCGCGGACCAGCCTGCGTCGCCGTCCACACCGGCGGCAGAGGCACCGGCGAAGGCGGTCGATCCCAACGATCTCGCCAAGGATCAGTCGCGTGTTGCCGCGCCGGACAAGCCGATTGCGCCCAAGCCCGAATTGAAGCGCAACAGCCAGATCGCGATCTTCATCAGCCGCAAGGATTCGAAGCTGTACGTGCGGCAGAACTTCGCTCCGGTGTTCAACACCCCGGTCACCATCGCACCGGGCGACAAGCCGCTCGGCACCCACGTGTTCACCGCGACGGCTGACAAGGCCGATCCGGCGACGATGCGCTGGTCGGTCGTCTCGCTGCCCTCCTCGGCGCGAAGCACCGCGGCGACCGATGGCGCCGCCAAGGCGGTCCGGCGCGGCAAGAAGTCCGCGGGCGCCGATGCCGAGCTGAAACAGGTCGTTCAGCTGAGCAGCGCAGCCGAGGCGCTCGATCGCATCACCATTCCCGCCGACGTGATGGCGTGGCTCGGCGAAGCCCTGTCAACCGGAAGTTCGCTGATCGTCTCCGATCAAGGCATCAACCAGGGCGAAACCGGCGAGGGCACGGACTTCATCCTTTCGCTGCGCTGAAGACCGACGCCGTCCCTCTTTCCGCCCTACGGCAAGGGTATCCCGTGCCGCAACGCAGTCTGATCCAGCGCAACGCCGAAGCCGTTCACGCATCGGCAGGTCGAGCGCGGGCACATTCATGCTGACGGGGCTGGCTCTGCTCAGGGAGATTCACATGATCAATCGCAGGATGGTTGTTCTCGGCATCGGCGCCTCGTTGTCGGGCGCGGCGCTCACGTCGCAGGCGGCTCATGCCGACAATGCGGTGACCAAGATGACCGCCTACCGCTTCTCCTTCCCGGCGCTGGCCGGTGAGCCGATTCGGCTCGCCGATTTCGCCGGCAAGCCGGTGCTGGTCGTCAACACGGCCTCGCAGTGCGGCTACACCCCGCAATACACCGGCCTCCAGAAGCTGTGGAGCGAGTTCCATGAGCGCGGGCTGACGATCATTGCCGTGCCGTCCAACGACTTCAACCAGGAGCCCGGAATCGCCGGCGACATCGCCGAGCTGGCCAACAAGGACTATGGCGTGACCTTCCCGATGACCGCCAAGGCGGTGGTCACCGGTTCCAACGCCCACCCGTTCTACCGCTGGGCCGCCGAGGCGCGGCCCAAAGAGACGCCGCGCTGGAACTTTCACAAATATCTGATCGGCCGTGACGGCTACATCGCCGACGTGTTCGCCTCCTCGGTCGAGCCGACGGAGACGCGGGTCAAGACCGCGGTCGCCCGGCTGCTGGCGAACGGCTGAGCAACACTCGGCAGGAATGCGGCGGAAGCCGGCAACTTCCCCCGTGTTTTTGCCTCGTTTCCTTTTGGCGCCACTCCGGCTGCTGGGCTAATATCCCGGCCGGATGACGGAGCGACTCTCGGCACTGGCGCTCCCGTTGCAACAACCCCGAGGAAACACGATGCGGATTGCAGCAGGATTGGTGTTCGCGAGCTCTTTGGCGGCTTCGCTGTTGACGTCTGGCGTGGCGTGGTCGCAGGCGCAGCGCACGGCGGCGGCACCGACCCCGGCTGCTGCCGCACCCGTACCCGCTCCGGCCGCTGCGGTGCAGACCCAGCCGCCGCGCGCGCCCTGCATGAACCCCGAGGCGCTCGGCGTCGGCCGCACCGTCGAAATCGACACGACCGGCGGTCCAGGCTTCGGCTTCGAGCACTTCAAGGACCTTGACTTCCTGAAGGATCACGAGGTCGTGCTGACCTTCGACGACGGCCCGTGGCCGGAGAACACGCCCAGCGTGCTCAAGGCGCTTGCCGACCAGTGCACCACCGGCATCTTCTTCATCATCGGCAAGCATGCGACCTATTATCCGGAGATCCTGAAGCAAGTCTACAATGCCGGCCATACGGTCGGCACGCACACCTGGTCGCATGCGGCGCTGACCAACAAGAAGCTGACCGAGGATCAGCGCAAGGAAGAGATCGAGCTCGGCATCAGCGCCGTGAAGTGGGCGCTCGGCGGCAACTCGCCGGCGCCGTTCTTCCGCTTCCCGGCCCTGCAGCACCCGCCGGAGATGGTGACCTATCTCGGCACCCGCAACATCGGAATCTTCTCCTGCGATCTCGACTCGTTCGACTTCAAGGCGCGCAATGCGCAGGCGGTGCTCGACGTCACCTTCAAGAAGCTCGACAAGCTCGGCAAGGGCATCATCCTGATGCACGACTTCCACAAGCATACCGCCGAGGCCCTGCCCGAGATGCTGCGCCGCCTGAAGGCCGGCGGCTACAAGGTGGTCGCGATGCGCGCCAAGGCGCCGGTGCAGTCGCTGCCGCAATATGACGAGCAGCTCGGCAAGGTCGCGAAGCTGCCGACGGTGAGCCAAAGGCCGGTCTCGAGCGTTGTGACGACAGTGTCCGAATGAGACAGGATTCCTTTCGTCAGTGACCAAGCTTCGTATCGAAGGTTACGTGATCGTGTCGGCCGACGGGATGTTGGCCGACGCGCACAATGCGATGCCGCCCGCCCTGAAATTCCCCGGCGACGCCGCATTCTTTTCCCAGGCCCTCGATGGCGCCGATCTGATCGTCCATGGCCGCAACTCCTATGAGGACCAGCCGAACTCGCCGAAGCGCCGGCGCATCGTCGTGACCCGCAAGGTCGCGGGGCTGGCGCCGGATCCGGAGAAGCCGCTCTCTACCCTTTGGAATCCGGCGGGCGCCTCCTTCGAAGCCGCCTGTGAAGCCGCGGGCGTCAGCTCTGGCACGGTGGCCGTGATCGGCGGTCCGGTCGTGTTCGAGATGTTCATGGACAGCTACGACAGCTTCTTCCTGTCGCTGGCGCCCCACGTCTCCCTGCCCGGCGGCGCGCCGTGCTTTCCAGGCGTCGGTCCCGACCGATCGCCGCAGCAGGTGCTGACGGCCCACGGCTACACGCCGTCCAATCAGCTGATGCTCGATCCCGCCGACGACGTCAGCGTCACCGCCTGGAAGCGATCCGCTTAAGGCTCCCTCCTAGATATCTCCGTAGGCGCTCTGCTCCGGTGCCTTCGGGCCCTTGCCGTAGCCGAAGATCATGAACAGCGCGCCGATGATCGACAGGTTCTTCAGCGCGTCGATCAGGGTCTTGGCGTTATCGGGCGGAGTCTGGTTCCAGAAATCGTGGAAGTAGAAGATCGTGGCGCCGACGAACACGATCATCAAGAGCGCGAACAACCGCCCGAGGACGTTGAGCGCGATCATCACACCGGCGAGCACCTCGAACGCGCCGGCCGCGATCGCCAGGATCTGCGGCATCGGCATCTTGGCGGCGGCCTCGAGCTGCGCCGCATAGGGCGCGAGCATCGTGGGAATCGTGACCTTGGCGGCGATCAGATCGGCGGTGGCGGCAATGCCGAACAGCTTGGTCGCGCCCGTGTAGATGAAGATCACGGCGAACAGAACGCGCCCGAACGTAATGAAACCCGGCATTCTCGCCCTCACGGATCAACTTCAAACGATGTGTCGCCGGCCTACCGGGCCGGATATGTGACGTCGCGAACGCTTTTCAACAATAAAGGCGGGCGGAATACGACCGAAACCGGACGAATTCCGCCACACTTCGATCACGCCAACCCGCTTTACGCGAACAGCGTCGGCTGCGCCCTCCCCGCCCGCTCCTGGGCCTCGACGGCGGCCACCGCCGTCATGTTGAGAATGCCGCGCGCCGTCACCGACGGCGTGAGGATATGCGCCGGCCGCGCCGGACCGATCAGGATCGGCCCCACCGGGACCGCATCCGCCAGCACCTTGATCATCTGATAGGCGACGTTGGCGGCATCGAGATTCGGCATGATCAGCACGTTGGCCGAGCCCTCGAGATTGGAATGCGGCAGGATCGCCTTGCGCGCGGTCGCCGACAGCGCGGTGTCACCCTGCATCTCGCCGTCGGCCTCGAGGTCGGGACGATGCTGCTTCAACAGCGCCGTCGCCTGCCGCATCTTGCGCGACGACTCCGTGTCGTAGCCGCCGAAATCGGAGTGCGACACGAACGCGATCTTCGGCTTGATGTTGAAGCGCGTGACGTGGTTGGCCGCGAGCGAGGCCATCTCGGCGAGCTCCTCAGCGGTCGGATCCGGCCGCACCTGGGTGTCGCCGATGAAATAGGCGCCCTTGCTGGTGATGGTGAGCGCCAGCGCCGCGTAGTCGCTGACCCCCGGCATGAAGCCGATGATCTCGCGGACGTGGCGCAGATGGCTCATGTAGCGGCCTTCGACGCCGCAGATCATCGCGTCCGCCTCGCCCCTGACGACGGCAAGCGCCGCGATCACCGTGGCGTTGGTCCGCACCACCGTGCGCGCCGCATCCGGCGTCACACCGCGCCTTCCCGCAATCTCGATATAGCTCTGAACATAGGAACGGTAGCGCGGATCGTCCTCTGGATTGACGAGGTCGAAATCACGCCCGGCCTTGATCGACAGACCGAAGCGCTTGATGCGGGCCTCGACCACGCTGGGGCGACCGACCAGGATCGGCCGCGCCAGCTTCTCCTCCAGCACCACCTGGGTCGCGCGCAGCACGCGCTCGTCCTCGCCCTCGGCATAGATCACGCGGACCGGCTGCGTCTTTGCCTTGGCGAACACCGGCTTCATCACCAGGCCGGAGCGGAACGCGAAACGCTCCAGCAGCGCGGTGTACTCGTCGAAATTGGTGATCGGCCGCGTCGCGACGCCGGACTCCATCGCCGCCTTCGCCACCGCCGGCGCAATGCGCAGGATCAGGCGCGGATCGAACGGCGAGGGGATCAGCGAGCCCGGGCCAAACCCTTGCGTCTCGCCGGTGTCGAAGCCGCGGGACACCGCGTCCGACGGCGGGTCCTGGGCGAGCTGCGCGATCGCATCGACCGCGGCCTGCTTCATCGCCTCGTTGATCGCGGTGGCGCCGACGTCGAGCGCGCCGCGGAAAATGAACGGGAAGCACAGCACGTTGTTGACTTGGTTCGGGAAGTCCGAACGCCCCGTGCAGATCATCGCGTCGGGCCGGGCCGCGCGCGCCTCCTCCGGCATGATCTCGGGGTTGGGATTGGCCAGCGCCATGATCAGCGGCTTCTCGGCCATCTGCTTGAGCAGCTCCGGCTTCAGCACGCCGCCGGCGGACAGCCCGAGGAAGATGTCCGCGCCACCGATCACATCGGCGAGCGTCCGCTTGTCGGTCTTCTGCGCATAGACCGCCTTCCACGGGTCCATCAGCGTGTTGCGGCCCTCATGGACGACGCCGTCGATGTCGCAGACCCAGATGTTCTTGCGCTGCGCGCCCATCGACACCAGCAGATTGAGGCAGGCGATCGCGGCGGCGCCTGCGCCCGACGTCACGATCTTGACCTCGGAGAGCTGCTTGCCGGACAGCGACAGCGCGTTCTTGATCGCGGCGCCGACGATGATCGCGGTGCCGTGCTGGTCGTCATGGAAGACCGGGATCTTCATCCGCTCCTTGAGCCGCGCCTCGATCTCGAAGCACTCCGGTCCCTTGATGTCCTCGAGGTTGATGCCGCCGAAGGTCGGCTCCAGCGCCGCGACCGTCTCGACCACCCGGTCGATGGTATCGGCCGCGATCTCGATGTCGAATACGTCGATGCCGGCGAATTTCTTGAACAGGACCGCCTTGCCCTCCATCACCGGCTTGGAGGCCAGCGGGCCAATATTGCCGAGGCCGAGCACGGCGGTGCCGTTGGAGACGACGGCCACCAGGTTGGCCCGCGCGGTCAGCGATGCCGCCTCGGCCGGGTTGTTGGCGATCTCGGTGCACGCAGCGGCGACGCCCGGCGAATAGGCCAGCGCCAGGTCGCGCTGATTGGCGAGCGGCTTGGAGGCCTGGATCTCCAGCTTGCCGGGCCGCGGCAGGCGGTGATAGGCCAGGGCTGCGGAACGAAGATCTTCAGAATAGGACGACGACATACGTGCTCCAGCGTTTCCGACCCGGATTTTTGGTCTCTTGAGTCTCGGTCAGACGTCGGTTTTTCCGGCCGGTGGAAGCGCATGTGATGCACGCTGGGCGGCTTTCATGCAACATCCGAAACCATGCTCGCCGGCATCCCGGGCCAGCGATTCCCCAATTCGCAGAAGCACATCCCTACTCCATCGATTTCATTGAGACCATCACCACTTGCTGCCTAAGCCTTGGGCGGAGCACATCAAATGACCCGTATCGTGATCGGAATTCTCACGGCTGTCGCGCTGGCCGTCGCTGGCCTCGTCGGCGTGCCCTGGTACGCCCAGAGCCGCGCCGAGCGCGAGGTCGAGGCGAGCTTTGCCCAGATCCGGCAGAGTGGCGCCACGGCAACCCATGGCAAGGTCGCCTTCGACCTGTGGAGCCGCAAGTTGACAATCGCCGATGTCAAGCTGGAATCGGCGACCCAGCCGCCGGCCAGCGTCGTGCTCGGCACCATCACCGCGACCGGCCTGAGCCAGCCTGATTCCGAGCATGCCACGGCCGCCAGCATCGAGATCAGCGACATCGCCATGGCCGGCCAGATCCCCGGCCCCTCGCCGCTGCGCCTGAGCTACAAGCTGCCGCAACTGGTGGTGAAGGATTACGCCGGCCCCGCGCGGTTCGCGGCGATCCCGGCCGGTGCGGGGGCGCTCGAGACCACCCGCGCCCTCGCCCAACAGCTCGCAACCGTCAGCGCAACCTCGGCCACGGTACCGCGGGTCACCGGCACCATGGAAGGCGGCGCCTCGGTCGGGCCGACCGAATTCGGCTATTCCGGGCTGGTGGTGGACGGCATCAAGGGCGGCCGCATCGACAACTACAAGATCCAGGAAGTCACCTTCAGCACGGCGGCGCAACCGCCGAACGGCAAGGTCGAGACAGTGCGCGGCCGCATGCTCGACATCGTGACCAAGGACATCGACATCAACGCCATCGTCGCCCTGTTCGCGGCAGAGTCCGCCAACGACGATCGTGCCATCCGCCTCAGCGGCTCCGCCGGGATGGGCCTCTACGAGATCACCTCCGATCTCGGCATGCGCATGCACATCGACGCCCTGACGATGGACGAATTCGGCGTGCGGCCGTCGCGCATCCAGCTTCCCGCGCTCGTCGCCGCCCTGACGCCGACGTCGCCACGAACGAGCGCCATGACGCCCGACCTCATCGACAAGGTGGCCAGCATCTATGACGGCGTCCTGTTCAAGAACGTCGAGGTCAAAGGCCTGGCGGTCGAGACTCCCGACGGCCCGGTCAAGGTCGCGCTGACGCGGTTCGACCTCGACGACGGCAAGGGCGACGTCGCGTTCGAGGGCTTCGACGGACGGACCCCGAACGGACCGGTCAAGCTCGGCCGCTTCGCGGTCAAGCGCTTCGACATGGGCGGTATGCTGCGCCAGACCGCCAAATTCGCCGTGCCCGGTGCCAAGCCCGGTGCGGCCGAAGCCATGGCGCTGTTCAAGCTGATCGGCGGCATCGAGCTGAAGGGGCTGACGACCTCCTACAAGGCGAGCACCAAGCCGGTGCAGATCGACAATTTCAGCCTCGACTGGGGCCAGTTCGTCGGTCCCATCCCGACCCAGGCGCACCTGGTCGCCAAGATGGCCGGTCCGCTGGATGCGTCCAATCCGGCGCTGCTGCCGCTCCTCATCGCCGGCATCGACACCGCCGCGTTCGACGCCGATCTCGGCCTCGGCTGGACCGAGAGCTCGGGCGCGTTCGCGCTCCAGCCGTTCAAGCTCGAGGTCAGCAACCTCATCGCAGCCTCGGCCAATGTCTCGCTGTCGCAGGTGCCGCGCGACGTGTTCACCATCGACCTGCAGCAGGCCACGACGGCAGCGGAGCAGATCGAGGCCAGCGGGCTGGAATTGACCCTGCGCGATCTCGGCGCGGTGGACGTGCTCGTCGCCAACTACGCGCGCGGTCATGCGATCACGCGCGATGCCGCGCGCAAGGCGCTGGTCGACAGCATCAAGGCGATCGGTGCCCAGGTCGCCGCCGACAACATCGATGTCGCCAGCGCCGTCGAGGCCATCAGCCGTTTCGTCCAGACCCCGCGCCAGACCTTCACGTTGAAGCTCTCGCCGCGCGCCAAGGTCCCAGCCCTGCAGCTCGCCCAGCTCATCGCCATCGACCCGCCGAGCGCGCTGGCGCAGTTCAAGATCGAGGCCCAGACCGCGCCGTGACTTGAGCCGCGATGTGAGGGGAGAGTGAGTCCCCGCCTCTCTCCTCCGTCATTACGCATTCCGGGGCGCGCGCAGCGCGAGCCCGGAATGACAACGATGGGATTTGTGCACGGGGCTGACATCGGTACGATGGCGAGGACGGC
Source organism: Bradyrhizobium sp. HKCCYLRH2060 (assembly GCF_051168135.1). NCBI lineage: Bacteria > Pseudomonadati > Pseudomonadota > Alphaproteobacteria > Hyphomicrobiales > Nitrobacteraceae > Bradyrhizobium > Bradyrhizobium sp. HKCCYLRH2060. The sequence goes on from NZ_JBNPUK010000002.1 coordinate 617,553, forward strand.
CTTTGTCCCATGAACGTCCGCGTTCTTCGCATCCCTCATTCAAGTCAACTCGCGAGCCACGCGCGTCCCCGATCCCGCGGCGCGAGCGCCCGAGTTGTCCGGTCGTTCGGCCCTCTCTCAGATGAAGAGGGCGCAGGGAATGCCGGGTGCTGGCCGCAACCCATGGCCCGCCTGCGAAAAAAAATGCAGGCGGCAGGTACCACAGGTTCAGCCGAACATCCGGCATTCCCTGCGCGGTGGGCTTTGCGGCTGCTTCGCGCTCTCCTCGGGGACCGGCTTGTTTGCCCCCGTCATCCGCGCGATGCCGGAAGGCATCCGCCGCGAACTTGACACCAGCATCGGGGTGTCAGGACCACACGACTTGACCGTCTGCACCCTGCCTTTCGTCCACGCGCCACGCGCGCTGCGACAGACTGCAGCCACCGCCTCCCCGCCTCACGTCTCGTGACGACCGCGAACCGTCCCTCTTCATCGAGGCGGGATGGCCGGAAATGTGGCGGTGATTTGCCCGACGGCGCAAGCGGAATGATTGCGACAAACTAACACGACGGGCAGTTTGCGCATGAGAGAGATGCGGAGATTGCCCGTCGGGCTGGCATCGGCACGATCGGCAACTATCAGTCACGTTCCTCGACAAATCACGCACTATGGGTCCCGGCGTTCGCCGGCTCAAGGCCGGGACCCACTCCCAGGATGCCATTCGAGGCAGGACGATCGCATCCGCCTTCTGCTGAAGAAAAGCCGCCTGCGGTGATAAGACGACGTCATGCCCCATCTCCACGCCTTCCTCCTGTTCCTCTCTGCCGCCCTGGTGGTCGCGCTGACGCCTGGGCCGGGCATCTTCTACATCGTGGCGCGGACGCTGGCCGGCGGACGGAGCGAGGGGCTGGCGTCCAGCGTCGGGCTTGGGCTCGGCGGGCTCGTGCACGTGATCGCTGGCGCCGTCGGGCTGTCGGCGCTGGTGATGGCGAGCGCGGAGGCGTTCACGGTGTTGAAGATCGTCGGCGCTTGCTACCTGATCTGGCTGGGCATCAAGACGTGGCGTGAGGCGCGGATCGCGGCGCCGCCGGGGGTGACGACGACCGGCAGCCGGCGCGCGTTCCGGGAGGGCATCATCGTCGAGGCGCTCAACCCGAAGACGGCCGCATTCTTCCTCGCGTTCATCCCGCAATTCGTCGATCCCACCGCTCCCGTCGCGGCGCAGTTCATCGTGCTCGGGCTGATCTCGGTGGCGCTCAACACCAGCGTCGACCTCATCGTCACGGTCTGGGCAGCCAAGGCGCGGCACGGTCTGGTCAGGCGGCCGAGCCTCGTCACGCGGATGCGCCAGGCGTCGGGCGCCGTCATGTGCGGGCTCGGCGGCGCGCTGCTGTTGGCGCGACGCGCGAGCTGACGGCGGGATCTCGCTCGCCTCACCGGCGGTCGCCTACGGCTCTCCCCTCAACGCCGCCCCGCCTCCGCCTCCAGCAGCCGCGCGAGCTCGGCCGCGGTGGTTTCGATCGCCGTGCCGCTGCGCTCGACACGCGCCTGGATCAGCGCCCCTTGCAGCGCGGAGGTGCAGAGCAGCGCCAGCGCGTCGGCCCGTGTCCTGGCGAAGCCGTCCTCGGTCAGCTTGCGGCGGAGTATCGCGAGGCGCGCCGCATAAGCGCGGCGTCCGGCTTCGCTGACGCCGCGCTCACGCGGCGCGAGCTCCAGCAGCACCGTCGTGATCGGGCAGCCGTTGCGAAAGCCCGAGCTTCGCATCCAGCCCGCGAGCAGCCGCGCATGCGCCCGCAACAGGTCGGCGGTCGAGCCGCATTCCGCCGCCAGCTTCTCGAGCGTCGCCGCGACCCGCGCGCCGGCCTCCTCGACCGCCGCCACCGCGATCTCGGATTTGCCGTGCGGAAAGTAGTGATAGAGCGAGCCCTTGGGCGCGCCGCTGAAATCGACGATGTCGTTCAGGCCGGTACGCGCATAGCCCTGCCGGCGAAACAACGTGAGCGCCGCATTGATGATCGGCTGCCGATGCCTGGGAACGGCCGGCATGATGGTCCTCCCCTCTCGCCTGGAAATTATATTGATTGGTCTACATCAGCCTCTCACAGTCAAGCCGGCAACGAACACGGGAGAGCGCAAATGAGCGGGGGAGCAATCTGCGACGTCAAGGACGGCGTCGCCACGATCGAGCTGGACGACGGCAAGGTCAACGTGATGTCGGCGGCCATGCTGGGGGAGATCGGCGCGGCGCTCGACCGGGCCGAAGCCGGCGCCGAGATCGCGGTGCTCCGGTCGGCCCGTTCCGGCATCTTTTCGGCCGGCTTCGACCTGAAAGTGTTCGCAACCGGAGACGCCGGGCAGAGCCTCGAGATGGTGCGCGCCGGCGCGGAGCTGGCGCTGCGCCTGCTGTCGTTTCCGCTGCCGGTGATCGGCGTGATGCAAGGCCATGCGTTTCCGATGGGCACGTTCCTGCTGCTCGGCTGCGATGTCAGACTCGGCGCGCGCGGGCCATATTGCATGGGGCTGAACGAGGTCGCGATCGGGATCGCACCGCCCACCTTTGCGATCGAGCTGGCGCGGAGCCGCCTTCACCCGGCCTGGCTCAGCCGCACGGTGACGCTCGGCGAGATGTATGAGCCCGACGAGGCATTGGCCGCGGGCCTGCTCGACCGCGTCGTCGCGCCGGACCAGGTCGATGCGACCCTCCAGGAGATCATCACGGCGCTCAGAGGCATTCACCGGGCGTCGCATGTCACGGCAAAGACGCGGCTGCGGCGCCCGGCCATTGAGGCGATGCGCGGCGCGATCGACCGCGAGCTGACGCTGTCCGCCTATCAGGCCAGCAACCCGATGCGCTCAGCGGTCCTCATGCCGCGTCCTTGAGTCCGTGGCGGCCTTGCCGCAAGACCCGGCGCGCGGCGGGACACCCCAAATTGCGCGAGGGTGCCCGGCCGCGCTTCGGCGCCTCATTCCAGCTCGATCGCCTGATAGGTGCCGGTCTCGTCGAGCGCGGTGCCCCAGATCTTGTGAGAGGCCTGATGCTCGGCGCGTCCGAAGGAGAGCTTGCTGCCGAGCCCGAGGTCGATGCTCTGCATCGACTCCAGCGTATCGACCAGCCGCTCGGTCTCGAGCGGCGTGGTCTGCTTCAGCGCCTGGATCAGGATGCTCGCCGAGATGAAGCCCTCGAGCGAGGTGTAGTCCGGCGCTTCGCCCGGGAAGTACTTCTCCAGCGCGGTCTTGTAGTCGAGCACCAGGCTCGAATAGCCTGCGACCGAGGGAACGCCCTGCGTGACGATGACGCCGTTGGTGTATTTCGAGCCGAGCAGCTTCAGCTCGGCCGCGAGCGACGACGATCCGACCGCCGAGATGTTGGCGTAGATCAGCCCTGGAACCGCCTCGTGGGTCTTCTCGATGAATTTCGCCGCCGCGCGGTCGGTCGCGATCATGATCACGGCCTTGATCGGCGGCTTGGTCTGCGCCTTCAGCTTGCCGACGGCCTCGTCGACGTCCAGCGTGCCGCGCGGAAAGCCGTAGCGGATGATCGGATCGTTGATGCCGTTCGCGCGGAACGCCTTGGCGACACCGTTGGCACCGTCGTCGCCATAGGCGTCGTTCTGCGCGAACACGGCGATCTGCTTCGCCGGGATGCGCTTGACCTTCATCAGGTAGCGCACGATCGCCGCGGTCTCTTCGGCGTAGCTCGCACGATAGTTGAAGACGTAGCGGTCGGGCGGATCGCGGCGGACGACGGCGGAGCCGCTATAGGGCGCGAAGAACAGCGCGCGGCGCTCCAGCGCGTAGGGAATCGCCACCGCGTTGTTCGCAGTGCCCATGTTGCCGATATAGCCGAACACTTGGTCCTTCTCGTACAATTGCGTCATGGCGCCGAGCGTCCGCGTCGGATCATAGCCATCGTCGGCAGCGATCAGCCGCAGCTTGCGGCCGTTGATGCCGCCGGCATCGTTGGCGCGCGCGAACGCGGTCTCGATGCCGAGCTTCATCTGGCGCGCGGACTCCTTGCGGACTCCAGAGAACGGGATGACGGTGCCGAACCGGATCTCAGTATCGCTGACGCCGTGCGGAAGCGGAGGCGGCAGGTTGGCCGTGGGCTGCGTCGAAGCGGCCGCGGTCGAGGGAGCCAGCGCGAAGGACAGCGAGGGAGCCGCCGACTGCTGCTGGCTGAGCGACCGCTCCAGCTCTGCCAATTGGCGCTCTGCGGTCTGACAGTTCACCTGCGAGGACGCGACCCGCCCGCGGCCCTCGGCGATGTAGCTGTTGAAGGTGCGGATGAGCCCATCGCGCTCGCCGCCGTTCGAAGAGCCCTGGCGGATCACTTCGCTGAATTGATCGATGATGGTCTGGACGCGTCCCTGGGCGATCTCGCGGCACGTCGCGGCCTGACCGACGACAGGACCGACGCGGGCGGCGAGATCACGAACGACATCGGGGGAAATGGGGACAGCAGAGGCGGCAGGGACGAAGAAGCAGGTTCCGAGAAGGAGCGCACACCAGCGAACGGTCATTTTGAACTATCCGTCTTCTTGTGATTGGTTGGCTATGTTCACTACATGAGTCAGACAGGCTTCTATTAAGGACAGGTTGCATAACACCGCAACCGCCATTCGGCCGATCGCTGTCGCCTGGAACTCATAGCGAGCCGCACTGCTCGATCGCGTTTTGCGTTGGGTCTCGCAACGCGCCGAACTAACAGCCGCCACCATCGATTAGTTCTCAGAATCAACACTTTGCCGCGGGGCACGACGGCCGGATCCTGTGACCGTTCGAAGAGCTCGGCGCGATGCGCGAGAGCGCATCCGGAGCCGCCTCGACGCAATCGAAGGCCCGGACGAAGTTGTTCGCAGTGTTAACCAGCATTAACGCGAGAACATCAAATACGGAGCGACGCCTTCAAGGCTGGGTCATCTTGCACCGGCGTGACGTCCTAACCGGCGGCGACATGCCGCAGCTCGGGGCCGATAACGACGAGCCGAGACGGATTGCGCTGTTCGTCTGGATCGAGACGCGCTCGGGGATCGCCTGGGAGGCGTTCGAGCCGCCGGTCGACGCGATCCACCATTTTGTCGGCAATGGATCGCGTGGGTCGTGGTGGCCCTGCACGTCGCCGCCGCGCTGTTTCATCACGCCGTCCGCCGCGACGGCGTGCTGACGCGGATGCTGCCGGGCCGTTCGGTGGCATAAGGGAGAACACTGCCGTGGGGTGGGCAAAGGCGCTGCCCTGCTCTCTCCTCACGGCAATCTGCTGGAGCGCCGTGCCCGCCATCTCGCGGCGGAATGCGCCGATGTAGGGTGGGCACGCTGCCGCCTGACGGCGGCCGCTTTGCCCACCCTACATCGAGCCCTGCCGACCTATTTGTTCGGCAGGTTGGTCCTGATGTGCAGCTCGCGGAGCTGCTTCGTCGAAGCCTCGGACGGGGCACCCATCAGCAGGTCCATGGCCTGCTGGTTCATCGGGAACAGCGAGATCTCGCGCAGGTTCGTAGTGCCACACAGCAGCATCACGATGCGGTCGACGCCGGCGGCCATGCCGCCATGCGGCGGGGCGCCGTACTGGAAGGCGCGGTACATGCCGCCGAAGCGGTCGACCACCTCCTGCTCGCCGTAACCTGCGATCTCGAACGCCTTCACCATCGCCGCCGGCTTGTGGTTGCGGATGCCGCCGGAGGCGATCTCGTAGCCGTTGCAGGTGATGTCGTACTGGAACGCCTTGATCGTCAGCGGATCCTGGGTCTGCAGCGCCTCCAGGCCGCCCTGCGGCATCGAGAACGGATTGTGCGAGAAGTCGACCTTCTTGTCGTCCTCGTTGTACTCGTACATCGGGAAGTCGACGATCCAGGCCAGCTTGAACTGATCCTTGTCGGCGAGGTTCAGCTCGTCGGAGACCTTGTTGCGGGCGAGGCCTGCGAACTTCCAGAACTTGTCGGGATCGCCGGCGACGAAGAAGGCGGCGTCGCCCTCCTTGGTGCCGATCTGGCTGCGGATCGCAGCGGTGCGCTCCGGGCCAATGTTGTTCGCCAGGGGACCCGCGCCCTCGCCGCCCTCGCGCCACATGATGTAGCCGAGGCCTGGCTGGCCTTCGCCCTGCGCCCACGAGTTCATCCGGTCGCAGAACGCGCGGCTGCCGCCACCCGGTGCGGGAATCGCCCACACCTGGTTCTTGGGGTCCTCGAGCATGCGCGCGAACACCTTGAAGCCTGAGCCGCGGAAGTGCTCGGAGACGTCGGCCATCTCGATCGGGTTGCGCAGGTCGGGCTTGTCGGAGCCGTATTTGCGGATCGCTTCCGCGAACGGGATGCGCGGCCAGCCCTTGGTGACCGGCTTCCCCTTGGCGAAATCCTCGAACACGCCGGTGATCACCGGCTCCATCGCCGCGAACACGTCCTCCTGCTCGACGAAGCTCATCTCGACGTCGAGCTGATAGAACTCGCCGGGCAGGCGGTCGGCGCGCGGGTCCTCGTCGCGGAAGCACGGCGCGATCTGGAAGTAGCGGTCGAAGCCCGACATCATCAGCAGCTGCTTGTACTGCTGCGGCGCCTGCGGCAGCGCGTAGAACTTGCCGGGATGGATGCGCGACGGCACCAGGAAGTCGCGCGCGCCCTCGGGCGAGGACGCGGTCAGGATCGGGGTCTGGAATTCGAAGAAGCCCTGCTCCTTCATGCGCCGGCGCATCGAATCGATGATCGCGCCGCGCGTCATGATGTTCTGGTGCAGCTTCTCGCGGCGCAGATCGAGGAAACGGTATTTCAGCCGGATGTCCTCGGGATAGTCCTGCTCGCCGAACACCGGCAGCGGCAGCTCGTCCGCGGGGCCGAGCACCTCGATGTCGGAGACGTAGAGCTCGATCTTGCCGGTCGGCAGATCGTCATTGTCGGTGCTCTTGTTGTCGGCGCCGGCCGGGCGGCGGCGCACCTTGCCCTCCATGCGCACGACCCACTCCGAGCGCAGCTTCTCGGCGAGGCTGAACGCCGGCGAGTCCGGATCGACGACGCATTGGGTGATGCCGTAATGGTCGCGCAGATCGACGAACAGCACGCCGCCATGGTCGCGGATGCGATGGCACCAGCCGGACAGCCGGACCGTCTCTCCGATGTTGCTCTCGCGGAGCGCGCCGCAGGTGTGGGTCCGGTAGCGATGCATGGTCGTCCTGAATGGTCGTCGTGAGGAAAAGGGAATCGGCGCAGCCGCAAGGGCGCGTTGCCGAATGCGCGCAGGGTTTAGCCGAGCCGCCCCGGCGCGGCAACCGCATGCGCGGCCCCTTTTCCGCCTCGTTGCGGAAAAGGCCGCCTCCCCGGCGCACCGGAGCAACCGGCCGCGCTGCCGCCGAATTGAGCTGGCGCTGAAACGCTCATCTGGCAGCCGTTTGGGCTCGAAAAGCGGCCTCAGCGGGCCTATCTTGGAGCCATGACCGTGCATTTCCCCTTCCAGAATTCCTACGCCGCGCTGCCGGACAATTTCTTTGCCCGGGTGGCGCCGACCCCCGTCGCGGCGCCCCGCCTGATCAAGCTGAACCGGCCGCTGGCCGAGGAGCTCGGCCTCAACCCGACGGAGCTGGAGACGCCGGAGGGCGCCGAGATCCTGGCGGGCAAAACCGTGCCCGAGGGTGCCGAGCCGATCGCGATGGCCTATGCCGGCCACCAGTTCGGGCATTTCGTGCCGCAGCTCGGCGACGGCCGGGCGGTCCTGCTCGGCGAGGTCGTCGACCGCAGCGGCGTCCGCCGCGACATCCAGCTCAAGGGCTCCGGCCCGACGCCATTTTCGCGCCGCGGCGATGGCCGCGCGGCGCTGGGGCCGGTCTTGCGCGAATACATCGTCAGCGAGGCGATGGCGGCGCTGGGAATCCCGACCACCCGGTCGCTGGCGGCGGTCGTCACCGGCGAGCAGGTCTATCGCGGCACGGCCCTGCCCGGCGCGGTGCTGACCCGCGTCGCCACCAGCCACATCCGGGTCGGCACGTTCCAGTACTTCGCCGCCCGCCAGGACGTGGACGCCGTGCGCCGGCTCGCCGACCACGTCATCAGCCGGCACTATCCTGATCTCGCCGGCACCGAGCGGCCCTACCACGCCCTGCTCGACGCCGTGATCGCGCGCCAGGCCAAGCTGATCGCCGACTGGCTGCTGGTCGGCTTCATCCATGGCGTCATGAACACCGACAACACCTCGGTGTCCGGCGAGACCATCGATTACGGCCCCTGCGCCTTCATGGACGCCTACGACCCCAAGCAGGTGTTTTCCTCGATCGACGAGTTCGGCCGCTACGCCTTCGCCAACCAGCCGCGCATCGCGCTGTGGAACCTGACCCGGCTGGCCGAATGCCTGCTGCCGCTGTTCGGGGACGACAAGGACGAGGCGATCAAGGAAGCCGAGGCTGCACTCGACGGCTTCGCCGCGGAGTTCACCGACGCCCACCAGGCGGGACTGCGGCGCAAGCTCGGCCTGTTCACGCGAGCCGAGGGCGACCAGCCGCTGGCGCAGGCGCTGTTCGACGCGATGGCCGCGGCCAAGGCCGACTTCACGCTGACGTTCCGCCGTCTCAGCGACGCCGCCGGCAACGGCGATCTCGGCGAGGTCCGTTCGCTGTTCGAGGATCCCGCCGGGTTCGACGAATGGGCGGCGCGCTGGCAGCAGCGCCTGACCGAGGAACCGCAGAGCCCGGCCGAGCGGCGCGCGGCCATGCGCAAGGTCAATCCGGCCTTCATCCCGCGCAACCACCGCATCGAGGCGGTGATCACGGCGGCGGTCGAGAACGACGACTACGCGCCGTTCGAGGAGCTGCATGCGGTGCTGGCCCGGCCCTATGACGACCAGCCGGACCGGGCTGATTATGCCGATCCGCCGCAGCCGGAGGAGCAGGTGTTGCAGACGTTCTGCGGCACCTGACACGCAGTCTTAACCTCGCGTCCACCATCGCCCTGACAGCGCCCGGGTCCTTAAGAAACGATCAACGCAGCCCCGACAAGTTGAACCAACAAGTCGGGGAGGTCTGAGACGTGGACGCGCTGGTGTTCGAATTCATGGGTCTGGCGATGATCGCCTTGTGCCTGATCGTGCTCGCTGTGCCCTCGGCGCGCCGGCCCGCGGGCCGCGTCCGGCATCACTGACCGGCCCCCTGCCCGCCCATCATCAACCATAGAGCGATCGGCCGAGACACTGGCGCTTGCGTTCGGGGCGGATTGGGCCGACAAGCGGAGACGAATTTCGTCCCTTACCCTTTGCCGACACCCTTGACTTGTCAGCGTTTTCGGACGACGGCGTAAGAGCCTCGTCATGGATCGTTCATGGACTTGATCACCACCACCGCGGACCTCGCAGCCGCCTGCGCCCGCCTCGCCCGCCACCCGGTCGTCACCGTCGATACCGAGTTCCTCCGGGAAACCACCTACTATCCCCTGCTCTGCGTCGTGCAGATGGCGAGCCCGGACGAGGCCGTGGTGATCGATGCGCTGGCCGAGGGCATCGATCTCAAAGCCTTCTTCGAGCTGATGGCGAACGAGAAGGTCCTGAAGGTCTTTCATGCCGCCCGCCAGGACATCGAGATCATCTGGCACCGCGCCGGCATCGTGCCGCACCCGATCTTCGACACCCAGGTCGCTGCGATGGTGCTGGGATACGGTGACAGCATCGCCTACGACCAACTGGTCGAGCGCATCACCGGCCACCGCCCCGACAAGACCCACCGCTTCACCGACTGGTCGCGCCGGCCGCTGACCAAGGAGCAGGCGCATTACGCCGAGGCCGACGTCACCCATCTCCGCGACGTGTTCGCCGCGCTCGATGCCGACCTGAAGAAGCGCGGACGCAGCGACTGGGTCAGCGAGGAGATGGAGGTCCTGACCTCGCCGAAGACCTACGACTTCCACCCCGAGCGCGCCTGGGAGCGGCTGAAGACCCGCGTCCGCAAGCCGAAGGAATTGGCCGTGTTGATCGAGGTCGCGGCCTGGCGCGAGCAGGAGGCGCAGAGCCGCGACGTGCCGCGCAGCCGCGTGATGAAGGACGACGCCGTCGGCGACATCGCCACCCATGCCCCGACAACGATCGAGAAGCTCGGCAATCTGCGCTCGCTGCCCAAGGGCTTCGAGCGCTCCAAATGGGGCTCCGACATCGTTGCCGCCGTGCAGCGCGGACTGGCGCGCGATCTCGCCGCCCTGCCCAAGCTGGAAAAGCCGCGCAACAACTCCAATGGCGCTGCGATCGTCGAGCTGCTCAAGGTCCTCCTGCGCATGACCTCGGAACGGCACGCCGTGGCGAGCAAGGTCATCGCCACCGTCGATGATCTCGAGCAGATCGCCGGCGATGACAATGCCGACGTCGCTGCGCTGCAGGGATGGCGCCGCGAACTGTTCGGCGAGGCCGCGCTGGCGCTGAAGCACGGCAAGCTCGCGCTCGCCATCGAGAAGGGCCGCGTCGTCCGGGTCGACCGGGCCTGATGGGCGTCGCAGCGGCTATGGCCGGCCGCGTCTTCCCCGAGTCTGCCGAGTTGATTGCAGCAGGCGGCACGGGTGTCCATGATCTCGCCAATCATTCGGCGCTGGTCTGCCCCCTCAACTCCGCCTCGATTGTCTGGGACACCTCAACCAGAGCCATCGAGAGAATGTAGACGCTGGTCGGCAGATTGAGCTGGCGCGCCTTCGCGATGGCTGCCCGGAGGCTGCTCGCCAGCTCTTTGAGCTCTTCCTCTCGGGTCATGTCGTGGTCTCGGTCCTGGAGCTGCCGCGTGAGCAAAGACAATTGCGAACCGCCGGAACAGAAGCTGCTGCGGCTGCTCAGCGAGAATCCGGTCGACCTGCACGTCGTCGAGGCCCTTCGCCTCGTCGTCGCGTTCAACAAGATCAGTGATCCGGCCGATCGTCGTATGATTATCGATCTGGCCGAACGACTCGCCTCAGGATGATACCGCCAATAGCCGCCGCGGTCACACCGCGAGCCGGCCGCCAGCGCCGATAAGCTCGGCGCCGTCGAGGACACCGGCAAAATTGCCGATCACCTTGGTTACAACCAACTTGTACAAGGCGGCGTCGCCGGCGCAGGCCTGCCGGCAGGCGACGGCGTCTCCGATCACCTGATAGCGGTGACTGCGGTGAAAGCCGTCCACCACCGTCGAGAGGATCGTCTCGTCCAGCGAGAAGCCGAGCAGCACGCAGCGCATGCTGCGCATGTTCGCCATGTACTCGGCGAACCGGGCCGAACTGTAGGCGGACGGCAGCGGATGCTCGAACGCGAGCTCCCCCGGGGTCGGCTTGAAGTCCGGAAGCCAGTTCGTCAGGTTGGAAGCCGGGTTGAACCAGGCTGCCTGTGCGATCCGCTTGAGATGGACGACCGGCCACAGGTTGTCACGCCAGAGCGCGATCAACTGCCGGCAGCGCGCCATGACGACGTCGCCATCGGCGATCAGATGCCTGCGTCCCTCGGCGAGATATTCGCACTGCAGATCGGCGCAGACGAGAACAGGCGGATCCGCCTCGGTGGCACCGAACAGATCTCGGCCCGGCATCATGGTCTCGCTGCGGCGAAGTCGTGCAAGGGCGAGGATGCCGGCCGGCCAGCCGAGAGATCGAGCACGCCCGGCCGATCCCAGTCGCCTTCCGGACGAATGATCATGTAGGGATCGCTGTCGAGCGTGATCGCATCGTCGCACGGCTCGAGGTCCAGCACCATCTCCGTGTAGGAGAAATCGGAGAATGTGAGCTTGCGATTATGGCCGAGCGGCTTGGCGCCGAAATGCGCCCAGAAATCGACGAGACGATCCTGCGCGTGGCCATAGGCCTTCTTGAAGCCCTTGCGCCTGCAATAGTCGAGCGCCTCGCGAACCAGCTTGAACGACAGCCGCGAGCGCCGGTACTGATGGCGCACCGCGAGCCGCTCGACCTTGGCGAAGTCGCCGAAGAAGCGCACACGCACACATCCAGCCGGCTCCTTGCCGACGAAACCGAGGAAGTGGGCTGCAACCAGATCGTTGCCGTCGAACTCCTCCTCCATGGGACAATCCTGCTCGGTCAGGTAGACCGCCGAGCGGATCGCGGTGACGAGCATGAGGTCATTCGGATCGCGCGCAATGCGCACGGTGATCGCGCGGGGATTCGTCTTTGCTGTCCTGGCCGAACTAATGCTGTGCATCCGCAATGCTCCCTTGTTCGAAACCCTTCATCGACTGGATCGAAGGCGCGATCATCTCGGGCATCCGGTTCCACGGCCGCTGATACCACCAGAGATCGGGCTGAAAGCTCGGCACCGGCGTGAAGCCGAGCGCGCCGAGAAAGGCGCGCCCTTCCGGACTCGATGGTTGCGCGTAGTAATCGGCGGCGCGAAATCTCGCGCCTTGCAGCGCCTGCGCGACGTTGCCGAGACCGATCGCTCCCCGCCCTTGCGCGACGAGCGCCCAGACATAGATGGCGGCTACGTCTTCGTCCGGCCGCGCCAGAAATCTGCGCGGCGGATCATTCAAATTGAACTCATCCAGGAGCAAAGCATCGAGGCCTGAGCAGTTGAGATAGAGGAAGGCGATGCCGCCGAGCAGGTTCCTGCCGCGGTAGAGCGCGAAGATCGAGTCCGGATCGTGCCGCAAGAACTCCGCAAGCTCGTGTTCTGAGGCACGAACGCCCGGTATTTCCCGGCGTGCGAGCGCCGCGAGCTCACCGAGCCGATCGAGCGTGACCGCCCGCGCCGCGACCCGATCCGTCCGCGGCAGCGCGTCGAGCTGATGTCGCGGCGTGAATTCTGTGCTTCCGCGGTAGGGGTTCTGCATCTATGTTTCCAGCTTGGCTTTGATGACGTCATCATACTTGTCGGGGCTGGAGTGTATGCGGCAACATTTGCATCGGGGTGCTGCATCTACGCAGCGCAGGAAGTCGGACGAAACGCTTAACCCTTCGTGGGAGGATTTGAGAGCATTTCTGCTCTGTACGCGTCACCGCAGCTTCCGCAACGCGGCGGATGTGCTCGGACTGACCGGCACAACCCTGATGCGCAAGATCGACCGGCTCGAGGACGAGCTCGGATGCAAGCTCTTCATCCGTGATCAATCCGGCCTGTCGCTCAGCGACGAGGGACGATCGTTGCTGTTCGACGTCGAGCAGATGGAGCGGCTGAGCTTCAACATCTTCCGGCGTGCCTCGCTGTCGACCGACACGCAGGGGTCGGTGCGCGTCGCCGTGACCGAAGGCCCTGGCAATTTCTGGATCCTGCCGCGACTGATCGATTTCCAGAAGACCTATCGCAGGATCACCGTCGATCTGAGCTGCGCGATGCAGCAGGCCGACGTGTCGCGGCTGGAGGCCGACATCTCGATCCAGTTCGAACGGCCGACCAACCCCGACGTGATCGTTGCAAAGCTCGGCCGTCTGCACATCTACGGCTTCGTGTCGGAGGCCTATCGCGACGCGCATGGACTGCCGACTTCGCTGGCGGATCTCAAGAACCACCGCATCATCAAGCAGCACGGCGTGCAGCTCGACGAGACCGGCTATGCGCGCATCCTCGGCCTGGACTCCCTCGAAGGCATCGTCGGCATCTCAACCAATTCGAGCGTTGCCGTGCTCTACGCGGTCGAGCGCGGCGCCGGCATCGGCTTTCTGCCGACATCGGCAGTCGCGCTCGGGGCGCCGCTCGTTCCTGTCGATCTCGGCATCAACTACCACATGGATCTGTGGCTGACCTATCACAAGGAGTTTCGCAACTCCGACCGGCACAAGGTCGTCATCGACTGGTTGAAGCGCATCTTCGATCCGAAGGTCCATGCCTGCTTCCGGGACGAGTTCATCCATCCGCTGAATCTCGTGCCTCTGATGGCGCCCGCCCGGGATGTCGTCGGCTTCAACGGCTACGTCGCGCCGAAACCCGTATGACGGGCTACCATTTGAGCTCGACGCCGAGCGTGCCCTGATGCGATTGCAGCACCGAGCGAAGCTTTGCATCGTAGTTGAGATAGAGGCGTGCCGTTCGGTTCAGGGATAGCGACAGTGCCGCGCCGGCGTCGGCGCCGTAGCGGCCCTCGCCAAGGCCCTGCAGCGTGATGCTTTGCGGACCGAGGCTGACGGTCAGCGCGCCGAGATTCTGACTGAAATTGTCGACCAGCTTGCCATAGGCCGAGACGTCGAGGATCTTGCCGTCGACGATGAAGTAGCGGCCGAACTCGGCGCCGACGAGAACGCGGGCGCGCTCCAGCGAGGTGCCGCTGACCGACAGCGGGTCGAGCCCGCCCGCTTCCTGGAATGCCGCCGTCGTGGCGCGCGTGTATTCGAAGGCGAGCTTCGGAACGATCCGGCTCTCCCCGATGCTCCAGTAGTAGTCGAGCTCGCTCAGCACGCCCGTGATGTGGGCGCCGTAGACCGACGTCGCCGCACCGAGGCTGGTGTCGCGCCGCGCACTGATCCCGCCGACGCCATGGACGACCGCGATCGCCCAGGTCCAGGGTCCCTGGTCGACCGAGGCGTTGAAGCCAAACTGCGTGAGATCGAGCGTCGCCGCTTGCAGCGCCAGCGGCACATCGACCCAGGTCCGGCTCTGGTCGACGGATAGTCCGACATTCACGCCCGGCACGAGGCGCATGCCGATACCGGCGACGCCGCCCCCAGTCGTCCTCTTGTCGCCGACGAAGTCGCGTTGCGCATCGCTACGGACGGTGACGCCATACATCTCGCCCCAAGTCCGGAACCGAGGCTGTTCCGAAGCCTCCGGCGCGCCGCCGCCCCCGGGATTGCTCCGCTGCAGCCGGGTGACGCCCTGCGTGGCCTGAGTCCCGAGCCGTTCGAGGAAGCTCGAGCCGAGATCGAGCACGGCTCGGCCGGCCGAACGTTCGGAACTGATCGCGCCTGGCGCAGGGCTGGGCAGTGGGCTCGGCGTTGGTGTCGGCGTTGGTGTCGGCGTCGGGCTGGCGGCGATGCTCGGCAGGCTGGCCTGCGCGACGCACGGCGAAGACGCGGCGGCCGTGCCGAGCGCGACGATGAGCAGCATCGCGCCCGACGCACCACTACGCATTCGCCGATCCGGCCTGGCTTGAGATGCCCCGCGCATCGATGCCCCGTTTCACCGCCGCTCAAATTCGCTTCAATATTGCCGCGATGATTTGCCCGCAGTTCCCGATCGCGGTCAATGAGGATTGCCCGTGCCGCGGCTTCCCTGCAGGGATTTGTGGTTCCAGCACCACAAGCCTCGCAATTGCAGCAACAGCCGGCGACGCGACGTCGCGACGCGTTCTCATCAGTCCGCCAACCTTGATATCGGCGGAAAATCGTGTTGCAATCTCCCGTACAATCGGATTGGCCGTTCGACTGTGCGTTTCGCGACTTTGGAAATTGAGCAGATCCCGGGAAGCCCGTTTGTGGCGTGGCACGCGTGAGCGTGGCCGCGTCTTTTTTTCGTCTAGACGAGGAGACAGCGATGCCGACCTACAAGGGCAGCGTGAAGTGGTTCAACCCGACCAAGGGATATGGCTTCATCAAACCGACTGGCGGAGACAAGGACGTGTTCGTCCACATCTCGGCCGTGGAGCGTGCTGGACTGACCACGCTCAACGAGAACCAGACGATCGAATATGATCTGGTGGAGAGCCGCGGCAAGACGTCGGCAGAGAACCTGAAGCTCTCGTGAGCATCGTCCCGGCGGAGGGCGCCACAGCGCGGGTTCGTAAACCAACTCACGAGCTCCGCGTCAGGTTCGCTCGCCGCCGATGATCAGACTTCGTCAGCCTTGATGTGCCCCCGGCCCCGCCGGGGATTTTTTTGTCCGCGACAGCTAGCGGACGACCGGCCAGATCAGCGTATGATCGCCTTGCTCCACGGACGACGTCCGGCAGAGATCGCCTTCGAGTCGCACCAAGCCCTTGGCCAACAGCTTCAGCGCTTCCGGATAGATCCGATGCTCGACGCCGAGAATGCGCGTCGACAGCGTGTCCGGCGTGTCGTCGTCCCTGACCACGACCGCGCCCTGCATCACGATCGGACCTGCATCCGTCTCCGGGATGACGAAATGCACGGTGGCGCCTGACAGCTTGACGCCGGCGCGCAGCGCCTGGCCATGCGGATCGAGGCCGGGGAATGATGGCAGCAGCGACGGGTGAATGTTCAGCATCCTGCCATACCAGCGCTGCACGAACTCCGCCGTGAACAGGCGCATGAAACCGGCCAGGCAGATGATCTCGATGCCGCGTGCATCGAGCGCCTGCTGCAGTCTGGCTTCGAACCCTGCGCGGTCCTTGCCGAACGGCTTGCTCTCGATGATTTCGATCGCGACGCCGCTCTCCTGCGCTTTCTGCAGCCCGGCCGCATCGGCCCGGTTGGAGATCACGACGGCGATCTCGGCCGGAAATTCCGGCTGCGCCGCCGCGTGGATCAGCGCGGCCATGTTCGACCCACGGCCCGAGATCAGGATGGCGACGCGGCGCTTCATCGGCACACTCGTCTCACAGAGCCAGATCGAGGGCGCCGGTGTAGATCACCCGCTCGTCGCCTGTCGCAGCAACGACCTCGCCGAGCCGCGCGACGTGCTCGCCATTCGCGGTGAACACCTCGATGACGGCATCGACGGCCTCGGCCTTGACGATCGCGATCATGCCGATCCCGCAATTGAAGGTGCGCAAGAGCTCGCGCTCGGCAATGCCGCCCTGCTCCGCCAGCCATTTGAAGACCGGCAGCACCGGCAGGCCCGTCAGGTCGATCGAAACGCCGAGATGCTTCGGCAGCACGCGTGGAATGTTGTCGGTGAAGCCGCCGCCCGTGATGTGTGCGAGCCCCTTCACCGCACCGGTCTCGCGGATGGCGCGAAGGCATGATTTCACATAGAGGCGGGTCGGCGTCAGCAGCGCCGCGCCGAGAGTCAGGACCGGCGCGAACGGCGCCGGCGCATCGAAGCCGAGGCCGGACTGGGCGACGATCTTGCGCACCAGCGAATAGCCGTTGGAGTGGACGCCGGAGGATGCGAGCCCCAGCACCACGTCACCGGCCGCGATGTCGGGAGACGGCAGCAGCGTGCCACGCTCCGCCGCGCCGACCGCGAAACCGGCAAGATCGTAGTCGCCGTCCTTGTAGAGGCCCGGCATTTCCGCGGTCTCACCGCCGATCAGCGCGCAGCCGGATTCCCGGCAGCCTTCGGCGATACCGGCCACGATCGACGCCGTCGCCTCCGGGTCGAGCTTGCCGCACGCAAAGTAGTCAAGGAAGAACAGCGGCTCGGCGCCCTGCACGACGAGATCGTTGACCGACATGGCGACCAGGTCGATGCCGATGCCGCCATGCAGCCCGGTCTCGATCGCGATCTTCACCTTGGTGCCGACGCCGTCGGTCGCCGCGACCAGCACCGGATCCTTGAATCCAGCGGCCTTGAGGTCGAACAGGCCGCCAAAGCCGCCGATCTCGGCATCCGCGCCGGCGCGGGCGGTTGCGCGCACCATGGGCTTGATCAGATCGACCAGACGGTTTCCGGCATCGATATCGACGCCCGAATCTGCATAAGTGAGCCCGTTCTTGCGCTCGGTCATGGTAAAAACCCCTAATCTGGCCGCTGGTTACGTCGGAATCCGGCCGCGCGCAATGGCTCGCAAGGGGCTCGTCCCCACACTATCTAGGAACCGTACCGGTTCGCCCTGTTTCGGAATCGGGTTGTCTTTTGATCGAGTCGTCGTCGGGACCCGCTGCGTGACCATTCCCCACAGTATCCCCAATCTGATCACGCTGGGTCGAATCCTGCTGGTTCCGATCGTCGTCTGGGCCATTGCGGCCGGCCAGATGGAGATCGCGTTTCTGGTCTTCGTGGTCGCGGGGGTGAGCGACGCCGTGGACGGCTTCCTGGCCAAGCGCTTCAACCTGCGGTCCGAGCTGGGAGCGCTGCTCGATCCTCTCGCCGACAAGGCGCTGCTGGTCTCGATCTTCGTCACGCTTGGCATCTGGGGCGCGATCCCGCGCTGGATCGTCATCCTGGTGGTCTCGCGCGACATCATGATCGTCTCGGCGGTGATCGTGTCCTGGCTGTTCGACAGGCCGGTCGCGATGAAGCCATTGATGGTCTCCAAGCTGAACACGGTCGCCCAGGTGGGATTCGCGGCGCTTGTGCTGGCCTCGCTCAGCTTCGGCTTCGAGCCCAGGCCCTACGATGTGGTGCTGATGGTGCTGGTCACCGTCTTTACCCTCGTGTCGGTCGGGCTGTATCTCGTCGACTGGGTGCGCCACATGAGCACCATCGAGGTCCGGTGATCCTCCGCGGAGGGCCCGTCCTGACCTCACGCACCACACGATACGGAGCAATTCGATCTTGGCCGGCCATATCCCCCCTCGTCAGCTGGCCTTCGCGCTGCCGCATGCGGAGAGCCTGACGCGGGACAATTTCTTCGAAGGTCCAGGCAACGCGGCCGGGCTCGCTCTGGTCGACGCCTGGCCGGAATGGCCGGCGCGGACCATGTTCCTGGTCGGCCCCGACGGCTCCGGCAAGAGCCACCTCGCCGCGATCTGGGCCGAGCAGGCAGGCGCCCGATCGCTGTCCGCGCATGCCCTTGAGGCAGGCGTGGTCCCCGGGGCGCTCGCCACCGGCGCGCTGGTGCTGGAGGATCTGACCGCAACCGGTCTCGACGAGCGGGCGCTGTTTCACCTGCTGAACCTGGCCCGCCAGGACGAGGCCTTCGTGCTGATCACGGCACGCGAGGCCCCGGCGGCCCTGCCGATCGCCCTGGCCGATCTGAGGTCGCGGCTGCGTGCCGTCCCAGTGGTCACGCTGCTGCCGCCCGACGACCAGCTGTTCCGGGCCCTGATCGTCAAGCTGGCCGCCGACCGGCAAATGGCGATCGACGAAACCGTGGTCAGCTATCTCGCCAGCCACATCGAGCGGTCCTATGCGGCGGCACGCCAGACCATCGCGCTGCTGGACAACGAGTCGCTGCGGCTCGGACGCCCCGTCACCCGGGCGCTGGCGGCGGAGCTGCTCCGCCCGGCGTGACCGGCGGCCATCTTGACGGCGGTTGATGACGGAACCTCAATGGTGCCGGCAACGTCATCCCCTGGTCACCCAGATTGGGCTACGGTCGACCATTCGCGACTGGACGGATATGGATCGAATTCCCTATGGATACCGAGCAAGTTACTGAAATTTCAGAGAAAGCACCGGTCTCGGCGCCGTCCATCGAGATTGCCTCGAGCCCCGAGCGATTCATCAATCGGGAGCTGTCCTGGCTTCACTTCAACCGCCGCGTTCTGGAGGAATCGGTCAATCCGCGCCATCCCGCCCTGGAGCGGGTGCGCTTCCTGTCGATTTCCGCCAACAACCTTGATGAATTCTTCATGGTGCGCGTCGCCGGCATCCGCGCCCAGGTCCGCGAGGGCATCGCCGAGCGCAGCCCCGACGGTCTGACGCCGACCGAGCAGCTGAAGCTGATCAACGAGACGGTGTCGCAGCTCGCCATCGACCAGCAGGCGATCTGGCGCGACCTGCGCAAGTTTCTCGGCGAGCTCGGCATCGTGCTGGTCGACGGTCAGGACGTCACCAGGAGCGAGCGCGCCTGGATCGAGGACCATTTCCTCGCCAACATCTTCCCGCTGCTGACGCCACTCGCGATCGATCCGGCGCATCCGTTCCCGTTCATCCCGAGCCTCGGCTTCACGGTGGCGCTGCAGCTGATCCGCTCCGCGGACGGGCGTCCGATGAACGCCCTCATTCGCATGCCCGGCAAGATCGACCGCTTCATCCGCTTCCCCGGCTCCAAGGATGGCGTGATCCGCCTGATCACCCTGGAGCAGGCGACCGGACTGTTCATCGGCCGGCTGTTTCCGGGCTACACCGTGAAGGGCCAGGGCGCCTTCCGGATCATCCGCGACAGCGAGATCGAGATCGAGGAAGAAGCCGAAGACCTGGTGCGGCTGTTCGAGACAGCGCTGAAGCGGCGCCGCCGCGGCTCGGTGATCCGGCTCGAGATCGAGGCCAACATGCCGGAGGAGCTGCGCCGCTTCGTGCAAAATGCGCTGTCCACGACGGATGACGAGGTGTTCGTCGTCGACGGCGTGCTGGCGATGAACGAGCTGTCGCAACTGACGCGGGTCGACCGGCCCGACCTCGAATTCGCGCCCTACGTGCCGCGCCATCCCGAGCGTGTCCGCGACCATGGCGGCGACATCTTCGCCGCCATCCGGCAGAAGGACCTGATCGTCCATCACCCTTACGAGTCGTTCGACGTCGTCGTGCAGTTCCTGCAGCAGGCGGCGCGCGATCCCGACGTCGTTGCGATCAAGCAGACGCTGTACCGGACCTCCAACAATTCGCCGATCGTGCGCACGCTGGTGGAGGCCGCCGAGGCCGGCAAGTCGGTGACGGCCCTGGTCGAGCTCAAGGCGCGTTTCGACGAGGAGGCCAACATCCGCTGGGCCCGCGACCTGGAGCGCGCGGGCGTACAGGTGGTGTACGGCTTCCTGGAGCTGAAGACGCATGCCAAGCTGTCGATGGTCGTGCGCCGCGAGGGCGGCAGCCTCACCACCTATGTCCACACCGGCACCGGCAACTATCATCCGGTGACGGCGCGCATCTACACCGACCTGTCCTACTTCACGTCGGACCCGGTGATCGGCCGCGACGTCACGCGGGTGTTCAACTACATCACCGGCTATGCCGAGCCGATCGACATCGAGAAGATGGCGGTGTCGCCGCTCACGCTTCGCAAGCGCATCATCGAGCACATCCACGGCGAGACCAGCTTCGCCCGCCAGGGCAAGCCGGCCGTGATCTGGATGAAGATGAACTCGCTGGTCGATCCCGACATCATCGACGCGCTGTACGAGGCCTCGCAGGCCGGCGTGTCGATCGAGCTGATCGTGCGCGGCATCTGCTGCCTGCGTCCCGGCCTCCCCGGACTGTCGGAGAACATTCGCGTCAAATCGGTGATCGGCCGCTTCCTCGAGCATGGCCGCATCTACTGCTTTGGTATGGGTCAGGGCCTGCCGAGCGCCAAGGCCGCCGTCTACATCTCCTCGGCCGACATGATGCCGCGCAATCTCGACCGCCGCGTCGAGGTGCTGTGCCCGCTTCAGAACCCTACCGTGCATCAGCAGGTCCTGGAACAGATCATGGTCGCGAACCTGAAGGATACCGAGCAGAGCTGGCAATTGTTGCCGGATGGGTCGTCAACGCGTATGAAGGCCGCGAAGGGCGAGGAGCCGTTCAACCTGCACAATTACTTCATGACGAATCCGAGTCTGTCCGGCCGTGGAAAGTCGCTCAAGGAATCATCGCCGCGCCGGCTCACGCGCCGGAATGAACGCTCTCCTTCATAGGGGCTGTCTGCATCGGGGCCTTCTGCGCCGGGATATGCCGTGGTGAAGCCGCCCCGCACGAGGGCCACGAGCGTCGGTGTCATCGACATCGGCTCGAATTCGGTCCGTCTCGTCGTCTACCAGGCGATGGAACGCAGTCTCGTCACCGTGTTCAACGAGAAGGCGCTGTGTGGGCTCGGTCGCGAGGTCCAGACCACCGGCCTTCTCGCATCTGATGCCGTCGACAAGGCGCTGACCGCGCTGAAGCGCTTCCGTGCGCTGTGCAAGGTGCAGCGGGTGGGGCAGGTTCATGCCATCGCGACCGCCGCCTGCCGGGATGCTTCGAACGGCCCCGATTTCATCGCCAAGGCCGAGAAGATCTGCGGCGCCCCGATCCAGATCCTCACCGGCGCCGAAGAGGCGCGCTATTCGGCGCTCGGCGTCATCTCCGGCATTCACAAGCCCGACGGCATCGTCGGTGATCTCGGCGGCGGCTCACTCGAGCTGATCGACGTGCGCGGGCACCAGGTCCGCAGCGGCGTCACCCTGCCGCTCGGCAGCCTTGCGCTGCAGGATCTTGCCGAGAAATCGCTGAAGAAGGCGCAGCGTATCGCGAGCGAGGCGCTGACCGACCTGCCGCAGCTGCTGGCCGGCGAGGGCCGCACCTTCTACGCGGTCGGCGGCACCTGGCGCGCGCTGGCGCGCATCCACATCATCCAGAGCGGCTATCCGCTCGGGGTGATGCACGGCTATGCGATCCCGGCGGCCGACGCGCTGGCCTTCGTGCGCCGGCTGCGCCGTCTCGTCGCCGCCGACATGCTGGCCGACATCGAAGCGATCGCCGAGGCGCGGCGCCCGCTGCTCGCCTATGCCGCGCTGGTGCTCGAGCACATCATCCGCGTCGCCAGGCCGACGACCGTCGTGTTCTCGACCTTCGGCGTGCGCGAGGGCCTGCTCTACTCCAAACTTCCCGACGCCGAGCGCGCCAAGGACGGGCTGCTCTGCGCGGCGCAGGGCCTCAACGAGCTGTTGTCGCGCTCGGCCCAGCATGCCCGCGAGCTGATCGACTGGACCGACCGCCTGTTCCGCGTGATGCACATCCGCGAGACCGAGGACGAGCGACGGCTGCGGCATGCGGCCTGCCTGTTGTCCGACATCGGCTGGCGCATGCATCCGGACCATCGCGGCGAGCAGACCTACGGCATCATTCTCAACGGCAATTTCGGCTCGATCAGCCATGAGGGCCGCATCTTCGCCGCGCTGTCAGTGTTCTTCCGCTACGAGGGATTGGGCAACGAGGCGAAGCCGCCTGCCCTCACCGAGCAGCTGAGCCCGGCTCAGATCGATCGTGCGCGCCTGCTCGGCACCGCGTTTCGCGTTGCGCATCTGATCTCGGCGGCGCGGCCCGGCGTGCTGCCCGCGACGCATTTCCGCACCCAGGACCGCAAGCTGATGCTGGTGTTCGAGCACCAGATGGTCGACCTCGTCGCCGACCGCGTCGGCGGACGCTTCAAGCAGCTCGCGCGTCTCGTCGGCCGCTCCGGCTCGATCGTGCGCAGCTAGATCATGATCAGGGCCGCCGCGCGCGGGCCGAGATGGCGATCATGCGCTGGGCGATGATGCCGTAGACCTTGCGCCAGGCCTGCTCGACCTCATCATTCCATTGCGGACCAAGTCCCTTGGCGAGGGTCCACAGCAGCGCTTCGCCGACCACCGGATAGTGCTCCGGCCTGACCCCATAGCGCGCATGATTGCGGCCGAGGATGTCGGTGCTGGACAACAGACCAGTCGTCTGATCGAGGCTGCCGACGAGGACCGCCAGGGTCGCGATGAAGTCCCGTTTCAGCACGTCCATGTCGGCGGGAAACATCGTCCGACATTCCGGCGCGAGCTCGAAGATGCGGTCATAGAACGTCGTCGTCATCTGTGTAGCATTGGCAAATACCAAGTCGAACGACGACCTGACGTGCACGATCTCATCAGCAGTCAACATGCGCAAGTCCAATTCGAAACAATTCCAATCAGGGCCCGACCAGTGGAGCTCGACGTGGTGGTGTCGCGGCGGCGCGAACGGGTTCAAGATTATAAGAAACAGACGATCGCGCCCTGAGGTACTTGTCAAAGGCGCGGCACCGTGCCGCAGCATTGTGGAGCGGCTTGTGATCCGGCCGCGACGGTTGCTGACCGACCCAGTGATCGGAGACGGTAACGGCAACACATATGACGGCCATCGTGCTTCTCGCAGGGCATCGGAGGACGCCGACGCGGCGGCCGCCGCCCTCGAAACAGGCAGGAAATCCCTGGCCTGACCAACGTTCGGATCGGTCCCCGCGCGATCAGTTCGGCCGGATCGCCGGTGCCGACGGGTATCGCATCAGCAGCGCCTCGCCGAGCACGTTCTGCTGATCGTCGGGAATCGCGAACCGGACGCTGAAGCCGTCGGGCGTTGCGAGCGTGATGATGCGCTTCGTCGAATCCGTCGACTGCTCGATGGTCCAGGACGCCAGCGGATAGGCGTAGCGCAGTGCCTGGTCGCCATAACGCGTACGCAGCGCCAGCTCGAGGAGGCCGGGCAGCGTCATGACCAACGCGCCGGCCTGGCTGACCGAGAGGCTGAGCGCCGCCGCATTGCCGGCCGCGTCCTCGAACCCGAGCGAGATCGTCTCACCGTCGTCGACGACCTCACAGACCGTCAGCGCCTTGGCCCGCAGCTCCATGATGGCTCCACATCAATTCACCGTTATTTCCGTATGACTATAGCGAAAAATGCCATCGCGTCCAGCGCGGCAGCGGAAATGCCGCGGTGGCGTTGCTGTATTCATCGTGATATAGCTTCAGATATAACGTGGCCGAAGTGCCACATCTTGCAGGGAGAGTCATGCCGATGAGCGACTATCATCTCTTGATCGGCGGCACGCTGGTGCCGGGCGCCGCGACCATGCCGGTGATCAATCCGGCGACCGAGGAAGTGCTCGCGCAGTGTCCGCGGGCCTCCGAAACCCAGCTCGACCAGGCGGTCGCCGCCGCCAAGGCGGCCTTCCCCGCCTGGGCCGCGACTGCGATGGAGGAGCGTCGCCGGCTCATTGGCAAGATGGCCGACATCATCGAGGCGAATTCGGGCGAGTTGGCCCGGATCCTGACCAGCGAACAGGGCAAGCCGCTCACCGACGCCAGCGGCGAGGTGCTCGGCATGGCCGCGTTCTTCCGCTATCTCGCGACGCTCGAGCTGCCGATGCGCGTGATCGAGAGTTCGGGCGACCGCCAGGTCGAAGCCTATCGCCGTCCACTCGGGGTGGTCGGCGCCATCATTCCCTGGAACTATCCCCTGCTGATCCTGGGCTTCAAGCTGCCGCCTGCCCTGCTCGCCGGCAACACGCTGGTGGTCAAGCCGGCCCCGACCACGCCGCTCTCGACCCTGAAATTCGCCGAGCTGGTCAAGGACGTGCTGCCGGCCGGCGTGCTCAACGTGATCACCGACGCCAACGATCTCGGCGACCGCATGACCGGGCATCCGGACATCCGCAAGATCTCGTTCACCGGCTCGACCGCGACGGGACAGAAGGTGATGGCCAGCGCCGCGCAGACCTTGAAGCGGATCACGCTCGAACTCGGCGGCAACGACGCCGGCATCGTGCTCGACGACGTCGATCCGAAGACCGTCGCGCCCGGTATCTTCGAGGGCGCCTTCCAGAACTCCGGGCAGGTCTGCCTAGCGATCAAGCGGCTCTACGTGCACGAGAGCGTCTATGATGACATCTGCAGCGAGCTGGTCGCGATCGCCAAGAACACCGTGGTCGACGACGGCTCCAAGCAGGGGACCAAGCTCGGGCCGCTGCAGAACAGGATGCAATACGAGAAAGTAAAGGCGTTCCTCGACGACGCGCACAACAACGGCAAGGTCATCGCCGGAGGTGCTGCAATGGATCGTCCCGGCTACTTCATCGAGCCGACGATCGTGCGCGACATCAAGGAAGGCTCGAAGCTGGTCGACGAGGAGCAGTTCGGACCGGTGCTGCCGGTGATCAAATACTCCGACCCGAGCGACGTCATCCGCCGCGCCAACGGCACCAGCTACGGCCTGGGCGCATCGGTCTGGTCGTCCGATCCGAAACGCGCGCATGAGATCGCCACCCAGATCGAGGCCGGCACGGTGTGGATCAACAAGCACCTGGACATGGCGCCGCACATCCCGTTCGGCGGCGCCAAGCAATCGGGCATCGGCACCGAGTTCGCCGAGGAAGGCCTCGCCGAGTTCACCCAGCTGCAGATCATCAACGGACCGGGCCTCACGGCCTGAGCCACATGAAGGCCGCGGACAGTTGTCCGCGGCCTTCCCGCAAACGGGTCCACCGTCATTTTCACTCCGGAGCGCGTGATGTTCGACGCCGAATGCGACCTCGCTGCCCTGGTGTATGATCAGGGCGACGAGCCGGATCAGCTGTTACGAGAGTTCGCAGACCGTCTTCGGGCTCGCGGCGTTCGTGCCGTCGGACTGGTGCAGCGTGTCCAGCGCTCTCTCGACGCGCACGAGATCGCGGCGACGCTGGTGCACAGCGGTGTCGAGATTTCTCTGCTGCAGCGGCTTGGGCGCCAAGCCGGCGGCTGCCGCCTCGACGTCGGCCAATTGCTGCAGGCGGGCTCAGCAGTGGCGGGGGCGCTGAGCGAGGGCGCCGATCTTCTCATCATCAACCGCTTCAGCCGCCAGGAAAGCGAAGGCGGAGGCCTGACCTATCTGATCGAGCAGGCACTGGCCGCGGATGTCCCTGTCCTGATCGCCGTCCCCTGCTTCAGGTTCGCCGAGTGGATCAATTTCGCGCAGGGCATGAGCGTGAGGCTGCCCTGCACGCGTCGCGCGCTGGACCAGTGGTGGTGGAGCGTGTCGCGGCGCTGCGCCGTATTCGACAAGAATCGACCCACGATCTGCGAGCTTCTCAAATGATCGCGGCTGCCGTTCACCGGCAACCTGGCGCTGCGATCAATCGGGCCAGGCCGCAGTCGGCGCGATTATGCCGAAACTTTGTGCATTGTCGGAAACCCTGCAAACCGCTCGGGTGAAGCTATATGATTCTCGATATAGCTAATTGAAATACCAAGGGATTTTCTCTGACTGGATGGACCCGCGGGATCGGCGCGATCGATATTCGCGCATGACAGCGTGGGCCAACCTGCTCCGCAGACGATTGTCGGGGCCACGAACGGTCGTGTATTCCACGGGCAATATGCGATCGATAGCCGGCCATTGAGTCGGCTGCCAGGACATCTCAGGGAAACGGTCAGGAGCGGGTGGACGGCGCAGCCAATCCGGCACGCCGGCCGGACATCCACGAGGAAAGGAACGTTTTTCAATGGCAACCACGACGGCCGGGCTCGAGCAGCTTCTGATGCAGCGCTCGCTCACCGACGCCCAGTTGATTGCGGCGGCGGAAACGGCGGCTGACTTCCGCATCCTTCCCGACGCCACCGTGATCAAGATCGGCGGCCAGAGCATGATCGATCGCGGCCGTGCCGCCGTCTATCCGCTGGTCGAGGAGATCGTCGCCGCCCGCAAGGCGCACAAGATGCTGATCGGGACCGGTGCCGGCACCCGCGCGCGCCACCTCTATTCGATCGCCGCCGGACTGAATCTGCCGGCCGGCGTGCTGTCGCAGCTCGGCGCCTCCGTTGCCGACCAGAACGCGGCAATGCTGGGCCAGTTGCTCGCCAAGCACGGCATCTCGGCGGTGGAAGGCGCGGGTCTTTCCGCCGTGCCGCTCTATCTCGCCGAGGTCAACGCGGTCGTCTTCAGCGGCATGCCGCCCTACGGCCTGTGGATGCGCCCTTCGGCCGATGGTGTCATCCCGCCCTACCGCACCGACGCCGGCTGCTTCCTGGTCGCCGAGCAGTTCGGCTGCAAGGCGATGATCTACGTGAAGGACGAGAACGGCCTCTACACCGCCAATCCGAAGACCGAAAAGAATGCCACCTTCATTCCCAAGATCTCGGTGCCCGAGATGAAGGCCAAGGGTCTGGCGGACTCCATCCTGGAGTTCCCGATGCTCGACCTGCTCGAAGCCTCGCGACACGTCCGCGAGGTCCAGATCGTCAACGGACTCGTGCCCGGCAATCTGACCCGTGCGCTCGCCGGCGAGCATGTCGGCACCATCATCACCGCGAGCTGAGGGCCCCACCGCCATGGCTGACACCAACACCATCAAGCACGTCGCCTCGCCGCTCGCGCGCCAGACGCTGCTCGACGACAAGCTCACCCGTCCTGTCGCCGGCAAACGCCCGATCGCGCTGCTGCCCTGGCTGCAGGTCGTCAAGATCGGCGGCCGCGCGATCATGGACCGCGGCGCCGAGGCAATCCTGCCGCTGGTCGAGGAGATCAGGAAGCTGCTGCCGGAGCACCGGCTGCTGATCCTCACCGGCGCAGGTATCCGCGCCCGACATCTCTACGGCGTCGGCCTCGATCTCGGCCTGCCGGTCGGCTCGCTCGCACCGCTCGCCGCCAGCGAGGCCGGCCAGAACGGCCACATCCTGGCGGCGCTGCTGGCCTGCGAAGGCGTGTCCTACATCGAGCATCCGACGATCGCCAACCAACTCGCGATTCATCTCACCGCGGCACGCGCAGTGGTCGGCAGTGCCTTCCCGCCCTATCACCACCACGAATTCCCGACCTCGCGCATTCCGACGCATCGGGCCGACACCGGCGCCTTCCTGATCGCCGATGCGCTCGGCGCCGCGGGACTGACGATCGTCGAGGACGTCGATGGCGTCTACACGGTCGACCCGAACGGACCGGACGCGGCAAAAGCAAAACTGCTGGGTCAGACCAGCTTCGATGCGTTGGCCAAGCAGGACGGCACGCTGCCGTTCGACCGCACACTGCTCGAGGTGATGGCCAACGCACGCCACATCTCGCAGGTCCAGGTCGTCAACGGCCTGGTGCCGGGACGGCTGACGGCGGCGCTGCGTGGCCACCATGTCGGCTCGATCATCACGACCGGCGCCAAGGCCGACTGATCCGTTGGATCGCGCAGACGGCCGCCGATGCGAATGGCGGCCGTCCGCGTCAACCGACGCCTGGCTCACACCGCAAGATTCATCCAGACGGCCTTCGGCTCTGTGAAATTGTCCAGAGCGGCCGTGCCATGCTCGCGGCCCAGTCCCGAGTCGCGATCGCCACCCCACGGCAACCGCACATCGGTGTAGCCATAGGTGTTGATCCACACCGTGCCCGCGCGCAGCCGCTTGGCGAGGCGCTGGACGCGGCCGATGTCGCGGCTCCAGACGCCGGCGGCCAGGCTGTAGGCGGTGCCGTTGGCCATGCGTAGCGCGTCGGCCTCGTCCCTGAACTTGATCACGCTGACGACCGGTCCGAAAATCTCCTCCTGGGAGATCCGCATCTCGTGCGTGACGCCGGCGAATACGGCGGGGCTGACGAAGTAGCCACGCGGTGCGGCACGCGCCCCGCCGGTCACCAGCGAAGCGCCCTCGTTGCGGCCGATCTCGACATAATCGAGGATCGTCTTCATCTGCCGCTCGGAGATGACGGGTCCGAGCGAGGTGGCACGATCGAGCGGATCGCCGATCCGTAAGCCCCTCGCCCGCTCGGTCAGGCGCTCGACAACCTCGTCATAGACACGCTCCTGCACCAGCACGCGCGAGCCGGCCGAGCACACCTGCCCCGTGTTGAAGAAGATGCCGCTGGCCGCGGCCTTCGCGGCCGCCTCGATGTTCGCATCATCGAAGATGACGTTGGCAGACTTGCCGCCGAGCTCAAGCGACACCCGTTTGAAGTTGCCGGCCGCGCCCTTCATGATGCCGCGGCCGACGCCAGGCGAGCCGGTGAACGTAACCTTGTCGACATCGGGATGATTGACCAGCGCCTCGCCGACCGTGCGCCCGGGACCGGTCACGATGTTGAGAACGCCGGGCGGCAGACCGGCTTCGAGCGCGAGATCGCCGATCCGCAGCGCCGACAGCGAGGTCAGCTCGGCGGGCTTCATCACGACGGTGCAGCCGCAGGCCAGCGCCGGCGCGAGCTTCCACATCCCGATCATCAGCGGGAAGTTCCACGGCACGATCGCAGCGACGACGCCGACGGGCTCGCGCACCGTGTAGGTCAGGGCATCGTCGCGCGTGGACACGACCTCACCGCTGATCTTGTCGGCCCAGCCGGCGTAATATGTGAGTGTATCGATCGCTGCGGGCAGATCCTGGCGCAGCACGGCCGCAACCGGCTTGCCGGCATCGAGGCTTTCGAGCTCGACGATCTCGTCGGCATGATCACGCAGCAGCTGCGCCCATCTCAGCAGGATCGCGCCACGCTCCGCTGCGCGCATCGTGCGCCACGGCCCTTCGAAAGCACGCCGCGCCGCTGCGACGGCACGGTCGACATCCTCGGCGTTGCCCTCGGCGATCGTCGCGATCGGCTGCTCGGTGGCAGGATTGAACGACACGAACGAGCGCCCCGAGACGGAGGGAACGTGCCGGCCGTCGACCAGGAGCTGCAGCGGCTTCGCCAGATAGCGCGACGCGCTGGAGCCGCGTTCGTAGTCATATGCAATGGACATCATATTTCCTCCGCTTCTTGTATGCCAGCGTAGGAGCAAATATGTGTTCGTAAATATGATATCTGTTGCCTATGGCGGGCCGTCATATGAAGCCGACTTCACAAGCAGGCCCGATGCTGCGCATCGCGATCGAACCCGTCTGGCGCTTCCACTGGGATGACGGACCGCAGAGCATCGTCGTGATGCTCAGCGTGCTCAGCGAAATCAGGAAAACCGGCAAGATCACCAGCGCGGCCCATGACGCGCACCTCTCCTATCGTCATGTCTGGAATCTGATCGAGCAATGGTCCGCATTCTTCGGCGTGCCGCTGGTGGAGACCCAGCGCGGCAAAGGATCGAAGCTCACGGCGTTCGGCGACAAGCTGGTCTGGGCCGGCGAGCGCATGCAGGCCCGTCTCGGCCCGCAGCTCGACAATCTGGCGCAGGAGCTGGTGACCGAGATCAAGCCGTTCCTGCAGCCGCATCCCACCGTAATCCGCGTGCATGCAAGCCACGGCTTCGCCGTCGCCAAGTTGCGCGAGCTGCTCGATCGCGAGCCGGGCGTCGGCGTCGATCTGCGCTATGTCAGCAGCCAGCATTCGCTGGTGTCGCTCGCGCAAGGCGCCTGCGACCTGTCCGGTCTGCATCTGCCGCGCGGCGAACTGCGTGCACAGAGCATCCAGGCTTGCCGGGATTGGCTCGATCCCCGGCAGGACTGCGTCATCAGCTTCGTGACCCGCGAGATGGGATTGATGGTCAAGCGCGGCAATCCGCTGTCGATCCGATCATTGGCGGACATCGCGGATGGCAAGATTCGCTTCGTCAACCGCGATCATGATTCAGGCACCCGCCTGCTGTTCGATCAATTGCTCGCTTCGCACAGATTGGACGAGGCGCGCATCAATGGCGCGCAGCAGATCGAGTTCACCCACGCTGCCGTCGCGGCCTATGTCGCGAGCGACATGGCCGACGCCTGCTTCGGCGTCGAGGCGGCTGCGCGGCAGTTCGGGCTGGACTTCATCCGTATCCTGACCGAGGACTACTTCTTCGCCTGCCATCAGTCGTTTCTCGAGAGCGATCCGATGCGGCGCATCCTCGATGTGATGAAGGGCAACGACTTCCATTGCGCCATCGCCGCCCTGCCCGGCTATCAGCCGGCCGACACGGGCTCGGTTCACACCGTGCGCGAGTTCCTCGATCGGCTGGACGCCGAAGCCTGACGGCGCGTGCGGTCGGATCCGCTGGCGCAGACGACCGCTACGGCAGATCGACGCCCCGCGCCGGCACCGGCTCCAGCTGGCCCTGACGCTGCAGCGCGCGGCCACGCCAGATCGAGCCGGCGAGCAGCACCACGCCGGCGCCGATCAGCGAC
The DNA here is from genome assembly GCF_051168135.1 of Bradyrhizobium sp. HKCCYLRH2060. Taxonomy (NCBI): domain Bacteria; kingdom Pseudomonadati; phylum Pseudomonadota; class Alphaproteobacteria; order Hyphomicrobiales; family Nitrobacteraceae; genus Bradyrhizobium; species Bradyrhizobium sp. HKCCYLRH2060. The sequence goes on from NZ_JBNPUK010000002.1 coordinate 648,668, forward strand.
ATCAGCGTCTCCATGACATCGACATGGCTCGCGAGAGTGGTCTTGCCGGCGAGCAGCGCCGAGGTCGCCTCGATGTTGATGACGACGGTGCCGTCGAGCAGATGGTGCAGCATCGGCTCGATCGCGGGATCGGTCGCGATCACCTCGCCGGCCACCCAGCCGAGCAGCATCGCGCCGAGCCAGACCAGCAGCGGGAAGCGATCGAGCACCAGCATGATCAGCGCGGCACCCGCGATGATCAGCGGGATGCTCATGGCGAGGCCGATGATCAGCAGCGACGCCTGGCCGTTCGCGGCCGCAGCCACCGCGATCACGTTGTCGAGGCTCATCACGAGGTCGGCGAGCGCGACGATGCGGACCGCATGCCACAGCGTCGTGCCGGCGGCGATCTCGTCGTTCTCGTCTTCGGGCACCAGCAGCTTGGCAGCGATCACGAGCAGCGCCAGCCCACCGACCAGCTTCAGGTACGGCAACGCCATCAGGGTGGCGACGATGCCGGTAAAGGCGATGCGCAGCGCGACGGCAATGCCGGAGCCGGCGACCATGCCCCAGAAGCGATGCTTGCCGTGCAGGCCGCGGCAGGCGAGCGCGATGACCAGCGCATTGTCGCCCGACAACAGCACGTTGATCCAGACGATCTTGCCGAGCGCGAGCCAGAAGCCCGGGCTCTGCAGGTCGGCCTCGAATTGAGCGAGCATGTGGCCGAAGCTGGCGGAATCGGCGAGTTGCGATAGCCAGTTCACGGCCGGGCCTTTCAGACAAGTTCAGCGTAGAACACGACGGTCGTGCGGCGGAGGGCGCCCTCCGCCGCACGAGGATCGATCAACCGACGATCTCGTTGCCGGAGAAGAACTGCGCGATCTCGATCGCAGCCGTTTCCGCCGCGTCGGAACCGTGCACCGAGTTCTCGCCGATCGACTTCGCATGCAGCTTGCGGATGGTGCCGTCGGCCGCCTTCGACGGATCGGTGGCGCCCATCACGTCGCGGTACTTCAGGATGGCGCCCTCGCCCTCGAGCACCTGGACCACGACCGGCCCGGAGATCATGAAATCGACCAGTTCGCCGAAGAACGGCCGCGCCTTGTGCACGGCATAGAAGGTCTCGGCCTGATCGCGCGTCATGCGGATGCGCTTCTGGGCCACGATGCGCAGGCCGGCCTTCTCGATCAGCGCGTTGATCGCGCCGGTGAGATTACGCTCGGTCGCGTCGGGCTTGATGATCGAAAAGGTGCGCTCAATCGCCATGATGTCGTCCTTGGAGGTGCGGGATTTGGGTGAGTTGCGGGCTTATATCGACGCGATCGGCCGACGGCAAGCGACCGGGACCCTGCCGGAGGCGGGACGCCTTACGACAATTTCACGATTCTGAACATAGTCTGAAGGGTCCGTGCCACCCGTGTTCAGCTCAGGGGCCTTAAGGTCGTGGCTATCGGGCGGGGACGAGCCAGCAGCACGACCGGTGGCCGCCCTCTCCCAGCCTCATCCGTCGGACAATTTCGGCGCCACCAGCGCTGTCATCCAGGAGACGATCATGTTGCGCAAACTCTCCCTCATCGCGGCGGCCGCAATTGCCCTCGGCGCAGCCGCCCTCGCCCCGACCGCCGCCTCGGCTCATTGGCACGGCGGCTGGCATGGGGGCGGTTGGCACGGCGGCTATGGCGGATGGCACCGTCCGTTCTACGGCCCGCGCTTCTTCGTCGGCGGCCCGGTCTACAGCTACGGCTATGGCGGCTGCTACGTGCGCCGCGTGGTTCCGACCCCGTGGGGACCGCGCTGGCGGTTGATCAACCGCTGCTATTGATACGAGCCTCGGCGCGGCACCCGCCCCCCGCCGCACCGAACTCGCATTGCCCCGGCGTCTCCCCCACGCCGGGGCTTTTTTTGTGCACTTTCAACCTCATTTCGGGGTATTCCGGTCGGGAGCCGGAAACAAATCGAGCGGCCACGACTTGTTACAGCATCGTCCTGCAACTGCCCGTGGAATACCGTCATGTCTGGCCGCACCGCCGATTTCAGCGACGCGCTCGATCGCAAGACCAGCCGGTCGATCTGCGAGGCCGTCGGCGAGCGCCTGCAACGCAGCCTGCCGCCGGACGGCTCTCACCTGCCAGCTCCCCTCGCGGAGCTGATGAACGAATTGCGCAAGCGCGACGAGGCCGGGACGAGCCGATCCGGCCGCTGAGACGCGACAAAGCGGTTGCCTTTGGCCGCGCGCGCGGTGACAAGGCGCGCATGCTTTCCATCACCGACATCTCCATCCGCCTCGCCGGACGGCTTCTCATCGACCAGAGCTCGGTGCAGATTCCGCCCGGCGCCCGCGTCGGACTGGTCGGCCGCAACGGCACCGGCAAGTCGACCCTGTTCAAGGCGATCCGCGGCGAACTGTCGCTGGAGACCGGCAGCATCAGCGTGCCACCGCGGTGGCGCATCGGCAGCCTGGCCCAGGAAGCCCCGAGCGGGCCCGAAAGCCTGATCGAGGTGGTTCTCCGGGCCGACCTCGAGCGGCACGCGCTGCTGCACGAGGCCGAGACGGCCCATGACGCCGACCGTATCGCCGAGATCCAGACCCGCCTCGTCGACATCGACGCGCATTCGGCGCCAGCGCGCGCGGCCGCGATTCTCAGCGGCCTCGGATTTTCCGCCACGGACCAGGCGCGGGCCTGCGCCGAATTCTCCGGCGGCTGGCGCATGCGGGTTGCGCTGGCGGCCACGCTGTTCGCCGCGCCAGACCTGCTCCTGCTGGACGAGCCGACCAACTATCTCGACCTCGAGGGCACGCTGTGGCTCGAGGATCACCTGGCACACTATCCGCGCACGGTGATCGTGATCAGCCATGACCGCGATCTCCTGGAGACCTCCGTCGACCAGATCCTGCATCTCGACCGTTGCAAGCTGACGCTGTATCGCGGCAGCTACTCCTCCTACGAAGAACAGCGCGCCACGCGCGAGATGCTCGATGCCAAGGCGGTCAAGCGCCAGGAAGCGGAGCGTGCGCGGCTGCAGGCCTTTGTCGAGCGCTTCAAGGCCAAGGCCTCGAAGGCGCGCCAGGCGCAGTCCCGCGTCAAGATGCTGGAGCGGATGAAGCCGATCGCCGCGCTCGTCACCCAGGACGTGCACGAGATCACGTTCCCCGCACCGGAGCGACTGCTGTCGCCGCCGATCATCGCGGTCGACAACGCTTCCGTCGGTTACGACCCCGCGCAACCCGTGCTCAACCGCGTCACCCTACGCATCGACAATGACGACCGCGTCGCATTGCTCGGCGCCAACGGCAACGGCAAGTCCACGCTGGTGAAGCTGCTCGCCGGCCGGCTCGCGCCATTCTCCGGCAAGGTCACGCGCGCCGACAAGCTGTCGATCGCCTATTTCGCCCAGCACCAGCTCGATGAGCTGGACGAGACCGGATCGCCGTATAGTCACGTGCGCAAGCTGATGGGCGATGCGCCGGAATCGAAAGTGCGCGCGCGCGCCGGCGCGATCGGGTTTTCCGGCAAGGCGGCGGACACGCTGGTGAAGAGCCTGTCGGGCGGCGAGAAGGCGCGGCTGCTGCTCGGGCTCGCGACCTTCTTCGGCCCGAACATGATCATCCTGGACGAGCCGACCAACCATCTCGACATCGACAGCCGCGCCGCGCTCGCCGAGGCCATCAACGACTTTCCCGGCGCCGTGATCATGGTGTCGCACGACCGCTATCTGATCGAGGCCTGCGCCGACCGTCTCTGGGTCGTCGCCGACCGCACCGTGAAGACCTATGATGGCGACCTCGATGACTACAGGCGCATGGTGCTGTCGTCGCGCAGCGGTGCCGGCACGCGAGACACCGAACGTCCGCAGGGGACCGCCGAGAAGACCGAGCGGCCCCGCAGCGACAACCGGCGGAGCGGGCTGAAGCAGAGGATCACCGCGGCCGAGGCCGAGATCGCGCGGATCACCGAGATCATCGCCAAGATCGACGGCGCGCTGTCGCTGCCCGACATCTTCACGCGCGACCCGAAGCAGGCGGCGCAACTGTCGAAGGCGCGCGCCAATGCCGCCGACGCGCTGGCGCGCGCCGAGGAGCAATGGCTGGAGGCCAGCACGCTGTATGACGAGGCGGGGAGCTGAAGCGCCCCGAGCCTCGGATCGGGCATTCGGCGGAAAGTCGCAGACAACTCGGCTTTCGCGGAATGCCCTCGCGCTCAGCGGCTCGCGCGGATGAATGCGTGGTCGGCGCGAGCGGCCGGATCAGTTGGTCCGCTGAAACAGGTCCGCACCCGGCAGGTTGCCGAGATCGCCGTTGGGCTGAATGTAGAAGAGATTCCAATTCGTCCGGAGTAGATTGCCGCCGACCTGGCCTCTCCACCGCGTGATCGAATTGCACTGAGCAAACGTCACGACCAGCATGACGGCGCTGCCGGCCGATCTGCCGGATACCGGATAGGGAATGCCCTGGCACGCAAATCCTGGCGCGTTGTTGGTGAATTGTCCTCGCACCTGTCCATCGGTGACTGACCAGATCTCGAGCACCGAGCCTCGTTGATTTGTCCATCTCGACGGCGCCGGCAGAACGTCGGCCCGCGCAGCAATCGACGAAACTACGACAATCATCGCTGCAAAAAGATACTTGCTGAAGAACCACTTCATGGCGCGCCTCGCTATGCCCGGAGCTGGAGGTAGCAATCATGACTACATACATCCATAAGCTGGAAAGCGCCATTGTGGCAGGTTCAAAATTGCTCTACTTTCGGTAGACAACGTTGATGTTGAGGTTCGATTGAAGCGATTTCAGGAGGACGAAACATGAACAAGCAGCTCTACGCTCGACTTGACGGCCTGCTCTACGACGTCTGCGTCAAGGCGGGTCAGAAGGTGCAGACCGGTGAGGTCCTCTACGTCATCGAGGCGGCCAAATCACAGCTGTCGGTGAAAGCTCCCTATTCCGGGACAATCAGTCAGGTCCGGCGCGGTGCGGGCGAGACGTTGAGCGCGACCGATGTCGTCATGGAGTTGGATGCGGAGGACGCAGCGGCCTGATCAGTCGCTCAAGTCCGGGGTTCGCTGCAGACGGATCGGCGAGGACGCGCCGTTGTAGACCGTCGCTCGAGCCAGCACGCGCTCGGCCTCTACGGGCGGCCAGGATTTTTCGATCTTGGGTCGTTTCCTGTCGAAGGCGCATTGCAGCTCCTCCGGCAGGTCGGACCAGAAGGGCACGAAGGACAACACGATCAAGGCGCGGTCTTCGCTCGAATTGTTGGCATGGGATGCATGCAGAAGCCTGCCGTCGCGAACGATCAGATCCCCCCTCCGAACGGTCACATCGACTTCGTCGCGTCGTGTGGAAACCAGCACGTCGTCGACAGGCAGAATCCGATCGGGATGGGTCGGCCGGTCCTTGATCAAGGCATGGAGATCGTTCTTGCGCCGATGGCTGCCGGGAAGCACGCGCAAGCATCCGTTCGCGGCGCTCGTGTCGGTCAAGTAGTACATGAAGTAGAGAATTGGAGGCGTGGCGGCGTAGCTCGCAGCGCTCGACCAGCCCCACCAATCCTGGTGCCAGTGCAGCCTCGGACATCCGGCCGGCTTGGAGATCAGGAAGCCGGCAAAAAAGCGTGCATCCCGGTATCCGGCGCGCTCCAACAGTTCATACTGTGCATCGAACAGAATGATCGGCGCGAAATCGGCCGACGAGCCGACTGAGACAACGGATCCGAGATGAGGCTCCGCGATCGACTCACGACCGGCTCGCGACTTGATTCGATCGCCGGCCTCCAGCAACTCGCGAGGAAGAAAACCACGGCGCACCGCATACCCGGCCTCCTCCAAATCGCGACGGAGGCCGGTGATTTGCATGGCCGCCTCCTCCGTCAGGTCGCCCGCTTCTTCGCCTTGGGCTTCGCCACCTTCGGCGCCGGTCCCGGATCGGGCGCCCGCTCGACCGAGGTCAGGCGGCCCGAGCTGAACGTGTAGACGCCGGCGCGTGCGCCGCGCAGCCAGGTCACGGTGGCCACGCGCTCGCCGCCATTGCTCGAGATGTTGACGTTGTCGGGTGCACCGATGCCGCGCACCACGTCGCATTCGGTATGACCGAGCGCAACGGTGCCGCCGACAGCCGGCGCGGCCGTGGCGGGATCATTCGCCAGCGCGTTCGCGCCCGCAGCACCGGCCGCAGGCGCCATGCCCGGGCATGCGCCTTCGGCGCTCACAAGATCCTCAGCGGAGACCGGCTTGTCCGGCGTCAGCGGCGGCGCATCGATCGAGATGTTTTTGATGAACAGGCGCTGCGGCCGGTTGAACCACTCGGCGTCCTTGGACAGGAAATCGGGCGTGCTCGAGCATCCGGCGACGACCGGGGCAAGCACAAGGAACGCCAGAGCGCGCGTCAGCTGTTTGGTGTGGTCTCGCACGATGAACCTTGCTGAATTGCAACCTGTGGACACTCTAACGTGTTGTCCCAACATCACTTTGCGGCACGTTCGTGGCTTTGCCAACGCTCTGCCGGCAAATCGGCAGATTATCATTAATCACGCGGCGCTGCCATCATCGGCGCTTCACGGGCTTCCGTATCATTGTCGGCGCTGCCAGCGCCCCCGTTCATCCGCCTGCCAGTAGGTGACCTCGAATCCCCGCGATTTGCAATCGGTCCACGCCGATCTCGCAGCCGCGAGCGCGTCCGCATCATCGCCGTTGAACACGAGCACCATGCGCTCGTAGCTGTGCGAGTCCGCTGGCAGCGGCGCGTTATCCACCAGGAACCGGACGTTCGCGCGGTTGGGATTGCCTTCTTCCACCGCGAGCACGATCGGCTGGTCGGCCACATCGGCCACCCGCCAGGTGGCGTGCGGCAGAAACGAATCGTCGCGATAGGTCCACAGATGCGCATCGAGCGCATCCGCACGCTCTTCGGACGTCGACTGCACCACGACGCGCCAACCGCGCTCGAGCGACTTCTCGAGCAGCGGCGGCAGCACGCCTTCCAGGGTCATGTTCTGCAGATGGTAGAACAGGACTTCAGTCATCGCCCGACGTCACGCCTTGGCGCCGGATTTGGCTTCAGCCTTTTCAGCCTTGGAGTCGGATTTGGATTCGTAGGAATCCCACACCAGCCGATCGAGCAGCCGGACGCCGTAGCCCGATCCCCAGCTCTGGTTGATCTCCGATTTCGGCGCGCCCATCGCGGTGCCGGCGATATCGAGATGCGCCCACGGCGTGTCGTTGACGAAGCGCTGCAGGAATTGCGCGGCGGTGATCGAGCCGCCATGGCGTCCGCCGGTATTCTTCATGTCGGCGAACTGCGAATCGATCAGCTTGTCGTATTCGTGGCCGAGCGGCATCCGCCACACCTTCTCACCCGTCTCCTGCCCCGCATTGAGCAGCTTGTCGGCGAGATCATCATTGTTGGTGAAGAGACCGGCATGCTCGGTGCCCAGCGCGACCATGATCGCGCCGGTCAGGGTCGCCAGGTCGATCATGAATTTCGGCTTGAACTTGGTCGCGACGTACCAGAGCACGTCCGCGAGCACGAGGCGGCCCTCCGCATCGGTGTTGATGATCTCGATGGTCTGACCCGACATCGAGGTCACGATGTCGCCCGGACGCTGGGCGTTGCCGTCCGGCATGTTCTCGACGAGGCCGATCGCGCCGATCACGTTGGCCTTGGCCTTGCGGGCGGCGAGTGCATGCATCAGGCCGACCACGCAGGCCGCGCCGCCCATGTCGCCCTTCATGTCCTCCATCGAGCCGGCCGGCTTGATCGAGATGCCGCCGGTGTCGAAGCACACGCCTTTGCCGATGAACGCGACCGGCTGCTCGCCGCGCTTGCCGCCATTGTAGTGCATCACGACGGTGCGGCTCGGCCGTGCCGAGCCCTGGCCGACGCCGAGCAGCGCGCCCATGCCGAGCTTCTTCATCGCAGGCACGTCGAGGATCTCGACGGTGACGCCGAGCTTGCGCAAGGCGGCAGCGCGCTTGGCGAACTCCTCAGGATAAAGGACGTTCGGCGGCTCGTTGACGAGATCGCGCGCCAGGATCACCCCGTCGGTGACGTGGGACCGCGGCGCGAAAGCCTTCTTGGCCGCCGCGACGTCCGGCACGGCGATCGAGACATTGGCGCTGACGGCGCCTTCCTCGTCCTTCTTCTTGGTCTTGTAACGGTCGAACCGATAGGCCCGCAGCCGAATGCCGGCGGCCAGCGAGCTGACCTGATCCGGCAACAGCGGTCCCGAAGGCAGCTCGGCGAGCACCGTCACCGCTTCAGTTCCGGCGTTCAGCTTTCCGGCTAAAGTCCCGCCGTATTTGAGGAAATCCTTGTCCTTGAGGTCCGAGCCCTTGCCGATGCCGATGACGATCAAGCGCTGAATCTTGATTCCCTCAGGAGCCAGCAGATCCAACACCGCACCATCCTTGCCCTTGAACCGGGCTGCCCCGGCCGCGCGCTTGATCAGGTCCGAGGCTCCCCCAAGCGCCTTCTCGGTCGCGACTCCAAGTCGCAGGGTGTCATCGCAGAACGCCACCACGATGCCGCGCGGGGCGGTCGACAGCGGGACGAAGCCGACCTTGACGGCGTCGGACATCAAGCAATCCTCCAAATTTCGACGTGATGAGCAGCCACGTCCGACCGAAAACCTCAAGGGCCAGACCAGGATGGCGGCAGTTCGGAACCCAACTTGGCAGCAGTATGGCCTGCCCGGGCCCGGGCTGCCAAGGGTCGCGTGGCGGACCGGTCACAATGATGAAATTTTAACCGTATTTTCGTGGCGCCATGCCACAGCCATTTTGTCGACGGATCAAAGGGATGGTACAGATATTCACCGCCTTCGGAACGTGACGGCGACTGCAGCCTTGGGGGGCCCGTTGCGAGGGTTGGCTGCAGCGCGCGTTCCGGCACAGATGACTGGGGATCGAGCGCAGACGATGGGGTCCATCGACAGGTACATCTTTCGCACGACGCTGGCGTCGTTCGCGTTGGTGCTGGTCAGCCTCACCGGCGTGATCTGGATTACGCAGGCGCTGCGCGGCATCGACCTGATGACCAGCCAGGGCCAGACGATCCTGACCTTCCTTGGCATCACCGGTCTCGTGATTCCCTCCCTTCTCGGCGTCATCGCGCCGATCGCGCTGATGATCGCGGTCTCGCACACGCTGAACAAGCTTGCGACCGATTCGGAGATCATCGTCATGAACGCGGCCGGCATGTCGCCGATCCGGCTGTTCGTGCCGTTCGCCTATGCCACCTGCGCGGTGGCCGTGCTGGTGACGCTGATCGCCGCCTTCTTCGCCCCCGACGGCCTGCGCCGGATCAAGCAGTGGGATGCCGAGATCACCGCCGACGTGCTCGCCAACATCCTGCAGCCCGGGCGGTTCGCGCAGCTCGACCAGAACCTGACCATCCGGATCCGCGAGCGCCAACCCGGCGGCGAGCTGTCCGGCATCCTGATCGACGACCGCCGCGATCCCAAGGAGCGAATCACGATCATCGCCGAGAAGGGCACCGTCGTGAAGAATGCCGACGGCTCGTTCCTGGTGCTCGAGGACGGCAATCTGGAACGCTTCGAGCTCGGCAAGCGCGAGCCGGCGATGGTCGCGTTCGCCCGCTACGCCTTCGACATGTCGAAGTTTTCGAACCAGGGCCGCGACGTCACGCTCGGCATCCGCGAGCGCTATCTGTGGGAGCTGATGGCGCCCGCCGAGAACGATCCGATCTACAAGCAGATCCCGGGACAATTCCGCCAGGAATTGCACGACCGCTTCCTGGCGCCGATCTATCCGTTCGCCTTCGCGGCCCTCACCTTCGCGTTCCTGGGCGCGCCGCGGACGACACGCCAGAGCCGCAACTTCTCGTTCGGCAGCGCCATTCTCGCCGTGTTCGGCGTGCGCATGGCGGGCTTCGCCTGCTCGGTCATGACCGTGAAGACGCCGATGGCGGCGCTGGTGCAGTACCTCATGCTGTTCGGCGTGCTCGGCCTCAGCATCTGGATCATCATCGGCGGCGTGGTGGTCGAGCCGCCGGCGCGGCTGATGGAAGCCATCAACCGCTCGAACGCGCGAATCGCGCGGCTGTTCGGAAGGCCGGCCACCGCATGAGCATGGTCACCAACACGCTCGGGCGCTATTTCGCCGGCCGCTTCCTGGTCTCGGCGGTCGGCGTGTTCGCGAGCATCTTCATCCTGCTCGTGCTCGTCGACTACATCGAGATGGTGCGCAAGACGTCCGGACTTGCCTCCGCTTCGGCGCTGATGGTGGCGGAGACGTCGCTGTTCCGGGTGCCGCAATTGCTCGAGAAGATGATGCCGTTCTGCGTCCTGATCGGCGCCATGACCTGCTATCTCGCGCTGTCGCGCCGACTCGAACTCGTGGTGGCGCGCGCAGCCGGGGTCTCCGCCTGGCAGTTCATCGCGCCGGCGCTGGCAAGCGCCATCGTGCTCGGGCTGATGGCCACGACCCTCTACAATCCGATGTCGGCCAATCTGCGCGAGCTCTCCAAGCGCATGGAGGCCGAGCTGTTCGGCGCAGCGCCGGGCGGCGGCGTGCAGGACGCGGCCGGCTTCTGGCTCAACCAGATCAACCCCGACGGCTCGGTCATCATCAATGCCGCGCGCAGCGAGCAGCAGGGCGTCCGCCTGACCGGACTGACCCTGTTCCGTTTTGATACGGACAAGCACTTCAAGGAGCGAATCGAAGCGCGCGAGGCGACCCTGGAAGAAGGCCGGTGGGTCTTCCGGTCGGTGCGCCGATTCTCCCTCGATGCGCCGCCGGTGGACGAACCGACGTACATTCTTCCGACCAGCCTGACGCCGGCGCAGGTCCGAAACAGCTTTTCCACCCCCGAAACTGTGTCGTTTTGGCAACTTCCGACATACATCCGCTCGTCGGAGAGCTCAGGCTTCGCGACCGCGGGGTACAAGCTGCAGTATCATAAGCTGATCGCGCAGCCGTTTTTGCTGGCTGCGATGGTCATGCTGGCTGCGTCCGTGTCGCTCAGGTTCTTCCGAATGGGTGGCGTACAGAAAATGGTTTTGAGTGGCGTGGGCGCCGGGTTTCTGCTCTACGTTCTGTCGAAAGTAACTGAAGATTTGAGCAAGGCTGAGTTGATGAATCCGATCGCTGCGGCGTGGCTGCCGGTGTTCGTCGGCGGCCTCACCGGTTTCATGGCTTTGCTCTACCAGGAGGACGGCTAGTGTCGTTCGTTGCCGTCCGTCAGACAGCGCTCGCCGCGCTTCGGCAGCATGCCGTTGCGCGCGCCGGTTGCGCGCGCGTGCGTCGCGCCGGGTCTGGCGTACTTGGATTCGTTCTGGCCTGCGGGCTCGGCCTGATGGTTGCTGCTGCGACCGCGGTCGTGGCGCCGACCTCTGCCGTCGCGCAGGGCTTCACCTACAATCCGCGTCCGCCGAAGCCGCCGCCGCCGCGCGTCGCCAACGACAACCAGATGCTGGTGCAGGCAACGGAGGTCGATTACGACTACAACAACTCGCGCGTGTCGGCGGTCGGCAACGTGCAGCTGTTCTACAACGGCACTTCGGTCGAGGCCGACCGGGTGATCTACGACCAGAAGACCAAGCGCCTGCATGCGGAAGGCAACATCCGCATGACCGACGCCGACGGCAAGATCACCTACGCCAACAGCCTCGATCTGGCGGACAATTATCGCGACGGCTTCGTCGATTCGCTGCGCGTCGAGACCGAGGATCAGACGCGGATGGCGGCGACTCGCGCCGACCGCTCCAAGGGCAATTACACCGTCTTCGAGAACGGCGTGTACACCGCCTGCGCGCCGTGCAAGGACGATCCGAAGAAGCCGCCGTTGTGGCAGGTCAAGGGTGCTCGCATCATCCACGACCAGACCGAGAAGATGCTGTATTTCGAGAACGCCCAGCTCGAATTCTTCGGCGTTCCCCTGGCCTACATCCCCTATTTCTCGACGCCCGATCCGACGGTGAAGCGCAAGAGCGGCTTCCTGATGCCGGGCGTCACCCAGACCGGCGGCTACGGCTTCGGCGTCGACATCCCCTATTACTGGGCGATCGCGCCGGATTACGACGCGACGTTCACGCCGCGTATCACCTCCAAGCAGGGCGTGCTGCTGCAGACCGAGTTCCGCCAGCGCCTCAGCAATGGCGGCTATCAGGTGCGCCTGTACGGCATCGATCAGCTCGACCGCAACGCCTTCGCCGGCCAGCCGGGCGACCGCCAGTTCCGCGGCGGCGTCGACACCAAGGGCCAGTTCGCGCTCAACGACAAATGGGTCTGGGGCTGGGACGGCATCCTGCTGTCCGACTACATGTTCCTGTCGGATTACCGGCTGGCGCAGTATCGCGATCCGTTCAACTCGTTCATGAGCCTCCCGACCGAGGCGATCTCGCAGCTTTACTTGACCGGCGTCGGCAGCCGCAGCTTCTTCGACGTCCGGGCGATCCACTATCTGAGCTTCTCGGGCAACCAGCAGACCGTGCCGGTGGTCTATCCGGTGCTGGATTACTCGAACGTGCTGAACTATCCCGTGTTCGGCGGCGAGTTCAGCTACAAGACCAACTTCGTCAATCTGAGCCGCCAGACGGCCGTGTTCGACCCGATCACGACCACGGCCAACACCGCCGGGCTGTGCACGACGGTGTCTGCCGATCCGCGGGCGCGCCTGCCCACCCAGTGCCTGCTGCGCGCCACGCCCGGCACCTACACCCGCCTGACCGCGCAGGCGGAGTGGCGGCGGTCGTTCACGGATCCCTACGGCCAGATCTGGACGCCGTTCGCGATCCTGCGCGCAGACGCGATCAACGCCAACGTCTCGAACCAGCCGGGCGTGGGCAACTTCCTGCAGACCGGGGACACCCAGGCGCTGCGCCTGATGCCGACGGTCGGCCTGGAATATCGCTATCCGTTCATCAACGTTCAGCCATGGGGCACGACGACGATCGAGCCGATCGCGCAAGTGATCATCCGGCCGAACGAGACCTATGCCGGCCGGCTGCCGAACGAGGACGCCCAGAGCATGGTGTTCGACGCCAGCAACCTGTTCAGCGTCGACAAGTTCTCCGGCTATGACCGCGTCGAGGGCGGCGGCCGCGCCAATGTCGGTGTCCAGGCCACCACGCAGTTCGACCGCGGCGGCACCATCAACGTGCTGTTCGGCCAGTCCTACCACCTGTTCGGGATGAACTCGTTCGCGGTGCAGGACGCCAACAACACCGCGATCGGTTCCGGCCTGGACAAGAACGCCTCGGACTACGTGGCGCGCGTCGACTATTCGCCGAACCGCACCTACACGTTCAGCATGCGCAGCCGGTTCGACCAGCAGACCCTGAACATCCAGCGCTTCGAGGCGGAAGCCAAGGCGAACTTCGATCGTTGGTCGGTGGCCCTGACCTACGGCAACTATGCCGCCGATCCGGCGCTCGGCTACCTCGACCGTCGCGAGGGCATCCTCGGTAGCGGCTCGGTCAAGGTGGCGCCGAACTGGGTCGTCACGGGTGCGGCGCGCTGGGATCTGGCAGCCAACAAGATCAACCAGTATGTGATCGGCGCCGGCTATGTGGACGATTGTTTCGTGCTGGCCGCCAACTATGTAACGTCGTATAATTATACGGCGGGCACCACTCCCCCCGTTCTGAGCCATGCCTATATGCTCCAGATCGGACTCCGGACGCTGGCCAATTCCTCGTCCACGGGAACCGGGGCTGGGGGCCTGCAGTAGCGCGCGCCAGTCTCCGACGGGCCGCTCCGTGGGGGTCGAAAGTCCCTCGTTGGGAGCCGTGGCGCCGCTTCCAGTTGGATCAATAGCGACAACGAAGCTTGGTCATGACGATCGCGTTCTCTCCTCGCCTTCGGGCCCTGGCCATCTGCACTCTTGCCGCACTCGTCTGCGGCATCGGAACGATGTCGGCTCGCGCCCAGAGCATCGTCGTCATGGTCAATGGCGATCCCATCACCGACTATGACATCGAGCAGCGCACCAAGCTGAACTTCCTGAGCACTCGCAAGCATCAGACTCGCCAGGAGATCATCAACGAGCTGATCGACGACAAGGTGAAGATCAAGGAAGGCAAGAAGTTTGGCGTCGAGCCGACCGCCTCCGACGTCGACCAGTCGTTTGCCGGCATGGGCTCTCGCATGCGGCTCAACCCGGAACAGTTGACCAAATCGCTGGAGAGCCAGGGTGTGCGGCCGGAGACGCTGAAGGCGCGCATCAAGGCCGAGATCGTCTGGAGCAGCCTGGTGCGCGGCCGCTACAAGGAACGCCTGATCGTCTCCGACAAGGACGTGGCCGCGGCTGTCGCCGCCGCCGGCGGCGATGGCGATCAGCAGGGCCAGGCGTTCGAGTACAAGATGCAGCCGATCGTGCTGATCGTGTCGAACTCCTCGAACCAGGGTCTGATGGAAGCGCGGCACAAGGAGGCCGAGGCCTTGCGCGCACGGGTGCAGACCTGCGCCGAAGCCAACAACATCTTCAAGACGACGGCGAATGCGGTCATCAAGGAGATCGTCGTCAAGACGTCCGCCGACATCCCGCCGAATCTGCGCAAGCTGCTCGATGACACGCCGATCGGCCACCTGACTCCGCCGGAAGCGACGCGGCAGGGCATCCAGATGGTGGCCCTCTGCTCGCGGACTCCGACCACGATCGACACGCCGAAGAAGCGGGAGATCAAGGAGCAGATGTACACCAAGAAATACGAGGCCACCTCCAAGGCCTATCTGCAGGAAGTCCGCAAGGCGGCGATGATCGAATATCGCTGATGACGAAGCCGCTCGCGCTGACCCTGGGGGAACCGGCAGGCATCGGACCCGACATCACCCTGCAGGCGTGGCTGCGCCGCACCGAGCTCGGACTCCCCGCCTTCTACGTGCGCGGCGATCCTGTCTTTCTCGCGCAGCGCGCCAGGCTGCTCGACCTTCCCGTCACCGTGGACGAAGTTCGTCCCGAACAGGCGGCACAGGCGTTTGGGACCGTGCTGCCCGTGGTCTCCACCGGACACGCCGTGACGGCCCTGCCGGGCCGTCCGGACACGACGAGTGCCGCGGCGGCCATCGGCTCGATCCGTGAGGCGGTGGCCGACGTGAGGGCCGGACGCGCCAGCGCCGTCGTGACCAACCCGATCGCCAAGGCCGTGCTCTACCGTGCCGGCTTCTCGCATCCCGGCCATACCGAATTTCTCGCCGAGCTCGCCGCCGATGGCGGCGCGGTCCCGCAGCCTGTCATGATGCTGTGGTCACCGATGCTCGCCGTCGTGCCGGTGACGATCCACGTCGCGCTGCGCGACGCGATCGAGCAGCTCACGAGCCCGCTGATCACCTCGACGACGCGCATCGTCGCGGCGAGCCTGCGCCGCTATTTCGGCGTGTCGCGGCCGCGCATTGCGATGTCGGGACTCAATCCGCATGCGGGCGAGGACGGTACGCTCGGCACCGAAGAGGACACGATCATCGCGCCCGCGATCGCAACCTTGCACAATGCCGGCCTCGACGTGCAGGGACCGTTGCCCGCCGACACGATGTTTCATGACGCCGCGCGCAAGACCTACGACTGCGCCATCTGCATGTATCACGACCAGGCGCTGATCCCGATCAAGACGCTGGCGTTCGACGACGGCGTCAACGTGACGCTCGGCCTGCCGTTCATCCGCACCTCGCCGGACCACGGCACGGCGTTCGGCATCGCCGGCAAGGGCAGCGCCAATCCGGCGAGCCTGATCGCGGCCCTGCGGCTCGCCGCGCGCATGGCCAGCCACGCGTCATGAGCGCCATCGACGACCTGCCGCCGCTGCGCGAGGTCATTCGTGATCATCAGCTGTCGGCGCGCAAGGCGCTCGGCCAGAACTTCCTGCTCGATCTCAATCTCACCGCCCGGATCGCGCGCGCCGCGGGTCCGCTCGAAGACGCCACCGTGGTGGAGATCGGCCCCGGCCCGGGCGGGCTGACGCGGGCGCTGCTCGCGCTCGGCGCGCGCCACGTGATCGCGGTCGAGCACGACGAGCGCGCGATCCCGGCGCTGCAGGCGATCGCCGCGCGCTATCCGGGGCGGCTCGAAATCGTCTGCACCGACGCCCGCACCTTCGACGTCCGGCCCTACCTCGGCAGCACCAAAGCAAAGATCGTCGCCAACCTGCCCTACAACATCGCGACGCATCTCCTGATCGGCTGGCTCTCCGCGGAGCCGTGGCCGCCCTGGTACGACATGATGGTGCTGATGTTTCAGCGCGAGGTCGCCGAGCGCATCGTCGCGCGCGAGAACGAGGACGCCTATGGGCGGCTCGGCGTGCTCGCCAACTGGCGCTGCGAGACCAAGATCCTGTTCGACATCTCGCCATCCGCCTTCGTGCCGCCGCCGAAGGTCACGTCGTCCGTGGTGCGGCTGGTGCCGCGCCCGTCGCCCGAACCCTGCGACCGCCGCGCGCTCGAGCAGGTCGCCGCCGCCGCCTTCGGCCAGCGCCGCAAGATGCTGCGGCAGAGCCTGAAGTCGCTGCCGGCGGATCCCGCGCGGCTCGCAGCCGCCGCAGGCGTCGATCCCACCCGCCGCGCCGAGACCATTCCGGTGTCGGGCTTTGTTGCCATGGCCCGCGAATTGACCAATAGTCGCGACGAGAACAAGTCGTAATCAACAAGCATTTCAGGGAGTTTCATCATGGCGTTGATGCGCCGTCAGTCGCTCGTCAAGTTCGACGCACCGCTGTGCGAAACCATCGTCGAGACGCCGAAGCCGCAAGGCCGGGAAGTTCTGGTTCGCATCGAGCGCTGCGGCCTGTGCCACTCCGACCTGCATATCCAGGACGGCTATGCCGATCTCGGCGGCGGCAAGCGCCTGGACACCACGCGCGGCATGACCCTGCCCTTCACGCTCGGCCATGAGATCGCCGGCGTTGTCGACGAGGTCGGAGCCGACGTGCCGAAGGGGCTGATCGGCGCCCGGCGCGCGGTGTTTCCGTGGATCGGCTGCGGCCAATGCCGCGACTGCGCCAATGGCGACGAGAATTTGTGCGCCAAGCAGCGCTTCCTCGGCGTCTCGATCGACGGCGGCTTCGCCACCCACGTGCTGGTGCCGGATGCGAAGTATCTGCTGGAATACGATCCGCTGCCGGTCAACCAGGCCGCGACGCTGATGTGCTCCGGCGTAACGGCCTATGGCGCGCTCAAGCGCCTCGTGGATCGGCCGCGCCAGCGCAATCTGCTGCTGATCGGACTCGGCGGCGTCGGCATGATGGGCCTGTCGTTCGCGCAGGCCATGTTCAAGCAGCCGATCTCGGTGGCCGACCTCTCGGCGGCCGCGCGCGAAACCGCGCTGCAGAATGGCGCCGCGACGGCCTACGATCCGGCCGAGCCGGATGTGATCAAGCGCATCCTCAAGGAGACCGAGGGCGGCTTCGACGAAATCGTCGATTTCGCCGGCAACGAGAAGTCGATGGCCTTTGCGGTTTCCGTCGCAGCGCGCGGCGGCAAGATCGTCGTGTCCGGACTGATGGGCGGCCAGTTCACCCTGCCGATGGTTCAATGGGTGTACAAGCGCATGACCATCGAGGGTTTCATGGTCGGCACGCTGGCCGAGGCGCACGAACTGATGGCGCTCGCGCGCGCCGGCAAGATCAAGCCGCCGCCGATGCGCGAGGAGCCGATGGCTGACGTACAGAAGTGGATCGATGCGCTGCGCGCCGGCCATGTGGTCGGACGCGTGGTGCTGACGAACTGATCCCTCGTCGTTGCGACATCGCACGCGGCGGCGGTGCTGCACCGCCGCCGCTCGCTGCCACTGCGGCCAATCATTTGTCCACAAACGTAGAGGTTGTCGGCGCGACGCCTCTGCCCCCTGAGGGTGAAAAGCCAGGTCCATCGTCACCGATGTGACCGATTTGGCGCGATAGCGCGGCCAAAATCGCGGCGTGATGCGGAGCTTCTTGTGGGAAAAAAGCCGCACTCGGGCACGAAAGGATCGCGACAGAATTAATCCGGAATTGCGGCTCATTGCCACCCAACTTCTCTCCGAGAACGCGCCGTTGCGTAAGCGTATCCGGAGTCTTCAATGGCAAGCCGAACGGCAGGAGTTGCGTTTGCCATTGCAGCCGGAATCCTTGGCACCGTCGTGCTCGTGCTGCCGCGCGTCGTGTTGGCGGCGGAGGAATGTCTGACCGAGCCGACGGGAGAGAAGTCCGACGCGCAACGCTGGTACTATCGTTTCGATCGTGGCACCAATCGGCGTTGCTGGTATCTGAAAGACGCCAATGGCAACACCCGTGACGCCGCGGCACCGATACGGGCGACGCAGCAGCCGGCACCCTGGGACTTCGCCCAGCCCGCTCCACCCAAATTGACGCCAAGACGCACCGATGGTCCGGTCGCTCGCACCAGCGACGCCCTCGCAGAAGCGCCGCAGCCGCGGCTGCGTGCCGATCTCGCCGTGCGCGGCACGCCGAAGCCGCAGACTCTCGCCACACCGACGACGCTGACCGCATCCGACACCAGCCTGCCCCGCAGCCTCGATACCTCGCCCTGGCCCTCTGCCCCGCCACAACAGGCGGAGCCGATCGCTGCCGATGCGCCACCGCCGGCAATGGCCGACGACGGCAATGCGGAGCCGGACACGAATGCGGCGCCGGCTGCCGACGGGCCGATCATCGCACCGAAGCCAAGCAAGCCCGAAGCGCCCATCCACGTGCTCATGCTCGTGGTCATCGGCGCCCTCGCGATTTCAGGACTGCTGGCGAGCGCGCTCTATCGGCTCAGCCGGATGGGACGGCGGCAACGGCGCAACGGCAGCTGGCACGCGGACGCAGTCCGGATGCGCCGTAGTCGCATCAAACCACGGTCCAAGGCGCCGCAGGGCGGGATGCGTGCGGGCCGCGGCAGCATGCCGGCAGCACCCTCCCATTCAGGCGGCAGCCGCGGCTCTCAGCCGGCTTCGGCGCTCGACCTCGCGAGCGCGCGGCTGGCGGCTTCGCCGGACCAGGTCGAGCCCCGTCCGCAGCGGCCGGCGCCGTCTCCCCAGCAGCAGGATCACCCGGCCGTAGCCGCACGCCGACGCGACCGGGACGCGGCTGCGGCGATGCAACGATCGCAGTCCACCGACGCGGTATGGCAGGCGGTCGATGAGCTGGTCGATCGCGCAGCAGTACGCCGGGCCGAGCCTTCCGGGGCACAGACCGCTACGACCAACGCGCAGCCAATGCCGGTTGCCGCAACTGCCCCATCGCCTGCTGCTCCGGCGCAGGCACAACTGACGGCTGCCCAGATGGCCGCGGCGCAGGCCGCTGCCGCCAAGATTGCAGCAGCCCAGGCGAGCGCCGCTGCCGCAGCTGCCTCGCCGCGTTCGCCGACCTATGCGGCACCGACGGCACCCGCCGAGCCCTGGCCGGCGGCGCAGCGGGTTGAACCAGCGAATCCCGCCCGCATCCAGGTGGCCGCACCAATGCCGCCATCGGCCCCGCCACCGACGCAGGCTGCCGCGACCGCCGCCCCACCCGCCCCTGTCGACGTCAGCGAAATCGTGTCGGCGCTGCGCAGGGCCCGCAACAGCGATGCCACGTCCCCCGCTGCCGGCGCGCCGATCGACGCCGCCAAGGTGATTGCCGCGCTGCTGGTGTCGCGCGCGGCCAAGCGGCGTACCCCGCAACCCGGCGAGGCTGGCGACGGTCCGGCTGCAGCGGCCCTCGCTGAGACGGCTCCGCCAGCGCAGGCGGACGCTGCACACCGGACCACGCAGGCGTCGCAACCCCTGACGAACCAATTGCGTGGCGGCCAGCCGGCCGCTCAGCCCGTTCCCGCGATGCCCGATCAGCCCGCGCCCCCGCGCGCGCCGTCAACGGCACCAGCCGATCCAGCGGCCGCGCTGATCGAGACGCTTCGCGCGCATGCGGCACGACAGCCGGCCCCTCAGCCTGACGATGACATCGCGAGGGCCGGACCCGGGATGATGTCGGAGGCCCCTGCCGCCGAAGACGACGAGCTCGACGATCCTGCGGCGGCGCTGATCAACCTTCTGCAGTCGCGCTTTTCATTGCCCGAAGACGAGCTGGAGGCGGAGCCGCAGCAGGAGGAGTTCTCAGTCGAGGCTCAGCAGGACGTCGCGCACATGCATGATGATCCCGCGGCCCGACTGATGAGTCTGCTGGAATCGCGGTCGTCGATCCCGGCCGCGCCACCGATCATCGACAGGCCGCAGGCGCCGCAGCAACCGCAGCGACCGCCGCAGCAGCGACCCCTGTTCGTGCCGAGCCAGTTCGAGGACCCGGCGACCCCGCCGCTCGACTTCATTCCGCGGCCTCCGGCGCTGCGCCCGCGGCCGCGCAACATTCAGCACGATGATGAGCTCGACGGCATCCAGGACATCCTGGCGCGCCTCGGCCGGCGGGCGTAGACGGAAGGCGTTTCAGCCCTCGAGCTGGCGCTGCAGCTCGCGCACGAAGGTCGTCAGGCCGGTGCGGCGCTCGCGCTTCAGGCGCTCGGCCTTGAGGATCGACTGCACCTCGGCAAACGCGTCGTCGACGTTGCGGTTGATGACGATGTAGTCGTACTCCGCCCAGTGGCTCATCTCGTGGCTGGCGCGGCTCATGCGCCCGCGGATGACCTCATCGGAGTCCTGCGCGCGGGTGTGGAGACGCTTCTCCAGATCGGCGGCGGACGGCGGCAGGATGAACACGCTGACGACGTCCTGCCGCGCCTTCTCGCGCAGTTGCTGCGTGCCCTGCCAGTCGATGTCGAACAGCACGTCCTGGCCCGCCGACAACGCCGCTTCGACCGGCGCGCGCGGCGTGCCATAGCGGTTGTCGAACACGGTGGCCCATTCGAGCAGCTCGTTGCGCTTGGCCATGTCCTCGAAGCGCGCGCGGTCGACGAAGTGATAGTCGCGGCCGTCGACCTCACCTGGCCTCATCGAGCGCGTCGTCGCCGAGACCGACATCCGCAGGCCCGACATGCGCTCGATCAGCAGGCGCGACAGCGTCGTCTTGCCCGCCCCCGAAGGCGATGACAGCACGAACATCAGGCCGCGCCGCTCGACCCCATCGAAGCTTCCGTCGTGAGCCGCCATGGATCACTCCAGATTCTGAACCTGTTCGCGGAACTGCTCGACCACGGTCTTCAGCTCCAGGCCGATGTTCGTCAGCTCGATGTCGTTCGACTTCGAGCAGGTGGTGTTGACCTCGCGATGGAATTCCTGGGCGAGGAAGTCGAGCCGGCGGCCGACGGGCCCGCCCTTGCCGAGCATCTCGCGCGCCTGCGCGATGTGGGAGGCGATGCGATCGAGTTCCTCGCGCACGTCGGCCTTGGCCGCGATCAGCAGCGCCTCCTGCGCCAGGCGGTCAGGATCGAAGCGGTCCGACGTGTCGAGCAGGGCCGCGACCTGCTCGGCGAGTCGCGCCTTGATGGCCTCTGGCTTGCGGCCCGGCGATGTTTCGGCCCTCTTCGCCAGTGCCTCGATCTCGTCGACGCGCTGGTTGAGGATCTGTCCGAGCGTGTCGCCCTCACGCCGACGCATCTCCACGAGATGTTTCAGCGCGGTCTCGAACGCCGCGATCGCCGCCTCCTTGGCGGCCTTGTCCTCGGCCTCGTCGGTCTCCGGCTCCGCCACCTCGATCACGCCCTTGATCGACAGCAGCCCATCGATGCTGGGCGCGACCGCGTCGATCCGGCCCGCGAGCTGGCTCGCCACCTTCACGACGGCCGCCAGCACATCCTCGTTGATTCGTACCGTCGACCCGGTCTCGGTGCGCTTGACGGTGAGATTGGCGTAGACGGTGCCGCGCGACAGCACCTCGGTGGCGCGCTTCTTGGCGAAGGCCTCGACCTCGTCCCAGCCCTGCGGCAGCCGCACCCGGACGTCCAATCCCTTGGCATTGACCGATTTCAACTCCCACTCGAACGAGTAGGGACCGCTTGCCCCGTGGCTACGGGCAAAGCCGGTCATGCTCGACAGCGCCATTTCGTCCATGTCTCCGGCATATCGGGAATGGCGGGACAGACTCGCTCCGCCAAAAGTGCGCGAACCTTACGGCCTTTTGGGCAAATGTTAAGCCCGGTTCTGCGCGGCCGACATGCGTGGGAAATTATTGCTGAACGACCGGCGGGGTCGGCTGCGCAGCGCCCTGCCGCGCCCCGTTGCCGGGTGCAACACCGCCGTTGGCGCGGTTGGCGGGCGGCCTCTTCGCACCGGCCGGCGCCCGTGGCGCGGCTGCCCCGGCCGCCGGATCCACCGCTCCGCCGGCAACGGCCGGCGGCGCCTCGTCGGGCTCGACGGTGTCGTTCTGGGTCTGCCGCTCCATCGCCCTGAGCTTGGCGACGTTCTTCTGGTGCAGGTCGTAGGTCTCGGTGAACGCGTGGCCGCCGGTGCCGTCGGCGACGAAATAGAGATCGCGCGTGCGCGCCGGATTGGCCGTCGCCTCCAGCGAGGCGCGTCCCGGATTCGAGATCGGTCCCGGCGGCAGGCCCTCGATCACATAGGTGTTGTAGGGCGACGGTTGGGTGATCTCGCTGCGCTTGATCGGACGGCCCAGCGTGCCCTTGCCGCCGACCAGACCATAGATGATGGTCGGATCGGACTGCAGCTTGATCCTCTGCTTCAGCCGGTTGACGAATACTGCGGCCACCCGGCTGCGCTCGTCGGGCTTGCCGGTCTCCTTCTCGACGATCGAAGCCAGCGTCACCAGCTGCTCCGGCGTCCTGACCGGCAGATCCGGACTACGCCGTTCCCAGATCTCGGCCAACACGCGCTTCTGCGCCTGCTGCATGCGCTGCACGACCTGATCGCGGCTGGTCCCGCGCGGGAACTTGTAGGTCTCCGGCAACAACGTGCCTTCGCGCGGAATCTCGCGGACGCTGCCGGTGAAGATCTCGTTCTCGGACAGACGCGCCACGATCTGCTCTGACGTCAGGCCTTCGGGCACGGTCACCGAATGCTGCACGACCTTGCCTTCGACGATGACGCCGATCACGTCGCGCAACGATGCATTCTTCTGGAACGCATACTCGCCCGGCTTGAGGTCGGAACTGGCCTTCAGCGCATAGACCCCACCGATGAAGATCCACGGATTGACGTCGATCACACCTTCACGCGCGAGCACGTCGGCAATATCGCGTTTGCCCGCGCGCTGCGGGATGTTGACGACCTTGTCCTCCTGCAGCGGTCCTGCCGCTTCGAGGATCTGCCGTCCATAATAGTAGGCCGCGCCCACGCCGAGCATGGCCAGGATGAGCAAGGTGATGATCGCATTGCCGACCACCACGAACGGATTACGGGCGCGGTCGGAGCGGCGCGGCGGCGGCGGCACGCGTTCCGGCTCCAGCGCTGCGCGCGGGCTGCGGGGCGAGATGGGCGGCCGTTCACTCATCGATGCAACCTTCAGTCCTGTCGCTCTCGTCGTGGCCGTGCGCTCCCCAACGCAAGCGACCTGAAGTCCACGCCCAATTTAACGATTCGTCATCTCGTCATCGAATACGGCGAAAAGGTGTTTTCGCCGGGCCTCACCGCCATGCGCATCCACTTACCGCATCGGCGCCGAAGGCCGACCTGCGAAAGACACGCGAAGTTAAAGACACGCGAAGTCTTGGGTTCTAGTGTGGCTGCAGTCGGATATCCGCGTGACCAAGCGACAATCGGCCCGAGCGGCATTCCGTCCTTCCGCACTAGGTCACCACGCGCCGCAAAACCACCGACGCGTTGGTGCCGCCGAAACCAAACGAGTTCGACAGCGCCACGTTGATCTCGCGTTTGCGAGGTGCATGCGGCACGAGATCGATCGCGGTTTCCACCGACGGATTCTCCAGATTGATCGTCGGCGGCGCGATGTTATCCCGAATCGCGAGAATGCTGAAGATGGCTTCGACGGCGCCGGCCGCGCCGAGCAAATGGCCGATCGACGATTTGGTCGACGACATCGAGATCTTCGAAGCGGCATTGCCAAGCAGGCGCTCGACCGCGCCGAGTTCGATCTCGTCGCCGACTTGAGTCGAGGTGCCGTGCGCGTTGATGTAGTCGAGGTCGGCGGCCGTGATGCCGGCGCGCTTCAGCGCCGCACTCATGCTGCGAAAGCCGCCGTCGCCATCCGGCGATGGCGATGTGATGTGATAGGCGTCGCCGGACAGTCCGTAGCCGCAGACCTCGGCGTAGATCCGCGCGCCGCGTGCCTTGGCGTGCTCATACTCCTCGAGCACGACCACGCCGGCGCCCTCGCCCATCACGAAGCCATCGCGGTCCTTGTCGTAAGGACGCGACGCGCGCTCGGGCGTCTCGTTGAATCCGGTCGACAGTGCGCGGGCCGCGCAGAACCCGGCCATGCCGATTCGGCAAATCGGCGATTCGGTGCCGCCGGCGACCATGACATCGGCATCGCCGAGCGCGATCAGGCGGCTGGCGTCGCCGATCGCATGCGCGCCGGTCGAGCAGGCGGTGACGACCGAATGATTGGGGCCCTTGAGCCCGTGCTCGATCGAGACATAGCCCGAGGCGAGATTGATCAGACGTCCGGGAATGAAGAAGGGCGACACTTTGCGCGGACCGCGCTCCTTCAGCAGGATCGCCGTGTCGGCAATGCCCGAGAGGCCACCGATGCCGGACCCGATCAGCGTGCCGGTGGCGCAGCGGTCCTCTTCCGTCGCGGGATGCCAGTTGGCGTCATCGAGCGCCTGACGCGCCGCAGCCATCGCGAAAATGATGAAATCGTCGACCTTGCGCTGGTCCTTGGGCTCCATCCACTGGTCGGCATTGAAGGTGCCGTCGGAGCCATCGCCGCGCGGCACCTGACAGGCCACCTTGGCGGGAAGATCGGAGACCTCGAACGACTCGATCAAGCGCGCACCGCTCTTGCCCTGAAGGATGCGCTGCCAGGTCGTTTCCACACCACAGCCAAGCGGCGAAACCATGCCAAGGCCAGTGACGACAACCCGCCTCATGTTCGTTTCTCCAGACCCGATTTTGAGCGCTTGTGGATCGGCTGACGGCCGTCGCCGCATCTCGGGTCAATTGTTCGAGTAACACGGTCTGGCCAGGCAGCGCGACCGAATCGTCTGTCGCCGGCCGCCAGATGACGGCTCATCACGACGCCGCCAACAGCAAGAAACCGGTCGACCGCACAAGACGGATCGGCCGGTTTCGCGCAACTTCGCCGGAGCGTCAGCTCTTGGCGTTCTTCTCGAGGAACTTGGTGGCGTCGCCGACGGTCAGGATCGTCTCGGCGGCGTCGTCCGGAATCTCGCAACCAAACTCTTCCTCGAAGGCCATGACGAGCTCGACCGTGTCGAGGCTGTCAGCACCGAGGTCGTCAATGAAGCTCGCGTTGTCGACCACTTTCTCGGGCTCGACACCAAGGTGTTCGACCACGATCTTCTTAACCCGCTCGCCAATCTCACTCATCGTTCAACCTCGTGCTTGTTCCTTTAAGACCCGACCCCCGGATGATCCGCATCACCCCGGCCGCTAAACTTCCTTCGCGATCGCGCAAAACCAGATTTGCCCCGCAGCGCCCCTTTACCGAAATTTGGCGGACGACTTGCGGTCCGAAAACTTCGGAAACGGGGCCACTCACAAACTCCAATCCACACTCTCCATGAGGCCGGTACGCCTCCGATCCAGAGCGCTCAAACAGGAACCCGGATCAGCAGCGCCAGCCGACGGAGGCCCGGCGAACGATGGCAGCTCGCCCCGCCAATATACAGGGTTTGGAAATCCTGCAATGGCGTTCTTCGTGCCCCCATCAGCTGCCCGGTTACCATACACGCGAATCGTTGACCACACGGCCCGGTATGCTGGTCGCGACGTCTTTTCGCCGCATTCCGAGCCGCGGCAGGGCCTAGATCATCGCCATGCCGCCGTTGACGTGGATGGTCTGGCCCGTGACATACGCCGCCTCGTTGGAGGCGAGGTACACCGCAGCTGCAGCAATGTCCTCTGGCGTGCCCAGCCGCGCCGCCGGCACCTTGGCGAGGATCGACTCGCGCTGCTTCTCGTTCAGAGCGTCGGTCATCGGTGTCTTGATGAAGCCCGGTGCGATGCAGTTGGCGGTCACGCCGCGCTTGGCGTACTCGGCGCCGAGCGTCTTGATCATGCCGATGATGCCGGCCTTGGACGCCGTGTAATTGCCCTGCCCCGGATTGCCGGTGACGCCGACGATCGAGGTGATCGCGATGATGCGGCCGAAGCGCTTGCGCATCATCAGCTTGGTGGCGGCACGCGAGAGGCGGAATGTCGCGGTCAGGTTGACCTTGATTACCTCGTCCCAATCCTCGTCGCGGAGCTGCACGAACAGGTTGTCGCGGGTGATGCCGGCGTTGGCGACGAGAATGTCGACCTGCCCCATCGCCTGCTCGGCGGCCGGCACCAGCGCCTCGACCTCGGCCGCGTCAGACAGATTGCAAGGCAGCACATGCACACGGCTGCCCAGCTCGCCCGCGAGGGTCTCGAGCACCTCGCGCCGGGTGCCGGAAACGGCCACGGTCGCTCCCTGGGAATGCAAGGCCTTGGCGATCGCATTGCCGATGCCGCCGGTCGCGCCGGTGACCAGGGCGGTCCTGCCACTCAGATCGAACATCAAACTCTCCTCAATGCCGCTATACGCGACGCTCTACGACGTTTTGACCGCGGCCAGCGCATCCTTGGCGGCCGCAATGTCCGCCGGTCCGCCGACGGCGACACCGACTGCACCATCCGCGATCCGCTTGACCAGGCTGCTGAGCACCTTGCCCGCGCCGATCTCCAGGAAGCGCGTCACGCCCTGGCTCGCCATGTAGGCGATCGATTCGCGCCAGCGCACCGTACCCGTGACCTGCTCGACCAGGCGACGGCGAATCTCGTCGGGATCACTGATCGGGGCCGCGAGCACGTTCGAGACCAGCGGCGAGGCCGGCGCCTTGATGGTGACCTTGGAGAGCGCCTCCGCCATGACGTCGGCCGCCGGCTGCATCAGCTTGCAGTGGAACGGCGCGGAGACCGGCAGCAGCATGGCGCGCTTGGCGCCCTTGGCGCGCGCGATCTCGACGGCGCGATCGACGGCGGCCTTGTTGCCGGACACCACCACCTGACCGCCGCCATTGTCGTTGGCGGCCTGGCAGACCTCGCCCTGAGCCGCCTCTTCGGCGACCGCCACGGCTGCCTCGTAATCCATCCCGAGCAGCGCGGCCATGGCGCCGACGCCTACCGGAACGGCCTTCTGCATCGCGAGACCGCGCGTCCGCAGCAGGCGGGCGGTGTCGGCGATGGTCAGGCTGCCCGCGGCCGCCAGTGCCGAATATTCGCCCAGCGAGTGACCCGCGACGAAGGCCGCGTCCCGCCCGACCGAGAACCCCGCCTCGGCCTCCAGCACCCGCAAGGTCGCCATCGACACCGCCATCAGGGCGGGCTGGGCATTTTCGGTCAGCTGCAGGGTCTCGGCCGGACCTTCCCAAATGATGGTCGTCAGCTTCTCGCCGAGGGCAGCGTCGACCTCCTCGAACACGGCGCGGGCCACCGGGAAGGCGTCCGCGAGCGCCTTGCCCATGCCGACGGCCTGGGACCCCTGCCCCGGAAAAGTGAATGCTGCCGTCATGGCCGCCCCCTGAACGTTCCAAAATCCCTGGAATTGAGTAACTTTGGCCGGAAAGACACTGGCAAAGGCCGGGATGTCAAGCGCGTGACGGGCGCATTTCGACCACTTTCCCTTGCCTTGGCGCCGAAAATCGGTATAAGGCCCGCCATCCGTGGATCCCGAGCCGGGAGCTGAACGGACGGTCCCAGCAAATTCACCTTGCTCAACCTTGGGGATGTACCCTCTCCAAGCTGTCCAGGCGATTTGATGTGGCAGGGCCAGTCGGCCCGTCGTCCCGTGTTCCCGCCTTCTGAGCTGACGTCTGCGAGTCCTTTCCACAAGGGCTCGAAGGGCTTGACGCCGGGATTTGCGCCAACTTGGAAAGGACAGCCATGCCGCTTTACGAGCATGTTTTCCTCGCGCGTCAGGACGCGAGCACCCAGCAGGTGGAAGAACTGACGGCTCAGATGACCGGTATCGTCGAGGGTCTCGGCGGTAAGGTCACGAAGACCGAGAATTGGGGCGTTCGCTCCCTCACCTACCGCATGAACAAGAATCGCAAGGCGCACTTCGTGCTGCTCAACATCGACGCGCCGTCCGCGGCGATCGCCGAGATCGAGCGCCAGGAGCGGATCAGCGAGGACGTGATCCGCTACCTCAGCGTCCGCGTCGAGGAGCTCGAGGAAGGCCCGTCGGCGATGATGCGCAAGGCCGATCGCGACCGTGAGCGCGACGACCGCGGCGGCGGCTTCCGTGGTGAGCGCGATGGCGGCGGCTTCCGTGGCGATCGCGGAGACCGTGGCGATCGTGGCCCGCGCCGGCCCCGTGACGAAGAAACGACGGACGAGGAGTAAGATCAATGGCTGAAGCCCCCGCACGTCGCCCGTTCTTCCGCCGCCGCAAGACCTGCCCGTTCTCCGGGCCGAACGCGCCGAAGATCGATTACAAGGACTCCAAGCTGCTGATGCGCTACGTGTCCGAGCGCGGCAAGATCGTGCCTAGCCGCATCACCGCCGTGTCCGCCAAGAAGCAGCGCGAGCTCGCGCGCGCCATCAAGCGTGCCCGCTTCCTCGGCCTGCTGCCCTACGTCATCCGCTGATTGCGGACCTCGGACCGGCGGCCCCGCGCCGCCGGCTCCTTCCGTTGAATTCTCATAAGGCTTCCGGGTCGTCCGGTCGCCGATGGTTGGGGCGAAGGCGCCTCTAACCGCTCGAAGGGAGCGGGACAGCTGATGATCGGAACGCTTCTCATCGCGCTCGCAGCAGGCGCTGCCTCCGCCGTCATGTTCGCCTCGACGGCGTCGGGCGTAATGACGGCGCTCGTGCTTGCGCTGCTCGCGCCCGTGCCGCTGCTGGTCGCCGCAATCGCCTGGGGCCGGCTTTGCGCTGTCATCGGCGGTCTTGTGGCAACCGCTTGCGTGCTGGCCATCTTCGGCTTCGATCGCGCGCTCGCCTTTGCCGTCTCGGTGACGCTGCCGGCCTGGTGGCTCGGCCACCTCGTCCTGCTCGGCCGGCCGACGACCAGCCCATCCGGCCAGGATGGCATCGAATGGTATCCGCCCGGCAACATCCTGCTGTGGATCGCGGTGATCGCCGCGCTGATTGCCGCATTCTCCTTCGGCACCGACATGACGGCCACCAATCAGGGTCTCAGGCGGCTGCTGTCACGCGTGCTCGGCAATACCGTCGCGTCGACCGACGCGGTCGACATTCCCCGGCTGATCGAGCTCCTGGTCTTCATGGCGCCGCCCATGGCCGCGGTGATCATGACCACGATCCTGTCGCTCAACGTCCTGGCGGCTGCAAAGATCACGGCGATCTCCGGCCGGCTGATGCGCCCATGGCCACGCCTGCGCGACACCAAGCTGCCGCTGATGACGCTGCCGGCGCTGTTTGCGATCATCGCCTTCTGCTTCCCGGGCGGGCTGATCGGTATGCTCGCGCGAATCGCCGCCGCAGCGCTGCTGACCGCCTATGCGCTCACCGGCTTCGCGGTCCTGCATACGCTGACCCTGCCGCTGCGCACCCGGCCGCTCTGGCTCGGCCTCGCCTACGCGCTGATGCTGACCTTCATCTGGCCGATCCCGATGCTGGCGATGATCGTCCTCGGCCTCGCCGACGCCGCCTTCGACCTCCGCCACCGCTTCGGCCCCCGGCAGCCGCCGCCGTTGCCGGTGCCGTAGAAGCTTCACCTCAACCAACCGCTTCGAACATCTTAAAGGAGAACATCGATGGAAGTCATTCTGCTGGAACGTGTCGCCAAGCTCGGCCAGATGGGCGAGATCGTGAAGGTCAAGGACGGGTTCGCCCGCAACTTCCTGCTCAAGCGCAAGAAGGCGCTGCGGGCCACCGCCGAGAACAAGGCCAAGTATGAGGGCATGAAGGCCGAGCTCGAGGCCAACAACATCAAGGCCAAGGGCGAGGCGTCCAAGGTCGCCGAGAAGATCGACGGCCGCGACATCGTCATCATCCGCCAGGCCTCCGAATCCGGCCAGCTGTTCGGCTCGGTCTCGGTGCGCGACATCGTCGCCGCCCTCGCCGCCGACGGCATCACCGTCAGCCGACCGCAGGTCTGGCTCGACGCCCCGATCAAGACGATCGGCAAGCAGACGATCACCATCGCGATCCATCCGGAGGTCGAGACCTCGGTGACCGTGACGGTCGCCCGCAGCGCCGACGAGGCCGAGCGCATCAAGCGCGGCGAGGACATCTCGACCCGCCAGGAGGACCGCGACGCCGCCGCCGAAGCGATCGCCGCCGCCGGCGAGTTCTTCGATCCGGAGGCCCAGGACGAGGGCGCTGCCGGCGAGCCTGCGCAGCAGTAAGCGCCGCGCTAGCCCATTTGCGGAAAAGCCCGGCTCAACGAGCCGGGCTTTTTCATTGCCGTCTCACCGCGAGGGCGAGGACGGAACCGAGGGATCCGACGGCACCGACTGGGTCGTGGCCGGCGCCGGCGTCACCGGCGGGACCGGATCGGCGCGCAGCGCCGGGGCGGCGTCGCTCGATCTTGCCGGCTCAACCCGCGGCGGCTCGGAGCCGGCGGCGCTGTCCTCGCGCGACGGCGACGGCTGGGTCGCACCGGTCGGCTCGCTGCGCGTCTCATCCGCGGCCGCGCCCTCCTGGGCCGGCTTCTTGCGCTTGCCGAGCCGGCCCTTCTTTGCGGGCGCACTGCCCTCGCCGTCGGCCGGTGCAGCCGCGGGCTCCGCTGCCGCATCGGGCTTGGCCTCGGCCGGCGCGGAGCGCCTGGAATGATGACCCCGACGGCGCGGCTCGGCCGCATCGTCAGCGGTGGCCGGCTTCGCCTCGGACGGCTCGGTGGTGGCCGACCGGGCGCGACGCTCGGACCGCGTCTCCTTGCCGGAATGGCCCGTGGATCGCGCATCAGCGGCGCCGTTCGCAATCAGGTAATTGGCGAGCACACCGGCCATCTCGGGGCTCGTCGTGTAATGCTGGCGCAGAAACCCGGGCAGCGAGCCGGCCGAGGTGTTCTTGGCCAGACCGCGCGGCGACTTGTGGCAGACCACGCAGGTCCCGTTGAAGATCTGCGCAGGACTCTTGCCCGCATCGAGATTTTCCTGCGCAACGGCGGCCCCCGCAAAGCCCATGCAGAACACCGCCACCACCGCCGCCAAATTGAGCGCTCGGCCCACCATTCTCATTCTCCAGCTATGGTTTCGCCCACACGGCGCCGCCCCGCGCGACATCCGCTGCCGTGTTTCCTCTCGCTATCAGCCGAACGTGACAGCGGACATTGCGGTCGCTCCACGCCGTCGACGGCGATCCCTTCAGACCTCGTCCGGCGGTCAGATGCCGGACACCGGCCAAAAGGCCGGCGGCCGCGGCCTTTTTAACGGATTGCGGAGCGAATGAAAGCGCACAGATGTTCCTGCGCCGAGATGTCCATCGATCAATGACAATGACCGTTCTGAATATCGGCTTTGTGTTCATGGCAGTGGCATCGGCGTGTGCCCGCTGGGTAACATAACAACGTGATGATTGGGAACCAATCGGTTCTCAACGCGTCGAGTGCGACGGCCGGGAAAGTCAGCAACTCACGGGAATAGCTCGTTGGGTGGTGTGGATGGACCGTTTGCTGCGAAGTCTGTTGAGTGGCTTCATTTGCCGTGGGTCGATCAGCTTTACGACGGCCAGCGGCACGTCGTTCAGCTGCGGGGATGGAACCGGTGTCCCCGTGGCGGCACGATTTCTGACTCGTGAAGCCGAGCGCCGGATTCTGGCCAATCCCGAGCTCGCGCTCGGCGAGGTCTATATGGACGGCTCGTTCGTCGTCGAACGAGGATCGATCGCGGATCTGCTGTCGATCGTGATGAGCCAGCCGGCCGCGGTGCCCGACTGGGCCAAGACGCAATGGTGGCTGCGCTACCTCGTCCGGCACCTGCACCAGCTCAACATCCGGGCACGCGCGCGCCGCAACGTCGCCCATCATTACGATCTCGACGGGCGGCTGTATTCGCTGTTCCTCGATGCCGACCGGCAATATTCCTGCGCCTATTTCGAGACGCCGGATGCGACGCTGGACGATGCCCAGCTCGCCAAGAAACGTCATCTGGCGGCCAAGCTGCTGATCCGCCGCCGCCATCGCATCCTCGACATCGGCTGCGGCTGGGGCGGGCTCGGACTCTACCTGGCTGAGATGTGTGATGCCGACGTCACCGGCGTGACCTTGTCGGCCGAGCAGTTGCAGGTCGCCGAGGCCCGCGCGGCCGAACGGCACCTGTCCCATGCCGCCCGCTTCCTGCTGCAGGATTACCGCGACGTGCCAGGTACGTTCGAGCGCATCGTCTCGGTCGGCATGTTCGAGCATGTCGGGGTCGCCTTCTACGACACCTTCTTTCGCCGCTGCGCCGAGCTGCTCGCGGACGACGGCGTCATGCTGCTGCATTCGATCGGACGCTCCGAGGGCCCTGATGCGACCAACCCCTGGATCGCCAAATACATCTTCCCCGGCGGCTACGTCCCAGCCCTCTCGGAGGTTCTGCCGGCGATCGAGCGCGCCGGGCTCCTCGTCTGCGACATCGAGATCCTGCGCCTGCACTACGCGGAGACCCTGAAGGCGTGGCGCGAACGCTTCATGGCCCGGCGCGACGAAGCCGTGCAGCTCTATGACGAGCGCTTCGCGCGGATGTGGGAGTTCTACCTGGCGGCCGCGGAAATGGGGTTCCGCAAGCAGAACCTGATGAATGTCCAGATCCAGCTGACGAAGCGCCAGGGCGTCGTGCCGATGACGCGTGACTACGTCCACCGCGAGGAGACGCGGCTGCAGGCGCGCGAGCGCGGCAGCCGCCCGGCGCTGCAGATGGCGGGTGAGTAGCGCGCGCGGCCCGCGACGAAGGCGGAAGGCGGCGTCAGTGCAATGGTCCTGCAGAGACGGACGCCCGGATTCGCGCGGCCGCGCCGCGGGCCCGACTTCAACCTTGAGATGCGTAGATAACGGATCGCGTCCCAAGCGTGAGATCATGCCCATCCGACTCAAATTTTCAAACAAATCGTGCGGTCTGTGAACTGGCTCACAGACCCCGGGTAAGCCCGGCCGTAGTGTCCCGGCGTGTCCCAGAGCCCCGCCAGAGCCATGTTGGAACCCCAGACCGACTTCAGCACCGACTACGCGCTGATCGCCGCGGGCGTAGGGGCATCCCTGATCGCCCTCCTCTATCTGCTGCTGGTCTGACGCCGGGCGCGGATCCACGCGCGGCCCTCGCACGCCCTGCCGTACCGACTCTCGTTCCCGCCTCGCGGACATGTCGAACGATCGCGCCGGTTGAGTGCACCGGCATGTCGCTCGCGCTCGCGCGGCCTTGAGTCCTGTCGGTTCCGTCAAGCGCGGCATCTGGCGAGTCCGGATTCATCCACCAGATTTACCAGACGGTGAATTGCGCTCAGCTTTCGCTTCCGCTTCGCGCGCGACTGGCGCTTTATCCCCTCCCCTTCAAAGCTGCTAAACACGCGGTCATGGCACTCACCGATTCGAACGTTCACAAGCTGGCGCCGGCTGACGCAGCAACGCCGGCCTATCGCAGCGCTCCTCACAACATCGAGGCGGAACAGGGTCTGCTCGGCGCGATCCTGGTCAACAACGACGCGTTCTATCGCGTCTCGGACTTCCTCGAGCCGAAGCATTTCTTCGAGCCGCTGCATCAGACCGTGTTCGAGACCGCGTCGAGCCTGATCCGGATGGGCAAGGTCGCGACTCCCGTGACCTTGAAGACGTTCCTGCCGGCCGACGTCGACATCGGCGGCATGACCGTCGGGCAATATCTGGCGCGGCTCGCGGCCGAGGCGACCACGATCATCAACGCCCAGGACTACGGCCGCACCATCTACGACCTCTCCTTGCGCCGCGACCTGATCGGCATCGGCGAGGACATGGTCAACGTCGCCTATGACGCGCCGGTCGACTTCGCGCCGCGCAACCAGATCGAGGACGCCGAGCGAAGGCTGTACGAGCTCGCCGAGTCCGGCCGCTATGACGGTGGCTTCCAGAAATTCTCGCAGGCGCTGACGACCGCGCTCGACATGGCCGCCAAGGCGTTTCAGCGCGACGGCAAGCTGTCCGGCATCTCCACCGGCCTGCGCGATCTCGACGCCAAGATGGGCGGCCTGCAGCATTCGGACTTGATCATCCTCGCCGGCCGTCCCGGCATGGGCAAGACCTCGCTCGCGACCAACATCGCCTATAACGTCGCCCAGGCCTATGTTCCCGAATTGCAGCCCGACGGCACCTATCGCGCCGCCCAGGGCGGCGTCGTCGGGTTCTTCTCGTGCGAAATGAGCGGCGAGCAGCTCGCCACCCGTATCATCGCCGAGCGCTCCGGCATTCCCTCGAGCCACATCCGCCGCGGCGGCATTACCGAGGCCGATTTCGAGAAGCTGCGCGAGTGCTCGATCGAGCTGCAGTCGCTGCCGTTCTATGTCGACGAAACCGGCGGCATCTCGATCGCGCAGGTGATGGCGCGCGCCCGCCGCCTCAAGCGCCAGAAGGGCCTCGACCTCCTGGTGATCGACTACATCCAGCTGCTGTCGGGCTCGGGCAAGCGCGGCAACGACAACCGCGTCCAGGAAATCACCGAGATCACCACCAGCCTGAAGGCGCTGGCCAAGGAGCTCAGCGTTCCCATCATCGCGCTGTCGCAGCTGTCGCGCCAAGTCGAGAACCGCGAGGACAAGCGGCCGCAACTGTCGGACCTGCGTGAATCCGGCTCGATCGAGCAGGACGCCGACGTGGTGCTGTTTGTGTATCGCGGCGAGTACTACCTCGCCGCCAAGGAGCCGCGCCCCGGCACCGAGGAGCACCAGAAGTGGCAGATGGAAATGGATCTGGCGCTCGGCAAGGCCGAGGTGATCATCGGCAAGCAGCGTCACGGCCCGACCGGCACGGTCGAGCTGCACTTCGACGCCTCGGTCACCCGGTTCGGCGATCTCGCGCATGACGGTCTGCCGCCGCAGCATCACGACTATTGACCTGACGCGGTTGAACCGTGACGCCGTGGCGCGTAAAAGCGCCCCATGAGTGTTCCCGAACAGAAACCCGCCGAACAGCCTGTCTCGGCGGTCGATGACGCTGTCCCGGCCAGCGCCACCGGCGTGCTGACCATCGATCTCGACGCGCTCGCCGCCAATTGGCGCAAGCTGGAAAAGACCGCGGTGCCGGCCGAATGCGCCGGCGTGATCAAGGCCGACGCCTATGGCTGCGGCATTCCCCAGGTGGCGCGCACGCTCGCCGCCGCCGGCTGCAAGACCTTCTTCGTCGCCACGCTCGCCGAGGCCAGGGTCGCCCGCGCCGCCCTGCCCGACTCGGCCGCGCTCTACGTGCTCGACGGCTTCTTCCAGAACACCGGCGACGACTACGCCGCGATCAACTGCCGCCCTGTCATCGGCGATCTCAACGAGCTCGCCGAATGGGACATGTTCTGCCGCCGCACCGGCTGGAAGGGTGGCGCGGCCATCCATGTCGACACCGGCATGAACCGGCTCGGCCTCAGCCTGATCGATGCGCAGAGCATGATCCCGCGCATCCAGAGCGGCGACCATGGCATCACCTTGGTGATGAGCCATCTCGCCTCCGCCGAGCAGATCAACAGCCCGTCGAACGCGCGCCAGCTCGCGGCGTTCCGCGAGGTCGCCGGCGTCTTCACCGGCGTGCCCGCCGCGCTTGCCGCCTCCTCCGGCATCTTCCTCGGCGCCTCTTTCCAGTTCGACATGGTGCGCCCCGGCGCGGCACTCTATGGCGTCAACCCGACGCCGGAGGCCGACAACCCGATGCAGCCGGTCGCCGAGATCAAGGCCCGCATCGTGCAGCTGCGCGACCTCGCGCGCGGCGACACGGTCGGCTATGGCGGCACCTGGAGCGCGCGCCGGCCGACCAGGCTGGCGATCCTCTCCGCCGGCTACGCCGACGGCTACTTCCGCGCCGCCTCGTCCAATGACGGCACCCGCGGCGCCGACGTCATCATTGCCGGCCAGCGCTGCCCGATCGCAGGGCGCATCTCGATGGATTTGATCGCGGTCGATGTCACCGACCTGCCGCCGAAGGCCGCCCGCCGCGGCCACTTCGCCACTTTGCTCGGCGAAGGCATCACCGTCGACGAGCTGGCGCATCATTTCGGCACCATCGGCTACGAGGTCCTGACCAATCTCGGCCGGCGCTATCACCGGATCTACAAGGGCGGCGCGACGCCCGCGGAGAGCTGATCGTCCGTCAACGCCCGCTGCCGTAGCCCGGATGAGCGCAGCGACATCCGGGGTCCCACGCGCCATCTCGGTGAACCCGGATATCGCTGCGCTCATCCGGGCTACGAGATCGGCGCTGCACTGGCAATGACGGTGTCCACACATGCGCCTTCGTTCTCGCGGCCCATAACGCCCGAGGCTTGCATCTCGTTTTCACCCTCTTCAACGAGGGCGCAGGGAATGCCGGGTGAAGGCCTCACCCATGGCCCGCCTGCAGAAAAAAAGCAGGCGGCAGTCACCACAGGTTCAGCCGGTCAACCGGCATTCCCCGCGCGATGGCTTTACGCCTTATGCGTACTCTCCCCGGGGATCGGCTGTCTTGCCCCCGTGACCGGCGGATCATCACCGCCAGCGTAGCATCAGCGTCGAGATGCCAGGACCATACGTCTTCGACGTGCGTCCAGTGCCGTTCGTCCGCACGACGTCAAGCCATGCTGCGACCCGAAGCGCCCACCACATCCCACCCCGCGTGTCATGACGATCGCGATACGCCCCTCGTGCCGAGGCGGGACGGAGAGAGAGAACCATATTTTTCCGATAAACGGAAGTTAAATATTTTTCGCCGAAGGACTGGACAGGGTGAGTCGCGCTGAAATTACTGGGAAATTTTTCCGCAAAGTGCAAAAAGTCCGCAGAATTAGGCCCCAGCGATTAGAGCCGTCGTCGCGGACAATAGGAGCGGCATGGTATCCGCACCAGCTACGCCAGCCCTCTGCTTACGTGCAAATCCAGTGATCAAACGCGGGTCGGAGCGTAATCGTCGGCCATGACGAGAGCCAGTGCTAATGCCCCGTGCCCAACCCCGCCGCCCGCCATGAGCGGAACGTAGTCCGATATCTTGGACCGACAACTGCCCGCGCCGCCCCCTTCTTCTGCTTAGAAGCCGTCTGTTCGAGAATATTTGGTTCGACCGGAGCGAACTGCAGAGGCTGCATCGAGAACAATCCCGGCTCAGAAGAACCGTAAGCCTGCAGTTGGCGCTCGCGCCGCCGCGATTGGCTTCTCAGACCAGCAACATCGCGTGCGCCTGCCGCTGGAGCGACGTGCCACGCACCCATTGAAGCGACCTGGTCGAGAGGCGACGGCGGCGGAAGCATTTGATAGTCAGGGCTCGGGTCGCAGGTCGTGTGAGCACTTCTGGGCAGAGGCGGATAGCTGGACTGCCGTTCGTCCGTCCACTCCACAAGCTTGGAAGCCAGCGGCACTATGCCGTGCTCCTCGTAGGCATTGTATGCCCCAGGATTGACCCACCGCACGACCCTCTGAAACGTGGTCTTGGGTGCACCTGCCCTGAAGGCGTTGATCTGAACCGTTCTAACCAAGGGATCGCACTCGAACGCGGGAGTTTGCTGCTGACCACGGATGACCGCGTATTTTGAAAGAACTTCACCTTCCTGATAGACGCGGTCGATGGTCAATTTTTGCCGATTTGTATTCCACGTCTGATCATTGATCAGATCCGGCGCCGTCACAGGGGACGAATTGAACGTGAAGACCTTCTTGATTCGGCCCGCCTTCGTTGCAAGAGCTGCGAACTCTGCGAGCCCGCCGCCGAGCGAATGTCCAACTGAAACAATCTGAGCGTTTCCGTTTGCCCTCTTGTAGCAGGGCATACCCTTGATTTTCTCTATCAGATTATCAAGTCGCCGCGCCAACTGATCGTATTCGTCATCGATATGCGCGTAACGAGAGAAGCGATGGGCGTTCGAACTCCAGGACGCCAAGAACAAGGCGACCGACGAATTGACTGTGCCCCGAAATGCAATGCTAACCTCTGAACATCCACGATTGGCGAGGTGACGAGCCCAGACCTGATAATAAAGTCCATCCGTCGAAAACAACGTCCAGCGCTGGGGGCGGTCGTCCACACAATTTTCGTCGCCCGGTATCGTACATTTGACCAAGCCTAGACTGTCAAACTGATACTCCCACTGTCTGAACACTCTCTTCGCTTTGCGAACATTCTGCTCGTCCCCAAAATTATCCGGTCCCTCCTTGATCTGATGATCGGAGACGTACGAGAGCGCGGCTTGGATGGCGTATGGCGCATAATATCCAGCAAATTTGATTGCCGATTGCTTGGCCGCCTGACACTCGAATGGCCGACCCAGGTCGAATGCGCCTACCTTGAAGAAGGCGTCTCCTATGTCGCTTGCCCTTAAAGCTTGGCAGTCCTGCTCTTGCGCAAAAACGTTCTGAATTGAAAAGGATAGTATGAGTAGAGCAAACGCAATAATGCCCCTGCCCCATAAAATGAAGCATTTTCGCATCGTAGATGCCTCCAATACCCTGGCGTGTATTAGATCATGCTTGCGACCGCGTGGCAACGCCATCCCCAGGACTTGGAAGGTCCCCATCGGCTAAGACTTGCTGGACGATGCTCCAGTGCCATCTGTAGCCGCCTTGCGGCGATGCAAAACAATTCGAGATGCCAACATGCCGACGACGTAAATCACGAACATGCCACCAGCGATCGGAGCGCCAATCCCGATCGGACCCGGCGGCGATTTGACGAGACTGGCAATGAACGGCTGATCCGATACAACGACGACATCTCTTGCCGTATTAGTTACCTTACCGCCAAACACGTAACAAGAGCCGCCGTTTGCCTCGCACCTTTGGTTCGCAACATAAGCTAACGCCAAGTTAGGCGCCAAATACGGTAGCCCAGCAAACATCATGGTCAACAAGGAAATGAGGATGACGCGGCTTGCCATTTGAGACCAGCCCCTATTGACGACGTAATAGCACACTGCGAGCCAGACAGCCGCAAATCCGATTCCGAAGGCCACGCTGACAAGCAGACCCGCCTGCAGCGCAGCATCCAGGATGCTGCTGATTTGCCAACCTGCGACCTGACACGCCGCCTCATTCGAATCGTCAAGTCTACAGCCGACCGACCTTCCTAGAACGGTTGCCGCATAGACCACTATCTCGGGCACAAACGGCATGATCAGAAGTGGCAGCAGCAAAATTCGCCACCCTCGCCGACCTGTACGAAGCCTTGCTTGTTGATTCATCGCACGAGCCCGCTCTTCGAGTTTTTCATGTGTATCGTAGCGCTGAACTCGCATGGTTGCGAACAGCGCGCATCCATGTCCTGCAACGGTGACTACGCGACGTCTATAGACTTTTTCACAATCAGCATAGCACGTCTAATCTTCAAGAAGTCCTGAAGGTATGCAAGCGGGGATGAGCGCTGCGAATTCGGGGGGCCGCGCTCATGCGGGCCGCCCCGTGAAAATGCGCCAGCAGCTTAGGAACGATCGCGCCGAGAGGCGCGCGGCGAAGCGATCCGTACGTTGACTATGCTGATCGGCACGATGGTGACGGCGCGCGCTCGGCCCTCGGCCGCTGCAGGACGAGATCGTCGCGGCCGCACAGGGCAAGCTCGCGGCCGATTGAGGGGCAACCCTCCCCGCTGGCCTGTCATTTGCGACCTATTTCTGGAGAATTCGGCGACAGTGCATAGAACTCCCCAGCGACCGAGGGGCCGGCGCCCCGCCCGAGGCTACGACGGAAAGCACTTGCCGAACGCCGCCATCAGGCGGACCGGGCCTTTCAGCCGCAGCGAGCGGGTGAGGATCAGGCGCGCCACCCGCTCCAGGCAATCCTTCAACTCCGAGAGCTCGGCTTGAAGTAGTCCGGCTGGCCGATGTCGGCGATCAGGCCGATGCCCTCGGGCGTCCAGCCCAGGCGCTGCTGTGTCAGGGCGCTGGAGGCCGGCATGTCCAGGCCCGCGAACATCGCCAGCGGCCCGTAGTAGTCACCAGCCTCCTCCTTTCTGATCGAGACGACCGGCACGTTCAGCGCGCGGCCGACCGCCTCGATGACCTCGCGCATGGGGACGCCCTCCTCGCCGACGGCGTGGTAGATCGCGTCGGCCACGCCCTTCTCCAGGGCGAGCCGGTAGAGGCGGACGACATCCGATCGATGCGCCGCGGCCCAGCGCTCGGCGCCCGCGCCGACATAGGCGGCGCGGCCCTTCTGCCGTGCGAGCTCGACCAGATAGGAGATCAGCCCGGCTTTTCCCGGCGCGCCGTGCACCTGCGGCAGGCGGATCACCATCGCGCGCACGCCGCGCGACGCATAGGCGAGACCCGTCTGCTCGGACACGCGCGGGACATGCGCTGACGACTCGCGTCGCATGTCTTCGGTGACCACCACATTGGCCGCCACGAGCCCCGTTCCGGAGGTGACGATGAACGGCTTGTTCGAGCCCACCAGCACCTCGCCCATGGCTTCGATGGCGGCCTTGTCGATCGCTCCGTTCTCCGCGAACTTCGCGAAGTCATGGATGAAGGCCAGATGGATCACGCCGTCGGCGTCCTTCGCGCCGCGCTTGAGGCTGTCGAGGTCCTGCAGCGATCCGCGATGAACCTGCGCGCCCAGTTGCTCGAGCGTGCGGACGTTCTCTTCGGAGCGCGCGAGGCCGATGACCTGATGCCCGGCAGCGATCAGCTCTTTGGTGGTTTCGGAGCCGATGAAGCCGGCGGCGCCGGTGACGAAGACGCGCATGAGACACACTCCCTGTTCAGACGGCCGGGATATTGCTAGGTTGCTCATGCTGGTAAAGTAGTGACCTCATACGGGTATAATTGCTAACAGGATGACGGACAGCAACCCGCTCGGGACCTATCTCAGGGATCGCCGCGCCAGGCTCGATCCGACCGCCTTCGGCCTGCCGCTGCAGCGGCGGCGAACGCCGGGGCTGCGGCGCGAAGAGGTGGCGCAACGCGCCAATGTGAGCGCCACCTGGTACACCTGGCTGGAGCAAGGGCGCGGCGGCGCGCCCTCCGCCGACGTGCTGGACCGCATCGCGCGCGCCATGATGCTGACCGACGTCGAGCGCGAGCATCTGTTCCTGCTCGGTCTCGGCCGGCCGCCCGAAGCCCGCTATCACGCCATCGACGGCATCTCCCCCCGCCTGCAACGCGTGCTCGACACGCTGGACTACAGCCCCGCCTTCGTTCGCACGGCGACATGGGACATCGTCGCCTGGAACAGGGCCGCCACGGTCGTTCTCACCGACTACAGCACCCTGTCCGAGGGCCAGCGCAACGTTCTGCGCATGATGTTCCACGACAGCCGCGTCCGCGCCGCACAGTCCAACTGGCAGGCCGTGGCGCGCTATGTGGTCGCGTCCTTCCGCGCCGACGTGGCGCGCGCCGGCGCGGCCCGCAATGTCCAATCGCTGGTCGACGAGCTCTGCGCGACCAGCCCGGACTTCGCGGCGATGTGGCGCGACAATGATGTGCAAGGGCGGCATGGCGATGGCGTGAAGGTCCTGCACCATCCCCTCGCCGGGCCGCTCTCGCTGGAATTCTCGGGCTTCGCCGTCGATGGCCGGCCCGACCTCACCATGGTGATCTACAATCCCGCGACGCCGGAGGATGCGGACAAGATCCGCGCGCTGGTGACGTCGCGACCGAAATAGGTGCGCGGATTGCCCGATAGGCCGGGCTTTCGTAGGCAGTCCTGGCTGCATCGACGCTGCAGCGTGAACCAAAAGCCGATTGCGAGCTTGGTCATCCGGACCATCCCCGCGGCAACGGGCATCATGAAGATCGCGACCTTCAACATCAACAATGTCCGGCGGCGGCTCCCCAATCTGCTGCGCTGGCTGGGCGCGGCTAGGCCCGACGTCGTCTGCCTGCAGGAGCTGAAATGCACCCAGGCCGATTTCCCCGTCGATGAGATCGCCAAGGCCGGCTACGGCGCGGTGTGGCAGGGGCAGAAGACCTGGAACGGGGTCGCGATCCTGGCGCGGAAGGCCGAGCCAGTGCTGACGCGCACCACCCTGCCCGGCGATCCCAGGGATCGCGACGCCCGCTACATCGAGGCCGCGGTGCGTGGCATCGTCGTCGGCTGTCTGTATCTGCCGAACGGCAATCCGCAGCCGGGGCCGAAATTCGACCACAAGCTCGCCTGGTTCAAGCGGCTGCACAGGCACGCGGCCAAGTTCATCAAGGACGACCTGCCGGTCGTGCTCGCCGGCGACTACAATGTGGCGCCTGATACGCTCGACATCTATCCGACAAAGTCCTGGGACAAGGACGCGCTGATCCAGCCGAAGAGCCGCGCCGCCTTTCACGCGCTGGTCGATCAAGGCTGGTGCGATGCGATCCGCACGCTGCATCCGAAGGCGCCGATGTTCACGTTCTGGGACTACAAGCGCAACCGCTGGCCGCGCGATGCCGGCCTGCGGCTCGATCATCTGCTGCTGAGCCCGCAACTCGCGCCGCGCCTTGCCAAGGCCGGCGTCGACCGCGCCATTCGCGGCGAGGACGGCGCGAGCGATCACGCACCGGCGTGGATCGTGCTGACATAGTCCGAAGGTCGCGCGCGTCGGAGCTTCAGCCGCGGTCCGGCCAGGTCTGCTGCAGGTTGGTCGCCCGCTCCGGCAGGCCCTCGGTCAGCACCGCCATGCCGCCGCACACCGGCAGGTGTACGACGAGGCTCGCGGCGTCGGGCACGTTCGGGCGCGGCGTCACGTTCCACAGCATGATCTCCTGGCGCGTGCGCCGGATCTCCCTGAACTCGTAGCTGAAGGTCTCCGAGCCGCGCGGATATTCGCGCCAGAGCTGGCCTTCCTTGCGGAAGCTGCTCTGCGTGCCGTCATAGCGATCGGCATAGGACAGGCAGGCCGGCACATTCAGCGCTTCGAGCACGGCCGCGCCGACGTTCGACGCCGCGGGAATGACGCTGTTCACCGCGCCGATCGCAGCGAACACGGTCGTGATCACGCCGGCGGCCATCGCGAGCCAGCCGGCCCGGGTCGCGGCCGGCCGCGCGGGCGCTTTCGCGGCTGATGTCTTGGATGCAAGACCCCGAGGGGACGCCAGATGGAGCTGGGCCATGACGCGTTCTCCGATGGTGCGGCGAGGATGGATGCCCCGCCGA
Source organism: Bradyrhizobium sp. HKCCYLRH2060 (assembly GCF_051168135.1). Taxonomy (NCBI): domain Bacteria; kingdom Pseudomonadati; phylum Pseudomonadota; class Alphaproteobacteria; order Hyphomicrobiales; family Nitrobacteraceae; genus Bradyrhizobium; species Bradyrhizobium sp. HKCCYLRH2060. Next base: position 691,764 of record NZ_JBNPUK010000002.1, read on the forward strand.
GCTGCAATCATCGGAGATCAGTCTGGCCGATCGCGCTCCCGGCGAATGTGACGCCGATCACAACCTGGAATCATCACCACGTGGCGTCACACCGAGAGCGTGACGGCGCCCCGTCAGTCCCGGCCCGCATCCATGATCGCCTGCGCGAGCCGGCCGGGATCGGAGAAGCACAGCTCATGGCTGCCGGGCACCTGGACCAGCCGGAACAGGCCGAGCTTGCCGGACAGGCGCGGATGCCATGGCAGGCTGTGCGGCAGCGCCGTGTCCTCGGTGCAGTTGATGTAGGATTTCGCGATGGCCATCTCGGCGGGATTGGTGCGCAGCGTGATCTTGTCGGTGAAGGTCTTGTTGGGATGCGGATTGAGCATCTCATAGGTGCGCGTCGCGGTGGCGAGATCGGCGTCGTTGATGAAGGCCTCGCGCCAGACCGGGAACGGCAGCACCACCGAACCGTCGCCGCGCTCCGCAGCAACCGCGTCGAACAGCGCAACATAGTGCGGTGGCACCATGTCGTTGAGGCACTCGCCATCGTTGGGCACGAACGCGTTCCAGTAGACCAGGCGGCGGATGCGCTGAGCGATGCGGTCGGCGACGCCGGTGATGACCATGCCGCCATAGGAGTGCCCCATCAGCACGGCGTCGGTGATGTCGTGCTCGGTGAAGTAGTCGCAGATCGAGGCGATCGCCTCGTCGAGTCCGGTGGTCTTGGCGTCGCCGGGGCGGTTGCCGCGGATGGTCGGCAGATGCACCGTGTGGCCGGCGGCGCGAATAGGCACGGCGACCGGCTCGAGCTCGGCGCCGGTATGCCAGGCGCCATGGACCAGGACGTAGGTTGACATGATCACGTTCCTTTGCACGATGGAAGGCGGTGCAAGGAATATGGGCCGGACCGCGCCCGCGGCGCTTGGCTGCAACTGAACCCGATTGGTCTCGGAGTGAACCGATGGGCGCCGAGCCGGAACGGCAGCGGAGCTGGAATACGGCAGCGGTGCGGCCGGAGGAGCAGTTCTCGTATTACCGCGAGGCGATCTGCCAGGCCTTCATGAATTTGACGCCGGAGCCGGCGCGCGGCATCGGCTTCGCCGCGGAGGTGCAGAGCATCAGCGTCGGGAGCGGCGCCATCAACCGCGTCAGCTTTCCCGAGCACATCGTCCGCCGCTCGCGCGCGGACATCGCCGCTTCCACCCAGCGCTGCTTCTATCTCAACCTCAAGCTCGCCGGCCGCTGCACCATCCTGCAGGACGAATGCGATGTCAGCCTGTCCGCCGGCCAGGTCGGCATCTTCGACAGCGACCGCACCTTCGTGCTTCAGCACGATCGCGGGCCGTCGCTCGGCGTGATCTCGTTCCGCGTCCCAGCCGATGCGCTGTTCGGCCGCCTGCCGGCGGTGCCGGACATCGCGCCGGCGCGGCTGTCCGACGACCCGTGCGTCGGCGCGCTGATCGTGGAGACGGCGCGCTCCCTCAACGCCAACGCGCTGCGGCTCGCGCCGGACGATGCGTCGGCGCTGTTCGGCGTGCTGCTCGATCTGGTGGCGCTGAGCCTGGCCCGCCGCGGCCGCCGCGAGACGCATGCGACCACCGCGTTTGCCGATGCAACGACCTTGGCGCTGCGCCGCGCCATTCACGAGCGGGTGCGCGAGCCCGGCCTGACGGTGGCGACCATCGCATCTGTCGTCGGGATCAGCGAGCGCTATGTGCACAAGCTGCTGGCCCGCGCCGGCACCAGCTTCTCCGAACTGGTGATGGAGCGCCGGCTCGATGGCGCGGCGCGCGATCTGCGCGATCCCGCCCGATGCGGCCGCGACATCGGCCGCATCGCCTTCGACTGGGGCTTTTCGGATCTGTCGCACTTCACGCGCCGCTTCAAGCAGCGTTTCGGCATGCGCCCGCGCGACTGGCGCGCGGAGACCGCGCGTCACTCGGGCTGACGACCGCGTGGGGCTCAGCGCGGGCTCGGTTCGCGGGCTACGCCCCACAACCAGATCGCCGCCAGCAGGACGAGCGAGCCGACGAACGCCGCGACGACATCGCGTAGCGAAATGACGATGCTGCCCATGCCCGGAAACAACCCGAACAGGTTGAACAAGACCCCGCCGATGAGCGCGCCGACGCATCCCAATCCGATGTTGGTGAGGAGCCCGAAACCTGCTCGGCGGCGCTTCACCAGGATTCCGGCTAGGCCGCCGCCGATCAAGCCGACGACGAGCCAAGTCACTGCGTGTACCAGTGTGAACATTCTTCACTCCGTCGGTCTGCCGTCGCACTTCGGTTGGAGCATCACGGCCAGCAGCAAGATCATGAGAGCACCTTGCCGAGCGAAGCGGGACCGCCGGTTGCGACACGGATGCAGCCAGATCAGGGGTCACGCTCGCAGAGCCGGACGAATCGCGCACGTGCAGGTTACATCGATTTCGTTGCCATGAGCTGAACTCTGCAGATCGGATGAGTTCGCGACCTAATCGCAAACTGGACGATACGCAGGCCGGCGTCCCTCACAATGTGATGCGGCCTGCTTGCTTCGAATGGCGATTCCGCTTCGAAGCCGCGGAGTTATTCCGAATTGACAATCATTCTAACCTATTCGTCTCGAACGCGCGCAGCTCATGCGAACGCTTCGCACGCAATCGACTACGTAGTTCCCCCGAGTTCATACGATCTGCGGAATCGGGAATAGTGTGTTTCCCGCAGAGCGAGCAGAGGTGAATTCATGCGCGTCGCATGCAACGGGGCGAGATTTCGCGGTCTGCTCCAGCTTGAGACTCCGCCAACAGGGCCGGACTGTCACGACTCCCGCTCCTCCAGACAGGCGCGGCGTTCGCCGCGGCCGATGCCGGCCCAACATTGAGGCGCTGATGACCGTCATGAACGGCCAGCTCAGCCACGAACAGCGAAGCTGAATCCTGCGTTTTTCTCGGATCGTCACCTCACGATCAAATCGAAATACTCGGACCGATTCCCGGAAATACGGAGGCGTGTATGATCGACAGACGAATGCTCATCAAAGGCGCGGGAGTGGCGTTGGTCGCGTCCGAACTCGGTTTGCCGGCCGCGCGGGCCGAGTCCGCCGATCCGCTCTGCTACGCATCGGTCGCCGATCTCACCGCCATGTTCCGGGCCCGCAAGGCGTCACCGGTCGATCTCCTAAAGGCGCAGATCAAGCGGATCGAAGCCTACAACCCGAAGGTCAATTGCATCACCTACGAGCACTTCGACCAGGCGATGAAGGAGGCCAAGCAGTCCGAAGACCGTTATCGGCGCGGCACCCCGAGGCCGCTCGAAGGGATCACGGTGGCCATCAAGGACGAATTCTCCAGACCGGGCTGGCGGACCACACAAGGCTCGCTCATCTACAAGGACTCGCCGCCGGCAACGGAAAACTCGGCCATCACCGACTTGCTCGAGGCGGCCGGCGCCGTCATGCCGTTCCAGACCACCGTGCCGGAATTCTACCTCTTCCTCGGCGCGTCCACCCGCGCCTGGGGCACGACACGCAACCCATGGAATCTCGAATATTCTCCGGGCGGGTCGTCGGCGGGATCGGGCGCGGCGCTGGCCGCAGGCTTCGCGACGCTCGCCATGGGCTCGGACATGGGCGGCTCGATCCGAATTCCCGCCTCACAATGTGGTCTCTATGGCTTCAGGCCGCCGTTCGGACGCGTGGCCGGCGGGGAAATCCCGTTCGCGACCTCAGGCCCGATGGCGCGGCGCTTCGACGACCTCGTCCGCCTCCAGAACGCGATCGTCGGTCCGTCCGAGCGGATGATGGCCGCGATGCGCCCTCGCCTCGACTATCCCACCCGTTATCCGCGCCTTTCCGGGTGGCGCATCGCCGTGGATTGGGGCGCCGGCATTGCGGAGGTCATACCCTCCGTGAAGGCTGCGATGCTGGGAGGCATCGCGGCGCTGCGCGCCGCGGGTTGCACGGTGGACGAGGTCGATTGCGGCTTCACGAAAGCCCACAAGATGGTCTTCATCCGTGGGCTGATGTCGACGTCCATCGGCACCGCGATCGAGATCTCGAATGCGCATCGCGATCAGCTCTCGCCCTACATGACCGAAATGCTCGACCAGGTCGGCCCGGTCGGACCGCGCCAGGCCGAAGACGCCGAGGAGCTGCTGCAGCGGCTGCACCGCCAGGTCCAGCAGCGCGTGTTCGGGAAGGGCTACCGCATTCTGCTCATGCCGACCATGGCAACGCCTCTTGTCGGGGCCGACATGTTCAAGAGCAAGGACAACAAGGTGGACCCGTGGGTGGGCACCGGCCTGAACCTGGCGCTGACGTGGCACTGGAACCTGCTCAACCGCTATCCCGTCGTCGAGGTCCCGCTCGGCTTGGTCGAGGACCGCATGCCCGCGGGCATGCAGGTGATCGGCCAGACCTACACCGATCTCGACACGTTCCAGTTCGCGTCCAACTGGTCCCGTCTCCGGCGCTCCCTGTTCGCGGGCGAGCGTTTTCCGACTTTCACCTGATGTAGCCGGGGCCACACGGTGCGGACGCGAGACAATGGCTGCCAGAGCAGCGCTTCGACAGCGAGGTCGACAAGGATTCCGAGAGCTTTTCGACGTGTGGTTCTGTCGCTCCTGATCGCGGCGCTCTGCCATGACTCCGGCGCCCTGGCACAGCAGGCCAGGACGCCGTCGCTCGAAGATCTGGCCAAGGCGGCGCAGAACCCGATCGCGGACACGATCAGCGTCGGCCTCGAGAACATCGCGATGCCGAATACGGGCCCGTACCGGCAGACGGCCGACGTCTTCAAGATCGAGCCGGTCATCCCTTTCGAGCTCAATGCCGACTGGAATCTGGTGACGCGCACGACCATTCCCGGCATCGCCCAGGTGCGCTTCTCCCCTGAGCAGGGCCGGATCGGCGGGGTCGGCGACATCAACCAGATCTTCGCGCTCACCCCGTCGCATTCGGGCGCCCTCATCTGGGGTGTCGGCCCGACCTTTTCCTATCCGTCGGCGACCGATCCCGCCCTCGGTTCGGGAAAATGGAGCGCAGGTCCGACCCTCGTCGCGCTGACCATGCCGGGTCCGTGGGTGCTCGGGGTACTCGCCAACAACATCTGGTCGTTTGCCGGTCCGAGCGACCGCGCGCCGGTGAACCAGATGATGCTGCAGTACTTCGTGACCTACAACTTCTCCGACGGGTCCTACATCAGCTCGAGTCCCATCATCACGGCGAACTGGCTCGCGAAGGGCAATGATCGCTGGGTCGTCCCGATCGGCGTCGGCGTGGGCAAGCTCTTCATGGTCGACAAGCAGCCGATCAATGCCGAGGTGGGCGTCTACTACAACCTGCTGAAGCCGGACCAGGCATCGCATTGGCAGTTTCGGGCGAGTCTGGCTTTCCTGTTTCCAAAATGATTCTGCTCGGATCGAACGGCCGCTGTGGCCGTGAGTAGTGATCCGGTCTGCGATCCGGTCTGAAGGCATTCGATTTGAATTTTCGCCATCAGCAAACAGAACTTCGGTGTGCGTACGCACGTTCGCCTCGTTTGAGGCCGACTTGATCGCGGTCAATCCTGGAATGCGCGGAGAGACGTAGTTTCGCGTTCGATTGGTAGACGACGCAGCTCATGCGGAGCGCGGGCGTTCGGAGCAGGACAATGTGCATCGCATGCGGCTCAGCCATCGGTTCGCTGTTTGCGGCGTCGAACAAGGAGGGCGGCGGACTGACCCGTCGCCGGATGGTTGCAACCACGGCTGCCGCCGCAGCATTCGCGGCCGCCGGGCCGGCTCAGGCTTTTGCCGCCTCCAGCCGCACGACCGTGTTTCGCGGCGGGCGCGTCTATACTGTGGAAGACTCGCAGCCCTGGGCGACGGCGGTCGTCGTCAAGGGAAACAAAATCGTCTATGTCGGCGACGACGCCGGATCGATGAAGTTTGCCAGACGCGAGGCTGAGGTCATCGACCTCGATGGCCAAATGCTGATGCCGGGCTTCGTCGAAGCGCATTGGCATCTTTGCACGCTCGCATTTGCTCGCGGCGCCTGGGTCAACGAGGAAGATCCCGAGCGCATCTACGAGATCCTGCGCGATTACGCCAAGACGCATTCCGACGAGAAGTTCATTCTCGGCTTCGGATGGATCGCGGGCGCGTTTCCGGCCTCGGGTCCGCGCAAGGAACCGCTGGACGCGATCTTCCCAGACCGGCCGGTCCTGCTCGTCAGTTGCGATCTGCACAGCTACTGGGTCAATTCCAAGCTGCTGGAGATGGCCGGCATCACGAAGGACACCCCACGCGACGTCGTACCCGGCTCCTCCTGGTACGAAAAGGATCCTAATGGCGCGCCGACCGGCTTCATTTTGGAAGTGCCCGCGCTGTTCGCGGTGCTGAAGACGCTCGAAAAGCACGGCATCGAACCGTTCGGTCTGAAGTCGACCGCCGCCGCCATCGAGGAATGGCAGCCCAAGCTGGCGGCCGCCGGCATCACCACCTTCTTCGATGCCGGCTTCAGCGCCTGGCCGACCGAGCAGCATCACGGTTTCGACATGCTGGTCGACCTCGAGAGGCGCGGCAAGCTGCTGCAACGCGTGATCGGCTGCCTCTATCACAATGATCCCAACGTCGATCCGCTGCCGATCATTCGGGCGTACCGGAAGCGCTATCGCACGCCGCTGGTCAAGGCCGAGGTGCTCAAGCTGCTCGTCGACGGCACCGAGCTGACCCGCACCGCCTATCTGCTCGATCCCTATGCCGGAAGTCCGGATTGGCGCGGCGAACCGTTGCTGCCCGCGCCCGTGTTGAACCGGATCCTGCGCCAGGCACATGCGGAGGGAATCGACACGCATCTTCACACCGTCGGCGACGCCGCAGTCCGCATGAGCCTGGATGCATACGACGCGGCGTTTGGCGAGCATGGCCCGGGCAACCGCCGCCATACCATCTGCCACGCGTTCCTCACTGCGCCCTCGGACATTGCGCGCTTCAGAAAGCTCGGCGTGATCGCGAACACCCAGATCCAGTGGGGCGTGCCGGACACGAGCCAGCGTCGCATCCGCGAGCTCTACGGCGAGGAACGCTGGAGCCGCATGTACACCTTCAAGACGTTCATCGACCAAGGCGTCACGGTGTCGTTCGGAATGGATGCCCTGGCGACCGGCTCGAAGGTCGTCGTCAAGCCGCTCGAGGCGGTGCAGGCGGGCCATACGCGTCAGGAGCCGGGCAAGCCCGACAGCCTGGTCCATCCGCCCGCCACCGAACGCCTGAGCCTGCCGGAGCTCATTCGAGGCTACACGATCAACGGGGCCTATCAGCTGCGCATGGAGGATAAGATCGGTTCCATCAAGGTCGGGAAGCTGGCCGATCTGATCGTGCTCGAGAAGAACCTGTTCGATGTCGGGCCGCACGAGATCGGCAAGGTGAACGTTCAGCTGACGATGATGAACGGCCGGATCACACATCGCGACGGACTCTGAACGGGAATGATGACGGTGCACGAGATGGCGAATGCGCGGACTGAACAGAGTCTTCCGCCGGCGGATTCGCCGATGTCGAAGCGCAGTCGCTGGCTGATCCTCCTGACCGTCTCCGGCGCGCTGGCGCTCGTCGTCATCGACATGACGGTGCTCTATACCGCGCTGCCCAGCCTGACCTATGAGCTCGGAGCAACCGCCTCGGAGAAATTGTGGATCGTCATGGCCTACGGGCTCTTCGTCGCCGGCCTGCTTCCCGGCTTCGGCTCGCTCGGCGATCGCGTCGGGCACAAGAGGACCTTCGTCGCCGGCCTCATCGTCTTCGGACTGGCCTCGGTCGTCGCCGCCTATTCGCCGACCGCCACGATCCTGGTTGGCGGACGCGTCCTGCTCGCGATCGGCGCCGCGCTCATGATGCCGGCGACGCTGTCGATCATTCGCATCACCTTCTGCGATGACCACGAACGGGCGCTCGCCATCGCGATCTGGGGAGCCGTTGCGTCCAGCGGGGCGGCGGTCGGCCCCTTGGTCGGCGGTGTCCTGCTGGAATATTTCTGGTGGGGCTCGGTCTTTCTGATCAACGTGCCGCTCGTCGTCCTGGCGCTGGCCGCCGGCCTGCTGCTGATACCTGCACCGGCCGATCGTGCTGAGCGCGATTGGGACCTCCTCGGTTCAGTGCAGGTGATGGCCGGACTGATCGGCTTCGCGTACGTCATCGAGGAGCTCGGCAGTCGCCAGTCGTCCTATGTCGTCCTTGCCGGCACGGCTGTCGCGACCGCCATCATGTTGACGGTGTTCGTGCGACGTCAATTGCGTCTCGAGGATCCCTTGCTCGACTTCACCCTGTTCCGAAACGTCGAGTTCACGCTCAGCGTGATCACCGCGATCGTAGCTTCACTTGCCATTGCTGGCACCGAGCTCGCGATCAGCCAGCGCCTGCAGCTCGTCCTCGGCTACTCGCCGCTGCAGGCGGCATTGTACATCCTGCCGGCCCCGCTCGGCGCATTCATCGGCGGGCCGCTCGCGAGCCTCATGCTGCGCCGCGTGGGAGCCGCCACCACGATGTCCGGCGCGTTGCTGATCGCCGGCATCGGCGCGGCCGGCTACCTGCTCTGCTACAACGCCAGCTTGGCGCTGCAATTGATCTGCATCGCGATCAACGGGCTCGGGCTCGGCGCATCCATCGCGGCCGCCTCCAACGCCGTGATGAATCACGCGCCCGAAGGCCGCGAAGGCATGGCCGCCTCGATCGAGGAAGTGTCGTTCGAGCTCGGCGGCACGATCGGCATCAGCATTTTCGGAAGCATCCTGTCCGGGATCTATACGGCATTCATGGTTCTGCCCGACGGCCTCGGCATTCCCGCCGCTGCGCGCGACAGCATCGACGAGGCGCTGATCGCAGCCGAGCGGCTGCCGACCGAGCTCGCTGCCATCGTCACCTCGCACGCCCATCGCGCCTTCGATCAGGCGTTCCTGACGGTCGTCACCGTGGCGATGCTCGTCCTGCTCGGAACCGCCTTCCTGGTCCGGCCCCGGGCAGAACGGACGACATCGAAAGAGGCTCGTCAGCGTGTCCATTAGACAGACGACGGCAAATCATGTGTCGTCGTCTGCGGTGGAGACCAACAGGCTCGCCAACGCAATGTCTCCGTCCGTCACGTAGTGATTGACCCGCTCGGGGAGGCTCTGACCAGCTTTGTACAGCTCCACGGTCTCGATCGATCGTGTCCTGATCAGTTCGGCCATGATGTAGTCCCGCTCGGCGTTGACATCCGGATCGGTGGCGTGCGTGACCTGAAACGTCAATCGGGTGAACGACAGGCCGGTGTCCTTCGTGCCGGCGCCGACCCACAGAGCGGATTCATCGACCGCCGGCTGATCGGCGTTGGACCAGAAATCGCCTGCATTCCAAGTTTGCTCTGCGTGTGCCAGGCCAACAGCCCAGAACCTGACGTGATGGCGCTTTCGCGGGCTGTTGCCGATGGCTTTCTGAAAGCCGATATCCTGGCCGCGCCCGAACAGATAGAGCGTGCTGAACGGAGCGGCGGGGTAAGGCGCATCGAGGACAAAGGCGCGGATCATGGCCCAGGAGCTCGTCAGGCCCAATCGGTCCGCTTCAGACCAACCGACCGCAGCAAAGCTTGCGCGAAGCTGTTGGAGCGTCCCGACCAGGGCGAGATTGACGGGGTCGCCAGGCAATCCATCCCCCGTGATCGTGTAGCTGGGCACTCGCCGCGTCTGAAGAATCCTGAGGCTCAACCGGATCACGCGTGGCAGAACGACATAGGCCGCGAACGCGTAGCTGACGCCGACGGCGGCAATCCAGGGCAGCCTGCGGTTCGCGGTCTCGAACACCACGAAGACGATCAGCCAGACCGTGAAGATCCCCAGCCCGGCGACCAGCACGCGTTGCATGAGGCGTATGAGCAGTCGCACTCGATCGGTCCGGCGAAAGAATTGAGCGGCAGTCGGTGGTTTCGGGAAGGTGTCCGATCTTCATCACAATGGCAACACACCGCACCTGAACGCATGAAACGGCCCAGCCGGCGGCGTTTCGACCAGCTCGTCCGCGCTCGGTGGCTCGACATCCGCAGTCCAACGCAATCGGACTGCGCAGGGCTTAGGCCGACAGCCGCTCGGCGTTGGCCGCGACATAGTCCCGATAGAGATCGACGACTGCCGCCGGGCTCGCGCCGGCCATCAGCTTCGCCGTCGCCTCCAGGGCTGCGGCGATCTTTTCGCTGACCATCAGCTCAGCCTCCTCGCCCGCATCGGCTTCGCCGCGCGCGAACTTCTCCAGCCGGAGCCGGATGACCTCGCCGGCTTCCATGGCCAGCATCGCAGCCGTGAACCAGGGGAACTCCGCATCGGCGGTTGCCGTCATGGACGGCCGCATCTGCAAGGACATAGGCGTTTTGCTCATCGTCATCGTCCGAGAACATCAGCGGACCTGCGAGGAATACACTTCAACTTTTAATGATGCGGACGCACAATCATCGCCGATTTCGAGTCGGCTCGAACGAGCCGTTAACCACGGGATGCATCTCTCCGACTCCGTCATTGCGAGGAGCCCCTCGAGTCTCGCCTGCGGCGAGCCCGAGGGCAGGCTCCGCGACGACGCAATCCAGGGGCACGCACAGCCTGGATTGCTTCGCTTCGCTCGCAACGACGCGGAGAGAGATCTTGTCCGAGCGCGGAGACGATCTTCTTGGGCTTCCTCTTCGTGCTCGCGGTCGGCCTCGTGGCCGGCACCTTGTCCGGTATCGTCGGCACCGGCTCGTCGATCATGCTGATGCCGGTGCTGACCTATGAATACGGGCCGAAGGAGGCCGTGCCGATCATGGCGGTCGCCGCCGTGATGGCGAACCTGTCGCGCATCCTGGCGTGGTGGCGCGAGGTCGACTGGCGCGCCTGCGCGGCCTATTCGGTCACCGGGATTCCGGCCGCCGCACTCGGCGCGCGCACCTTGCTGATCCTGCCGTCGCACGCCGTCGACATCACCATCGGGCTGTTCCTGATGGCGATGGTGCCGGTGCGGCACTGGCTGGCGCGGCACGATCTCAAGGCCAACCTCTGGCATCTCGCGACCGGCGGTGCGGTGATCGGATATCTGACCGGCATCGTGGTCTCGACCGGGCCGCTGAGCGTGCCGCTGTTCCTGTTCTACGGGCTGTCGAAAGGCGCCTTCCTCGCCACGGAGGCCGCGAGCTCGCTTGGGCTCTACGTTTCGAAATCCATCACCTTCCAGCGCTTCGGCGCGCTGACGCCGGACATCCTGCTGAAAGGCTTGATCGCCGGCGGCTCGCTGATGGCCGGCGCCTTCGTCGCCAAGCGCTTCGTGCTGCACATGAAGCCGGACGTGTTCCGCGTGGTGATGGATGGCATCATGCTGGCCGCCGGCCTAAGTATGTTATGGAACGCCAACCACTCCTGACCGCACCGATTCTCACCTCATGGCCAAGACCACGCTCTCCTTCGTCTGCCAGAACTGCGGCGCGGCCTATTCGCGCTGGCAGGGCAAATGCGAGGCCTGCGGCGAGTGGAACACGCTGGCGGAGGAAGACACGACGGGGGCAACCTCGGCGCCGGTGTCGCTGCGCTCCAAGCGCAAGGGCCGCACCTTCCAGCTGGAATCGCTGACCGGCAAGACCATCGACGCGCCGCGGCTGTCGTCGGGCATGACCGAGCTCGACCGCGTCACCGGCGGCGGCTTCGTGCGCGGCTCGGTGCTGCTGGTCGGCGGCGATCCCGGCATCGGCAAATCGACGCTTCTGACCCAGGCGACCTCGATGCTGGCGCGCGCGGGCCATCGCGCGGTCTACATTTCCGGCGAGGAAGCTGTCGCCCAGGTGCGGCTGCGCGCCGAGCGCCTCGGGCTTGCGGATGCGCCGGTACAACTGGCGGCTGAGACCTCGGTCGAGGACATCATCGCGACCCTGTCCGAGGGCGGCGTGCCGCGGCTGATCGTGATCGATTCGATCCAGACCATGTGGACCGACACCGTGGAATCGGCCCCGGGCACGGTGACCCAGGTGCGCGCCTCGGCGCAGAAGCTGATCAGGTTCGCCAAGAAATCCGGCGCGGCCATCATCCTGGTCGGCCACGTCACTAAGGACGGCCAGATCGCCGGCCCCCGGGTCGTCGAGCACATGGTCGATGCGGTCCTGTCGTTCGAGGGCGAGGGCTCGCAGCAGTTCCGCATCCTGCGTTCGGTCAAGAATCGCTTCGGCCCGACGGACGAGATCGGCGTGTTCGAAATGACCGGATTGGGCCTGCGCGAGGTGACCAACCCGTCCGAGCTGTTCCTGTCGGAGCGCGATCTCGGCAGCCCCGGCACGGCGGTCTTTGCCGGCATCGAGGGCACCCGCCCCGTGCTGGTCGAAATCCAGGCCCTGGTGGCGCCGACCTCGCTCGGCACGCCGCGCCGCGCCGTGGTCGGCTGGGATCCGAGCCGGCTGTCGATGGTGCTGGCCGTGCTGGAGGCGCATTGCGGCGTCAAGCTGTCGGGCCACGACGTCTATCTCAACGTCGCCGGCGGCCTGCGCATCAACGAGCCGGCGGCGGATCTCGCCGCGGCCGCAGCTCTGGTCTCGTCACTGGTCAACGCGCCGCTGCCGTCCGATGCGGTCTATTTCGGCGAGATCTCGCTGTCGGGCGCGGTCCGACCGGTGGCGCAGACCTCGGCACGGCTGAAGGAGGCCGCCAAGCTCGGCTTTTTGCGCGTGGTGCTGCCGGAGCGCGCCCGCGGCGAGGCCGGCGGCGACGCCGGGCTCAGCCTCAATACCGTCGGCGGGTTGACCAGCCTGGTGGCCGACATCGCCGCGCGCGGCACGCCTCGTGCCCGCCATGAGACGACCCGGCAGGACGACGATGACGGCGACCACGGCCGCCGCGGACCGCGCCCTGCCGAAAAAAATGCCACACCAGCGAGATTCCGCCGCCAGGACGGCTAGCCGGACCGTGACGTTCGCGTGACTCGCCGCTATACAACGCCGCAACCGGTCGCCCACACGGGATCGTGCAGCGTCCGGACTTGCCGGGGAACCTCGCTGTCCTCCACCTGGAGGGGCGGTCCTCCGTCGATTCGAAGCGAACCTTGGACCTGTGAAGCGGACCTGAGCAGCCGATGCCGATAACGATCCTCGATCTCATCCTGCTCGGCGTGATGCTGGTGTCGGGGCTGCTCGCGATGGTCCGCGGCTTCATGCGCGAGGTGCTGTCGATCGCGGCCTGGGGCGCGGCCGCCCTGGTCACGCTTTATTCATTCTCCAAGCTGCTGCCGACCGCGAAGACCTATTTCAACAACGATACCGTCGCCAGCGTCGTCGTCGTCGCCGGTACTTTCGTGGGCACCCTGCTCATCGTCTCGGTGATCACGGTCAAGATCTCCGACATGATCCTCGATTCGCGCATCGGCGCGCTGGATCGCACCCTCGGATTTCTGTTCGGACTGGGCCGCGGCCTGCTGATCGTCGTGGTCGCCTTCCTGTTCTTCAGCTGGCTGGTGCCGGACAAGCAGCGCCCGGACTGGGTCACCGGCGCCAAATCCCGCGTCGTCCTGCAGGGAACCGGGGATTGGCTGATGTCGCTCTTGCCTGATGATCCCGAGAACACCATTTTAAAGAAATTCAAGAAGAACAAGCCGGACGACGACCAGACTGACACCGAGTCGCCCGGAGTGGGCGGCGATGGGTACAGCAAGCCTGCCCGCGACAGCTTGAAGAAGCTGATCGAGAAACCCGCGGCCAAGTGAGCTCAGCCCAGAAGAGAGGCGCGATGGACCTGCACCACGATTCTTCCGGCGAAGCCCAAGCGGATACTCACGCGGATCTGGACTTCGGACCTCAAGCCTACCTCAGAGACCCAGACCTGGACGGAGACACGCTGCGCGAGGAGTGCGGCGTGTTCGGCATTTATGGGCATAGCGATGCCGCCGCGATCACTGCGCTGGGCCTGCATGCGCTCCAGCATCGCGGCCAGGAAGCCGCCGGCATCGTCTCCTATGACGGCGCGCGCTTCCACAGCGAGCGCCGCCTGGGCCTGGTCGGCGACACCTTCTCCCGCCGCGAGGTGATCGAGCGCCTGCCCGGCAACGCCGCGGTCGGCCATGTCCGCTATGCCACCACCGGCGCCACGATCCTGCGCAACGTGCAGCCGCTGTTCGCCGAGCTCAATGCCGGCGGCTTCGCGGTCGGCCACAACGGCAACCTCACCAACGGGCTCACGCTCCGCCGCGAGCTGGTGCGCGCCGGCGCCATCATGCAGTCGACCAGCGACACCGAGGTGATCCTGCATCTGGTGGCGCATTCCCGCCGCACCAATTTCATCGACCGCTTCATCGAGGCGCTGCGCGCGCTCGAAGGCGCCTACTCGCTGGTCTGCATGACCAACAAGAAGCTGATCGGCGCCCGCGATCCCCTGGGCATCCGTCCGCTGGTCTATGGCGAGCTCGAAGGCTGCCCGATCCTGGCCTCGGAGACCTGTGCGCTCGACATGATCGGCGCGCGCTACATCCGCGACATCGAGCCCGGCGAGGTCGTGATCTTCGACGAGACCGGGGCGCACAGCCACAAGCCGTTCCCGCCGAAGCCGGCACGTCCCTGCGTGTTCGAATACATCTACTTCGCCCGTCCCGATTCCGTGGTCGGTGGCCGTTCGGTCTACGAGGTGCGCAAGGCGTTCGGCGCGCAGCTCGCGCGCGAAAGCCATCCCGAGGTCGACGTCGTCGTGCCGGTGCCGGATTCCGGCGTGCCGGCGGCGATCGGCTACAGCCAGCATTCCGGCGTGCCGTTCGAGCTCGGCATCATCCGCAATCACTATGTCGGCCGCACCTTCATCCAGCCGACCCAGGCGATCCGCGAATCCGGCGTGCGCATGAAGCACTCGGCCAACCGCGCCGCGATCGAAGGCAAACGCATCATCCTGATCGACGACTCGCTCGTGCGCGGCACCACCTCGCGCAAGATCGTGCGCATGATGCGCGACGCCGGCGCCACCGAGGTGCATTTCCGCCTGGCGTCGCCGCCGATCCTCTACCCTGATTATTACGGCATCGACCTGCCGGATCGCGGCGGCCTGCTCGCGGCGACGCATTCGCTCGAGGAGATGCGCCAGCTGATCGGCGCGGACTCGCTCGCCTTCCTGTCGATCGACGGCATGTATCGCGCGATGGGTGAGCCCGCCCGCGACCCGGCAGCGCCGAAATATGCCGACCACTGCTTCACCGGCAGCTATCCGACCCATCTCACCGACCAGTCACTCGTCGAGCCGCCCCAGCAGCAGCTCTCGCTGCTGGCGGAAGCGAGCTGAGGCTCTTTCCACACGCTGTCATTCCGGGGCGACGCGCGGTTGGCCGTCGTCTCTGCGAATGCCGGGGAGCCATAGCCACCAGCGGTCGTTGGGCGGCTAGGACTAGCCACGACCGTCCAACTCCCTCATAACCGCCGAGGAGTACGGGTCCCGGCTCCGGGCGCGCAATCGTGCGCCTGGCCCGGACGACGTCTGAGAGAATAGCGGCCATGACCACCCTTCCCCTCGCCAACCGGATTGCCCTCGTCACCGGCGCCTCGCGCGGCATCGGCCATGCGACCGCCCGCGCGCTGGCGCGCGCCGGCGCGCATGTTGTCGCCGTCGCCCGCACCCAGGGCGGGCTGGAGGAGCTCGACGACGAGATCCGGAAAGAGACCGGCAACGGCGCCACCCTGGTGCCGCTCAGCATGACCGACAGCGACGGCATCGCCCGTCTTGGCGCCGCGCTGCATGAGCGCCATGGCAAGCTAGACATCCTCGTCGGCAATGCCGCCGTGCCCGGCCCGTCCTCGCCGCTCGGCCATATCGACCTGAAGCCGTGGAACGACGTCGTCGCCGTCAACCTCTCAGCCAACTTCCAGCTGATCCGCTGCATGGAGCCGCTGCTGAAGGCCTCCGACGCCGGCCGCGCCGTGTTCCTCACCTCAGGCGCCGCCCACAAGGCCCAGGCCTATCTCGGCCCCTACGCCGTCACCAAGGCCGCGCTGGAGACGCTGGCGCGGGTGTGGGCGCACGAGACCGAGCGCACGCCGCTGCGCGTCAACCTGTTCAGCCCGGGCCCGATCCGCACCCGCATGCGCGCCACGGTCTTCCCCGGTGAAGACCCGATGACGCTCGAGACGCCCGAGCAGGTCGCCGACTTCATCGTGCCGATGTGCCTGCCGTCCTGGACCGAGACCGGCAAACTGTACGAGTACAAGACCCGCACGCTGAAGAGCTTTCAGCCGCCGGCGTGAGATCGTTGCTCCCCTCACCGTACGGCGAACGCCGGACCGATAGCCACCGGCGGTCGTGGTGGGCGACGATGACGACGCAGACTGTCTTTCCCAACACGCATCACGCGGTATCCGTCCCGGCGTTCGCCGGGACGACAGCGGCGGACGTGGTCGGCACCACGCCTCTCACGCACGACGCGTCAACCCGTTCGTGCCCCGACCACTTGTGAGCCGATCTGCGTCGGCAGCTATTTCGGAGCAGGACTCGCCGCCGCAGGCTTTGCGGCAGCGGGCTTCGCGGGGACGGGCTTCGCCGCGGCAGGCACCTGACGATCGCGCACCGCCGTCAGCTCCTTGCGCAGCTTTTCCTGCTGCTCCACCGACAGCACCGGACGCTGCTCGTCATGCGGCACGTCGTTCACCGGGAGATAGTTGTACGTGTTGCCGTACTGCGCCGTGTCGGATGATGGCGTCGTGCCCGAGGTCGCGCAGCCGCCGAGCAGCACGGACGTCAACAGCGCCGCGCTCCCGAGCACTGAACGCCAGGGCATGGGCCGCGTCAATCGCAAGCAGGTCCGGCGGAAGCTCATCGCGCGGCCGCTGCCATGGTGCGCGTGGTCCCCTGCGCCGTGATGCCATGCTCGTTGGATTGCAGCCCGGGCAGGCTCTTCACCCAGGGATAGCCCCGACGGCCCATGTCGAAGCCGCGATCGAACAGCGCGGTCATGTAGGTGCGATCGAACGGGCCGTCGGCCTTGGCCTGGAAATCGGCTGGCACGCTGGCCAAGTTGAAGTCGATGCCGTTGAACCTCGCCACCGAGTAGATGCGGTAGATGTCGCCGATGCCCTGGTTCTTGATCAGGGTCGACAGCGAGCGCTGCGTCACCGAGAGCACGTCGGCGCCGACGCTGTCCCATTGCGGATCGATGCGGGCGTTGCGGATGACGTAGAGATGCGCGCCGCTCACGCTCCGGCGCGGGCCGCGGCCGGAGACGAGACGCAGCACCGACGGGCCGATGAAGACCTGCCGGGTGACACCGCCATCGACATGCAGCTCGTCGTAGTCCTTGTCGCCGATCCGCACCTTGATGCGAACCGGGGCGAAAGCGCCCGGCACGGTCGCGGACGCCAGCAGCACCTGGCGGAACAGCGCGATCGCCTCGGGCGTGTCGGCGGCAGCGATGCGGCCCATGTCCCACAGCACCGGCCGCTGCGCGTCGAGATTGGTGGTGCCGACCAGCAGCACCCTGCCCTTGCTGCTCTCGCGCGCGACATCGCGCAGGAACTCGCGATCGACATATTTCTCGATCAGCCGCGACAACGGCGTGTTGTCGGCCAGCGCCGAGCCCTGCAGCAGGCCGGGAATGTTGACCGTGAAGATGTCCTTGCGCTCATAGGCGGTGAAGATCTCGCGCAGCTTGTCATCGTGCTCGCGCCCCAGGAAGACGAACGGCGCGATCAGCGCGCCGGAGCTGACGCCCGTCACCATGTCGAACGACGGCCGGTTGCCGGACTCGCCCCAGCCGGCCAGCAGCCCGGCGCCGAATGCACCGTTCTCGGCGCCACCGGAGATCGCGAGGAAATTCAGCGGACGCGAGATCGGGATTTCGGCCGAGGCGCGCGACATCGCGGCCTCGGCAAAGCGCGGCGCCGGCTCGTCACCCCAGTAGCGCACGTTGCGGAAGCCGACCGGGTCGGCGCTGACGGCAGCCGCTTCCGGCAGCGCGTTGCGCGGCATGACGGCTGCGCACGCCGCCAGCAGCAGCGACGCGGCGCATGCGAGCAGGATACGCGGAACCATCGCGCGGAAGGAGGCGGCAGACTTCATCGCGACGCTTGCTGCTCCACGCTTGCGATCTCCGGCGCCGGCGGCGGCACGCCGGGCTTGACCTCGTCGGCCCCCTTGTCGGTCCAGCCCGGCGGCAGGCCCAGACCGGCACCGACGAAGCCCTTCAGGCCGGGGAAGCGTCCGTACTGCTCACATGCGGCATATTTGGGAGCGCCGCCGAGCTTGGCGGGCACGCTCGACACCGAAGGCAGCGAGGCCAGCGACGGGACGCCGGAGAACGGCGACTCGCCGGTCGATACCAGCCTGGCGAAATCGGCGCCGAACTCCGAAGCGAGGTCGTAGGCGTCGCCGTCATTGGCCATGCGGGCGGTTGACACCGAGGAGGCGCCGCGCGCCCACACCATCGCGGCCTTCTGGAAGCCGGCGAAATCGCGCGCCTCGGCCTCGACGGACAGCGTGCCGAGCCCGACCGGCAACCGTGGCACCGGCACCGGGACGCCCGGCAGCGCGACGCTCTTGGCGATCGACGCCGCCTGCGAGGCGGCCGAGGCGGTCGCGTTGGTCGCCGTGGCGTGGGTGACCGTCGCCTTGATCGTCAGATCCGCCTCCTCGCCGAGCGCAACGATGCGGAAGCGCTCGCTGAGCCGCAGGCACATTTCCCGGCTAATGGCGTTGGCGACCAGCTTGCGCTCGTTCTCGTCGAAGGCGATGTCGGGACGCGGCGGAAACGCGGTCGGCTCGATCCGGATCGTCCTGGCCTCGAGCAGCTCCTTCTTGTTCGCCTTGATCTGCGCGCGCGTCACCAGGCCATTGGCGTCGGCGAGACGATCGTAATTCTTGAGCGAGCCGGCCCGCTCCAGCGGAGCGGTGGCGCAGCCGGCCGTTGCCAGCGCCAGGGAAATCAGGGCCGTCGACTTCAGCGGGGCGAGGCGCATCTTACCGGCGAGACCCATTGATAGATAGCTCACTCTAATTAAGTCTCACAAGCCGAAACGCTTGTCCAACTAAACTAGATCAAATTCTCTAGATTAGAGCGGCGCGAAATATTATTTTATATTACAAGCAGTTGGCGGAAACCGCGAATGTGGCGAGAGTTGGCCCGACAGGACGTGTGATGAGAGACGCGTGATGAGAAAGGTCGATCCGGTCAAGCACGAGCAGAAGCGCCGGGAGATTCTCCAGGCGGCGTTGTCGTGCTTCGTCCGGAACGGTTTTCACGGCGCCAGCACCACCGACATCTGCGCCGCCGCCAAGATCAGCCCAGGCCACCTCTACCACTACTTCCCCAGCAAGGAGGCGATGATCCAGGCGCTGGTCGACCAGAACCTGAGCCACGCCGCAGCGCGCCTCCAGGCGATCCTGGCCTCACCCGACGTGATCGACGCCCTGGTGCAGGAGCTCGAGAGCACCAGCATTCATCAGCCGCAGGCCCAGGTCCTCAGCGCCGAGGCGTTGGCCGAGGCCTGCCGCAATGCCGATTTTGCCGCCATCGTCCACGCCCATGCGCGCGCGATGCGGGCGCTGCTGGTCGATTTTCTCATCAAGGCGCAGCGGCGCGGCGACGTCGATCCCCGCCTTGATCCCGAATCGACCGCCAATATTCTGTTCGCGATCGTCGACGGCGCACGCGCGCTGCCGATCCGGAATCCGAACGTCGACATCAAGAAGAGCACCGCACATCTGCGCATCATGCTGACGCGCTTCCTGCGGCCGCCCGCAGCCCCCTCGCCGGTCGGCGACAAGACCAGAAAGGCCCGCGGCTCGACGCCCATCGTCTAGCCCTCATGAGCTACCGCGCCGTGCTCAGCCGAGCATGACCTGATCGTGGAAGGCGTCGGTCACGGGCCTCATGATGAGCAACGGTATTCTTGCAGGGCCTGTACGCCCAGCGTTAACGCTCAAGCGAAACGCACAAACCTTGGGCGCGCCTCGCGCCTTTTGGCACATTGCCGCAACTCACAAGACCGGCTATCCAGGGAGACAGACGGCAAGGGGCGCCCAAGAAGCCCCGCCGTGACACGACACCAGGGAGGACTTTGATGACGACGTCTCAGGCGCGGCGGATGGCCGCGCTGCTTGCCGCCACCACGCTCAGCTTTGCCGGCTCCGCCTTCGCCGACGACAAGGTCGTCAAGATCGGCGTGCTCAACGACATGTCCAGCCTCTATGCCGACATCGGCGGACCGAACTCGGTCGCAGCCGTCAACATGGCGGTCGAAGATTCCGGCATGAAGGCCAAGGGCTGGACCATCGAGGTCATCAGCGGCGACCACCAGAACAAGCCCGACATCGGCGTCAATATCGGCCGGCAGTGGATCGACACCCAGAAGGTCGACGTGATCATGGACACGCCGAATTCCGGCGTTGCTCTGGCCATCTCCAATCTGGTCAAGGAGAAGAACTCGGTCCTGATCAATTCCGGCGGCGCGAGCGCCGACCTCACCGGCAAGGCCTGCAACGCCAACACCATCTCCTACACCTACGACACCTACATGCTGGCGAACGGCACCGGCAAGGCGCTGACCAAGGCCGGCGGCGACAGCTGGTTCTTCCTCACCGCCGACTACGCGTTCGGCCATGCGCTGGAGCGCGACACCTCGGCGGTCGTCACCGCCAATGGCGGCAAGGTGCTCGGCTCCGTCAAGCACCCGCTCAACACCGCCGACTTCTCCTCCTTCCTGCTGCAGGCGCAGTCGTCCAAGGCCAAGGTCATCGGCCTTGCCAATGCCGGCGGCGACACCACCAACGCGATCAAGCAGGCCGCCGAATTCGGCATCGTCCAGGGTGGCCAGAAGCTCGCCGCGCTGCTGCTGTTCGTCAACGACGTGCATGCGCTGGGCCTGAAGGTGGCGCAGGGCCTGACCTTCACCGAGTCGTTCTACTGGGATCTCAACGACAAGACCCGCGAATGGTCCAAGCGTTTCCAGAAGGTGTCGCCAAAGGGCACGATGCCGTCGATGACGGTCGCCGGCGTCTATGCCGGCACGCTGCATTACCTCAAGGCGCTGGACGCGATGGGCGGCAATCCGCATGACGGCGCCAAGGTCGTGGCCAAGATGAAGGAGATCCCGACCGACGATCCGCTGTTCGGCAAGGGCCCGCTGCGCGCCGACGGACGCCGCCTGATCCCGGCCTATCTGTTCGAGGTCAAGAAGCCGGAAGAGTCCAAATATCCGTGGGACTACTACAAGCTGATCGCGACGATCCCGGCCGAGGACGCCGCCAAGCCGCTCGAGGCCAGCGAGTGCCCGCTGGTGAAGAAGTAATCGTCCCGCATCGGTCCGGGCTGGCGCGCCAGCATCAGTCCGGACTCACGCCCATTTCCGATGCGCCGTCGCGCGCATCGGGATGATGTCAGGAGGCGGCCTTCGCTTTTGCGAGCGTCCGCAGCGCGATCACGATCGCGACGATCATCAGCCCCGAGGCCAGCAGGAACGGCGCGCCGGGCAGATGCACGGGCGCAGTGGCCCCGATGAAATAGGCGAAGCTCAGCGTGAACAGGAACGGCCCCGTGAGCTGGGCCACGCTCTGCACGCTCGATGTCGCGCCCTGGAGCTGGCCCTGCTTGTCCGGCGCCACCAGCCGGGTCATCAGCGCCTGCAGCGCCGCGCCCGAGACGCCCCACAGCGCCATCACGGGAATGCCCAGCCAGCTCAGCGGTCCGGTCGGCGCCACGCCGAAAATGAAGAAGCCGACCAGCCCCGCGGATAGCCCCAGCATCAGCGCGCCGCGCTCGCCGAACACGCGCACGATCAGCCCGACCGCGCCGCCCTGCACGATCATCGCGCAGACGCCGACCATCGCCAATGTGAGGCCGACGGTGCGCGTGTCCCAGCCGTAGCGATAGGTCGCGTACAGCACGAAGGTCGACGGCAGCACGACATGGGCGAGCTGGGTGATGAAGTTCACGGTCGACAGTCCGGCCAGGATGCGGTCCGATGCCAGCAGCCGCAGCGCCCCGAGCGGATTGGCCGTTCGCCACCGGAATGGACTGCGCCGCTCCGGCCTCAGCGACTCCGGCAGCACCAGGAAGCCGTAGAGCGCGTTGGCGAAGCTGAGCCCCGCGGCCGCCCAGAACGGCAGCCGCGGATCGATGTCGCCCAACAGCCCGCCGGTGGCAGGCCCGAGCACGAAGCCCGCGCCGAACGCCGCGCCGATGCGGCCGAAGATCGCGGCGCGGCGGTCCGGCGGCGTCAGGTCGGCGATATAGGCGAAGGCAGTGGAGATGCTGGCCGAGGTGACGCCGGAGATCAGCCGCCCGACGAACAGCCAGGCGAGCGACGGCGCCAGCGCCATCAGCACATAGTCGGCGGCGAGGCCAAAGTTCGACAGCAGGATCACCGGCCGCCGGCCGAAGCGGTCGGACAGGCTGCCGAGCACCGGCGAAAACACGAACTGCATCAGCGCCCACGCGGTGCCAAACAGCCCGAAGATGCGTGCCGCCTGCGCGGTGTCGTTGCCGACGAAGCTCTCGATCAGCTTCGGCAGGATCGGCATGATCAGCCCGAGCGCGAGCATGTCGAGCAGGATGGTGACGAAGATGAAGGCGACCGCGCCGCGGCGCGGGGCCGGCGCATTTTCGGTCGCGACGCTCGGCGGGCTTGCTTCCATGGCCGGACCGCTTCCGCTACCGCGACCGATCAGTTCGGCCGCTTGCGCTTGTGCGCGAACGGGTTGGCCTTCTCGCGCAGGGTGATGCGCACCGGCGTGCCCGGCAGCTCGAAGGTCTCGCGCATCGAGTTGGTGAGATACCGCAAGTACGATTGCGGGATCGCGTCGGCGCGCGAGCAGAACAGCACGAAGCTCGGCGGCCGCGCCTTGGTCTGGGTGATGTAGTTCAGC
This sequence comes from Bradyrhizobium sp. HKCCYLRH2060, assembly GCF_051168135.1. NCBI lineage: Bacteria > Pseudomonadati > Pseudomonadota > Alphaproteobacteria > Hyphomicrobiales > Nitrobacteraceae > Bradyrhizobium > Bradyrhizobium sp. HKCCYLRH2060. The sequence goes on from NZ_JBNPUK010000002.1 coordinate 714,562, forward strand.
TTGAGCCGGCGGCCCGACACCGCCGGCGGCGGATTGTCGGCGATCGCCCCCTCGAACCAGCGGTTCAGCGCCGCGGTCGGCACGCGCCGGTTCCAGACCGCGTAGGCTTCGACGATCGCCTGCATCAGCCGGTCGATGCCCTCGCCCATCAGGCCCGACACCGCCACGATCGGCGCGCCCGCGACCTGCGGCAGCCAGTGGTCGGCATCGCGGCGCAGCATCGAGATCTGGCCCGGCTTGGCCTCCATCAGGTCCCATTTGTTGACCGCGATGACGAGCGCGCGACCCTCGCGCTCGATCAGATCGGCGATGCGCAGATCCTGCTCCTCGAAGCGGTTCTGCGCATCCATCATCAGCACGACCACCTCGGCGAAGCGCACGGCGCGCAGCGCATCCGCCACCGACAGCTTCTCGAGCTTCTCCTCGATGCGCGAGCGCCGGCGCAGGCCTGCGGTGTCGTAGATGCGGAAGCCGCGGCCCTTCCATTCGATCTCGACCGCGATCGAATCGCGCGTCGTGCCGGCCTCGGGGCTGGTCAGCAGCCGCTCCTCGCCGAGCAGATGATTGATCAGGGTCGACTTGCCGGCATTGGGACGGCCGACGATCGCGACGCGGATCGGACGTGCGGCGCGCTCCTCGTCGGTCTCCTCGCGCTCGTCGTCCTCGTCGTCCGTGGGCGGCACGAGCTTGCTGACGGCGTCGTAGAGCTCGCCCATGCCCTCGCCGTGCTCGGCCGAGATCTGGATGGGATCGCCGAGGCCGAGCGCATACGACTCCATGGCGCCGAGCTCGCCATGCTTGCCCTCGCTCTTGTTGGCGAGCAGCAGCACCGGCTTGTCGGCGCGGCGGGCGAAATCGGCGAAGGCGCGGTCGGCGGGCGTCAGGCCGATGCGGGCATCGATGACGAAGAACAGCGCATCGGCGAGCGCGATCGCGGTCTCGGTCTGCTCCTGCATGCGCGCGGTCAGCGAGCCCTTCGGGCCCTCGTCGAGGCCGGCCGTGTCGATGATCGTGAAATGGAGATCGCCGAGCTTCGCTTCGCCCTCGCGGCGGTCGCGCGTGACCCCCGGCATGTCGTCGACGAGCGCCAGCTTCTGCCCGACCAGACGGTTGAACAGGGTCGACTTGCCGACATTGGGCCGGCCGATGATGGCGATGGTGAAAGGCATGATGATCCGTGCGCGTGAGCGCGCAGCTTTAGCGCATTCGGCCGCAAAACCGAACGGGCGATCAGTCGATTCGCGACTGAGATTAACGGCTGAAGGAGCCGCTCGGCATCGGCGCCGGGAAGCCGCCGCCCGAGCTCTGGGCGGCCGGCGGCTGCGCCGGGGCCGTGTCATCCGCCGGCGGTGCGGTGGTGCGGCGGCGCACGATCTTCTTCGGCTTCGGCGCCGGCGGAACGCCGGCGGCGCCCTGCTCGACCGCAGCGGCCTCGCCGTCCTGCGGATCGGCCGTGGTCGGGTTGCTCACGGCGGCCTGCTGCCGGCCCTTGGCGCCCTTCTTGCCCTTGGGCTCCTCGGCCGGGGGCGCCGGCATCGCCTCCTGGGCGCCTGGATCGGTCATCGGCTGCTGCTGCGCGCCCTTGTAGAGCTCCTTCGGCACGCCCTGCTCGAGACCCGGCACGCCCTCCGGGAACACCGGCTTGCGGTCGCCCGGCAGCTTCTTCTTGGTGTCGAGGAAGTCGAGCATGTCCGAGGGGTCGAAGCTTCCCCCGCTCGCGCAGCCGCCCAGCACGCCGGAAAGCGCAATGAGGACCGTGAGGGCAATGGCACGTTGGGCGCGGCGCATGATCGTCGTTCCAATCAACTCGGTTTCGCCGTCGCGCGATCCGCGATCAGCTCTTGGCGACTGCAGGCAACAGCGCCTGCAGCGCTTCGGCGCGCGAGCGCAGGCCCGGCGGGGTCTCACCATCCAGCGCAATCATGTCGAGCCATTGACGGGTCGCGGCGGCATCGTTGGCCTTCCACGCCGACAGCGCCAGCAATTCGCGGGCCGCGTGGCGGAACGGCGCACCAGGCGCCGTTTCGCCTTCGAGGCGCTGCTTGAGGTCCGCGTAAGGTGCCGTATCGGCCAGCAGGCCTGCCGCGCGCAGCCGCGCCATCGACTGCTGCTCGGCCCCGATGCTGCGGTCGGCAGCAAGCTCGTCATAGAGCTTCACGGCCGCCGCCTTGTCGCGCATGGCGGCCTCTGCGGCCTGATGGAAGCGGGCCAGCGTGCGGTATCCCGATGGGGCCGTGGCCGCGACATCCGCAAAGGCCTTTTCCGCCTCGGCATGCTTGTTCTGCTCGGAGAGCTCGAGGGCCTTGTTGAAGGCCGAGCCCGCCTCGGCCGCCTTCTGGCCTTCCAGGTATTGGTAGCCGCGCCAGCCGCCAACGCCGGCGATGATCAGCACGGCCAGGGCGATGATCAAGATCGAGTAGCGGTCCCACAGCTTCTTGAGCTGTTCCCGGCGGACCTCCTCGTCTACTTCATCAATAAAATCAGACACCTAAGGACATCCAGTCAGGTTCGCTGCGAACGCGCGCGCATGGCTTCGAAGGGCCGCGCGAGCGGCCCGTTGCCCACGCGCCGGCGCCGATACCGCATCGGCATGGCGGTGGCAAGGCGAGTCCAGCCGAATCAAGGCGTTACTCCCCGGTTCTGCCACAGGGTCCGAACGCGGCTATCACGCCGTCAAGGCTTCGCGCAACTGCCGTTTCATCACCTTGCCGTTGGCGTTGCGCGGCAGGGGGTCCGCGGTCACGGTCAGGATTTCCGGAACCTTGTAATCCGAGACCCGCTCGGCACACCAGCTGCGCAGCGCCTCGGCGCTGATCGGCTCGCGGGTCACGACCACCGCGTGCACGCGCTCGCCGAGCACGGGACATGGCCGGGCGACGATCGCGCTCTCGACCACCGCCGGATGGCTCGCCAGCACCGATTCGACCTCGGCCGAGTAGATCTTCAGCCCGCCACGGTTGATCATGTCCTTCTGCCGGTCGAACACCCGGACGAAATTGTCGGCGTCGACGGAGCCGAGATCGCCGGAATGCCAATAGCCGGCGGTGAAGCTCTCGGCCGTGGCCTTGGGATTGTTCCAGTAGCCCCTGATAACCTGGCCGCCGCCGATCCAGATCTCCCCGATCTCGCCGCGCGGCAGCTCCCGCCCCTCCCCGTCCATGACCAGGATGCTGGCCCCTGGACACGGCAGCCCGACGCTGTCGATATGGCGCGCGGTCAGATCCGAGGGCATCAACGTTGCCGGCGAGGTGGTCTCGGTCGAGCCATAGGCATTGACCAGCCGCAGACCCGGGATCTTGGCGGCCAGCCGCTCGATGGTCGCGACCGGCATCGGCGCGCCGCCGAAGCCGCCGATCCGCCACGACGAGAGATCGTGGCTGTCGAAGTCGCGCTGCAGCAGGCAGAGATTGTACATCGCCGGGACCATGACCGTGTAGGTCACGCGCTCGCGCGCGGCGAGCTTCAGATACTCGCCGGCCTTGAACTCCGGCATGATGATCAAGGTGCCGGCGCAGCGCGCCATGCTGGTGATGTTGGCGACGACGCCGGTGACATGGCCGAGCGGCACCGCGGCGATCGAGCGGTCGGCTGGCGTCAGCCCCAGGCAGGCCTCGTAGATCATCGAGGAGTGGATGATGTTGCAATGGGCGAGCATCGCGCCTTTCGGCCGACCGGTGGTTCCGGAGGTGTAGAGGATCATCGCGGTGTCCTCTTCCGCCACCTCGACCCGAGCCTCGTGCGCGGCATGATCGGCCAGCGCTGCAAAATCCGATCGCGCCGGACGATCATCGACGGCAATGCGCCCCGCCAGCTCCGGCGTCTCTGCAGCAGCCGGCAACCGGTCCGCCAGTGCCGCCTCGTGCAGCAGCAGCTTGGCGCCGCAATCCTTCAGCACATAGGCGATTTCCGGGGTCTGCTGCCGCGTCGACAGCAGCACCGTGATCAGCCCGAGCTTGGCGGCAGCGAACAGCGTGAGCACGAATTCGATGCGGTTGCCGAGCAGCAGCGCCAGCCGATCGCCCCGGCGCAGGCCCCTCGCCTGCAGCCCGCCGGCGATCCGCGCGGCGGCCTCGGCGACCTCGCGCCATGACAGCCGCACGGCCCCGCAGACCAGCGCCTCGCCGTCGCCGTTGCGCGCCGCGGCCTCCTCGACCATGGCCCAGATGTTCGCCGGCCGCTCCGTGAACAGCGGCACCACGCGATCGCCAAAACGGGCTTCGCGCCGCATCGGCGGCGTCACATAGGTCGACCAGTCCATGGCATTTCCCCGAGCTTGGCTTTTTTGTCGTTGTTTGCCGCGATGCGGACCAGCCAAGCATAACCATCGGGCGATGCGCTTGGCTATCTCCGGCAGCGCCGGAGATAGCGCAGTGCCGCCGCGCGCATCACGGCTGCAACGCGACGACCAAGCGAGAGGCGCCCGTCAGGTCTTGGACTTCATGCCGTAGACATGTTCCGCCGCCGGAAACACACGGCTACGCACGTCGGCCGCGTAGCGCTCGACCGCCTCGTCGATCGCCGGACCGAGATTGCCGTAGCGACGGACGAATTTCGGCGCGCGTGACGACAGGCCGAGCATGTCCTCCAGCACCAGCACCTGGCCGTCGCAGGCGGCGCTGGCGCCGATGCCGATGGTGGGGATCGCGATCTGCTGCGTGATCTTGCGCGCCAGCGGCTCGGCCACGGCCTCGATCACAACCGAGAACGCGCCGGCCTGCGCGATCGCCGCAGCGTCGCTCTCGATCGCGGCCCAATCCGCCTCGTCGCGGCCCTGCGCGCGGAACGAGCCGAGCGTGTTGATCGATTGCGGCGTCAGGCCGACATGGCCCATCACCGGAATGCCGCGCTCGCTGAGGAAGGCCACCGTCTCGGCCATCCGCACCCCGCCCTCGAGCTTGACCGCGCCGCATTGCGTCTCCTTCAGGATCCGCACCGCCGCATGAAACGCCTGCTCCTTCGACGCCTCGTAGCAGCCGAACGGCATGTCGACCACCACCAGCGCCTGGCGCGAACCACGCATCACGGCGCGGCCCTGCAGGATCATCATCTCCAGGGTCACCGGCACGGTGGTCTCGAAACCGTGCATCACGTTCCCAAGGGAATCGCCGACCAGGATCACATCGCAATGGCGATCGACCAGCGCCGCGGTATGGGCGTGGTAGGACGTCAGCATCACGATCGGCTCGCCGCCCTTGCGGGCGCGGATCTCGGGAGCCGTCTTTCGGCGGACCGTCGACTGCACCGACATCGCTACCCCCCAATGACCGGAATGCCGAGCACGACGGGATGGAACGCGAAGGCCAGCGCCAGATAGACGACGATGCCGACCACCACCGCGATCACGTCGTTGCCGACGCCGCCGACCGGGATCGGTGGGCCGCCGGCGTCAGCGCGCCGCTTCAGCGAAATGCGGTCGAACACCGCCCAGGCCAGGATCGAGCCGAACAGGATGATGCCGCCGAGGTCGCCATTGGCGAGCAGATGCCCGAACGCCCACAGCTTCACGCCCGCCAGCATGGGGTGCTTCAGCACGGTGTAGATGCGGCCGCGGATGTAGGCGGCGACCACCATGATGACGGCCGGCAGCATCAGCGCGAGATTGATGTGCTTGAGCGCCTTCGGCGGCGTCCAGACCTGGATCCAGCCGCCGCTGCGGTAATCGGCAAAGCCCCACACGATCAGGACGAGGCCGGCAAGGGCCACGACCGTGTAGACCAGCTTGTACGTGCCCTCGCCCAGCCGCGCGATGACCTGCGCGCGCGCCTCGCGCCGGGTCGTGAACACATGGGCGCCAAGAAACAGCACCAGCCCCACCACCATCACCAGAAGTCCCACGGCATCCCCCTTCGCTTGCACGCGACCTGTGCGTGGGCACCGGTATCATTTCCGGGGGCGGCCTCGCAACGTGGCCTGCATTTTCGAGGTGAGGCGCCAGGCGCCTCAGCCGTCATTCCGGGGCGGCTCGCAGAGCCGAACCCGGAATCTAGCGATTGGCTTGCGTTCTTGCAGGCAATCGCGAGATTCCGGGTTCGACGCTAACAGGTCGCCCCGGAATGACGATGGGCGCGAGACACGTGGCGGTCGAGAGGTCGTGCCCAGCGGGCCAAGCCATCACCGCTCCGACGTGTTCTTCAGATCACGATTCTCAATATAGCGGATCGCGATCGGCCGGCCGGCGAGCGCGCCGCCGAGCCCTTTTGTGAACTTCAGCGGCAGACAGCCATCCAGCGAGGCATTGATCGTCTTCAGATAGGTCGCGCGCGTGTCGGCCGAGGCGCCTGATGTTGCGAAGGTCACGCGCGGCGGCGCGATCATCTCGCCGGTCCGCTTGAAGCTGAAGCGCACCGTCATCTGCATCCCGGCGCGGGCGTTGTCCTCCGGCGGCGGCGTCCAGCACGCACGCAGCGCTGCGAACAGATCGCCGATCGTGTCGAGATCGTGATCCGGCTTCTGATATTTGGCTTCCTGATCCTTGGCGGGCCGGCTCTCGATCGTCAGTTGCAGGTTCTGGCCATAGGGATAGTTCATCTCGGGAATGCACGGCCACGGCCCGTAGACGCTGCAGAACGACGGCGTGCATGGTCCCTCGTCGAGCACGCTGCACGGTGTGTGCGCGAACGGCACCGGATTGATCTGCTGGCGGCGCGCGTCGGCGGTGGCCGGAGCGGCCACCATCAGCAGGACGAGCACGACGACACGGAGCATGGGACTCTCGGGCTGGAATGGACTCCAAGCTGGATCCGATCGCAGAATTCGCAAGCTCAATCCCGTTCACGTCTGCGCGTTCCCGCGTCGCGAACGGCCCTCGACCGTGCCTGCGGAACTCGGCTAGAACACGGCAGGATGCGACAACGGACGGACGCGACGATGAGCCACAGCGAGACCGTGATCAACGTCATCAACCCGAACATGACGGTGACGATGACCGAATTGATCGCCAAGGCGGCCCAGGCCAGCGCAAGCCCGTCGACGCGGATCGTCGGCCGCACCGCGCGGTTCGGCGCCGCCTCGATCGAGGGGCACTACGACGAGGCGATTGCCGCGGTCGGCATGCTCAAGGAGATCGAAGCCGGCGACGCCGAGGGCTGCCACGCCCATGTGATCGCCTGCTTCGGCGATCCCGGCCTGCTCGCCGCGCGCGAATTGTCGGGCGTGCCGGTGCTCGGCATCGCGGAAGCCGCGATGCATGCGGCGAGCTTCGTCGCCACCCATTTCAGCATCGTAACCACGCTGTCGCGCACCAAGGTGATCGCGGAGCACCTCGTGCGCAACTACGGCATGGAGCAGCATTGCCGCAAGGTGCGCGCGGTCGACGTCGCCGTGCTCGATCTCGACAAGCCCGAGGCCAATGTGCGCGGCACGCTGCTCGGCGAATGCCGGGCGGCGCTGCGCGAGGACGGGATCGGCGCCATCGTGCTCGGCTGCGCCGGCATGGCCGATCTGGCGCGCGATCTCTCGACCGAGCTCGGCATTCCCGTGATCGACGGCGTCGCCGCCGCCGTGCGCTTCGCCGAGGCGCTGGTCGGGCTGGGGCTGAAGACGTCGAAACACGGCGATCTCGCGTTTCCGCTGCCGAAGTCGCGGAAGACGCTCTGAGTTCAACTCATAGCCTGCCCATCCGGGGAGTTCCGAAACGCCGACCGACGCTCCACATTGGGATCAACCCATGGAGCCCGCGATGTCCGATCTGTCCACCCTCTCCTCGCTCTCATCAGCGCTTTCGACGACCGTCGCCGCGGTCGCACCGTCTCTGGTCTCGGTCCACTCGCACCGCTTGCGCGCCTCCGGCTTCGTCTGGAAATCAGGCCTCATCGTCACCGCCGATGAGGCGCTGGCCGATGAAGGCGACGTCACTATCGTCTTCGCCGACGGCACCACACGTCCCGCCGGGATGGCAGGCCGCGATCACACCACCGACATCGCCCTGCTCCGCTTCGATGGCGGCGCGGCGGCGCCAGTCAAACTCTCCGGCGAGGTGCCCGCGCTCGGCTCGCTCGCGGTCATCGCCGCCGCCGACCAGGGCGCGCCGGTCGCAGCGCTCGCCATGGTCTCGAAATCCGCCGGCCCGTGGCGCAGCCTGCGCGGCGGCGACATCGATGCGCGGATCGAGCTCGACACCCGGCTGCGCCACAGCTCCGAAGGCGGCCTCGTGCTCGACGCTGCAGGCCACGCGATCGGAATGGCCGTGCGGGGCCCGCGCCGCACGCTCGTCATTCCCGCGACCACGATCGAACGGGTCGCGGGCAAGCTCGAGACGCATGGTCGCATCGCGCGCGGCTATCTCGGCGCCGGCCTGCAGCCGGTCCGGCTCGACGACGGGCTCGGTGCGATGATCATGAGCCTCGACAAGAGCGGCCCGGCCGCTGCCGCCGGCCTGCGCCAGGGTGACGTCATCACCGCTCTCAACAAGGAGCCGTTCAGGGGCATGCGTGCGATGATGCGCGAACTCGGTCCGGACAGCGTCGGCGCCGTCGTCGAGGTCGCAGCGCTGCGTGCGGGCGAGCCGGTGCAGTTCGCCCTGACCATCGGCGAGAGGCCGGCGTGAGCGAGGAGGCGCGCGGGCCGATCAGGATCGCAATCGCGGTCGACGATGCCGAGCTCGCCGACCGGCTGGCGGCGCTGCTCGGCGATGTCACGGGCCTGACGCTGGTCGCCCCCGGCGAGAGCGCCGACGTCGCGATCGCGCCATTGCATGGCAGTGATGAGACGCGCAGCGGCGACGACAGGATCGACGGCCTGGCGATCGATGATTTTCAGCTCACCGCGCGCGAGCGCGACGTGCTGGCGCTGATGGCCGAGGGCCGCTCCAACAAGGAGATCGCCCGCAGCCTCGGCATCTCCGTGCATACCGCGAAATTCCACGTCGGCTCGCTGCTCGACAAGCTCGACGCCACCGGGCGAACGGATGCGGTGGCGCACGCGGCAAGGCGCGGCATCATCGAGCTGTGAGCAGCCCCGAGTTTTGGAGGGAACTCTCTCCCCACGTCATTCCGGGGTGCCCGCAGGGCGAGCCCGGAATCCATCGGGCGACAGAACCAGAGGCAAGATGGATTCCGGGTTCATCGCTGCGCGATGCCCCGGAATGACGGCTGACAACGGAGCCAGCCCTCACGCCTTCTTCTTCACGTCCTTGACGTTGGAGAACACGATGCCCTCCGCGCGCTCCTTGGTGTAGCCGAGATAGAACTCGTTCTTGGCCAGGAACACGGGGTCGCCATCGACGTCGTCGGCGACGCCGGAATTGTTGGCGGCGATGAACGCCTCGAGCTTCTTCTTGTCGTCGCAGGAGATCCAGCGCGCCAGCGAGAACTCGGAGATCTCGAACTCGACCGGCAGTGAATATTCCGCATCGAGCCGCGCCTTGAGCACGTCGAGCTGCAGCGGTCCGACCACGCCGACCAGCGCCGGCGCGCCATCGCGCGGACGGAACACCTGCACGACGCCCTCCTCCGACATCTGCTGCAAGGCTTCCTTGAGCTTCTTGGCCTTCATCGCATCGGTGAGGCGGACGCGGCGGACGATTTCCGGGGCGAAGCTCGGCACGCCGACGAAGGTCAGGTCTTCGCCCTCGGTCAGCGTGTCGCCGATGCGCAAGCTACCGTGGTTGGGAATGCCGACGACGTCGCCGGCGAAGGCCTCGTCCGCGACCGAGCGGTCCTGCGCGAAAAAGAATTGCGGGCTCGACAGCGGCATGGTCTTGCCGGTGCGCACCAGCTTGGCCTTCATGCCGCGGTTGAGCTTGCCCGAGCACAGCCGCGCGAACGCAATGCGGTCGCGATGGTTCGGGTCCATGTTCGCCTGGATCTTGAAGACGAAGGCGCTCATGCGCGGCTCGGCGGCGTCGACCTTGCGCAGGTTGGACTCCTGCGCGCGCGGCGACGGCGCGTAGCGGCCGAGACCTTCCAGGAGATCGCCGACGCCGAAATTGCGCAGCGCGCTGCCGAAATAGACCGGCGTCAGATGGCCCTCGCGGAACGCCTCCAGGTCGAACGGCTTGCAGGCTTCCTTGACCAGCTCAAGCTCGTCGGTGATCTGGCCCATGTCGAGATTGGCGTTGAGCTTGCCGAGCTCGGAGATCGCGATCTGCTGCGCCGCGCCGGTCTTGGCGCCACCGCCTTCGAGCAGGCGCACGCCGCCGTCTCTGACGTCATAGGTGCCGATGAAGTCGCGGCCGCGGCCCACGGGCCAGGTCATCGGCGTAGTGTCGAGCGCCAGCGTCTTCTCGATCTCGTCCAGGAGATCGAACGTGTCGCGGCTCTCGCGGTCCATCTTGTTGATGAAGGTGATGATCGGGATGTCGCGGAGACGGCAGACCTCGAACAGCTTGCGCGTGCGCGCCTCGATGCCCTTGGCGGCGTCGATGACCATCACGGCGGAGTCGACCGCGGTCAGCGTGCGGTAGGTGTCCTCCGAAAAGTCCTCGTGGCCCGGCGTGTCCAGCAGGTTGAAGACGAGGCCTTCGAACTCGAAGGTCATCACCGAGGTGACCACCGAGATGCCGCGCTCGCGCTCGATCTTCATCCAGTCCGAGCGGGTGTTGCGGCGCTCGCCCTTGGCCTTGACCTGGCCGGCGAGATTGATGGCGCCGCCGAACAGCAGCAGCTTCTCGGTCAGCGTGGTCTTGCCGGCGTCCGGATGCGAGATGATGGCGAAGGTGCGCCGGCGCGCGACCTCGTCGGACAGAGGCGAGCGGGACGGCTGGTCGGTCGTGACGACAGTATCGGACATGAGGCGGCGGACGTCGTTTTGAGGCCGGAGAGCGGCGATGTACGGGAAAGGCGCGGGCTCACGGCCGCCGCGCGCCCTCCATATAGGCGTTTTGCACCGCAACTCCAACCGGGGAGTTAACTCTCCTGTCCCTTGTCCGATCAGTGCCGGAGCACCGATACCAGCCAGAACGTCAACGCCGCGACGATGGCCGAGGCCGGGATCGTGAAGATCCAGGCGTAGACGATCGATCCGGCCACGTTCCAGCGCACCGCCGAGGCGCGGCGGGCCGCGCCGACGCCGACGATGGCACCGGTGATGGTGTGGGTGGTCGAGACGGGCACGCCGAGGAACGTCGCCAGGAACAGCGTGATGGCGCCGCCGGTCTCGGCGCAGAAGCCCTGCATCGGATTCAGCTTGGTGATGCGCAGGCCCATGGTCCGGACGATGCGCCAGCCGCCCATCAGGGTACCCAGCGCCATCGCGGCCTGGCACGACAGCACCACCCAGAACGGCACCGTGAACTGCTCGCCGAGATGGCCCTGCGAGTACAACAGCACCGCGATGATGCCCATCGTCTTCTGCGCGTCGTTGCCGCCGTGGCCGAGCGAATACAGCGAGGCCGAAGCGAATTGCAGGATGCGGAAGGCCCGGTCCACGGCAAACGGCGTCGAGCGCACCGAGGCCCAGGACACGATCGCAACCAGGATCATCGCCAGCACCAGCCCGACCAGCGGCGACAGCACGATCGCGAGCACGGTCTTGGACAGGCCGCTCCACACGGTGGCCGAGATGCCGGCCTTGGCGACCCCTGCCCCGACCAGGCCGCCGATCAGCGCGTGCGAGCTCGACGACGGAATGCCGGCCGCCCAGGTGACCAGGTTCCAGACGATCGCGCCGACCAGAGCCGCGAAGATCACGTGGGCGTCGACGATCGCGGGATCGATGATCCCGGTGCCGATGGTCTGCGCGACATGCAGTCCGAACACGCTGAACGCCACGAAATTGAAGAACGCGGCCCAGAACACCGCATATTGCGGCCGGAGCACGCGGGTCGAGACGATGGTCGCGATCGAGTTGGCGGCGTCGTGCAGGCCGTTCAGGAAATCGAAGGCGAGTGCGACGGCGATGAGGCCAACCAGAATCGGAAGGCCGAGTTGAGCGTCCACGGCGCGGCCCTACCCTAGACCTGTTCGATCATGATCGAATTGATCTCGTTGGCGACGTCGTCGAAGCGGTCGGCGACCTTCTCCAGATGGTCGTAGATCTCGGCGCCGACGATGAAGTCCATCGTGTTGGCGTTGCGGTGCTTGAGGAATAGCTCCTTCAGCCCGATGTCGTGGAGGTCGTCGACCCGGCCCTCGAGCTTGGTCATCTCCTCGGTGATCGCGGTGATCATCGGCACGTTCTGGCCGATCGCCTGCAGCAGCGGCAGCGCCTTCCCGATCAGATTGGCGCAATCGACCAGCAAGGTGCCCATCTCGCGCATGGTCGGCTCGAACTCCTTGACCTCGAACAGCACCACGGCCTTGGCGGTCTGCTGCATCTGGTCGATGGCGTCGTCCATCGAGGTGATCAGGTTCTTGATGTCGCCGCGGTCGAACGGGGTGATGAAGGTGCGGCGGACCGCGGTCAGCACCTCCCGCGTGATGTTGTCGGCCTCGTTCTCGAGCTGGCTGACGCGCTGGCAGTGCCTGAGGATGTCGTCGCCGCCCTTAAGCATGTCCTGCAGCGCATGCGCGCCTTGGATCACCACCTTGTTGTGGCGGGCGAACAAATCGAAAAACCGCTCCTCCCGCGGGAGAACGGCGCGAAACCAGTGCAGCATGGGACGAGATCCATCCATTCCGAAACGGGCCAGGGCCGGCCCGTCACAGAACTGTCATACTCCGGATCGCGCACCAGCAGAAGCGGTGGCCGGTTCATCCACCGCTTTCTGCCCTTCGACGATCTCTTTACAGATCAATAGCTTAGAGGGATCGCTTGAACAGATGGGCGATTTCTCCGACCACGCCGCGGCGGAAGGTGAGCACGCAGGCGACGAAGATGCCGCCCTGGATCACCGTCACCCACTGGCCGAAGCCGGACAGATATTGCTGCATGCCGACGATCACGAAGGCGCCGACGACGGGGCCGAACACGGTGCCGAGCCCGCCGACCAGGGTCATGAGCACGATCTGGCCGGACATCCCGACCTCGACGTCGGTCAGCGAGGCATTCTGGGCGACGAATACCTTCAGCGCACCGGCGAGGCCAGCCAGCGTCCCCGACAGGATGAAGGCGAGCAGCTTGTACTGGTCGGTCTTATAGCCCAGCGAGATCGCCCGCTGCTCGTTCTCGCGGATCGACTTCAGCACCTCGCCGAACGGCGAGTTGATGGTGCGGAAGATCAGCAGGAAGCCGGCGAGGAAGCCGGCCAGCACGACGTAATACAGCACCGTCGGCTTGGACAGGTCGAGGATGCCGAACATCCGCCCCTGCGGAATGCCCTGGATACCGTCCTCGCCATGGGTGAACGGCGCCTGCAGATAGATGAAGTACAAGAGCTGCGACAGCGCCAGGGTGATCATCGCGAAATAGATGCCCTGCCGGCGGATCGAGATGTAGCCGGTGATCACCGACAGGACGAACGATCCGGCAACGCCCGTGAGGATGCCGAGCTCGGGCGGCAGCCCCCACACTTTCAACGCGTGGGCGCTGCAATAGCCGGCCGTTCCCAGGAACATCGCATGGCCGAACGACAACAGGCCGCCATAGCCGATCAGGAGGTTGAAGGCGCAGGCGAGCAGCGCGAAGCACAGCGCCTGCATGACGAAGAACGGGTACAGCCCGGTCCACGGCACGATCGCCAGCAGCGCTGCCATGATGACGAACACGATCATCTCGTCGCGCATCGCGCGCGGGGTGATCGGCAGGGTCGCGTCGGTGATGGATGTCATGTCAGGCCGCCCGTCCGGTCAGACCCGTCGGCTTCACCAGCAGCACCAGGACCATCAGAACGAAGACCACGGTGTTGGAAGCCTCGGGGTAGAAATACTTTGTCAGTCCCTCGATCACGCCGAGCAGGAAGCCGGTGATGATCGAGCCCATGATCGAACCCATGCCGCCGATCACAACCACCGCGAACACCACGATGATGATGTGCTCGCCCATCAGCGGCCGCACCTGGTTGATCGGCGCCGACAGCACGCCGGCCAGCGCCGCAAGCCCGACGCCGAGGCCGTAGGTCAGCGTGATCATGCGCGGGACGTTGATGCCGAAGGCCCGCACCAAGGTCGGGTTCTCGGTGGCTGCGCGCAGGTAGGCGCCGAGCCGGGTGCGCTCGATCAGGAACCAGGTCGCCAGGCAGACGACCAGGGAGAAGATGACGACCCAGCCGCGATAGACCGGCAGATACATGAAGCCGAGGTTCATGCCGCCACGGAGCTGATCCGGGATCGCGTAAGGCAGGCCGGACGAGCCGAAGAAGTTCTGGAACACGCCCTGGATGATCAGCGCCAGTCCGAACGTCAGCAGCAGTCCGTAGAGATGGTCGAGCCCGGCAATCCATTGCAGCATGGTGCGCTCGAGGATCATGCCGAAGGCGCCGACGATGATCGGCGCCAGCAGCAGCGCCCACCAATAATTGATGCCGCCGAGGTTGAGCAGAAAATAGGCGCAGAACGCGCCCATCATGTAGAGCGCGCCATGGGCGAAGTTGATGATGTTGAGCATGCCGAAGATGACGGCAAGCCCGAGACTGAGCAGCGCGTAGAACGAGCCGTTGATCAGTCCGACCAGGAGCTGTGCGTAGAGGGCCTGCATCGTCTTGTTTCTGTTTTCTCTCGGCGTTTCCTAAAGACAGCGGTTCCGGCGGGATCAGCCGCCGGGACGGCAGCGGTTCACTTCTTCAACAAGGCGCACGCGCTCTTGTCGAGCGGTGTGAAGGCCTGGTCGCCCGGTACCGAGCCGACCAGCTTGTAGAGATCCCACGGGCCCTTGGACTCCGAGGGCTTCTTGACCTCGAACAGATACGCAGTGTGGATGGTGCGGCCGTTCGGCTGGATCTCGCCCTTGCCGAACAGCGCATCGTCGGTCGGGATCGATTTCATCTTGTCGACGATCTTGACGCCGTCATGCGGGTTCTCGCCGAGCGCCTCCAACGCCTTGAAGTAATGCATCAAGCCGGCATAGACGCCCGCCTGCACCATGGTCGGCGGCGCGCCGTTCTTCATCCGTTTGGCAAAGCGGTCAGAGAACGCGCGGGTCTGGTCGTTCATGTCCCAGTAGAAGGTCTCGGTGAAGTTGAGGCCCTGCGCGATGTCGAGCCCGATCGACTTGACGTCGGTCAGGAACAACAGCAGCGCCGCGAGCTTCTGGCCGCCCTTCGTGATGCCGAACTCGGCCGCCTGCTTGATCGAATTGGTGGTGTCGCCGCCAGCATTGGCGAGGCCGATGACCTTGGCGTTCGACGACTGCGCCTGCAGCAGGAAGGAAGAGAAGTCGGAGGTGTTGAGCGGGTGCTTGACGCTGCCGATCACCTTGCCGCCATTGGCGGTCACGACCGCCGTGGTGTCGCGCTCCAGCGCCGCGCCGAAGGCGTAGTCGGCGGTCAGGAAATACCAGGTCGAGCCGCCCGCCTTGACCAGCGCCTGGCCGGTGGTGTGCGCGAGCATGTAGGTGTCGTAGGTCCAGTGCACCGTATTGGGCGAGCACTGCGCGTTGGTGAGATCCGAGGTCGCAGCGCCCGAATTGATGTAGACGCCGTTCTTTTCCTTGACGACGTTGTTCACCGCCAGCGCCACGCCCGAGTTCGGCACGTCGACGATGACGTCGACCTTGTCGACGTCGAACCACTGCCGCGCGATCGAGGTGCCGATATCCGGCTTGTTCTGGTGATCGCCGGAGATGACGTCGATCTTCCAGCCCTTCGCAGTGAGACCGGAATCCTCGATCGCCATCTGCGCCGCGAGCGTCGAGCCGGGACCGCCCAGATCGGCATAAAGACCCGACTGATCGGACAGCGCGCCGATCTTGATGGTCTTGTCGCCGGCCGAAGCGACGCTGCCAGCGGCGAGCGTGAGTGCCGTTCCCAGCAGCAGCGACGCGATGAATTTGCTCTTCATTTCCAACTTCCAGAACTTTCCAAGACAACTGCCGAGAAAACTGCCGCAACACTAACGATCAAACCGTCGAGCCGACATCGCCGGCGCCGGTCAGACGCCGAGGTAAGTATGCAGCTTGTCCATGTTGGCCGACAGATCGGCATTGGCGAAGCCGTCGATGACCTTGCCGTGCTCGACCACGTAGTAGCGGTCAGCGACCGTCGAGGCGAAACGGAAGTTCTGCTCGACGAGGAGAATCGTGAAGCCTTCCTTTTTCAGCCGCGCGATGGTGTGGCCGATCTGCTGGATGATCACGGGCGCGAGACCCTCGGTCGGCTCGTCCAGCATCAGGAAGCTGGCGCCGGTGCGCAGGATGCGCGCGATCGCCAGCATCTGCTGCTCGCCGCCGGACAGCTTGGTGCCCTGGCTCTTCAGCCGCTCCTTCAAATTCGGGAACAGCTCGAAGATCTGATCGAGCGTCAGCCCGCCCGGCCGCACCACCGGCGGCAGCAGCAGGTTCTCGCGCACGTCGAGACTCGCGAAGATGCCGCGCTCCTCCGGGCACAGCGCAATGCCGAGCCGCGCGATCCTGTCCGAGGTCATGCGGATCAGCTGCTGGCCGTTGAACTGAACCGAGCCGGTGCGCTTGCCGATGATCCCCATGATCGACTTCAGCGTCGTGGTCTTGCCGGCGCCGTTGCGCCCGAGCAGGGTGACCACCTCGCCGGCATTCACATTGAAGTTCATGCCATGGAGAATGTGGGATTCGCCGTACCAGCTCTCGAGGTTGTTGACGTCGAGAATGGTGCTGGTCGCAGCCGCCGCGCCTGGCTTCGTGGCCGTCATCACCTCAGGCATGTCCGGCTCCCAGATAGGCTTCCTTGACGCGCTCGTCCTTGGAAAGCTCTGAATACGGCCCTTCCGTCAGCACCTGCCCGCGCGTCAGCACGGTGATGGTGTCGGAGAGGTTGGCGACGACGCTGAGATTATGCTCGACCATCAGGATCGTGTATTTGGCGGAGATGCGCTTGATCAGCGCGGCGATCTTGTCGATGTCCTCGTGGCCCATGCCGGCCATCGGCTCGTCCAGCAGCATCATCTCCGGATCGAGCGCCAGCGTGGTTGCGATCTCCAGCGCGCGCTTGCGTCCGTAGGGCATTTCGACCGCCGGAATATTGGCGAACTCGCTCAGGCCCACGTCGTTGAGCAGCTCGAGCGCCCGGCCGTTGAAGCGGTTCAGAACGCTCTTGGAGCGCCAGAAGTCGAACGACGAGCCATGCTGCCGCTGCAGAGCGACGCGGACGTTCTCCAACGCGGTCAGATGCGGAAACACGGCCGAAATCTGGAACGAGCGGACCAGGCCGAGCCTTGCCACGTCGGCCGGCGCCGTCGCCGTAATGTCCTGACCCTTATAGAGAATCTTGCCGGCAGACGGCGTCAGGAACTTCGTCAGCAGGTTGAAGCACGTGGTCTTGCCGGCCCCGTTCGGGCCGATCAGCGCGTGAATGGTGCCCCGGCGGATCTTGAGCGAAACATCGCGAACGGCAAAAAATCCCGCGAATTCCTTCGTCAATCCGTGGGTCTCGAGAATGAACTCGTCAGCCAAAGATTCCCCCCAAGCCGGCGCCTTCAGCGCCGGCCCTCGCTTCTTCCTGTACGACGGCTCTGCTGGACGGCTGGACGATTCCTCGCCGCCACCCGCGACCGCTTCGCGCCGGAATATGCCGTCAATCGAGTGAGTTAGGCAAGGCGGAAAGCTGGGCAACGACGTCGCAAGGCGGCCGGCGGACCTTGCGTTGAAATCTGCCGGTATTTCCCGTTGACATAGAATATCATGCCACCGGCATTTTCCCGCACGCGCGCAGCGATCGCCGGCTCCAACTACTTCGCGGCCTTCACGTCCCTGGCGTAGAGATCCGGCTTGAAGCCCACCACGCGCCGGCCGCCGAGATCGAGCACCGGGCGCTTGATCATCGACGGCTGCGCCAGCATCAGCGCGATCGCCTTGCTCTCGGTGAGTCCGTCCTTGTCCGCGTCGGGCAACTTCTTGAACGTCGTGCCGGCGCGGTTGAGCAGCACCTCCCAGCCGAGTTCGTCGCTCCACGCCTTGAGTTTAGCCTTGTCGATTCCGGCGGTCTTGTAGTCGTGGAATTCGTAAGCGACGCCGTGATCGTCGAGCCAGGCGCGCGCCTTCTTCATCGTGTCGCAGTTCTTGATTCCGTAGATCGTGATGCTCATGCCACGCGTCCTCAAACAATCGTGTCCGACGGTGATGGATGTCCCACGTTGCGACAATCGGCCCTGCATTTTGCAGTGCGATTCACCCGCTTTTGATGCGGCGGAGGCCACGCGTTCCGCGGTCGGAATTCACTCCGACCTTTGCCACGAAACTGTCGGCTGAGCATTACATTTTCTTCGCATCCCCGGCGTATCTGGCCCACGAACAGGAGACCGCGATGGGCAAGATCATGGTACGTTGTCCGCAGACCGGCCGCAGCATCGAGACGGGGATGGAAATGGACGCTGCGCGCTTTCAGCGCATGCCCGTGTTCTTCTCGCGCGCCTACTGCCCGCACTGCCGCATCTACCATGAATGGTTCGCCGCCCATGCCTGGGTCGAGGAGATCAGCGACCGCGAGCGGGTTGCGCTGGCCTGACCTGACCCGCGAAAGGAAACGGCCCGCGCGATCGACCCTACCCACGCCACTGCTGCGGACGTCGCTCCAACGCACCCGTCCGCGGGATATCTCCCTGGAGCAGGCGAACCGCGATCGGGTGCTCAATCGTCTTTCGGATCGCTTTTCAACGGCGTGTTGGAATCGCCCGGCATCAGGCAGGGATACAGCTCTGTGAACTTGAAATCGGCCCCGCCCGCGGCGCGGTCGAAGCGCAGCACGACATCGAAGCGTTTGCCGGACCAGTGGGTCGGCAACTGGCCTTCATTGCTCACCGGCAGCCGCGGCAGGATGTCGGAGATGATCGCCTTGTGCTCCCACGCCACCAGCACGGTGCCGGACAGCGGTAGCAGGGCTTCGACCAGCGCCGCCTCCTGCCCCTTCGCAAAGGACGTGTTCGGCTTGTCGAGCCCGATGCGCGCCGCGAGCTCGAGCACCGTCTCGTACGGCCGGCGGCTCGGGTCGGAGCCGTCCTTGGTGCTGTCGGGATCGGCGGCATAGACCGCCTGCGGTGTCGGATAGTCCGTGCCGCCCAGCCCGCTGCCGAACAGCGCGGTCCAGGCCCCTGCCCGCTCCCAGCCGAAGATCACCAGCGACTTCGAATCCGGCTTGCCCGTGTGGGTCAGGCCCGGGCCTGTCGTGTCGCCGTCAGGCTTCTCGGCATGACGGATGATCAGCAGCGTCAGCGCGTTCATCGGCAACCCTCTCGGGCGGCATCATACGGCCATCACACGGAATTGCTACTTGAGATTGCAATCGTGAGAACGCAACATGGCGTTTTTCCAACCAGGATTCATTTCAGATGAGCATGGGATTGCGACAGACCCGCCGAACGTTCCTGGCGACGGCCGCGATGGCGGCAGCCGGCACCGTCATCTCGCCGAGACCAGGCCACGCCGCCGCGAAATATCGCCGCGCCAACGTCACCAGCGCGGAAGGCCAGAAGATGCTCGCGAGCTACGCCAAGGGCGTCGCCGCCATGCTGCAGCTTCCCGCAAACCATCCGCAGAACTGGTTCCGCAACGCGTTCATTCATCTGATGGACTGCCCGCACGGCAATTGGTGGTTCTATGTCTGGCATCGCGGCTATCTCGGCTATTTCGAGCAATCGATCCGCGCGCTCAGCGGCGACGACAGTTTCGCCCTGCCCTATTGGGACTGGACCGAGCTGCCGGAAATTCCTGCCGGCATGTTCGACGGCGTGCTGACGCCGACCGACAAGGCGTATCAGCCGTTCACCGGGAATCTCGCGGTCTTCACCTCGTTCATCAAGCCGGCGCTGACGGATTACTGGAACGGCCTGTCGAAGGACCAGCGCGGCCAGCTCGAGATCCGCGGCTACAAGTCGATCGACGATCTCTGGAACGACGTCACCGGCTTCTCGCCGTCCGCCAATGCCGGCATCTCCGGCAATGAGGCATTCGCGACCACCTGCGCCTCACGCTATCTGTCGCGCGACAATCCGAAGCTCGATGCCAAGACCACCTACGACGTCTCGCCGTTCGTGATCATGGCGGGCCTTCTGCCGACCGACTTCTACAACCCCGACAACTATCTGAGCTTCACCAGCTCGAAGACCGCTTCGCACAACACCCAGCCGAATGGCGCGACCAAGTTCTCGACCTTGGAAGGTCTGCCGCACAACAAGGTCCACAACTACATCGGCGGTGTCGGCCCGCTCGATCCCGGCCCCTATGGCAACATGACCAATTTCCTGTCGCCGGTCGATCCGATCTTCTTCCTGCATCATTCGAACATGGACCGGCTCTGGGATGTCTGGACACGCAAGCAGCAGCGGCTCAAGCTACCCTACCTGCCGCAGGGGGCCGACCTGAAGACATTCTCGGACGAGCCGTTCCTGTTCTATGCCGACGGCAAGGGCGGCTATGTCGGCCCGAGCAAGGCTGGCGACTACATCTCGACCGACCGCTTCGACTACGATTATGCGCCGGGCTTCGGCGAGGACATCGTGGGTCCGCCTGCGGTCGCCTCGGCGCCGCAGATCAAGCCGCAGCAGGGCTCGGTCAAGGCCAATGCGGGCACGGTGAAGATTCCTGGCGACGCGCTCGAAGCGCACCTGGCGGCAACGCGGCCGCAGCCGCTGATGGCGCAGATCACGCTGCCCCGCCCGAGCGGCTATTCGACCGTGCGCGAGTTCGACGTCCTGGTGAACGCGCCCGCCAACGTCACCAAGGTCACGGCTGACAGCCCGTATTATGCAGGCACCATCGCCTTCTTCGGATCGATGATGCCGGGCATGGCCATGACCATGGATGCGACCTTCGCGGTGCCGCTGCCGACGAAGCAGGAGGCGTTCTCCGCCCTGCGGGCCGCGCCCAACCAGCCGCTGAGCATCCGCGTCGTGCCTTCGGGCGGCGTCGGCACCGCGCCGCCCCTGAAAGCGCTCTCGGTCGGACCGCTGCGCCGATGAACGGCAGGCGCGCCGCGCTGCGGGCCTGCGCCGTGCTGCTCTGTACCGTGCTGCTCTATACCTTGCTGCGACCGGCCTCGTCCTTGGCGGCGGAGCCCTTCAGAGCCGTCGATCTGGTCGTGCCGCGGCCATTGGATGCGAGCGACGCTGCGGTCGTCGAGATCAGCCTGGGCGCACTGGGGCGAGGCCAGGAGGTGACGGTGACGACCGCAGCCGGGATGCCGCTCGGGACCATCTCGCCATTCGGCCTTCGCACTGGTGCGGAGGCCGGGACCTATGCGCTCCCGGTGCCGAAGGAGGCCATCGAGGGCGGACGGCTGTCGATCCGCCTCAGCATCAGCCAACCCGGCGGCAGCCGCGCGCCGACGCCGCAGGAGGTTCGCGGCATCACGCTCAAGCTCGCTCCACGGCCGTGATCCGTCATCGGCGCCGCAAGCGCGCCGGTCTCAGAGCGTCCCGCTCCGCGCACGGTCCGCACGCGGCTCGAACGGGCTCGCCATGCTGGGCTGTCCGATCCAGGCGCGGTTGAGCAGCCGTGTGAACGGCGGACACGTCGTCCCCTCGATGCGCGCCATCGCCTCCTGATAGGGGCCAACGGTACGCAATCTCTCCGGCAGCAACGCGTAGGCGCGTGGCAGAAACCGTTTGGCCCGCGCCGCGCTGCGGCGTTCGCGCTCGCCATAGGGCAGCGCGAAAGCAAGGCGCAGCCGCTCCGGCAGCATCTCGGCCGTCAGCGCCGTGAACCAGCGCGGCGGTGCGATCCACGTCGCCTCGCCCGAGAAGATGCGTTGCGCGATGTCGCGCGCGGCCGTGCCAACCGTGAGCGTCTCCGACGCCATCATCTCGGCCGCATAGACCTTGAACGACGTCCAGTCCGGCGGCATGGCCTCGTGTGGAATTCCGAACAGGCCCGCGAACCGCATGGCCTCGCGCCAATATTGCTCGCGCTCGGCATCGCCGAGCGGCGGACACAGCAGGCCGTAGGACATCATCGCGGTCTCGACCAGGGTGGCATGGACCCAGCGCAGCGCGTCGACGTCGTTGGCGCGATAGCGCGAGCCGGCGGCGAACGGTCCGACCGTCTCCGGCATCACGCCATCGACCGCGGCGTGCCGCCGATACAGCCGCCGCGCCACGGCGACCGCCTGCGCGCGCGTGCCGAACACCATGGTGTAGACGATGCTGAAGGTGCGGTGGAAACGGCCGAGCGGATCGGCGAACACTCTGGACTGCTCGGCAATGCCGGCCGCCACCCAGGGATGGGCGAGCTGCAACAGCAGCGCGCGGCCGGCGCCGAGAAACAGCGCGGCCTCGCGATGCACGCGCCACATCACGCTGTCGGACGGCAGCACGGCGTCGCCCGGCGCGGCCAGCAGTTCGGCGATGCAACGTTCGAAATCGGCCTCGCTGACGATCACGGCCGCTGCGGGATCTCCAGCCCGCGCTGCACCGCCGGCCGCGCCAGGCCGCGCTCCAGCCAGGCCGGCACGTGCTTGAGCTCATCGAAGGCGACGATGTCGCGCGCGCCGTAGAACCCGATCAGGTTGCGCACCCAGCCGAGCGTCGCGATGTCGGCGATGGTGTAGTCGGCGTCCATGATCCACTGCCGGCCGTCGAGCCTGTTGTCGAGTACGCCGAGCAGCCGCCTGCTCTCCGCGACGTAGCGCTGCAACGGCCGCTTGTCCTCGTACTCACGGCCGGCGAATTTGTGGAAGAAGCCGAGCTGCCCGAACATCGGGCCGATGCCGCCCATCTGGAAATGCACCCACTGGATCGTCTGCCAGCGCCGCGCCGGATCGTCGGGGAGAAATTTCCCGGTCTTCTCGGCAAGGTACTGCAGGATCGCCCCGGATTCGAACAGGCCGAGCGGCTTGCCGCCGGGACCGTCGGGATCGATGATCGCGGGAATCTTGCCGTTCGGATTGAGCGACAGGAATGCCGGCGTCTTCTGCTCATCCTTGCCGAAATCGATCGCATGCGGCTCGTAGGCCAGGCCGGTCTCCTCCAGCATGATCGAGACCTTCACGCCGTTCGGCGTCGGCAGTGAATAGAGCTGGATGCGGTCGGGATGCCGCGCCGGCCAGCGCGTGGTGATCGGGAAGCTGGAGAGATCGGACATGATGGCTTTTTGCTCGCGCTGTCTCGTTGAGGGCTCAATCTAAGCCCGTGAACCGCCGCTGCAAGGTTCGATGCGGAACTGGCCGCGGCCGGCGATCTTATGTTGCTGCATCGTGCAGAAGGCCAGCATGCCGAGCCCGACCTACCGATTGATCATGCAGGCGATGCTCACGCGTCAGCAGATTCTGTGCATCTATGGCGGCTTCGCCCGCGCGATCTGCCCGATCATCCTCGGCCACACCGCCGGCCGCGAGCGCGTGCTCGTGTTCCAGTTCGCGGGCGGCGCGAGCAGCGGCCTGCCGCCGGGCGGCCAATGGAAGTGCTTCGATGTCGCCGACATGAGCGAGGTCGAGCTGCGCCAGGGGCGCTGGCATTCCGGGCGCAGCCACCGCCGGCCGCAATATTGCGTCGCCGAGGTCGAGCTCGACGTCAATCCGGAAAGCCCCTACGAGCCGAAACGACCAAATACGACGCCGCAAAGCGGTGAACTTCGGCGCAAGCGCTGACGCTACTGCGGCTCGCGCAGGCGCACGCGCAGCAGTGCCGGCAGCTTCGAGGTGGCGTCGTGCTGCGCGAGCTTGGCCGCGACGCGGCGCATCAGCGACGACGCGCCCTGCCTGGCAAACACCTTGATGCCGCGATAGCTGAAATCCACCACCACCTCGTGATGGCGCATGCCCTTGCCGCCCTTGACCAGGCCAAGGTCGCGCACCAGGCAATAATGCCCGTCGCTCATGCGTGCCAATCGGGTGTTCTCGAACATGCAGCGAAGCAATGCACCGAGTCGCAAATCCGTCAAGATTGACAGGAACGACTCATGAACCCAGCACGTCGGCAACGCGCCGCCGCGGCGCAAACGGCAGCGCCGGCCCGTAGCCGAAGCGCAGCACGAGATCCGGCCGCCTCGTCGTTCCGACCACGCGCGCCAGCTCTGGCCGCAACGCGGCGACTTCGACCGGCTGGTTGACGAAGGCGAGCTTCAGCCCCAGCCGCGTCGCTTCGAGCGCGAAGCGCTGGCACGCCTGCCCGGCCCTGATCCAATGCGAGGCGTCGGCCTGCTCGGCGGTGAACACGGCGACACCGGCCGATGAGCTGATCTGCCGCGCATATCTGTCGTTCTCCGATGCTGCATTGAAGAGCTGATCGAAGGCGAGGCCACCGAGCGCGGTCGGCAATGACGGATTGCCGCTGGCCGCCGCGAACAGGCCGTCGCCCGTCTCCATCGCGCTCCGCGGATTGAACCGCAGCCAGCTCTTCAGCTCGCGCAAGAACGCGGCATCGTGCATCTGCGCATCATTGCCGGCGACGACGAGATCGCGAATGGCAGCGATTGCGGCGGGAGCCGTGATGATCGCAAGATCGACGCCCGGCATTGCCGAGGCCGCCTGCAGCGCGGCGAGATCGCCTAGCGGCACCGCTCGTCCGTCATACTCCGCGCGCGTCGACTGCCTGCGGACGATGGCCGCAAGCCGCGCATCGTCATGCGCCGTGCCGTTCGTGAAGCTGTACCGCACCATCCGGCCGTCGCTGCTGATCTCGCCCGGACGGCCGCTCGCATCGGCGGCGATCGCGAGATTGGCGGCCGCGCAGCCGAGGCTGACGAACAGATGATGGTCGTCCGGATCAACCACCGGCGTGCGGCGTGACGGATCGGGCATGATCTCGATCGCATCCCGCGTCACGCGAAAGCGCCACGGCTGCGTGTTGTGGCTGTTGGCCGCGAGCGTCGCGTAACGGATGACATCGGTGATGTCGGACGACAACGGCGCGCGCAACCGGGCACTATAGTCGTCATATGCGCGCATCGTGCCGGTCGCGGCGCGCCAGGAGCCGGCGCCGAGCGCGGCCGCTGCAAGCGCGCTGCCGCCTCCTATCAGGACCCGCCGTCGGTTCATGACTCTGCGCCCGCAATTCTCGCCGCATCTCGATATGCTCACGATAAGCATGCTCCGCATCGGCGCGTTGTTGCAGATCAAGGCCTCCGCAGCAGCCGGCAAAACATCAACGCCATGCTGTTGACAGCACCAACAAAGCGGCGTATGTCCCGCGGCCTCGCGAGCGACTACGCCCGCGACAAACATGAGCGAGACGATGTCCTTCGGCTACGAACACTTCATCCGCACGTCCAACGGCGTCATGCCGGTGGATGGCGCACGCCATGCTCGGGGGAGCGATCTTGCTTGAGGCAAGATCCACAGTCCGCATCACACGGACCCTCCCGAGCCCGCCGCTCCGGAGGGTTTTTTGTTGCCCTCACGTGAGCCGGCTGCACGGCGAACAACCAGATGTCCCGGCCTCGAGCCGGAACGGGAGACCCGGATCCCGGGGCTCGCGCAGGTGATGCGCGTGGCCTGCGCGCGCGGGGCCTGTCGGAGGGAACGAGGCGGCAACGCCGGACACCGATGACAGAGCGAGCTCCCTGGAGCTCGCAACACGCGGCGCCGTGCAGCGCCGCAGACAAGCCAATTGAATTCCCGGCCGTTCGCAGCCGGGAGCTGCTGGTGGTGAAGATCGCGGCTCCTTCGCGCCAATGCGGCCGCGCGCCGCCTTCGATCGATCGTACCGTGGAATCCGTCAAGCGAGATGGGTGAGTCGCGGGTTGCGGCGAGGCTGATGCCAAGCCTGCGTTTCGATCGTCGTATCGCCGTGATCGCCCGTTCCCCAGCATGCCATCAATGCCGCCCGGCCGCATCCCGCAGCCGTGCGGCCAAGGCGGTGGTGAAGATGCCTGTTACTTCGTTGAAACCGAGCGCCCCACTGGGGCAGCAACAGCATCACCCATTCCCCGCCGAACTCATTCGCGAGCCGTGGTGAAGATGACTGTTACTTCGCCTTCCACGCCAGAGGTCGCGGGTTCGAATCCCGCCCGGCGTCATGCCGGTAGCTTAGAGGTCAGAGCGCTGTCCGGGCCATGCAAGTGGCCCGGGTCTCAGTCATCGCCCGTTCCCGGCTCGTGATCCATCTCAACCGGTGGCCGTCCGCCAACAGGCGGTCACGTCGTTACGGCGCAGCTGCTGGCTGTGCCGCCGTCTTCCACGCGCCGTGGTGAAGAGTGCTGATACTTCGATTGCTAATCGAGAGGTCGTGGGTTCGACTCCCATCCGGCGTTCCATGCGCCGGTAGCTCAGCGGCAGAGCACTATCCGCTCCACGCGAGTGAAGCGGAACTCAGCATTCGCCCGTTCCCGGCGCGTGGTCCGTCTCGGTGCGCGGTCGTCTCTGACGAGGCGGTCGCGTACCGGCCGGTGGTGAAGAGCGCTGTTACTTCGGGGCCACAAGGCTGGAGGTTCGACTCCTCTCGAACGACGGGCTGATCTTCAGCCCGGGTTCGAAGCTCGTCGGATCGAGCGTGTGGCTGCCAGCAATGGCAGGTCAGCCTCGCCCCTTCCCCGGCACGTCCATCCATCATCAACCCAAGAGGAGGCCATCATGGTCAGGCTCAACAAGGTCCTGCGCGCCTTCACCCATGAGGGTGCGCCGTCCCGGCAACTCGCGCCTGCGCAGGCGCTGCAGCGCACGCTGATGAGCTGCCTGCTGTGGGAAGACCAGTTCTACGAGGACGGGGTTGGAATCGCCGACCGCGTCAAGGCGCTGGTGCCGCTGGTCGAGCCGCGCGAGGTGGCTCAGCTCGCGGTCCGTGCCCGCGAGGAGATGAAGCTGCGGCATGCGCCGCTGCTCGTCGCCCGCGAGATGGCGCGGCTGCCCTCGCACCGTGCGCTGGTCGCCGAGACGCTGGCGCGCATCATCCAGCGGCCGGACGAGATGACCGAGCTGCTGGCGATCTACCGGGCGGACGCTCTCGGTCCGCAGCAGCAGCGCAAGCGGCAGCCGGTCTCGGCGCAGGTCAAGAAGGGGCTGGCGAAGGCGTTCACGAAGTTCGACGCCTATCAGCTCGCGAAGTATGACCGCGAGGGGCCGGTGCGGCTCCGCGACGTCCTGTTCCTGGTTCACGCCAGGCCGAAGGACGCCGCGCAGGAGGCGGTGTGGAAGCAGCTCGTCGATGGCGGGCTGCCCGCGCCCGACACCTGGGAGGTCGCTCTCTCGGCCGGTGCGGATAAGCGTGGGAGCTTCGAGCGGCTGCTCTCAGAGAAGCGGCTCGGTGCGCTGGCGCTGCTGCGCAACCTGCGACTGATGCAACAGGCCGGAGTGCCGCGGGCGATCATCGCGGCCGCGATCGAGACGATGCGGACGGACCGGATCCTGCCGTATCGGTTCATCACGGCGGCCCGGCGCGCGCCGGACTTCGAGCCCGAGCTCGAGGCCGCGATGCTCCGATCGATCAAGGGCTATCAGCGGCTTCCGGGCCGCACGCGGCTCTTGATCGACGTCTCCGGCTCGATGTTCGCATCGCTGTCGGCGAAGTCGGAGATGACGCGCGCGGACGCGGCGTGCGGGATGGCGATCCTGGCCCGCGAGGTCTGCGACGAGGTGGAGATCTTCACGTTCAGCAATGAGGTCGTGAAGGTGCCGCCGCGGCGTGGCTTTGCGCTGCGCGATGCGATCCTCGGGTCGCAGCCGCATTCCGGGACCTATCTCGGCCGTGCGGTCGGCGAGGTCGACCGCAAGGGCGACCGCCTGATCGTCTTCACCGACGAGCAGAGCCACGATGCGGTGCCGTCGCCGCGGGCGCGCGGGACCATGGTCAACGTGGCGTCGTACCAGCACGGGGTCGGCTACGGACCCTGGACGCGGGTCGACGGCTTCTCCGAGGCCGTGATCGCCTGGATCGCGGCGCATGAGGAGACTCTGCGCGGCGCGACCCTGCACTGACGACAACCGACCCGGACGCGTCACAGACGCGCCCGGGTCTTCCGTTAACCAGGCACATTCGGCGGCGACTTGAGCTGCTTGGCTTCAAGGCGTCTGCTTGAGCAGCGGCGCCACGGTTTCGATCTCGTCGGTCATGACGCCGCCGGTAAAGTTCTTGGGCAACCTGGCGATGTCGTCCGGTGTGTCCAGCCCGGCCGAGAACGCCTCACCACTATAGGAGCCGAGGACGAAGACGCTGCTTTCGGCGCGTGTCATGCGCGCGAGGAATCGATCCGGCCAGCCCCACAGCCACGGCGCGACATTGATCGGGACCAGCACCATCATGTTGTGGCACGCGGGCGGCACCAGGCCGGTCCAGCCATAGCCGAGATAACGGACCAGGCAGCTCTTCAGCATGCCGCGCGACATGACCTTGAGATCCGGCAGAGACGCCCTGAGCGTCGCGATCGGTGCGTCGCCGCCATAGACCATCAGTCGCGCCCGTCGCGCGCCTGGCAAGCGCGCCAGAGCATCCGCCAGCAGTCGGCCTTCCGCCGGATCATTGCTCTTGACGTTGATCAGGAAAGGCTTGTCCGGAAAGGCTGCGAGCACCTCGTCCAGCGACGGCATCAGGCCGACGCCCTTTCCGCGGAATGGAAACGTGCGCCCACCATCGGCGGTGTAGCCATAACCGATGTCGAGCTGCCGCAACGCCGTCATCGCATGCTCGCGCGTGACGCCCTTGCCATCGGTGCGACAGTCGAGCGTCCAGTCATGGAACACCGCGAACTGGCCATCGGTGGTTCGGTGCACGTCGAATTCCACGATATCGGCGCCGGCCAGAAAGCTGGCGCGCATCGAGGCGATGGTGTTCTCGAGATACTCATGCGTCGGCGGCAGCATCCGCGCCGCGGTGCAGGTTTCGCTCGTCAGGCCGGTGCGATCGAACTGCTGTGACATCCCTCGATGAGCCAGGAGATGCAGCCGCCCAGTCTCCTTTGTCACCTGCAGATTGGCGTTGTTGAAGAACATGAAGCCGGCGCAGATCAGCACCAGCAGCCCGGCGATTTTCATGACTCTGCTCATGCGATGTCAATTCCATGATGATTCGAGCCGAATTGCGTCCCTGCCCTCGTTCTCCGCAAGAGTCGTCCTGCGGAGATGGCGCACCTTTTGTCCAGCGCTCCCAGAGCCGATGCGAAAGCGAATGCGAGAACGGCCACCGCCAAACTTTGGCTTCGAAGCACTGGATCGTTGTTTCCTCATCCGGTATCTGACCTCATGTACCTGTCCATCGCCACCACCCATCAGCCTGCCACCGATCTCGGCTACCTGCTCAACAAGCATCCGGAGCGTCTGCACGAGCTCGCGCTCACCTATGGCAAGGCGCTGATCTTCTATCCCGAGGCCAGCGAGAGCCGCTGCGAGGCGGCGCTGGTGCTCGACGTCGACCCGATCGGCCTCGTCCGCGGCAAAGGCCAGAGCGACGGGCTGCTCGACCAATATGTCAACGACAGGCCCTATGCCGCGTCGTCGTTCCTGTCGGTCGCGCTGAACAAGGCGTTCCGGACCGCGATGAACGGCGTCAGCAGCGCGCGCCAGGAGCTCGCCGACAGCGCCATTGCACTCGAAGCGGTTGTGACACCCCTGCCCCTGCGCGGCGGCGAAGCCGTGCTGCGGCATTTGTTCGAGCCGCTCGGCTGGCAGGTCGGTCTCACCACGATCCCGGGACCGCAAGGCGATCCGTCGAGCCGCTACGTCCGGCTCACCTTGCGCGGCACCGCGCGGCTCAGCGCGCTCCTCAATCATCTCTACGTGCTGATCCCCGTCATGGACGACGCCAAGCATTATTGGGTCGGCGACGAGGAGATCGACAAGCTGCTCAAGCGCGGCGAAGGCTGGCTCGACGCGCATCCCGCGAAGGAGCTGATCGTGCGCCGCTATCTACGCCACCGCGGTGTGCTCGCGCGCGCGGCGTTGGCGCGGCTCGCGCCGGAGACGCAGGACGAGGCCATCGAGCCCGAGGCGCGCAGCGAGTCAGAAGAGACACTGGAGGCGCCGACCCGCCTCAACGACCTGCGCATGGCCGCCGTGGTCGAGGCGTTGCGGGCGAGCGGCGCCAAAATTGTCGCCGACCTCGGCTGCGGCGAAGGCAGGCTGCTGCAGCTCCTGGTCCGCGAGCGCTGGGTCGACAGGCTGATCGGGCTCGATCCCGCCGTCCGCGAGCTGGAGCGCGCGGCCAAGCGGCTGAAGCTGGGCGCGCCCGGCGCGCCGCCCGAGGGTCGCGTCATGCTGTTGCACGGCTCGCTCACCTATCGCGACGCGCGCTGGGCGGAGGCCGACGCCGCTGTTCTGGTCGAGGTGATCGAGCACCTCGATCCCGACCGGCTGCCGATGCTCGAGCGCGTGGTGTTCGGCGCCGCGCGGCCGCGCGCGGTGATCGTGACCACACCGAACGCCGACTACAACGCACTGTTTCCAAGCCTGCCCGCCGGACAGTTTCGCCACCGCGACCATCGCTTCGAATGGTCGCGCGCCGAGTTTGCCGACTGGGCGCAGCGGATCTGCGCAACCTTCAACTATCAGGCCGCCTTCTCCGGCATCGGCCATCACGACGAGAGCCATGGCGCGCCGACGCAGATGGCCGTCTTCACTCGCTGAGCAATTCCATGAACATCGAAATCCCCGATTTCGCGCTGGTCGTGCTGATCGGCTCGACCGGCTCCGGCAAGTCGACCTTCGCCGCCAGGCATTTCCTTCCTACCGAGGTGATCTCCTCGGACCATTGCCGCGCGCTGGTCGCCGACGACGAGACCGACCAGGGCGTCTCCGCCGACGCGTTCGACATCGTCCGCGAAATTGCCGGCAAGCGGCTGAAGCACCGCAGGCTCGCCGTCATCGACGCCACAAATGTGCGCCCTGCCGACCGGAAGGGCTGGGTCGAGCTCGCGCGCAAATGGCATGCGCTGCCGGTCGCGATCGTGTTCGATCCCGGCATCGACGTCTGCATCGACAGAAACAGGACGCGTCCCGAGCGCGCCTTCGGCGGCCCCGTCGTGCAGCGCATGGTCTCGGAGATCCGCCGTGGTCTCGGTGGGCTGCAGCGCGAGGGCTTTCGCCAGGTGTGGAAGCTCGACAGCGTCGCGCGCATCGAGGCCGCGACCATCGCGCGGCAGCCGTTGTGGACCGACAAGCGGCATGACGCCGGACCGTTCGACATCATCGGTGACGTCCACGGCTGCGCGGCCGAATTGCAGGCGCTGCTGGCGAAGCTCAGCTATCAGGTCACATGGAGCGACACAGAGGGTCGACGCGCCGTCACAGTGACGCCGCCCGCGGGCCGCAAGCTCGTCTTCGTCGGCGACCTCGTCGACCGCGGCCCGCAATCACCCGATGTGCTGCGCATCGTCATGAGCATGGTGGCGGCCGGCACCGCCTATGCCGTGCAGGGCAATCACGACCGCAAATTCCAGCGCTGGCTGGCGGGCCGCAAGGTCACGATCGCGCACGGCCTGCAGGCCACGATCGATCAGCTCGCCAGCGAGGAGCGAAGCTTCCGCGACACTCTGCCGGGCTTTCTCGACGGGCTGCGCAGCCATGTCTGGCTCGACGGCGGCCGGCTCGCGGTGGCGCATGCCGGGCTGAAGGAGGAGATGATCGGCCGCGGCTCCGGCGCAGTGCGCGAATTCGCGCTGTATGGCGAAACCACCGGCGAGATCGACGAATTCGGCCTGCCCTTGCGCGCCGACTGGGCCGCGAACTACCGCGGACCGACCACCGTGGTCTACGGTCACACGCCGGTGCTATCAGCCGAATGGGTCAACAACACCATGTGCATCGACACCGGCTGCGTGTTCGGCGGCCGGCTGACAGCGCTGCGCTGGCCGGAGCGTGAGCTCGTCGAGGTCGAGGCCGAGCGCGTCTGGTGCGAGCCGGTCCGTCCGCTCGCGCCTCGCGCCGGCAGCGCCTCCGCGCAGGCCGAGGCCGATCAGCTGCTCGATATCGATGATGTGAGCGGCCGCCGCTGGATCGACACCACGCTGCGCGGCCGCATGGTCGTGGCCGAGGAGAACGCGGCCGCCGCGCTGGAGGTGATGAGCCGCTTCGCGCTGCCGCCGCAATGGCTGGTCTATCTGCCGCCGACCATGTCGCCATCGGAGACGAGCGCGCGCGAGGGTTGGCTGGAACGGCCCGAGGAGGCGTTCGCGCATTTCCGCGCCCGCAACGTTGCCGAGGTCGTGTGCGAGGAGAAGCACATGGGCTCGCGCGCCGCCATTGCGCTATGCAACAGCGCCGATGTTGCCAGGGCCCGCTTCGGCATCGCAGGCGACGAGAGCGGCGCGATCTGGACCCGCACCGGCCGCGCCTTCTTCAACGATGCCGCGATGACCGAGGCGCTGCTGGCACGGCTGCGTGACGCTGTCGACAGCGCCGGCCTGTGGCAGGAGCTGCAATCCGACTGGCTGCTGCTCGACGCCGAGATCATGCCCTGGTCGGCCAAGGCCGGCAGCCTGATCGAGAGCCAGTACGCGCCGGTCGCGGCGTCATCGGTCGCCGGCCTCGAAGCAGCAGCCGACGCAGTGGCGCGCGCCGCCGCGCGTGGCCTCGATGTCGCCGCGCTCGGCGACCATTTCCGCGATCGTGTCGCGCGCGCCAAGCGCTATGGCGCTGCCTGGGCGCCTTATGTCTGGCCGGTCGGCGGCATCGACGATCTCAAGGTCGCGCCGTTTCATCTGCTCGCCAGCGAGGGCCGGGTCTGGTTCGATCAGGACCACGTCTGGCACATGACGCTCGCCGATCGGCTGGCCGCCGCATCAGCATCCGTTGTCACTCGCACGCAATGGCGCACTGTTGTGCTGGCCGACGACACGGCCGTCGCCGACGCCATCGCGTGGTGGGAGCAGCTCACGGGAAGCGGCGGCGAAGGCATGGTGGTGAAGCCGAAAAACTTCGTCGCGCGCGGACCGAAGGGCCTCATTCAGCCGGCGCTCAAGGTGCGCGGGCCGGAATATCTGCGCATCATCTACGGCCCGGAATATGATGCGCCGGAGCACATCGTCCGGCTGCGCCAGCGCAAGCTCGAGGGCAAGCGCAACCTGGCCCTGCGCGAGTTCGCGCTCGGCCACGAGGCGCTGACCCGCTTCGTCTCCCGCGAGCCGCTGCGCCGCGTGCACGAATGCGTGTTCGCAGTTCTGGCACTGGAGAGCGAGCCGATCGATCCGCGGCTGTGAGCCGCTCAACAACCAACCACGGCGATCTTCTGCGATGTACAAGCCGGTCTTGCGCGATTGGATCTGGGCTGACGGACGCGGACCAGAGCTGCGACGAGCGCACTTTTTCGGCCACGGATTGAACTTGATCGCCCTCGACTATCTGAACCCGGACTGGGCTTCCGAGGACGATATGCGACACTTGATCCTTCACAAGACTCAAGTGCATCAAGTCACCCCAGAGGAAGTCCATGACTATTCCCGTGAAACCGTCGGTTGGGGGCCCGCGATCGATCAAGCCGCCGTGGTGGACCTGGGACGATCAGCCTGGCTGATGAGCTTCTCCCAGCGGCATCTTGCCCGCTGCCGACATTTTCGCATCATGTTCTATGACGAATATGTCGACGTCATCTGCGAGAGTATCACAGCCGCCCATGGTGCCTACGCTCCGTAGTTGTGGCGCCCAGTGACGGGCGCTCTCGAGCCAAACGTGACTTTGGGCAGCCGAACTGCGGAAGGGAGCCATGGGATCGTTCATCACCAACCTCCACGTTCGCGACGCCGCACCTCGCAACGCGGTGCGTAAGAAAGCGATCCAGGCCTATCCGATAATTGCCGCCAAGATGCCGAATCCGCCGAGCCTCGAGCAATATCTCGCCGACATCGAAAGGCGCATGGCCACAAGGCCTGCCGCAACCGTCCCCACGCCGTCCCCAGCCAAGCCGTTCATGTTTGCCGAAGACAGGTTGACGGGCCTCGCCGAGCTTCTCGGCATTCCGAGCGGACGTGCCCTGGACAGTTATCACTACCTCTCCGGTGGCGAGGGCACGCCCGGAATGTTGACGCTGATCGGGCCGGACGGCGAAACCGAGATCAGCTTGTCTTGAGTGCGCGGACCGGCTTCTGAGACCCGTCTCGTCATCCCAGCGCGCAGCCGCGGGGGCGCACGAGCGAGCCGATCGAGCGGCGGGGTGAGCGTAGGACGGTGGCCTCAGGTCGACGAGGGTGAGCTTCCGCAGGGCCGCTGACATCGTCACCGATGTGCCGGCTGCCTTCGAGGAGATCGAAGCCATCGCGGTCATGCTGCTGACGCAGCAGGTATTGGTACTGCCACTCGATGTCGGCGATATCATCATCGTGGAGCAGCTTCCTGGCAGTCACGCCGTTTCCTCCAGGCACGATTCCCGGAACGCGAAGCCGTTCCTCCGGCGCGATCCCCTTCGGCTTGATCCTGCGCAACGAACGGACGCAGGACACACGCTACCTCGCTACCGTGCCTACACCACTCCCCAAGGAGGCTTGAATGAGGACGTCCTTGCAACTCGCCATCGTCATCGCCGCCATCGCGGCCATGCCCGCTTTCGCTCAGGGAACCGGGCCGGTGGCAACGCAATGCGCCGCTGACATCCAGAGCTTCTGCTCCGGCAAGCAGCACGGCGCAGGCCAGGTTCGCGCCTGCCTCGAGACCAACCGCGAGAAAGTCTCAGCGGATTGCCGCCAGGCTCTCGACACGACGGGACCCGGCCGAGGCAAAGGCCAAAGACGCTGAGCATGCGCATCGGCTGGCCTGGCCCCGTTCCGGGTGCAGGCCAGCCGGCAACTTCCACAGCGATCCGGCTTCGCCCGGGCGAGATCGTCTGCGCCCAGACGAAGCCGATCTTCGGCGCCAAACACCAGCCCTTCCAATGCGATCGAGGTTCGCACGCCGCGTCCACGAAAATTTCGCTTTCGTTTTTCCGAATTTTATGAAATACTCCGCCTGTCCCGCCTCGCCATGAGGGGCGCTTCGCGATCGTCACGAACGTGGAGGCGGTGATGCGACGGGCGTAGGCTGCCGCAGCATGGTTCTCCGTGCGGACGAACGGCAGAATGCGCCGGCGAAATCGTGTGGTCCTGGCCTCCCGATGCTGAGGTCAAGCCGGCCGAGACGATGACCGGCTGGCGACGGGGGCAAACAAGCCGGTCCCCGGGGAGAGCACGTATAAGCCGTCAAACCGTTGCGCAGGGAAGGCCGGAATGTCCGGCTGAGCCTGTGGTTCCTGCCCCGTGCACTTCTTCACGCACGGGGGCCGCGGGTATCAGCGGATACCCGGTCTTCCCTGCGCCCTCTCCTCTCGAGAGGGACATCGTTCTGATATCACCCGGGCGCGCAACGCGCCGCGGGATCGCGATCGCATATCCGGCTGTTTGACATTCACATCAGAACAATCCGTTCAGCGAGATGGGCGCGAGCTCTCACTTGCGATCGTCGAGATGGACCAGCACCGCCGCATTGGCGATGATGATGGCGTCGCTGCCGGCCTCGGCCGGAATCTCCAGCCCGCCCTTCACGGCGGTGACGGTGACCGTGCCATAGGGCAGCTCCTTGGCGACGGCCGCGGTGTCCACCGCCTCGGGGTTCGGCACGCCGATGGTGACGTCGACGAACATGTCCTGCGGCGTCTTGCCGACCATGCGGAAGAAGCCCAGGCTGGAATGACGGATCGCATCGGACACCGCCCGCCTGGCCGCCTTGGTGGCGTCGCGGCCGTGGACGTCGACGCCCATTCCCATCTCGGTGATACAGCGGATGCGCGCCATGACGTGTTCCCTCGTCTCGCTTTGCCGGCCTGGCACGACCATAGCCAACGACGCAGCCGGCGCAAGCCGGTGCAGATCGACGACGATCTCCGCATCAAAACGGTCATCCATTGCGGGCGTATATCGTACATGATGACGCTCAGAACTGACGCTGAGAAAGCCCGTGAGATGGTCTCGGGCCGCGGGCATCGGGCTTGCGCGCCTGCCGCAACTGCCGCCGCCGAGATGACCCGTCATGATGCCGGCGAACCGCGCAACGTCACACCGCGCAGTAGCGATCCTGGATGTCCTTGTCGGCCAGCAGCGCCGCGGCGCTGCTCTCATGCACGACCTCGCCCTGGTCAATGATGACGGCGCGATCGGCGAGCCGCAGCGCCCATTCGACATTCTGCTCCACCAGCAGCAAGGTCTTGCCCTGGTCGCGCAGCCGGCGAAACAGCACGCCCATCTCCTCGACGAG
This sequence comes from Bradyrhizobium sp. HKCCYLRH2060, assembly GCF_051168135.1. Lineage (NCBI taxonomy): Bacteria > Pseudomonadati > Pseudomonadota > Alphaproteobacteria > Hyphomicrobiales > Nitrobacteraceae > Bradyrhizobium > Bradyrhizobium sp. HKCCYLRH2060. The sequence goes on from NZ_JBNPUK010000002.1 coordinate 750,575, forward strand.
CACCGGCATGATGCCTTCGGAGGGCTCGTCGAGCAGCACCACGCGCGGCCGCGCGATCAAGGCGCGCGCGATCGCCAGCATCTGCTGCTCGCCGCCCGACAGCGTGACGCCCTCCTGGTCCAGCCGCTCGTTCAATCGCGGAAAGGTCTCGGCGATCTCGGCGAATGCCACGCGCTCGTCGATGTCGGCCTTGGCGGCGACCAGCCCAAGCCGCAGATTCTCGCGCACGGACAGGCCCGGCACGATGCGACGCTCCTCCGGCACATAGGCGAGGCCGAGATGGAAGCGCTTGTGCGCGGCCAGCGGCAGCAGGCCCTGGCCGGCGAAGCGCACGCTGCCCGAGGCCTTCGGCATCAGTCCCATGACGGTACGCAAGGTCGTGGTCTTGCCGGCGCCGTTGCGGCCGACCAGCGCCACCACCTCACCCTCGTTCACGCGCAGCGAGATGCCGTGCAGCACGTGGCTGGCGCCGTACCAGGCCTGGACATTGTCGAGCTCGAGCAACGCGGTCTCAGCCATAGCCCTCACTCTGTCCCAGATAGACCCGGCGCACGTCCGGATTGGATCGGATGTCCTCAGGACGACCATCGGCGAGCAGCCGGCCGTGATGCAGCACCAGCACCCGCTGGCTCAAGCCGAGCACCATCTTCATCTTGTGCTCGACCAGCAGCACCGTGCGCTTCTCCGCGAGCCGCTCCAGCAGCGCCACCATCTCCTTGGTCTCTTCCGGCCCCATGCCCGCGGTCGGCTCGTCGAGCAGCAGAAGCTCCGGCTCGGAGACCAGCGCAATCGCGATCTCCAGCGCGCGCTGCTGGCCATGGGCGAGATACTTGGCGAGCTCGCCGCGCCGGCCGATCAGGCCGACCGCCATCAAGGCTGCATCGGCGCGTTCGCCGAGTTCGGCAAGATCGGCGCGCTTGCGCCAGATGTCGTAGCTCACGCGCATGGCCTGCGCGGCGACCCGGACATTCTCGTGGACCGACAAATCGGGAAAGATGTTGGTGATCTGGTACGAGCGCGAGATGCCCTGATGCACGAAGCGATGCTGCGGCAGGCCGTTCAGCTCGCGGCCCTTGAACCGCAACGTGCCGCTGCTCGGCGACAGCGTGCCGGAGAGAATGTTGAAGAAGGTGCTCTTGCCGGCCCCGTTCGGGCCGATGATCGAGGTCAGCTCGCCGGCCGCGAACGCGACCGAGATGCCTTCCAGCGCGACGAAGGCGCCGAAACGACGGCCGATCCCGTCCGCGCGCAGCAGTTCGGTGCTCATCGGCGTTGCCTCGCGATCGGCAGCACATCGAGGAACCTGCCCCAGATGCCCTTGGGCAGGAACAGCACGAACACGACGAAGATGGCGCCGACGACGATCTGCCAATGCGGCGTCCACAGCGAGACGACGTCCTCCAGGATCAGGAAGGTAGCGGCGCCGACGAACGGCCCGAAGAAGCTGCGTGCGCCACCGAGCAGCACCATCATCACGATCATGCCGGAGGTCTGGTAGTGCAGGATGTCGAGCGGAACGATGGACAGATGCAGCGCCGACATGCAGCCGCCGACGGCGGAGATCGCGCCCGACAGCATGAACACGATCAGCTTGCAGCGCTCGACGTCGTAGCCGCAGGCCCGCGCGCGCTGCTCGTTCTCCCTGATCGCCTCGATCACGGCGCCGAACGGCGAGTTGAGAATGCGCGACTGCACCCAGATCGCGATCGCCGCGAGCACCATCAGCACGTAATATTTGTTCACGGGATCGAGGAAGTTGATCTGCGCGCCGAACAGACCGATGTGCTCGACCGTGAAGCCGCGCAGCCCGTTCTCGCCGCCGGTGAAGGAGGAGGCCTGGAGCGCGACGTAGTAGACGAGTTGCGCCAGCGCGAGCGTGACCATGGAGAAATAGATGCCGCGGGTGCGCGTCGAGATCGTGCCGATCAACGCGGCGAGCAAGGTGCTCGCGGCGATCGCCAGCGGCACCGCGGCGAACCAGGGCAGGCCCCAGCGGCCGATGGCGATGCCGGTCAGATACGCGCCGGTGCCGAAGAATGCGGCGTGGCCGAACGACAGCAGCCCGGTGTAGCCGAACAGCAGATTGTAGCCCATCACCACGACGCCGTAGATCAGGACGTTCACGGCGAGCGCCTTCGACGGCAGCAGCCAGGGCAGCAGCGCCAGCGCAATGAGCGAGACCAGCACGCGGTGATCCGCGAGAACCGCGACGAGACGCTGCGCCTGAGGAAGCGGCGGTGCTTCGCCGGTCGACTGCACCGTCATCACGCTCTCCCCTTGAGGCCGAACAGACCCTGCGGCCGCACCAGCAGCACGGCCGCCATCAGCGCGAACATCACGATCGTCGCCATCTCGGGCGCGAACAGCGCGACCATGCTGATGCAGATCCCCACCATCAGCCCGGCGACGACAGCACCGACGATCGAGCCAAGGCCGCCGATCACGGTGACGACGAAGGCTTCCGCCAGCACCAGCGTTCCCATCTCCGGATTGACGCTGCGCATGGGTCCCGCCAGCACGCCGCCGAGCGCGGCGAGACCGACGCCAAGGCCGAAGATCGCGAGCCACACCTTGCCGATGTCGACCCCGAGCACCCGCATGATCAGCGGATCACGCGCGCCGGCCCGGACGATCAGACCGACCCGGGTCTTCTCCAGCATCAGCCAGAGCACCAGCAGCACGACGGCCACCAGCGCGATCACGAACAGACGATATTTGGGAAAGAAGCCGACACCGAGATCGACGACGCCGACCAACTGCGACGGGGTCGGGAACGGAATGCCATCGCTGCCGAATACGATGCGCACGCCCTCGACCAGGATGTAGCTGAGACCGAAAGTGAGCAGCAGGGGATCATCGATCGAGCGGCCATACAGGCGACGGACCAGGACGTATTCGATCAGCATGCCGAATGCGCCGACCAGAATTGGCGCGAGCAGCAAGCCCCACCAGAAGCTGCCGGTCAGCGACGCCACATACAGGCCGGCATAGGCCCCGATCATGAACAACGCGCCGTGGGCGAAATTGACGACACCCAGCATGCCGAACACGATGGTGAGACCGAGCGCAGTGATGACCAGCACCGCCCCAAGGGCGATGCCGGAAAACAGCTGCATGATGATCAGCGAGAGGTCCATGCTATCGGGATCAGGTGGGATGACCCAGTTCGCTGCAGCTTCGCAGCATCTCGTCCGCCCCGGGATCGCTGGCTACGATCGCGAACAGGTCGTTCTCGTTGGCCATCGCCGACTTCTTCTTGGACTCCAGCACCAGCACCGACTGCACCGACTGGTGGTCGCATTTGCGGTAGTGCTGCGGGCCCTTGGTCAGGTCGTATTGCAGTCCTTCCAGTGCCGCGACGACCTTGTCGGTGTCGGTGCCGCCGGCGGCCTGCATCGCCTGCAGCAGCGAGCCGACGCCCGAGTAGCCATAGGCGCCGTAATCGGTCGGGATCGCGCCGCCATTGGCGGCCCGGAACGCCTTGTTGAACTCGGCCGCGGTCTTGTTCTGGGTCTCGAGACCCCAATAATAGTTGGCGCCTCCGACCACGCCCTCGAACACGTCAGGCCCGACGGCGAGACGCTGGTTGTGCAGGATCACCGGCACCACGATCTTCATCTGCTGCTTGATGCCGAAGTCGACCGCCTGCTTGATCGCGTTGGCCTGGTCGCGGCCGAAATTGCTGATGCACAGCACGTCCGGCCGCAGCGACATCAGCCGCGGCATGAAGGTCGAATAGTCGGCCGCACCGAACGGATGCAGGATCTCGCCGACGCTCTCGGCGCCAACAGCGGTCTGCGCCCGCTTGAAGCCGCGCAGCATCTCATGGCCGTAGGCATAGTCGGCCACGAGATGCGCGACCTTCATGCCCTTCTTGATGGTCTGGCGGGCCACGGCCGCCGTGGTCATGTGCGGGTTCAGCGCCTCATGGAAGGTGTACTTGCTGAAATCCTTGGCCTCGTTGATGGTGTCGGACTGGCTGATCGACACGTAGATCACGCCGCGGGCGCGCGTCACCTCGTTGACGGCGAGCTGGACGGCGCTGGAGAGCGCGCCGACGACGGCGTGCACCTTGTCCTTCTCGATCAGCTCCAGCGTCCGCGTCGCGGCCTCGCCGGCGTTGAGCTTGTCATCGCGCACCAGGAGCTCGACCTTGCGGCCGGCGATGCCCCCCTTGTCGTTGACCAGCTTCACGGCGAGCTCGGCGCACTTGACCTGGTCACGGGCCTCGGCGGCGAACGGGCCGGTCAGCGGCGTCGGAAAGCCGATGCGGATGGTGTCATCGGCGGCGCGTCCCAGGCGCGGCATCGCGAGCGTGGCGACACCGGCCGACATTCCCATCAACGCCGTGCGGCGGGATATTCCTGGGCGTCGCAGCCTCGTCTCGTAGCTTGGCATGATCTCCTCCCTCATTCGTTTTTCTTAGAACCGGTTGAGCGCCTTGAGCACGCGCGCGGGCGTGATCGGGATGGTGTTGATGGTCGCGCCGAAGGGCATCAGCGCATCATTGACCGCATTCAGCACGCAGGCCGAGGCAGCGGCGGTGCCGGCCTCGCCGCAGCCCTTTGCGCCGAGAATGGTGTCCGCCGTCGGCGTCTCGACGTGATCGATGGTGATGTCCGGCATCTCCATCGCCATCGGCACCAGATAGTCGGCCAGCGATCCGTTGAGCAATTGGCCGGTCTCACCGTAACGGCATTCCTCGAACAGCGCCGCGCCCAGACCCTGAACGACACCGCCGCGCAACTGCTCGTCGACCAGCATCGGATTGATGATGCGGCCGCAGTCCTCGACGACATAGTGCTTCAGCAGCCTGATGAAGCCGGTCTCGACATCGACTTCGAGATAGCAGCCTTGAATGCCGTTGGTGAAGGCGAAGGGGTAGCCCTGCGGCGCGAAATGATGGCTGACCGTCAGTTGCGCCTGGGTGCCCGGCGGCAAGGTGTCGGAGCGGAAATAGGCGATGCGCGCGATCTCGGCGACCGGCAGACGCGGCTGCCCCGTCGCGGCACTGACGATCTGGCCATCGACGACGTCGAGCGCGGCGGGCTGCTCCTGCAGCACCAGCGCGGCAATCTCCAGAATGTTTGCCTTGAGCTTCCGCGCGGCCTGCAGTGCCGTCTCGCCACCGATGCCCGCGCCGCGGCAGGCCCAGGTCGCACCACCATGCGGCGTGACCTCGGTATCGCCGGTGATGATCTTGACGTGCTCCTGGGCGAGGCCGAGCTGCTCGGCGACGATCTGGCTGATGATCGCCTCGGTGCCCTGCCCCTGCTCCGTCACGGAGATCGCGCAGCGCACCTCGCCCGACGGCGTCAGGCTGACGGTCGCGCCATCCTGCGACGAGATGCGCGCGCCGCCGACGCCGTAGAAGGCCGGACTGGGGTTCGTAATCTCGACGAAGGTCGCGATGCCGATGCCGCGATGGATACCGCGCCGGCGCAGCTCGGCCTGCTCGGCCCGTAGCGCGTCATAGTCCATGATCTCGCGCAGCCGCCGCAGGCAGACTTCGTGCGACAGCGCCTCGAACTTGTAGCCGGTCGGCGAAGCCGTCGAATAGGCATTGTCGGCAATCACGTTCCTGGCGCGCATCGCGAATGGATCGAGCCCGACGCGGGCAGCGGCGAGATCCACCATGCGCTCGGTGACCGCGCAGGCGATGGGATGTCCGACCGCGCGATACTGGCTGGTCTGCACCTTGTTCTGGAATACGACCTCGAGCGCGGCGCGATAGGACTTGAAATCATAGGGCGCACCGATCAGGCGGATGACCTGGTTGCCTTCGACGACGCTGGTGCGCGGATAGGTCGAGAACGCGCCGATCGCCGTGGCATCGTGGACATCCATGGCGAGGATCTTGCCGTCGGTACCAACGGCCATGCGCGCGTGGACATGGTGATCGCGGGCATGAATATCCGAGACGAAGGACTCGATGCGATCGGCGACGTATTTGACCGGGCGCCCGAGCAGGATCGACAATCCGACGACCGCCATGTCCTCGTGATAGACATGCAGCTTCATGCCGAATGAGCCGCCGATATCCGGCGCGATCACGCGCACGCTGGCTTCCGGGATGCCGTAATGGCGGGAGTACAGATCCTGGAACTGATAAGGCGTCTGCGTCGCATGGTGCACCGTCAGCGCACCGCCCTCGGGATCATAGTCCGCGACGATGGCGCGCGGCTCGAGCGTCACCGGCGTATGACGGCCGAAGCTGAAGTCCTGCTCGATCACGTGCGCGGCCGCCGCGAAGGCCTCGTCGACGCCGCCGCTGTCGAGCTGCGTGCGGAAGCAGACGTTGGACGCGGAAGCCGGATTGACCCGCGGTGTCCCCGGCTGGCGCGCGGCGTCGAGATCGACCACCGCCGGCAGCTCCTCGTAACTGACCGAGATCAGCTCCAGCGCATCCTCCGCGATCGCCCTGCTCTCGGCAACCACGGCAATCACGGCCTGGCCGGCCCAGACGACGCGATCGAGCGGCAACGGCAGCTGCGGCTCGGACGTCATGCCCTTGAAATGATCGAGTGTTCCGGTCCATGGTGTACAGATCTTCGCCAGATCAGCGCCGGTCGCGACCAGATGAACGCCCGCAAGCGCCCGCGCCGCATCGACGTCGATGCCGGTGATGCGCGCATGAGCATACGGGCTGCGCAGGAAGGCGGCGTACAGCATGCGCGGCAGGCGAATGTCGGTCACGTAGCGCCCGCGTCCGGCGAGCAGCCGCTTCGCATTCGGACGCGGGACGGAGCGGCCGATATAGGAATTTGGACGGTCGAGCGAGGTCAGCGGCACGGTCATGGCGACGAGCCCTCCGCGCCCTGCGATGGCGTTGCCGCCCGTTCCGCGGCGACCGCGGCAATGGCGTCAACGATCGCTTCGTATCCGGTGCAGCGGCAGAAATTGCCCGAGAGCGCGTCGCGGATGCTCTCGCGACTCGGCCGTGCCGAATGGGTCAACAGCTCATGAGCGGTGATCAGCATGCCCGGCGTGCAGAAGCCGCATTGCAGCGCATTGCGCCGATGAAACTCGGCTTGCAGGTCGGCGATCACGCCGCTCTCCGAGAGCCCCTCGATGGTCTCGATGCGCGCACCATCGGCCTGCACGGCAAACATCAGGCAACCATGCACGGCAGCGCCGTCGAGCTGAACCAGACAGGCGCCGCAGGCGCCCATCTCGCAACCGGCATGCGTGCCGGTCAATTCGAGCTGCTGGCGAAGACAATCCACCAGCGTGTCGCGGGGCGCGACGTCACACGCGACCTTGCGGCCGTTGACGATGAGGCGAATACGGACCTGCTCCTCGGTCTCGACGTCGACCGGCGCGCTCATGCGGCTTCTCCGATCCGTCCCAGCAGCCGGCCGAGCAGAACGCGCGCCAGATGCAGGCGCATCGCCGCCGGAACGTCGTCGCTGTCAGCAGGCGCGAGATCGTCGTCGAGCGCGGCCTGCGCGGCCGCAATCCGTGTAGCATCGATCCGGCTGCCGGTGAGGGCTGCCTCCGCATGTCTCGCACGGGTCGGGACATTGCCGACCGAGAAGAACGCGATGCGGAGGCGCTCGATCAGATCGCCCCGGCAGGTCGCGAGCAGACCGCAACCGACCAGTGCATAGTCGCCGCGCCGGCGGGCCAGCTCATCGAACGCGATGCGCTGACCGGCTTTGAAGAGAGGAACATGAACCGCAACGAGGAGCTCGCCGGGCGCGATCGCAGTCTCAAAAAGGTCGGTGAAGAAGTCGTCGGCCTTGACGCGGCGCAGGCCGGACGCGCCGGCAATCTCGATCTCGGCGTCGAGCGCCAGCACCATCGCCGGAAATTCGGAGGCCGGGTCGGCCAGCGCGACGCTGCCGCCAAAGGTCCCGCGATTGCGGATGGCAGGATGCGCGACGAACGGCGCCGTGGCACGCAACAGCGGGGCAAACTCGGCAATCAAGGGATCGGTCAGCATCTCGCAGTGCCGGGTCAAGGCGCCGATCCGCAACCATTCGCCGTCCCGCGTGATGCCGCGCAGCTCTGCAATGTGGTTGATATCGATCAGAGTTCGCGGGGCCTGGAGACGCAACGCCAGCGCCGGAACCAGGCTCTGGCCACCGGCAATGAATCGCGCATCGTCGCCGGCGCTCGCATGAGCTTCGAGCGCCTCGCCGATCGTGTGTGCACGAAAATAGCTGAAAGCCCTCGCTTTCATCCGTTTCCTCGCCGCCAGGGCTCGCCAGCCCGAAATTCCAGATTTGTAACCATCTGGTCTCAAAAGAATTGCACGCGGCGGCAGTGCGGTCAACCAGAAACGAACGATTGGTCACAAATCTGCTTTCGGGTATCAGACAGGCTTGTCGCCACAATCGATTGAGACCATGGCCAGGACTCCGAAGACAGCGAGCGTTGAGACGAAGGGCCGCATTGGTGGACGCCCGCGCAAAACCGACGGCCGCCCACAGGCGAGGCGCCGCAACATGCGCGCTGCCGACCGCGAGCGCCTGATCGTGGATGAAGCGATCCGCTTTTTCGCCGAGCGCGGCTTCGAAGGCCAGACGCGGGAGCTCGCCAAGCGCATGGGCATCGCGCATTCGGTGATCTACCGGCACTTCCCCAGCAAGGAAGCCCTCATCGAACGCGTCTATCAGGAGGTCTATCTGAGCCGCTGGTCGCAGGACTGGGGCCCGCTGATCCGCGATCGCAGCCATCCGCTCAAGGCGCGACTGACCGGCTTCTATCTCGACTACGTGGCGCGCGTGTTCGAATACAACTGGGTGCGGATCTTCGTGTTCTCCGGCATGAAGTCGTTCGGCATCACCGGCCGCTATCTCGACCTCGTCCGGCGCGAGATCATCGAGCCTGCCGCGATCGAGCTGCGGCATGAACTGCAGCTTCCGGACACCGCGACCCACCCCCTCGGCAGCCGCGAGGCGGAGATGTTCTGGGGACTGCACGGACGCATCTTCTATCTCGCGATCCGAAAGTTCATCTACGAAACACCCGTTCCATCCGATCTCGAGCAGACCGTCCGTGATGCGATCGACCTCTTCATGGACGGCGCCAGACTGGCACTCCCGCGACTGCTGCACGACGATCAGGCCGGACCATTACGATGATCCGGCCCGTCGTCGATGACCGTCACGCCGTCCGGCCGCGCCCGCCCTTGATCTTCGCGGCGACGAGATACGATAGCGGCATGGCGACGACGAATCCGACCAGCGCCGCCAACGGCAGGTCTTTCATCGGACTCGCGACCAGCCCCTGCACCGTCAACAATGCCGTCACCGCGCTGCCTGCCAGCACCGTGCCCAGCATGACCCAGATGAGAATTGCGACCTTGAACATCTGTCCTTCTCCGCCAGTAGGAAAGCTTTCGATCCCTTGACGCGAGAATGCTCTGCCTGCGGCCTCCAGGCGGCATTGATTTGGAACAACCGGACTCAGCAATCGAGGGAGGAGCGACCGCTCCTCCCTCGATCAGTCCCGATGAGCCGACGGACTGTCGGCGATGCCTCGCGGTCGGCGATCGAACGACACTGCTCTATCGTGTCGCTGGAACGAAGTGATCGCGTTTGCTGACCGACGTCCCGGTCGCCGGATCCGTGATCTTGATCTCGATGTCCACCGGCGCGGAGGGAAGGTCGGCCCCCTTGGCCTCGATCGACATGCGGATCTCGCGAGTCTGATCCTGGCCCACATCGATCACCATGCGACCGTCCTGCTCGCGCGTCTCGCCGGCCACCGTCACCTTGGCGTTCGGAAGCCCCACGACGTCCAGCACGAAGTCGCGCGGCCCGCGCTTGTTGAGCAGGCGGACCGTGTAGTCGTTACGGACGCCGCCATCCGACAACTGCACGAACAGTGGGTTACGTTCATGCAGCACGTTGATGCCCATCGTGCCGCGCGTCGCCAGCGAGTACAGCATGATTCCGCCGACGATCGCGATGAAGCTCGCATAGATGATCGTGCGCGGCCGGATGATCCGGTAGATCTCGGGCTTGCCTTCCTTGCGGCGCTGGACGTTGATGTCGGTGTCGTAGCCGATCAGGCCGGTCGGACGGCCGATCTGGGTCATCACGCTGTCGCAGGCGTCGATGCACAGGCTGCACTGGATGCAGCCGAGCTGGATGCCGTGGCGGATGTCGACGCCGGTCGGGCAGACGTTGACGCATTGGTGGCAGTCGATGCAGTCCCCGGCGGGTGCGCCCTGCAGCCGAGCGGCTTCCGCCTTCTTGACCGACATGCGCGGTTCGCCGCGGTCGCCCTTGTAGGTGACGTTGAGCGCCCATTCGTCGGTCAGCGCCGCCTGGATGCGCGGCCACGGGCACATATAGATGCAGACCTGCTCGCGGGCGTGACCGGCGAACACATAGGTCGTCGCCGTCAGGATGCCGATCCAGAGATAGGCGGTGAACGGCGCCTGGAAGGTGGCAAGGTCCTTCACCAGGGTCGGCGCATCGTCGAAATACAGCACCCAGGCGCCGCCGGTCCACCAGCCGATCATGATCCAGAGGAAGTGCTTGAGCGCGGCCTGGCGGATATGGGTGAAGGTCCAGCCGCGCTTGTCGCTGAGCATGCGCTCACGGCGGTCGCCCTCGGCCCAGCGCTCGACGGCGTAGAACAGGTCGGTCCACACCGTCTGCGGACAGAGGTAGCCGCACCACAGCCGGCCGGCGACCGCGTTCATCAGGAACAGGGCGACCGCCGCAATGATGAGCAGGCCGGTGAAGTAGTAGACCTCCTGCGGCCACAGCTCGATGAAGAAGAAGTAGAACCGGCGGTGCGGGAAATCGACCAGCACCGCCTGGTTCGGCATGCCGGGTCCGCGATCCCAGCGGACGAAGGGCAGCAGGTAGTAGATGCCGAGCGTGATGCACAGGATCGTCCACTTGATGCGCCGGAAGCGGCCGTGCACGGCCGCCGGATAGACCTTGTCGCGCGCCTTGTAGAGCGGCCCGACGATATAGGTGTCGTCCGAGTCAGCCATGATATCCCCGCTTCATCTTGCCGTCCTTCCGACCGATTCAGGAGAACGCGTTGCCGCTCTTGAGCCCCAGCTTCTTGAAGACGATCGCTGCCGGGCAGAAGCCCGTGAACGAGGCCTGGATCATGTTCACGCCAGCAAAGGCCGCCAGCAAGAACCAGTAGGGACTGACGTACCAACCCAGCGCCAGACTGAGCAGGACCACGATCCCTGCGAAGGTGAGAACCGCTTTGTCGACGTTCATGACATATTCCTTCATGGTTGCATTTGAGCGTAATCAAGCAAGTGACTGCCCGGCGGTACGGCTATTGCCGCAGGCTGGACAGTGCCCAGGCGACGATTCGTTGCGAGTCCATCGCACCCGAGATCCGCGCCAGCTCCCGCCCCTGCTGCAACAGCAGCATGGTCGGAATTCCGGAGATGCCGAACCGTGCCGACACCTCCGGCGCCTCGTCCGAGTTCAGCTTCAAGAGTTGCACACGCGGCTCCAGCTCCTGGGCCGCGCGCGCGAACATCGGCGCCATCGCACGGCATGGACCGCACCACGGCGCCCAGACGTCGACGAGCAGCGGCAAACTGCTATGCGCGACATGACGTTCGAACGCGGCCTGGTCGACCTCGATCGGATGGCCGCCGAACAGCGGCGTATGACACTTGCCGCATTTCCCCTGCGTCGGCGCCCGGTCCGCGGGCAGACGGTTGATCTGCCCGCAATGGCCGCACACGATCTGCAAACCGTTGCTCATGTCCCGGTCCTGACCTCCTTGATCTTGGCGATGTTGAGCCGGTCGAGCAGGAACTTCTCGTAGAACGGCTCGGGCGTCCCGCGCCTCATCTTGCGCAGGAAGTACTTCTCGAAGGCGACCTTGGCGTAATGCACCCACTCTCCCTTCGACGACCAATTGACGTTGCGCGGCGGGATCTGCGGCTGGGCCAGAAAGGCGACGCCGGAATCACCGAAATCGGCAAGACAGATCGCGTTCCAGGTCGGCTCGGCTTTTGGCTCCTGGCCGCGCAGCAGCGCCCCGATGTTCAAGGCCGTCGCCGTCACCATCGATTCGATCATGAAGCCGGTCTTGGGCACGCCGACCGGCACCGGCGTCGGCCCGATCGGCGGGATCGCAACGCAGACGCCGATGGCAAACACGTTGGGGAAGGTCGGATTACGCTGATGCTTGTCGACGACGACGAAGCCGCGGGGATTGGTGAGCTTGTCGATGCCGCGGACGGCTCCCACGCCGCGAAAGGCGGGCAGCATCATCGAATAGGCAAACGGCAGCTCGTGCGTCTTGCGGACGGTGCCGTCGTCGGCGACCTCCTCCACGAACATGCGGCCATCCTCGACCTTGGTGACGCGCGCGCTGGTGATCCACTTGATGTGCTTTTCGCGCATCTCGCTTTCCAGCAGGCCCTTGGTGTCGCCGACGCCGTCGAGGCCGAGATGGCCGATATAGGGCTCGGAGGTCACGAAGGTCATCGGCACCTGGTCGCGCATCTTGCGCCGGCGCAGCTCGGTTTCCAGGATGAAGAGGAATTCGTAAGCGGGGCCGAAGCAGGAGGCGCCCTGTACCGCACCGACGATCACCGGCCCGGGTTTCTCGGCGAGCCTGTCAAAGGCCGCCTTGGCATGAGCGGCGTGGTCGACGTGGCACACGGATTGTGTATGCCCATCGGGTCCAAGCCCCGGGATTTCGTCGAAGGCGAGTTCGGGACCGGTGGCGACGACGAGATAATCGTATGCCACGATCCCGCCATCCGTCAGCTCGACCTGGTTCTCGGCCGGATGCACGCGCTTGGCGCCCTGCGTCAGCAGCCGGATGCCCTTGCGCTGCATAACGTCAACCAGATCGATCTCGATCTCGTCGCGCTTGCGCCAGCCCACGGCCACCCATGGGTTGGATGGCACGAAATGATAGGAAGACCCCTGCGAGACAACGGTCACGCGATCCTCCCTCCTCAGTTGCGGCAACATTTCATAAGCCATCAGCGAGCCGCTCAGCCCCGCCCCGATCACCACGATTTCCGCCATTGGGATCCTCCATCCGCACTTGATTCATTCTTGCTTCATGTCACCGCGGCGCCGCCGCCGGCCTTGACTATATATTCGAATATCTGTATATACGCAACTATGAAAATTGATGCTGACATCATGGAAGCGGCGGCGGACCAGGCCAGCGACCTCCTGAAGGCGCTGTCGAACCGCCATCGCCTCCTGATCATCTGCCAGCTGGTCGACGACGAGCGGTCGGTTGGAGAACTGGCCGAGTTTCTCGGCCTGCGCGATTCGACCGTGTCGCAGCACCTGGCGCTCCTGCGCAAGGACGGCCTGGTCACCGCCAGGCGCGAGGGGCAGACGATCTACTATTCGATCACAAGCGATCCGGCCCGCGAGGTCCTCAAGACGCTCTATCAGGTGTACTGCGGGCCGAGACCGCGACCGAGACTATGAGGATGCCGGACCGGCATCTTGACCGATATCAAACGGGAACCCCCATCCAGGTGAGATGTCTGCAGCCGACCGCGGACGGCTCGCCCAATCTCACAATTCGAATCAAACCAGACAGGAATAGGCTGATGCGCAGATTATCGGTCCTGAGCTTGATCGCCGCGATGGCGTGGCAGGCAGCGCCGGCCCTTGCGGAGACGCTGACGGTGGCGCCGCGGCAGGTCGCCGACGAGAAGGCGGTGTTCGCGACGGTGGAGAGCATCAGCGTGGTCCCTGCCCGCGGCCGCATCGGCGGCACCATCGTGCAGCTTTCGGTGCGCGAAGGCGACCCGGTCAAGCGCGGCCAGCCGATCGCCTTGATCGGCGACGACAAACTGGCCCTGCAGATCAAATCGCTCGACGCCCAGATCGAAGCGCTGCAGGCCCAGGCCAATCAGGCGCAGATCGACTTCACCCGCACCGAGGGGCTCGTCGAGCGCGGCACCCTGCCCCGGGTCAAGCTCGACGAGACGCGCACCGCGCTGAACGTCGCCGAGAATTCGCTGCGGGCCAAGACCGCCGAGCGCGCGGTGGTCAATCAGCAGATGAGCGAAGGCCAGGTGCTGGCGCCCGATGACGGCCGCGTTTTGAAGAAGCTGGTTGCCGTCGGATCGGTGGTGCTGCCCGGCGATCCAGTGGTCACGGTGGCGCAGCAGAACTTCAAGCTGCGACTGCGCGTGCCCGAGCGCCACGCTCTCTTTCTCAAGGCCGGCGACAAGGTCCGGGTCGACGGCGCCGAGTTCGGCGACAGCTCCGACAAATGGGGCGTGATCGACCTCGTCTATCCGCAGATAGAGGAAGGCCGGGTCGTGGCGGACGCGATCGTCTCGGGTCTCGGCCAGTATTTCGTCGGCGACCGGCTGCGGGTCTGGATCTCCGGCGGCCAGCGCGACGCCTTCGTGATTCCGTCCCGCTACGTTACGACACGGTTCGGCATCGACTATGTCCAGTTACAGCAAGGGACGCAGAAGGTGAGCGTTCCGGTGCAGCGCGGACGCGCTCTGCCGAGCGCCGATCTCCCCGATGGACTTGAAATCCTGTCCGGCCTGCGCGCCGGCGACCAGTTGGTGCAGCCGTGAAACTCGGACTCTCAGGCAAGCTTACCCAGGCGACCATCGCCTCGCCGCTGACGCCGCTGTTTCTGCTCGCGGCGCTCGTGGTCGGCCTCATCGCCGTCGTCGTGATTCCGCGCGAGGAAGAGCCGCAGATCAGCGTGCCGATGGTCGACATCCGTGTCAACGCCGACGGCCTGCGTGCGCCCGACGGCGTCGAGCTCGTGACCAAGCCGCTGGAGACCATCGTCAAGGCGATCGACGGCGTCGAACACGTCTACAGCCAGACCGAGGACGACCGTGTCATGGTCACCGCGCGGTTCCTGGTGGGGACCAAGTTCGAGGACGCGATCCTGCGCGTCCACGAGAAGCTGCGCGCCAACCTCGACCGCATCCCCGTCGGCATTCCCGAGCCGCTGATCGTCGGCCGCGGCATCAACGACGTCGCCGTCACCGTGCTGACGCTGTCGCCGAAGCCGGAGGCCGCCGGGCGCTGGTCCGACAAGGACCTCTACGAGCTCGCCGACAAGCTGCGGGCGGAGCTGACCAAGGTCGACAATATCGGCCTGACCTATATCTCCGGCGGCGGCGCCCAGCAGATCCGGGTCGAGCCCGATCCGGAAAAGCTGTCGCTGTTCGGCGTGACCCTGCAGCAGCTCGTCGCCAAGGTGAAGGACGCGAACCGCTCGTTCCTGGCCGGAGACGTTCGCGACGGCGGCATCGTGCGCAATGTCGCCGCGGGCCAGACGCTCACGGGCATCCCGGATATCGGCCTGCTCCTGATCTCGACGCGCGATGGTCGTCCCGTCTATGTGCGCGACGTCGCAACCGTGGTCATCGGCCCCAATCTCGCCGAGCACCGCGTCTGGGACGACGCCCGCAACGACAAGGGCGACTGGCACCGGGTGCCGGCGGTAAGTCTTGCGCTCGCCAAGCGCGCCGGCGCCAATGCCGTGGTGGTGTCGCACGACATCGCGCAGCGCCTCGAAGGGCTGAAGGCCAGTCTCATTCCGAGCGACGTCGCCGTCACGGTGACGCGCGACTACGGCGAGACCGCCAATGAGAAGGCCAACGAGCTGCTGTTCCATCTTGGCCTCGCCACGATCTCGATCGTCGTGCTGATTGCGGTCGCCATCGGCTGGCGCGAGGCCCTCGTCACTTTCGTGGTGATTCCGACCACGATCCTGCTGACGATGTTCGCCGCCAATCTGATGGGCTACACGATCAACCGGGTCAGCCTGTTTGCGCTGATCTTCTCGATCGGCATCCTAGTCGACGACGCCATCGTCGTGGTCGAGAACATCGCGCGCCATTGGGGCATGCATGACGGCCGGCCGCGCCTGCAGGCCACCATCGAGGCCGTCGCCGAAGTCGGCAATCCGACCGTTGTCGCGACCCTGACCGTGGTCGCCGCCCTGCTGCCGATGCTGTTCGTGTCGGGACTGATGGGTCCCTACATGGCGCCGATCCCGGCCAACGCCTCGGCGGCGATGCTGTTCTCGTTCTTCGTCGCCATGGTGGTGGCGCCGTGGCTGATGCTGCGGCTGGCGCCGAGGTCGACCAGCGCCTCTGCGGACTCTCATGACGCGCATGGCGAAGGCCGTCTCGGACGCATCTATCGCAGCGTCGCGCGCCCGATCGTCGCCAGCAAGCGCTCCGCCTGGATCTTCCTGCTCGGCGTCGGCATCGCCACCCTGCTGTCGATGACCCTGTTCGCGACCAAGTCCGTCACCGTCAAGCTGCTGCCGTTCGACAACAAGTCGGAGATCGCGGTGATGGTCGATCTGCCCGAAGGCGCGAGCCTGGAGGATACCGAGCGCACGCTGTTCGCGGCCGCCGACATCGCGCATGGGCTGCCGGAGATCACGACCGTGCAGAGCTATGCCGGCACCGCGGCGCCGTTCAACTTCAACGGTCTCGTGAGGCACTACTATCTGCGGGAGCGGCCCGAGCTCGGCGAGCTACAGGTCAATCTCGCCGCGCGCGGCGACCGCAAGCGCGCGAGCCACGACATCGCGCTCGAGTTGCGGCAGCGGCTGAAGAGCATCCCTGTGCCTGCCGGCACCAGCATCAAGGTGGTCGAAGTGCCGCCCGGGCCGCCGGTGCTCGCGACCCTGCTCGCCGAGATCTACGGTCCGGACGCGGCGACCCGGCGCGCCGTCACCACCGAACTCAAGAAGGTCTTCGCCGACGTTCCCTTCATCGTCGATATCGACGATTCCATCGGCCAGCGCCGGCCGCGGCTGCGGCTGTCGATCGACCAGGACAGTCTCGAGTTCTTCGGTGTCGAGCAGCGAGACGTCTACGACACGATCCAGACGCTGTTCGGCGGCGTCTCGGTCGGCTACTCGCATCGCGGCGAAGACCGCAATCCGATCGAGATCGCCGTGCGTCTGCCGAAGCACGACAAGAGCTGGAGTCAGGCCCTGGCATCGACGCCGGTGCCCGCCAACACGTTGCCCGGCAGCAAGACTGTCGTCGAACTCGGCCAGGTGGTGAAGGCCACCATGGAAGAGGGGTCGCCGATGATCTTCCGCCGCGACGGCCGCTTTGCCGACATGGTGATGGCAGAACTCGCCGGCCGCTTCGAGGCGCCGCTCTACGGAATGCTCGCGGTCGCCGACCGGATCGACGCCCATGACTGGGGCAAGCTGCCGAAGCCGGTGATCGGCTTCCACGGCCAGCCGGCGGACGAGTCCCGTCCGACGCTGCTGTGGGATGGCGAATGGGAGATCACCTACGTGACCTTCCGCGACATGGGCGCCGCATTCGGCGCGGCCATCCTCGGCATCTACGTTCTGGTCGTGGCGCAGTTCAAGAGCTTCCGGCTCCCGCTGGTGATCCTGACGCCGATCCCGCTGACACTGATCGGCATCCTGCTCGGCCACTGGTTGCTGGGCGCGCCGTTCACCGCGACGTCGATGATCGGCTTCATTGCGCTGGCCGGCATCATCGTCCGCAACTCGATCCTGCTGGTCGACTTCATCCGCCACAGCGGCGGCGAGGGCAAGACCCTGCGCGACGTCGTGTTGGAGGCCGGCGCCGTGCGCTTCAAGCCGATCCTGCTGACGGCGCTGGCGGCGATGATCGGTGCTGCGACGATCCTGCTCGATCCGATCTTCCAGGGTCTGGCGATCTCGCTGCTGTTCGGTCTGGCCTCCTCCACCCTGCTCACCGTGCTCGTGATCCCCGCGATCTACATCGCGCTGCGCGAGCCCGGCAAACCCACCACGAAGATGTCGTAGGAGCTATCATGACCAAACTGTACAGCGAGATCTGCAAGGACATCTCGGGTAACCTGAAGACGCTGCGCAAGGACATTCCGGACGTGATGCAGGGCTTCTCTGCATTGGCGAGGGCCGCCGCCGCTGATGGCGCGCTCGACAAGAAGACCAAAGAGCTGATCGCGCTGGCGATCGGGGTCGCCGTCCGGTGCGACGGCTGCATCGGCTTCCACGCGGAGGCGCTCGTCCGTCTCGGTGCAAGCCGGCAGGAGGTCGAGGAGACGCTCGGCATGGCGATCTACATGGGCGGCGGACCGTCGTTGATGTATGCCGCCGATGCGATTGCGGCGTTCGAGCAATTCCAGCAACAGGCAGCCGCCGCCTGAGCGCAGGTTCAGTCGCAGATATCGAGAATGGCCAGCATGTAGATGCGGATCATGTCGAGATAGTCGGGAATGTCGACGCGCTCGTCCGGCATCGTGTTGTAGCGGCCGCCCGGCCCGCAGACGATGCCCTCCATGCCGCCATACGTATAGAGATGGCCGGCATCGGTGCCGTAGAAGCAGCTCGGCGCCACCGGGCCGGTCGGCTGGGAGGCGCCACGCACGACGCGATAGGCATTGTTGACGGCACGGACGATCGGGCTGTCCGGCGCGACCTCGAACGGCGGCATGGTCGGCACGCCGGCGCGGTCCTCCGACATCAGATGGGCCTTCAGGCCGGGAAAACGCCCCTCCAGCGCATCGAGCTCGCGCCGCATGTCCGCGAGCGCGCCCTGCTCGGTCTGCCCTGGAGCGTAACGGCCGGAGCCCTTGATGCGGACGAAATCCGCGACCTGCGGCGTGCGCCATTCGTGCAACTCACGACCGAGCGCGCCGTGCACGACGCCGACATGGACGCGGTTGATGGCCTCATGTGCCGGCGAACGCGCGCCGGAGAACCGCATCGCGTTGAGACGCGGAATGAGATCGCAGGCGGCGGTGATAGCGTCCACCGCCTCCTCGCGCTTCGACAGATGCCGCGTGTTGCCGACGAGCTCGATGATGAACATGAAGGCCGCGGCATGCATCGTCATCGCCTTGAGGTCGGTCGGCTCCGAATTGATGAAATAGTCGGCGCGCAGCCCCTGCTCTAGCAGCGAATAGGTGCCGACTCCACCCTGCAGCTCGCCGACCACATAGGTCAGGATGACATCGCCCCGCAGCTTCACGCCGGCCTCGATCAGCGTCTTGACCGCGCAGAAATAGGCGGCGTCGCCGGCCTTCATATTTGACACGCCGATGCCGTAGATGAAGTCGTCGTCGACCTTCCCCGCCCAGGGATCGACGGTCCAGCCCTCGGTCACCGGATTTGTATCGACATGGCCGTTGAAGAGCAGGCTCTTGCCGCCGCCGGTGCCGTGCCAGCGGCCGACCGCGTTGACCCGGCCCTCGGCCCCGAACGGAGCGAGGCCGGCATCCAGGCCGATCGCGCTCATCTGTTCGGCCATGAAGGCCGCGAGCTGCTTCTCGCCCTCGGTCTTCGAATAGCTCTTGTGCTGTACCATGCGCGACAGCAGCGCGAGCGAGGCTGGAATGTCGATGCGGGCGAGCAGGTCGTTGCGGTCCATCGGGTCAATCCTTGCGGTCAGCCAACCGGCGCTGGCGAGGCCGCCATCAGCTCGCGGGTGTAAGGGTGAACGTCTTCGGCGCCGAAGGCATCAACGGCGCGGCTGTCGACGAGCTGGCCATGACGCATCACGACGATGCGGTGCGCGATCTGCCGGATCAGATTGAGGTCGTGGGTAATGAACAGATAGGCCGCGCCGGTCTCGGCGCGCAACGCCAGCAGCAGCTCGATGATCCGGGCCTGGACGGAGACGTCGAGCGGCGCCGTGATCTCGTCGCAGATCACGAGCCGCGGCCGTGCCGCAAACGCGCGCGCGATCGCGACGCGCTGCTTCTCGCCACCGGAGAGCTGGTGCGGCCAGCGCATCGCATAGGAGGCCGGTAGTCGCACCTGCTCCAGGAGCCGCGGCACGGCGGCGACGTCGCCGCCATAGAGTTTCAGGGGACGCGACAGGATCTCACCGATCCGATGGCGCGGATTGAGCGAGGAATCCGGGTGCTGGAACACGATCTGAACATCGCGACGATAGGCCCGGTTCATGTCGCCAGCCCCGCGCAGCGTCCGGCCGTCGAAGCTGATCGTGCCGTCGAAGCGGGCGAGCCCGGTGAGGGCGCGAGCGACTGACGACTTTCCCGAACCGGATTCACCGACGAGGCCGACGATTTCGCCGGCGCGGACGTGGACGTCGACGGCCTTGGTCGCCGGCGGCGGCGCCGCACGGAACAGCCCGCCTCGGCCGTAGTGAACCTCAATGCCGCGTGCGTCGAGCACCAGGGCCGCGCCCGGCTGATCGTTCACGAGCCGCCGTTCCGGACGCGGCACCGCGGCGATGAGCGCCTTGGTGTAGTCGTGCCGCGGCGTGCGGAAGATATCGGACGCGGGCGCCTGCTCGACGATGCGGCCGTGTTGGATGACTGCGACGCGATCGGCGACGCGGGTCATCATCGCGAGATCGTGCGAGATGTAGAGCGCAGCGACACCGGTCTCCGCCCGCAACCGCGCAAACAGCTCGATGATGCGGGCGCCGGTGATGACGTCGAGCGCCGTCGTGGGCTCATCGAACAGAATGACATCGGGCCGGCAGCCGAAGGCCGTCGCGATGATCACACGCTGCTTCTCTCCGCCCGAGATCTCGTGCGGATAGCGCCGCAGCACCGCCGCGGGATTGCGGAGCTCGACATGGCCGAGCAGATCGATCGCGAGATCCCTGGCGGCCCGCGCATTCAAATCGCGATGACGCATCAGCGCCTCGGTGATCTGACGGCCGATGGTCAAGGTCGGATTGAGCGCTGTCGACGGGTCTTGGAACACCATGCCGATGCGGCGGCCACGGACCGCGGTCAGTCGCTTCGGGCTGAGGGACCGCAGGTCGAGGTCGCCCAGACGCAGCGAACCCGAGACTTCCAGGGCATTGGCCGGCAGATGCCGCATCAACGCCCAGGCCAGCGAGCTCTTGCCGGAGCCGGATTCGCCGACGAGGCCGAGCACCTCGCCGGGCGCGATCTCGAGTGACACGTCGCGCAGCACCTCGACGGCGCCCGCCGAGGTGACATAGTCCAGCCCGTAGTCGGTGATGGCGAGCGCCGGCCTCATCGATCGTCCCGCGGATTCAGCGCGTCGCGCAGGGCATCGCCGACGAGATTGAAGGCGATCGCCGACAGCGCGATCGCGGCCGAGGGCGCGATCAGGAGCCATGGCGCCCGGTGCATGTATTGGCGCGCATCGGCGACCATGAGCCCCCATTCCGACGCCGGCGGCTGCGCACCCAGGCCAAGGAAGCTGAGCGTCGCGAACAGCATCACCGCGAATGACACGCGGATGGTGGCCTCGATGATGATCGGGCCCATCACGTTCGGAAGCATCTCGCGGAAAATGATCTGCGAGGCCGCCTCGCCGCGCGCGATGGCAGCCTTGACGTAGTCCTGATTGCGTACTGCAAGCGCCACGGAGCGCGTGACCCGCGCCATGCCCGGCGCAAACGCAAAGGCAATCGCGATCACCGCGTTGGCAGCGCCATTGCCGAGCGTGCTGACCAGCAGCAGCGCCATCAGAAGACCCGGAATGGCCATCACCGCATCGTTGGTGCGCATGATGAATTCGTCGGCCTTGCCGCCGAGATAGGCCGATGCGACACCGATCACGGCGCCCATCGCGCTGCCGGCGAGCGTCGCCGCCAGCGCCATCGGAACGGTGGCGCGCGCGCCGGACAGCAGGCGGCTCAGCACGTCGCGGCCGAACTGGTCGGCCCCCAGCCAGTTTTGCCATCCGGGGGCGCGGAAGCGGCCGAGAAAATCCATCTTCTCCGCCCCATAGGGCGCGAGCCACGGGCCGAGGATGCAGACGATCGCGAGCGCAACGAGCAGCGTCACGCTGATCGCGCCCTGCGGCTTCCGGATCATGCGGCCGAGCAGTTCAGTCATAGCTGATCCGCCTGTCGAGCAGCGCGTAGACGACGTCCGCCAGCGTGTTGGTGATGGCATAGGTGACCGCCATGATCATCGCGCCGGCCTGGATAGACGGCAGATCGCGGGTGGTGATGGCGATCATCAATGCGCGGCCGATGCCGGGAATGGCGAAGATCTCCTCGATGACGATGATGCCGCCCAAGAGATAGCCGACGTCGAGCGCGACGATGGTGATGACCGGCAGCAGCGCGTTGCGCATCACGTGCCGCACCAGCACCGTCCGCTCGGGCAGGCCCTTCAGCCGCGCCGCGCGGACGTAGTCGGACTGCAGCACGTCCAGCGTCTCCGACCGCATCATGCGCATCACATGCGCGACGAGAATGACCGACACCGTCAGGACCGGAAGGATCAGGTGGCGGAGCGCCAGCCCGGTATCCTCCAGCGGCGACACGTAGCCGGTCGCCGGCAGCCATGGCAGGATGTCGGTCAGCAGCAGCGCGAGCACGGTTGCGGTGACGAACTCCGGCAGGGAGACCCCGAGATAGGCGACCACGCTGGCGGCCGTATCCGCCGGCCGCCCCCTGCGGAGCGCCGCGAAGATTCCGAGCGGGACCGCGATCAGAAGGGTGACGACGAGTGCGCCGGCTGCCAGCAGCAGCGAGCGAGACAGCGCCGTCAGCATCTCCGGCGCGACCGGCAGGCCGGTGCGCATGGAGACGCCGAAATTGCCGATGGCCGCGTGCGCGACCCAATGCGCGAATTGCAGCCAGACCGGGTCGTCGAGCCCGAGCCGGCTGCGAACGGCGGCCAGCGCCTCCGGCGAGGCGTTCTCGCCAAGCAGCGTCTGCGCGGCATCAGCCGGCAGCGCCTGCGTGATGGCGAACACCAGCACGCTGACGATGACGACCGTGTAGGCCATCAGGAGCAGCCGCCGCAGCAGCCAGGCGAATGACACCGCTCGGATCCCGCCTCAGCTGCGCTTGGGCGCGCCTGCGCCGAGCGAGACGAGATCTAGCCGGAACACCGACCCGCGCGGATGCAGCTGGTATCCTTCCACATAGGCGCGCTGCGCCGCCAGGATGTCGAAGAAGACCGGAATCACCGACGGCACCTCCTCGCTCATCATCGTCTGGGCCCGCGCATAGAGCGCGGCGCGATTGGCATCGTCGGTCTCGCTGCGCGCCGCATTGACGATCTCGTCGAAGCGCGCATTGTTCCAGCGCGTCTCATTCCAGGCCGCATCCGAAGTGTAGAGCAGCTTGAAGATCGCGTCGGCGGTCGACTGCATGTTGTAGAAGCCGACGTAGAAATTGCCCTTCTTCCAGACCTGGTCGAGATAAGTTGCGTGCGGCATCGTCTGAACGTTGATACGGAAGCCCGCGGGCGCCGCCATCTCACGGATCGCAACACCGAGCTGCGTGCGCGTGTCCGGCTTGTCGGACGCCACCATCGTCAGGTCGATCCCGGAGGGATAGCCGGCATCGGCGAGCAGTTGCTTGGCCTTGGCGATATCGGGCTTCTTCAGTTTGCTGTCCTGATAGAAGCGGTAGGCGGGGCTCAGCGGCGTATCGTTGCCGGGCGTGCCATAGCCGCCGGCCACGAAGCCGGCCATGGCCTCGCGATCGATAGTCAGCGCCAGCGCCTGGCGCACGCGAACGTCGTTGAAGGGCTTCTGGTCGCAGCCCATGTTGACGTTCAGAAACTGCCCCGAGGGAATCCGCACCGCCTTGACGCCACTGGCCTTGCCGAGCCGGTCATATTCGCCGGGCGTGGTCGACAACATGAGATCGATGTCGCCCGAAATCAGAGCCGATGCCTCGGCCGTGCGGTCGGGATAGACGAGGATCTCGACGCGATCGAGTAAAGGCCGCGCGGGATCGTAATAGGCCGGGTTGCGCTCGACGACGATCTTGCGGTCCGGCTCGTAGGACACGAGCTTGAACGGCCCCGAACCATTCGCCTTGGTGGCAAGGCTGGCGAGATCAGCGGCAACGACCTTCGCAGGCACGATGCGCGCATTGTTGTAGGCGAGCGCGACCGGAAAATCGGCGAAGGCAACCGACAGTGTGAACCGAACGGTCGACGGATCGACGGCGACGACGTCCTTGATCGGGCCGACATTGGTGCGCGCCGGTGACGCGGTCTTCGGATCGAGGATTGCCTTGAAGGTCGAAACGACATCCTCCGCCGTCAGCGGCGAGCCGTCGTGGAAGCTGAGATTGGGCCGCAGCTTGAACGTCCACTCGGTGAGCCCCGCGCCGGCCTGCCAGGACAAGGCGAGGTCCGGCTCGACCGACATGTCCGGCTTCAACCGGGTCAGGTTGGAATAGAGCAGCTCGGTGATGAGGTATTCCGGATTGACACGCGCGAGCAGCGGATGAATGACCGCCGCGCCCTGATCGACCGAGATCCGCAACACGCCCCCGCGCTTCGGCGCCTCGGCGGAGAGAGAGACTTGCGGCAGAGCACCAAGCGCGAGCGCGGAGCCGGCAAGAAAATGGCGACGGGTCACGGACGGCATCAGGCGAAGTCCTTTTCAGGCGTGATGGCTTCGGGAGAGAGCTCGGGACGGAACTCGGCTGCAAGATAGGCGAGCACCGACTTTGCCAATGCGACGATGTCGGCGAGCGTCGTGGATTCGCCCAGCGCATGAATGCGGCTATCGGGCTTTCCCAGGCCCGTGAGCAGCACCTCCTGCACGCCCGTGGCCTGCTGCACCCAGCCGAAATCGGAGCAACCGGACGCCCCCCAGCGCGCGAAGTCTTCCGCCGCGTAGCCGAAGCCGGCCGACAGCGCCTGCTGCCAGCGCGGCCAATGCGGCCCGCCGGGATCGGATGTCGGCATCAGATGGCCGGTGAGGATGATCTCGACGTCGAGGACATCGGCGGCCCGCTGGATTGCCGCCTCGATCTCGCGGCGTGCGGTGGCGAAGTCCTCCTCGGGCGCATAGCGGCGGCATA
Source organism: Bradyrhizobium sp. HKCCYLRH2060 (assembly GCF_051168135.1). NCBI lineage: Bacteria > Pseudomonadati > Pseudomonadota > Alphaproteobacteria > Hyphomicrobiales > Nitrobacteraceae > Bradyrhizobium > Bradyrhizobium sp. HKCCYLRH2060. The sequence goes on from NZ_JBNPUK010000002.1 coordinate 775,266, forward strand.
CGAGAATCTCGACCAGCGAAGGGATCTGTCCACCGCATTGGCCACCATGAATGGCTGAGATGTCCAGGCTCCCCGCGAGAGGTCCGGCTGCCTGCGGCGGTGGCGGCAATGCCGACGTCCGCTGCGCGATGACCGGTTTGAGGGCCGCGAGCGCATTGAGGATCGGCAGCGCCGCCTCGATCGCGTTGGCGCCGGCGCGGCGCTGCTCGCCGGCATGCGCCGGCTTGCCGTGAACCCGCACCGTGAGCGTGAACAGGCCGAAGCAGCCGGCCCAGATCCGCGGCATGGCGCTGCCGTTGAAGTTGAGGATGTGACCTTCGAGACGGCCCTGCTCGGCAAGGTAACGCACGCCGGGATAAAGCCCTGCCTCCTCGTCGGTGCACAGCAACAACATCGGATCATAGGCCAGCGGCAATCCGGTCTGCTGCGCGCCGCGGAGCGCGAGCAGCGCCGCCGCGATCGATCCCTTCATGTCGGCTGCGCCGAGTCCGATCAGACGATCACCGTCACGGCCCAGTTGCAGCGGATCGGTGGCCCAGCCTGGCGCAGGCGGCACCGTATCGACGTGGAAATAGAGCCCGAGCACCGGTTTGCCGGAGCGACGCCGTGCGACCAGATTGGTGCGCGATCCGTGCGAACCCGGTGCACGCCACAGCTCCTCCGGAACGATCACGCGCTCGCAATTCAGCGCCAGCGGCGAAGCAAGCTGTTCCATCACGTCGGCAAAGGCATCGTAGCCGGCCCCCGGCGGAAAGCTGGTGTCGACCGCCACCATCTTCCGCAGGTCCTCGACCGCCGTCTCGGCCATGGCGTCGATCGCGGCAAAAGCGCCGGCCAGACTGCGCGCGCCCCGGTCCGCTGGAATGCCCTCAGAAATCATTTGCGGTCTGCTCAATCCTATATTCTATATAGAAATAGAATTCACGACGCGGCATTTGTCAATTCCATGAAAAAGGCAGCTGTGGCCAGCAAAGCGGCAGACGGGGTCGGCGCGGGTCCCGGCGCGCTGCCGGTGCCGCTCTACGAGCATGTCAAGCGCCAGATCGCCGAGGCGATCCTGATCGGCGACATGCCGCCCGGCACGGTGCTGCCCGGCGAGGTCGCGCTCGCCAATCAATATGGCGTCGCCGTCGGCACCATCCGCCGCGCGCTGGCCGATCTCACCGCGGGCGGCATGCTGATGCGCCGGCGCAAGACCGGCACGGTGGTGACGGGCCGCGCGTCGCAGCATGGGCTCAGTTTCTTCTTCCAGTACTTCCGCCTGCTCGGCGCGGACGGCAGCCTGCTGCACTCGGAGGCCGAGGTGCTGTCGGTGACGACACGCGCCGCCGAACGGGACGATGCGGCGCTGTTCGCGGTGGCCGATGGCGAGCCGCTGCTGCATCTTCATCGCATCCGCCGCGTCGCCGGCGCACCGGTGCTGCATTCGCGGATATCGATGGTCGGGAGCCGCGTGCCGGGATTTGCGCGCGAGCCGAAGAAGGTCCCTGCCCTGATCTACCGCCATCTGCTCGAGGCCTATGGCATCCGGATCGCCGCGGTGCGCGAGAAGGTGACGGCCGAGGTCGCCACCAAGGAGGACCGCAAGCTGCTCGGCCTACCCTCTCCGAGCGCCGTGCTCGTGATCGACGAGGAAGCCTACGACCAGACCGGCGCGCTGGCGATCCTCAGCCAGCACCGCGCCACGACGGCGCAGCACTACTACTCGAACGAGATCCGCTGAGCACGCATCGCGTCAGCAGCCCCAGCGCAGCGCCGCGGTGTGCACCGGCGCGTCCCACAGCGCCAGCGACGCATCATCGAGCGCGGTCACGGTGAGCGAGCAGCCGGCCATGTCGAGCGACGTGACGTAGGAACCGACCAGCCCGCGCGCGATGGCGAGCCCGCGCCCTTCCAGGATGCGCCGCGCCGCATGGGCCATCACGTACAACTCCATCGCCGGCGTGGCCCCGAAGCCGTTGACCAGCAGCAGGCACGGCGTTCCCGGCTTCGCTGCGAGATCGGTTAGGATCGCGCCCATCATCTCCTCGGCGATGGCGTCCGCGGAGGCCAGCTTGACCCGGCGGCGGCCGGGCTCGCCATGGATGCCGACACCCATCTCCATCTCATCCTCGCCGAGCGTGAAGGTCGGCCTGCCGGCGGCCGGCACCGTGCAGGACGTCAGCGCCACGCCCATCGAGCGGGTGCGCTTGTTGACGTCGTCGCCAAGCGCCTTGAGCGCGTCGAGATGGCGGCCCTGCTCGGCCGCAGCCCCCAGCATCTTCTCCACGACCAGCGTACCGGCAACGCCGCGGCGGCCGGTCGAATAGGTCGAGGTCTCGACCGCGACGTCGTCGTCGGTGATCACGGTCGCGACCTTGCCCTCCATCATCTCCGCGGCCATCGCGAAATTCATCACGTCGCCTTCGTAGTTCTTGACGATGAACAGCGCGCCCGCGCCGGTGTCCACGGCCTGCGCGGCCGCGAGCATCTGGTCCGGCGTCGGCGAGGTGAAGACCTGGCCTGGACAGGCGGCATCGAGCATGCCCGGCCCGACGAAGCCGGCATGCAGCGGCTCGTGGCCGGAGCCGCCGCCGGATATCAATGCGACCTTGCCCGGCTTGAGGCTCTTGCGGCGTATGAACTTGTTGTCCTCACCAAGCGTGACGATGTCGCCATGCACGGCGGCAAATCCCTGCAGGCTCTCGGTCAGCACGTCGTCGACGGCGTTGATCAGCTTCTTCATGGCTTCCCTCCCGGCTCGGATTCGTCCTGGTTTTCGTTGGCAGAGATCAGCGCGGTGATGCCGCGCGCGACGCCGGTGATGATGCGGTCGGCATGGGCGTTGAGCGCGGGATCGCCGAAGTCCGGCAGCTCGACCACGAGCCGCCGCATCGGCCGCTGCGCCTCGGCCTCGTCCAGCCGGCCCGGATGCGCGGCGCGGTAGGCGGTCAGAAACGCCTGCTGCTCATGTGGCGAGAAGTGACAGATGTGGAAGATGGTCTCGAGATGCTGCAGCGGGATCGGCGTCGCATAGGCCGGATTGACGATCTGCGAGATGAAGCTGCGGTTCTTGCCGATTGCCTCCGCCAGCCGCTGCCGCGTGCCGGAGGGACGGCTGTCGATGACCGCGCGCAGGATCGCCTTGTACTCGGCAAGCGGGCTTGCGGCCCCCGATGCATCCGGCTCGCTCATGCGCCCTCTACTGACTTGGCGAGATCGAGTTCGCGGATCGCGGCCTTCACCAGCGGCAGCAGGCCAGGCGACACCGACAGCGCGCGGATACCGACCTCGAGCAAGGCGGGAATCGCCCTGACATCACCGGCGGCGTCGCCGCAGATCGAGACGTCCACGCCCCGTGCGCGACCAGCGCGCGCGACATGGGCGATCATCGCCAGCACCCCGGGATGCAGCACGTCGGCATAGTCGGCGACCTCGGCGCCGTCGCGCGAGGCAGCGGTCGCATATTGGGTCAGGTCATTGGTGCCAATCGAGAAGAAGTCCGCAGCGAAGTCGTGCGCTGCCAGCGCAGCGGCCGGGACCTCGACCATCATTCCGAAGGCCGGCGCGGCGAACGCAACGTTGCCGCCGGCCAATTCGGCGAGCACGGCGCGGAGATGGTCACGGGCCACGTCCAGTTCCGCTGCATTGGTCACCATCGGCAACATCACCTTGAGCGGTCCGAGCGCAGCGGCGCGGGCCAGCGCGCGCAATTGGACGCGGAAGATCTCGGGATGACGCAAGGACAGGCGGAGGCCACGCAGACCAAGAAACGGGTTGCTTTCGCCATCGATCGTGTAGCCCGGAATCGGCTTGTCGCCGCCGGCATCGAGCGTGCGGATCGTGACCGGCCGGCCTTCGGCCCAGCGCACGAGCTCGGCATAGGCGTGATATTGCGCCTCCTCGTCGTGAAGCAGGTTGCCGGTGAGAAACTCGGTGCGTGCCAGACCGATGCCGTCGCAGGCTGCCGCCGGAAGCAGCGTCATGTCGGCGGGGCCGGAGATGTTGACGAGGACGGAGACGCGGGTGCCGTCGCGCGTCAGTGCCGGTTCGTGCTGCCGCGCCCTTGCCTCCGCCCTGCGGCGCGAGACCGTCTCGTCCTCCGCCCGCGCGGCGGCGACAATGTGCGCGCCGGGATCGACGATGACGACACCGCGACCGCCATCGACCAGCAGATCCCCTGCCAGCGTCTCCCAATCGCCGCCGAGCCCGACCACCATCGGCACGCCGCGGCCGCGCGCCAGCATCGCGACGTGACTGGTCGGGCTGCCATCGCCGAGCGCGACGCCGCCGCCCCCGGTCCAGTCGATGGCGAGAAACGCCGATGGCGCCAGATCATGCGCGACGACGATCGCTCCTTTCGGCACTTCGCCGTTCTGCGGCAGGCCAAACAAGTGCCGCAGCACGCGGTCCCGGATGTCGCCGAGGTCGCTGGCGCGAGCACGAAAATACTCGTCGTCAGCGGACTCGTAGCCCGCGATCTCCTCCGCCATCGCCGCGCGCCAGGCCTCATCCGCAGCGACACCGCCCTCGATCTGAACGTAAGCCGCCTCCGTCAGCGCATCGTCTTCGAGCAGCGCGAGCTGAAAGCCGATTAGCTCGGCCGCGTCTCCCTCGAGCCTGCCGATCAGCTCGGCCACGGCCTCGCGTGCATGCGCGACCGCTGTGGCGAGCGCTGCATGCTCCTCGGCGATCGCCCCTTTCCTCCGGCTCGCACCCTCCAGCGCACGCAGGATCGCGGCCGGCCCAATGGCCAACCCGTCCGATGCCCCACGCCCGAAAACGCGCCGCTCCATCATCACTCCTCGTCGAACTTGCGGTCGACCAGATCAACGAGCGCCGCGATGGCCGCCTCGGCATCGGTTCCGTTGGCGCGAAGGAACAGCGTCTCACCCTTGGCCGCCTTGACGCGCATGATCTTCACCGGGCTCTTGGCATCGGTCCAGGGCCCGTCGGCGGCGATCGCGACCTCGATGCTCGACGCAAAGCGCTTCGCGAGCTGGGTCAGTTTGACCGAGGGCCGCGCATGCAGCCCGACCTCGTTGGTCAGCAGCGCATGCGCCTTCGCTTCCTGCATGCCGATCTCTCCACCGTCAGCCATCGTCGTTCCTGCTCATCCGCCCATCAGCTCTTCGGCGGTCGCGCGCACCGCATCGAGCGGCGAGCCGCCGGAGGCCTCCGTCGCCGCCATCACGGCGCCTTCGACCAGCGGCGCATTGCAGATCACGATGCGCTCGCGCCGCTCCTCCGGCATCATCTCCACCGCCATCTCGCTGTTGGTCTCGGCGCCGCCAAGATCGACCAGGATCGCAACGCCCGACTCCGACCACGCCCTGTCGATCGCGCCCATGATGGCGCCGACATCGGTGCCGAGCCCGCCATCGGCATTGCCGCCGACCGCTGCGAGCGGCACGCTGTCGCCGACCATCTGCCGGACCATGTCGGCCGCGCCCTCCGCCACCTTGGCGGAATGCGACACGATGACGATGCCGACATTCTTCTGCTCATTCATGCTCGGGCCTCATTGAAGACGCTGCAGATCGCCTGCACCAGCAGGCTGGACGAGCGCGCGCCGGGATCCATGTGCCCGATCGAACGCTCGCCGAGAAACGAGGCGCGGCCGCGGATCGCCAGCATCGGCACCGTCGCATCGGCAGCTTCAGCGGCGATCGCGGGCAGCCGGGAACCGAGATCGTCGCCACCGGCCGCAAAAGCCGCCTGCACGGGGATCAAGACGTCGAGCATGGTCTTCTGACCTGCTTCCGACTTGCCCCGTGCCTTGACGTCCGCGATGGCGCGACCGAGCGCCGCCGCCGCGTCGGCGGCAGAGGGCTCTGATGGCAGCGCCTTGCCAAGTCCCATCGCCAGCGTGCCGTAGAGCGGACCGGACGCGCCGCCGACCTTCATCACCAGCGCCATGCCGACCGCCTTCAGGGCCTCCGGAAGGGGCTTGGCGGAAATGTTGTCCGCATCGGCGAGCACGGCCTCGAAGCCACGCTTCATATTGAGGCCGTGATCGCCGTCGCCGATCGCCGAATCCAGCGCGGTCAGCTCCTCGGCATGGGCGATCATGGCATCCGCCATCGCCACGATCAGCTTACGCTTGAACGCCTGGTCCATTGTCTATCTCACCCGCTGGCCCGCCCGGTCGAACAGCAGCGGCCGGGTGAACTCGATAGCGACGGAGTCGCCGACTTTCAATTCCGTATCGGGCTCCACCAGGCTGACGATGGTCTGGTCCTGCAGCGTGATATGCAGATGATTCTGATCGCCGAGATGCTCGATCCATTTCACCCGCGCGTCTGCACGGGTCTCGGCGCGCCGGACCGTCATGTGCTCGGTGCGCGCGCCGATCGTCGCGACGTCGCCCGGCATTGCGAGATCCGGGAACAGCCGACGCGGCAGAAGATTGATGCCGGGGCTGCCGAGCCGGGTCGCCACATAGGTATTGTCCGGATCCTCATAGACCTCCCGCGGGCTGCCGACCTGCACCAGACGGCCCTGGTCGATCACGCCGATGCGGTTGGCGAGCGTCATCGCCTCGATCTGGTCGTGGGTGACGTAGAGCATGGTGGCGCCGAGATCCTGCTGGATGCGCTTGAGCTCGATACGCAGCTCCGAACGCAGCTTGGCGTCGAGCGAGGACAGCGGCTCGTCGAGCAATGCAATCGCAGGCCGGCGCACCAGGGCACGGCCGATCGCCACGCGCTGCATCTGGCCGCCCGAGAGCTGAGTGGCGCGATTGCCGAGCTTGTCCTCGATCCGCAGCATCCCCGCGACGTCACGGACGATGCGCTTGATCTCGGCCTCCGCAATCTTGCGCACCGGCGAGCGCAGTGGAAAAGCCAGATTGTCGTACACCGACAGATGCGGATAGAGCGAATATTGCTGGAACACGAAGGTGACGTCGCGCGCGGCCGGCGTCGCCTTGGTCTGGTCGACGCCACCGATGGTGATGCTGCCGCGATCCGGCTGCTCGAGGCCCGCTACCAGGCGCAGCGTCGTGGTCTTGCCGGCACCGGTCGGCCCGAGCAGCACCACGAGCTCGCCATCACGGATGGTCAGCGACAAATCCCGCACCGCCGGCTTTGGGCCGAACGACTTGCTGACGACGTTGAGCCGCGTCTCAGCCATGATGTCGTCCTCCTCTCACCGGCTGTTCATACAGCGCCGTGCGGACCGCACGGCCCGTGGCGGCGTCGAACAGCGACAGCCGGTCGGCGCGGAAGCTGAGCCCGACCGGCTCCGCACGCGCCACGCGGAGCGCCGCGGGCGCGCGTGCCTTGACGGTGCCGTGCGCCGTCGTGACGGTGATGATCTGGGTGGTGCCGAGATATTCGGTGCCAAACACCTCGCCGCGCAGCCCGCCTTCGGCGCTGAGCGTCACCTGCTCCGGCCGCACGCCGAGAACCAGCTCGTCGCTCCCGGCATCCTCGCGCAGCTCGGGCACGCCGATCTCGGCACCGTCGATGCGCACGCAGTTCGTGCCGGCGCCAAGTCGGCCCGCGAAGCGGATGAAGTTCATCGCCGGCGAGCCGATAAAGTCCGCAACGAACATGGTGGCGGGACGGTCATAGATCTCCTGCGGCGTTCCGAGCTGCTCCACGACGCCGCGATTCATCACGGCGATCTTGTCGGCCATCGACATCGCCTCGAGCTGGTCGTGCGTGACGAACACGGTGGTGGCCTTGAGCCGGTCGTGCAAGGCGCGCAGCTCGCCGCACATGATGTGCCGGAACTCCGCATCGAGCGCGCCGAGCGGCTCGTCCATCAGGAACGCCTTGGGCTCGCGGACGATGGCGCGGCCGAGCGCGACGCGCTGGCGATCGCCGCTCGACAACCCGCTGACCGGACGGTCGATCAGATGGTCGATGCGCAGGATGCGCGCGGCTTCCTCGACCCGCCGCCGGATCTCCGCCTTGGGCACGCCCATCGAGACCAAGGGAAAGGCGATGTTGCTGCGCACGTTCATATGCGGGTAGAGCGCGAACAGCTGGAACACCATGGCGATGTCGCGTTCACGCGCACGGCGGAAGGTGACGTCCTCGCCGCCAAGCCTGATCGTGCCCGAGGTCGGCAGCTCCAGGCCTGCGATCATGCGCAAGGTGGTGGTCTTGCCGCAGCCAGACGGACCGAGCAGGCAGAAGAACTCACCATCGGCGATCGTGAAGCTGGTGCCACGCACGGCGGCGAAGCCGCCGAACTCCTTGAACAGATTCTCGATCCGGATCTCGGCCATGGCGTCAGTCCGGAAACTTGGAGACGATGGTGAACATCACGACACCGGCGAGCGTGGTGATGAAGGAATAGGTGTAGAGCACCAACGCGAACGGCTGCAGCAGCATCAGCACGCCGGCAGCAATCAGGATCGTCGCCAACGTCTCCATCGGGCCGCGCCGAAGCGCCCGTGGCCAGCGCGTAGCCGCGACATCGGCAGGCCTATTTCGTATCGACCGGCTCATTTGCGCACCGCTCCGAAGGTGATGCCGCGCAACAGGTGCTTCCTCAGCAGCACCGTGAACACGACGATCGGGATCAGGAACAGTGTGGTGCCGGCAGCGACCGCCGGCCAGTCCTGGCCGCCCTCGCCGATGATGATCGGAATGAAGGGCGGCGCGGTCTGCGCCGTGCCCGAGGTCAGAAGCACCGCGAAGGCATATTCGTTCCAGGCGAAGATCAGGCAGAAGATCGCGGTGGCGACGATGCCGGTGGTGGCCTGTGGCAGCACGACCTTGAAGAAGGCTTGCAGGCGGGTGTAGCCGTCGACCATCGCCGCCTCCTCGTATTCGCGCGGGATCTCGTCCATGAATCCCTTGAGCAGCCAGACCGCGAGCGAGATGTTGACGGACGTATAGAGCAGGATCATGCCGAGCCGCGTGTCGGACAGGCCGAGCTCGCGATACATCAGGTAGATCGGGATCGCGACCGCGATCGGCGGCATCATCCTTGTCGACAGGATGAAGAACAGGAGATCATCCTTCAGCGGCACCTTGAAGCGCGAGAACGCATAGGCCGCGAGCGTGCCGAGCACGACCGACAGCGCGGTCGAGCCGAATGCGATCACCAGCGAGTTGACGTAGCGCGGGATGTAGTTCGACGGACCCGCGACCACCATGTTGCGGCCGCGCGAGATGCGGTCGCACAGATCGGCCGCCGGCGGCAGCTTGGCCATGTATTCCGGGGTCTGCCGCGTCCGGGTCGTGAACAGGTTGCAATAGCCCTCCAGGCTCGGCTCGGCGACGAGCTTCGGCGGATAGGCGATCGCATCCGACGGCGACTTGAATCCGGTCATGAAGATCCACAGCAGCGGCACCAGGGTGATCAGCGCATAGGCGATCACCACGGTCGCCGCGATCCGCTTGGTCAGCGGCGAGGGATCGACAACGGAATGGGCGGTTGCGAGACCGGTCATCGGCTTTTCACCCGGTTGAGCGCCTTGACGTAGATGTTGGCGAGACCGAACACGGTGACGAACAGAACGATCGCGAAGGCCGAGGAATAGCCGGTGCGCCACTTCTCAAAGGCCTCCCGCTTGAGCGTGATCGAGGCGACCTCGGTGGTCGAGCCGGGTCCGCCGCCGGTCAGGAGGTTGACCATGTCGAACATCTTGAAGTTCTCGATGCCGCGGAACAGCACCGCCAGCATGATGAAGGGCAGCGCCATCGGCAGGGTGATCGACCAGAACTGCCGCCACGGCGAGGCGCGGTCGACCTCGGCTGCTTCGTAGATGTAGTCGGGAATCGAGCGCAGACCGGCAAGGCAGATCAGCATCACGTAGGGCGTCCACATCCAGGTGTCGACGATGACGATGGCCCACGGCGCGAGCGGCACTTGCGCCAGCATCTGGAAAGACGATGCCGGCGCGCCGGTCGCGGCAGCGATGACGTAGTTGAAGAGCCCGATCTGCGGCTGGTACAGGAACGTCCAGAAATTGCCGACCACGGCCGGCGACAGCATCATCGGCAGCAGAATCAAGGTGGTCCACAGGCCGTGGCCACGGAACTTCTTGTCGATCAGCCAAGCCAGCGTGAAACCGAGCACGGTCTGGATCAGGATGGTCCAGAACACGAAGCGCGCGGTCACCGTCATCGCCGCCCAGACGTCCGGATCGGTCAGGATCGACTGGTAGTTGGCGAGCCCGACATCGAGCACCGTCGCATTGGGCCGGTTGGCGCGATAATTGGTGAACGACAGCCGGATGGTCCAGATCAGCGGGAAGATGTTGATCGCGAGCAGCAGCAGCATGGTCGGCGTGATGAACAGCCAGGCGATGGCACGCTCGGAGAGGCCACGCACGCGCCGCGCCACGGCGGGCGGCGTCACCAGGGCGGCGCGGTCGACGAGGCTGCTCAGTCCGGTCTGGTCGGTCATGCGAGGGGCTGCTTCACTGGCTGCTTCTGGCTGGCGGTGAGACTGGCTGGTCCGCCCGGCAAGCCGAAGCTCGCCGGAGGGATCGTCGTGGCGCGTCCCGCTTGCACGCGAGATGCCGCTTCCATCAGAGCTTGCCGTCCTCCTTGAACACCTTGGTCCAGTCGGCGATCAGCCCGTCGAGCGCGCCCTTGGCGGTGCCCTGGTCGGCGACGACATAGTCGTGGACGCGCTTCTGCATCGCCAGCAGGAGCTGGGCGTAGGACGGCTCGGCCCAGAAATCGACCACCTGGTCCATCGCCACCAGGAAGTCGGCGGCGAACGGCGCGGTGTTCTTGAAGTTGGGATCGTTGAGCACGCCCTTGTGGCAGCTGTAGCCGCCGAGCGCCCACCACTTCTTCTGGGTGTCGAGCGAGGCGAACCACTTGATGTAGGCCAACGCCTCGGCGCGGTTCGGCGAATAGGCCACCACCGAGATGCCCTGCCCGCCGAGCTGCGAGCCCTTCTCCTTCTGCGCGGGGTTGACGAAGAAACCGATCTTGTCGCCGCCGACATTGGGGTCCTTGTAGAGGCCCGGGAAGAAGGCGAACCAGTTCATCTGCAGCGCGACCTGGCCGGACTTGAAGGCATCCAGGCCCTCCTGCATGTAGCCGTTGGAATAGCCGGGCGGCGTGCAGCACTTGTACAGCGCCTTGTAGAATTCGAGGCCCTTCACCGCGTCGTCGGAGTTGACGAAGCCCTGCATGTCATACGGCTTCTTCGGGTTCTGATACTTGAAGCCGAACGGATAGAGCGCGTTGGTGACGCCCATGGTGATGCCTTCCGAACCGCGCTCGGTGAAGATCGCCGCACCGTAGACGGTCTTGCCGTCGATCACCCGCTTCTGGAAGAACTCGGCGATGTCCTTCAGCTCTTCCTGCGTCTTCGGCACCTCGAGCTCACGGCCGAACTTCTTCTTGAACTCCTCGCGGATCTCCGGCCGCGCGAACCAGTCCTTGCGATAGGTCCAGCCGTTGGCGTCGCCCATCGCCGGCAGCGCCCAGTAGTTCGGCGAGCCCTTTGGCCATTCGGCGTAGCCGGCGACGGTGGCGGGCATGAAGTCGGATATCTTGATGCCTTCCTTGTCGAAGAACTCGTTCAGCTTGACGTATTGGCCGTTCTCGGCGGCGCCGCCGATCCACTGGGAGTCGCCGATCATCAGATCGCACAGCTTGCCCTTGGAATTGAGCTCGTTGAGCATGCGGTCGGCGAAGTTCGGCCACGGCACGAACTCGAACTTCATGTTGACGCCGGTCTTGGCGGTAAAGTCCTTGGACAGTTCGACCAGCGCGTTGGCCGGATCCCAGGCGGCCCAGCACAAGGTGATCGTCTTTCCCTCGGCGCGTGCCGGCGCGGACGCGCCGAGCACTGTCGCGGCGGCGACCGTCGCCGTCAGTGCAAATGTCTGCAGCAACTTCATCTGGCACTCCCTCCCTGTTGGCGCCGCCCCTGCCTTTGCGCTGATGACGGCGGTGTTGGCCCGCGGCGAGAGGCGCCGTCACAACGACAGCGCGAGCCGCAAGCGTTTCCTCATGGTCCCGGATCGGCCGTCCGAGTTAAGTATTTTGTTTAGTAGATTGCGAATGACTAAACATGTCAAGCGCATTTCCTCGCAATTCGCAGCGCATCATGTTTAGCGACTGCGGTAAGCAGCTCATTGGATGAAGATTTCCTGAGATCGCGCCCCCACAGCTTTCCAGCGCGGCGGCAACGACAACGGCCCACCCCAACCCCAGGCTGCGTTCGCGCCATCAGGCCTGCGCGAGCGTCACGCCGCAGCTCACCCGGCCGTCAGCGATAAAGAAGCGTCCGGCGAGACGAGCAACGGCGGCCGGCCAGTCCTCTTTCATGACACGCGCCTCGAACGTGCCCGCCGCCCATGCGATCGCGAGCTCGACATCCTGGAAATCCAGGAAGCCGCGCGTGAGCGGGTACTGGCATTTGTAGTAGGCTTCCTTGGCGCTGAAGATCACGATCGGCAGCATCGGCTGCAGCGCATCGGGCTGGGCGCGAAGCCATTGTCGCTCGGCCGGCGTGAGCACGAGATCGCGCATCGACGGATCGAGCTCGCGCAGGTCCTCGACATCCAGTCCAAGCGACGGGACATCCCTGCTTCGGGCCACGGCAACAGCGCAGTAGTCGGCGCAATGCGAGATGCTTCCCACATAGCCCGGCGGCCACACCGGCGCGCGATCCGGCGTTGGGACGAGCGCGACCGGCGAAGCTCCGAGCGAGGCCAGCGCCCTGCGCGCCAGGATCCGCGCGGTCGCGAACTCGGCGCGCCGCTTGGCGACCGCGGCTTGGATGTGCGCGCGCTCTTCCGAAAACAGCTCATCCTCCGCCAGCGAGAGGCTCGATGCGGCAACCACGACCGGACCGTCAAACAGCTCTGCAATCGCCTTCATCGCCAACTCTGCACGCGCTGCCTCTTTTGCGGATCGGCCCTGACCAACACGGATCGGCCGGCCACCACTCTACACGATGCGGCTGCTCCGAAACCGATCTCGAACGATTCAACATGACATCGCGATCTCGCGGCGTGTTTCGCCCGAGCTTTGCTTCCGTTCGTCCTCCTCTCCAGCGAGAAGAGGCGCAAGGAAGGCCGGGAGCCTGCCGCCCCCATGGCCCCCGTGCGGAAAGAATGCACGGGGCAGGAACCACAGGTTCGGCTGGGACATCCCGGCCTTCCCTGCGCGATGGTTTGACGGCTTATACGTGATCTCCCCGGGGACCGGCTTGATTGCCCCCGTCGCCGACGGATCATCATGACCGCCGACTTGGCGCCAGCTTCGGGGCGCCAGGACCACACGATTTCGCCGTCGCATCGTTCCGTTCGTCCGCGCAATCGAGATCACGCTGCGGACCGACACGCCCATCGCATCCCCGGCTCGACGTTCGTGACGATCGCGAAACGTCCCTCTTCAGCGAGCCGGGATGCGCGGAAATGTGGAGGTGATTTGCCCGACGGTGCAAGTGATAAGTGCGCGACAAACTGGCACGACGGGCAGTTTGGACATGACACGCATGCGGCAACTGCCCGTCGGGTGCGGGACCTTTATCGCCGAGGCAGCGGCGCGCCGCGCGGGCCCGACTCGGATCAGGCCGGCCGCCGGCCGCCGCCCAGCAGGAACAGCGCCGGCAGCATCAGCACGGGGCTGAGAATGGCCGACAGAAACACGCAGCCCCAGAAGCCCATGCGGGAGTCGCGGCCGAAATAGCCGCTCAACAGGCACAGCAGCACATAGATGATGATGACGAAGGCAGACATCAGGCGATGCTCCTCATGCTGGCGAAAACGGTGGGCGGCGCGGAGCTAGCGGGCATTCTGCACCGGAGCCGCCGGAATGGGAGATCCCTGCCGTACCGGCGCGGGCGGCGTCCCGAGGGGAGTCATGCGGGCCTGTCCTGGCAGGTCGACGCCGCTCGGATTCTCCAGGACGTCCCGCGGCGGCTGTTGGATCTTGGGGAAGCTGAGCTTGGTGCTGTCGAAGTCCATGATCGAGGGGTTCGGCGCTGTGGCGCTGCCTGACGAGATATCCGAGCCCAGGATGAGCGGCATCTGATTGGCGCCGCCGCCGACCACGACGACCTTGCTGTTGTTGGAGCGGGCGAGGTCCAGCGTTGCCTGGATGCCGGTCCAGGTCAGCACGTCCTTCGACAGCGACCGCGACACCGTCGCATAGTAATTCTCCAGGCCGATGGCCTCGATGCGCTGGCGCTCGGCCTCCGAGCGGGCCCGTGCAAGGATGAACTCATAGGATGCGGCGTACTGCTCCTGCGTCAGCTTGTCCTCGATCGCCTTGCGCATCCCGTCGGGAAGCATCACCCGGGTCACGACCATGTCGTCATAGAGCAGGATCGTGCTCTTGGGCTCGCCGCGCAGGGCGTCCAGCATCTGGCCGGTCAGGAGCTCGCTGTCGAGCGTGTAGAGGCGATGGCTGTCGAACTTGCCGATCACGCGCCTGATGACGCCGAGTGCCACCGGCATGACCAGGCGATTGACGTAGTCGGTGCCGACCTCCTTCAGGAGCCGGGGCGCGGAGTTGGCATCGACGTGGAAGATGAGGTTGGCCTTGACGTCGACGCGCAGGCCTTCGAGGCTGAGCGCCTCGACGTCGAGCGCCAGCGACTGGACGCGCGTCTCGAACAGATACATCCTGTTCCAGGGCAGCTTGAGCGCCAGCCCCTCGCGATAGACGTCGTTGATGACGGTGCCGCCGCCGAGCAGGCTGTAAAGCACACCGACATGGCCTGCGGGAACCACGACGATCACGGTCCGCCACAGCAACAGGACCAGCAGGCCGGCGAAGGCGATGGTGCCGACGACATAGGCTTCGATGCGATCGCGCAGTCTGCCGCGCGTCGGCCTGAGCGGAGACGGCGAGTTGCGAAGGCTGCGATCGGGATAGGCCACGCTCATGTCAAAGCCTCGGCTTGCTCGAGCCGGCCGTCCCGCATCGTGAGAACGCGATCGCCCATCGAGAAATAGCGATCATCGTGGCTGATGACGATAACGGCCTTGCCGCGAGCCCGCAAGTCGGGAAGGATTTCGGTATAGAAGCGGTGCCGGAACGACGGATCCTGATCGGCGCCGACCTCGTCCAACAGGTAGATCGGCCGGTCCTCGAGCAAGGCGACGATCAGCGCCAGCCGCTTGCGCTGTCCGGTCGACAGATCGAGCTGGGTGAAGCCGCCGTCGCGAAACGCCGTCTTCTCGGCCAGTCCGAAATCGGCCACCATGGCATTCACCTTGGCCGGATCGATCGTGCGCGCGCCGTAGAAGCGATCGAACAAATGGAAGTCGGCGAAGACACAGGAGAACAACTGGCGATATTTGCCGCGCAGGGCATGGTCCACCGGCTCGCCGTCCCACAGGATGACACCGCCCGCGGGGTCATAGAGGCCGGTGAGCAGGCGCATCAGGGTCGACTTGCCGCTGCCATTGCCGCCGATCAGGTAGGTGATCTGCCCGGGTCGAACGACGAGGTCGCACGGCCCGAGCGTGAAGCTGGGCTTGCCGTCGCGGCCGGTGTGCGAATAGGTGATCGCGCGCAGCTCGACCCGCTCGAACACCTGATGCGCGGCATCGGGTGACGGCTCGGGCTCGCGCGCGGCGGCCAGCAGCCGCTTCTCCATGTCGAGCAGATGCTCCATCGACAGGTTGGCGCGTGCCAGCACCGCGGCCGAGCGCAAGACGTTGTCGAGCGACGACAGCATGAACAGCACGGTGTAGAGAACCTGGAGAACCGTGCGGTGCTCCTTGATGTAGCCCGGCAGGATGAAGACCACCGCGGCGAGCAGGCTGTAGAAGCCGATATAGGAGATGCTCATGCCGGAGGCGATGTGGTCCATCGCGACCGTATTCTTGACGTCGATCTGCTCCGAGGCCGGCAGCAGATGATCCTGCTCCAGGTCGTAACCGCGCGCGGCGTTCTGACGCACCTCTTTGAAGCCGTGCAGCAGATGGCCCATCAGGTCGAGGAACCGCGTCTCCTGCGCGCTCGCGGCGACCAGGGCCGCCCGCGAGCCACGCTGGCTGTAGCGGTAGAAATACACGGTCACGACGAAGGCGAACACCAGCAGCATGATCGCGAACAGCGACAGATAGGCGATGTAGGCGCCGAGCAGCAGGAACGTCATCGCCGAGATGATCCCGGTGACGATCTGCGGCGCGGCGTCGGAGATCAGGATGGTCTCGCGCGCGACCACGTCATAGATCCGGTCGACGCCGGTGTGCTCCAGCGCCTCGAGCTCGATCCGCCGGACCAGCAGCACGTAGTTGTCACGAATCTGGCGCAGGATGGCCTCGCTGAGGGCCGTGACCATGCGCATGGAGTAGCGGTGCGAGCCGATCACGAGCGCCGCCAGGACCAGGAACAGCAGCACCATCTCCAGCGCCGGCCCGTCGCTCGACTCCGGCGCGGTGGCCGTGTTGGTGACGACCATCAGCGCGCCCATGGCGAAGCTGGTCAGCACCATGCCTGCGATCAGGCGAAAGCGGATGGGACCCGCGGATGCGAGGACGAAGCGTATCAGGTCCAAGGTTCAAACCGCCTTCTGTCCACGCTGAAATCCCTCAACGCCCCGATGCCGACGGCGGGCGCAGCACTCCGCCACAAAACAGCGCCGGCGATCACGACGAAGCTCGTCCGGCACATCGGGCAACATCGAATCCTGCTGCAACGTGTTTGATCACAACCAGCGTCCAGGGCAAAGAGGGCACGGCAAGGCTGACAAATAAACCAATCGGACAATACGCAACCTGATCGAACTGCGGCTCAGGACGGCTCCGCGACGAAGCGGTCGGCCAGCAGCTCCGACAGCACCGCCTCAGCACGATCGGACAAATAGAAGTGCCCGCCCGGAAAATCGCAGCGGCGAACCGGCCGGAGTGAGACACGATCCCATCCTGCGATCCGCTCATCCGCCGTCTGCGGGTCATCGCGTCCGCGCATGACGGTGAGATCGATGTCGAGCGGATCGGGCGATGGAATGCGATAGCCGAGCACGGCCGCGAAATCGGCGCGCAGCGCCGGCGCGATCAGCTCGCGCAATTCCGCGACCTCCATCACGGCCGGCGGAATGCCGCCGTAGCGGCGATCGACGGCGATCAGAAACTCATCATCGGCCAGCGTCATGAAACCGGTATCTTGCATTGCAAGATCGGGGGATTCCCGGCCGGAGACCGCCAGACGGAGCTCGGGCGCATATTCCGCACGGCGAAGTCCCCGAGCCGCTTCGAGCGCCAGCAGCGCGCCCATGCTGTGGCCGAACAGCACAGTCGGCAGATCCGGCCTGGCGAGCAGCGCGCGGACGACCTCCGCTGCGGACTCCACGATGTCGCGACGCGGCTCCTCGCCAAGGCGCGTCTCCCGACCTGGAAGCTGGACCGCCAGCACCTCGACATCGGGCGGCGCCAGATCGGGCCAACGCCGATAGAATGACGCGCCGCCTCCTGCCGGCCCGAAGCAGACCAGCCGGCGGCGGGCCGCAGGTCTCGGCTTGAAACAAAGAAGCCACTCATCAGCAAACGAATGCTGCCAGCGATCAGGCATCGATCAACCCACTTCAAATTTGTTGCATATTATCATGACAGGCCGATGCTGCCGCACCTCCAGATGCGGCCGCGCCGACGATGCTCACAGGACAATCGAGGGGATTCCCATGAATCCGCACCTCATTGTGCATTGCCCGCACCTCTCAGCCGCCTTCGGCGTTGCTACGTCCTGATAAGTCTAAGCTTCTTTTGATCGGTCTCTCGACATCCGTATCAATCACCTGGACATTATCTGGTGACAGTCCGCGAGAAGCGAGCGGACGGCCCTTCCAAGGGAGGTGGAAGGATGGTACCTTTCAACTAATAATTGGGAATCAATCATCATGACAAATTTGGCTGCTAGCGACCAAGCTGTTTCCCCCGCCCCCGTGTCCCCCGAGCATCACAAGCAGGCGCTGGCGATCGTCAAGCGCAACGCCGGGTTTGGTGCCATCACCGGACTCATCCCTTTGCCTTTGCTCGATGTTTTCGCGCTGACAGGTATTCAGATCAAGATGATCAGCGAGCTCGCCGAGGTCTATGAAATTCCGTTCAACGAGAACGCCGTGAAGTCGTACGTGGCCGCCTTGATTGGCGGCATCGTGCCGGTCAGCCCGCTGTCCGGCGTCGCGATCCGCGCGGCCCGCTACGTTCCGTTCATCGGTCCACTGCTCGGCATCGCCGTCGTGCCGGCATTCGCCTCGGCGCTCACCTGGGCCATCGGCCGGGTCTTCGTCAATCATTTCGAAAAGGGCGGAGATCTGTTGTCGGTCGATCTCGAGACGATGAAGGAGCAGGTCAAGCGCGGATTGACCCGCAAGGGCACGACCGCCGAGACGGCGACCGCTTAAGCCGCTTGCACACGGCCGCCTGCTGCGGCCGCTGATCTGCATCACCCGTACCGCGCGGTTCAGGGAACGCCGTTCTATGCCCTTGGTGTCGACATGGTGAATGTATTCGACGACGAGAACACCGTCTTCGTCGTGCTGGTCAACGACGAGGAGCAGTATTCGCTCTGGCCGCAATTCAAGGACATCCCGACTGGATGGCGGCAGACCGGACCGACGGGCGGCAAAGCGGAATGCCTCGCGTTCATCGAGGGTGCCTGGACCGACATGCGGCCGCTCAGTCTCCGCCGCCAGCGAGATGCCGCCGACCCGTCTGCAGCGTGACGCATCGTGAACGATCGATGGGATCCATCCCGCGCAGAATCGGAGCGCCTGCCGGCTGAGGACAGCCCGATCGAGACTCCGGCCGCCGGCAACGGCGACGAACTCCAGCGCAAGCGGCAACTCGCGGCCGAACTGTTGCGCCGACGCGGGACCGAGGCGGCTCATCATCCCCTGTCGTATGGGCAGCAGGCGCTGTGGTTCCTGAATCAGCTGGATGCCACCAGCACCGCCTATCACGTCGCATTTCCCATTCGGCTTCGCGGCGCGGTCGATGTCGCAGCGCTGCGGCAGGCCATGCAGGATGTGATCGAGCGCCACCCTGCCCTGCGCGCCACCTTCGCCTGGCGTGGCGGGACGCCGATCCAGACCGTCTCGCCGCGCGCGGCCGAGCTGCGCCACGTGCAGGTCGCAGACCCGGCTGCCCTCGATCGGGCGGTGCAGGACGCCTACGAAGAACCGTTCGACTTCGAGCGCGGCCCGCTGTTCCGGGCGGTGCTCATCAGCCGCGGACGCGAGGATCACGTCCTGCTGCCGCTGGCTCATCACATCGTCATCGATGGCCAGTCGATCGTCATCCTGCTCGACGAAATCGGACGCAGCTATCAGGCACGGGCCCGCGGCGAGGTCCCTCAGCTCCCTCGCGTGGAGCGCAGCTATGCGGATTTCGTGCGCTGGCAGCGCACGATGCTCGGCGGGGCGCGCGGCGAGCAGCTGTGGTCGTACTGGCAGTGGCTGCTGTCCGGCGAGCTTCCCGTGCTCGACCTGCCGCTCGATCATCCGCGGCCGGCGCAGCGCCGCCAGCGCGGCGAGCAGATCGACCTCGCCATCGCGCCGGAGCTGCTTGTACGGCTCAAGGCGCTGGCGCGACGCCACGAGACCACGCTGTCCGTCGTGCTGCTCGCCGCCTACAGCCTGCTGCTGCACCGGTTGAGCGGGCAGGACGACATTCTGCTGGGCTCGGTGGTGGCCGGGCGCACCCAGCCGGCCTTCGATCCGACGGTGGGCTATTTCGTCAACACGGTCGTGCATCGCACCCGCTTGGTGGACGGCCAGAGCCTCGCCGCCTTTCTCGACGCCACGAGACGGGCGGCCGCCGAAGCGGCGGAGCATCAGGACTACCCATTCGCGGTGCTCGCTCAGCGGCTGCAGACGCAGCGCGATCCGGCGCGGACCCCTGTCTACGAGGCCTGCTTCAACTTCCTGCAGTTGCGCGGACAGCATGCCGTCCAAGGGCTCATCGCGCCGCTGGCGGATGACGGCTGGAGCACGTGGGGCGGGCTGGCAGCGCGCGTCTACCAGTTTCCGCAGCAGCTCGGGCAGTTCGATTTCGTGCTCGAGCTGTATGAGGCGAACGAGGCGCTGTTCGGCAATTTCAAGTTCAATCCGGATCTGTTTGCCCGGACGACGGTTGCGCATTGGGCCGGCGCGTTCGAGATGCTGCTGCGCGGGCTCGTCGATGACCCCGCAATCCCGGCGGCACGGCTGGCGCTGGCCGCCCCCGATCTGGCGCGGGCCGATGGTCCCGGCGCGCCCCCCTGTCTCACGGCGGTCGCGCCGCGCGAAACGCTTGCCACGCGGTTCGCGACCGAGGTCCGCCGCATCCCCGACGCGATTGCCATTCGCACCGACGACCATACGCTCACCTATCGCGATCTCGACCGCCGCGCCAACGCGCTCGCGCACGACCTGATCGCGGCCGGGGTCCGGCCGCAGGACCCGATCGCGCTGCTGTTCGCCTGCTGCTGTGAATTCGTCATTGCCGTGCTGGCGGTGCTGAAGGCCGGCGCGACCTATGTTCCGCTGGAGCCGGGCCAGCCGAGGGATCGGCGCGATTTCATCCTGCGCGAGACCGGCGCCCGCTTTGCCCTGGCCGCGCCCGCGCTCGTGGCCGAGCTCGCCGGCCATGGCGGCCTCGGCATTCTTTCACCTCGTCCCGACGCCTTCGATGATCGGGATCCCGGCGTCGCCGGCGCGGCCGATGATCTTGCCTATGTCATGTTCACGTCGGGCTCGACCGGCCATCCCAAAGGCGTCGGCATCAGCCATCGCAACATCCTCTCGCTCGCGGACGACCCGGTCTGGCACGACGACGGACCGCAGACGATCCTGCTGCATTCCAATCCCGCCTTCGATGCCAGCACCTTCGAGCTGTTCGTGCCGCTGCTCCACGGCCACACGATCGCGATCGGACCAACCGGCGCATTCGACGCGCGCCGGCTGGCCACGGCCATCCGTCAGCATGGCGTCACGCGCCTGTTCCTGACCTATCAACTGTTCGCAGCGATCGCGGAGGAGCATCCCGACTGCTTCGACGGGGTGCACGAGGTGCTGACGGGTGGCGAGACCGTGTCGCCGGATGTCGTGCGCCGCGTGCTCGAATACAGCCGCACGGTGGTCTCCAACGCGTATGGTCCGACGGAGACCACGACCTTCGTCACGCGGCATGCTCTGTCTGACGTGGCCGCGATCACGTCACCCCTTCCGCTCGGGCGCACTCTTGCCAATCGCTCCGTCGTCATTCTCGATGACGCCCTCAATCCGCTGCCGCCGGGCGTCGTGGGCGAAGTCTATGTCGCGGGCGCGAGCTTGGCACGGGGCTACATCAATCGTCCCGGATTGACGGCGGAGCGCTTCATCGCCGATCCATTCGGACCGCCGGGCACCCGGCTGTACCGCACCGGCGATCGCGCCCGCTGGCGCGCCGACGGCACGCTCGAGTTCCTGGGACGCGCCGACCATCAGGTCAAGATCCGCGGCTTCCGCATCGAGCCCGGCGAGGTCGAGAGCGCGCTGCGCCGTCACGACGGCGTCGCTGCTACCGCCGTGGTGCCGCAGGAGCATCCGCAAGGGCGGCGCCTCGTCGCCTATGTGGTCGGCCGCGACGGCGTTGCGCCGTCCATCGCAGAGCTGTGCAGCCATCTCGGCAGCCTGCTGCCAGATTACATGGTGCCTTCGCTGTTCGTCACGCTCGATGCGCTGCCGCTCACCCCCAACGGCAAGCTCGACCGCAAGGCGCTGCCCGAGCCCGATCTCGCTGCTGCGTCCGAGACACCCCATCGCGCGCCACGCTCCGCCACCGAGCAGGCGCTTGCCGCGATCTGGGCCGAGCTGCTCGGCCACGACAACATCGGCATCGACGACAATTTCTTCGCGCTCGGCGGCCACTCGCTGCTCGCCACCCGCCTCGTCTCCCGCCTGCGCAGCCAGTTCGGCCGCGAGCTGCCGCTGCGCCGGCTGTTCGAGCAGCCGACCATTGCCCGCCTCGCCGCCTGCCTCGACGGCGAGACCGGCGATCAGGCCACCGCCTTCGTCGCCGTGCCCCGTCCGGTCGACCTGCCGTTGTCCGCCGCCCAGACCCGGCTCTGGTTCCTGGATCAGCTCGAAGGCGGCTCGGCCGCCTATCTCATTCCCTTCGCGCTCGACCTCGATGGCGCGCTTGATCCACAAGCGCTCGATCGCGCGCTGAAGGCCCTGGTCGCACGCCATGAGAGCCTGCGCAGCACGGTCGAGCTCAAGGCCGATGCGCCGGTGCAGATCATCCGCCCGGCCGGCGCCTTCCGCCTGCTGCACGACGACCTCTCCGATCTCTCGCCCGCCGACCGCGACGCCGCGCTCGCCGCAAGACTCGACGGCCTGGTGCAGCACCGCTTCGATCTGTCGCGCGACCTGCCGCTGCATGCGGTGCTGGTGCGGCTCGCTCCCGAGCGCCACGTGCTCGCGGTGGTCATCCATCACATCGCCTTCGACGGCTGGTCGTCCGGCATCTTCTTCGGCGAGCTGGCGCGGCTGTATGCGGCCGCCCGCAACGGCACGGTTGCGAGCCTGCCCGAGCTGTCGGTGCACTATGCCGACTACGCGCTGTGGCACCGCCAGCTGCTGGCCGATCCCAACGGTCCGATTCCGCGCGAGCTCGCCTACTGGCGCACGGCGCTCGCCGATGCGCCGGCGCGGCTCGAACTGCCGCTCGACCTGCCGCGGCCGGCGACGCCGCGCCATCCCGCGGGCTTCGTGCATCTGCGCCACGAGGCCGGCGAAGTCGCGGCCTGGGAAGCCTTGGCGCGCCGCCATGGCGTCACCCTGTTCATGGTGCTGCACGCCGCCTTCGCCACCGTGCTGGCGCGCTGGAGCGGCAGCGACGACATCAGCATCGGCACCCCCATCGCCAACCGCACCCGCCGCGAGTTCGAGGGCCTGATCGGCTTCTTCGTCAACACGCTGGTGCTGCGGCTGCGGCTCAGTGACGATCCGACATTGGCCGAGCTGCTCGCGCGCGCGCGCGAGACCGATCTCGCCGCCTTTGCGCACCAGACCCTGCCGTTCGAGCAACTGGTCGAGGAGCTGCAGCCGCAGCGCCAGCTCGGCATCAGCCCGCTGTTCCAGGCGATGCTGGCGCTGCAGAACGCCGCCGCCTTCCGCGCCCCCGACA